>NZ_VITD01000003.1:0-424605 GCF_007827755.1 Micromonospora sp. CNZ322
CCATGCCAGGCACCATCTACCAGCACACCCAAGATCCCTACCAACTGACACATGTATCGGGACTTCAACACTGACAGATGTCATGGGACTGAATAGTTAGCAGCTAACGGAAACTGTCCAAGATCTGGTCAGGTCAAAGGGCGGCCCCGATACGAACGCCTCCGCCGGGTTCCGTGATCCCTACCGGCCGCGCCGTCTGATCCCACCTTGCGGGCGGTGATGGGACAAAAACAGCCCGTAGCGATATGGTCGCGAGACATTCCGCGCATCCGATGGAGGAAGTCGTGAACGATGCGCTCCGCGCCGCGCTGGCCGAGACGGGGCACTCGATTGAGTCCCTGGCAGGGTTGGTCGGGGTCGATCGGAAGACCGTCGCGCGCTGGCTGAACTACGACCATATCCCCCACCCCCGGCACCGGGAGGCGGCGGCGGGTGCGCTCCGGCGGCCCATAGGGGACATCTGGCCGGACACTTCAAGACGCCGCGAGCCAATTTGGTTCCGACCATGGCAAGAGATTGAGCGCGAGGCGATCTCGCTGCGGTCGTTTCAGTCGACAGTCCTCCCCGGCCTGCTCCAGACCGAGGCATACGCTCGCGCCGTGCTCGCCGGAGCCGACGTCATCGCCCGCAGTGACGTCGAGCGGCACCTGGCCTCACGACTCGCTCGGCAGAGCATCCTGACCCGTGAAGACCCGCCACACTTCACCGCCGTTGTTGACGAAGCCGTGTTGCGGCGGCCAGTCGGCGGACGAGCCACCATGCGTGAACAGGTGCAGGCCCTCATCACCGCGTGCGAGGCCCCGCACGTCCGCGTGCACATCGTCCCCTCCACCGTCGGCGCGTACGCTGGCCTGAACGGTCCCTTCGTGATCGCCGTGGGGTCTGAGCATCGGGTTGCCGGCTACCTCGACAATCAGCTTCAGGGGCAAGTCGTTACCGGTGCCGAGGACATTGCGGCGATGCTGGCCGCGTGGGAGAACGTACGCGGCGAGGCGTTGTCCCACTGGCAATCCGTCGACCTACTTACGGAAATGGCGAAGACATGGAACTGACCGGCGCGCGGTGGCGTAAGAGCACCCGCAGCAGCGGCAACGGCGGCGACTGCGTCGAGGTTGCGGATAACCTGCCTGGCACCGTTGGCGTGCGGGACTCGAAGGACCCGGCAGGGCCGGCGTTGGTCTTTGGGCCCGCGGCCTGGCGGGCGTTCGTCGGTATGGCGAAGGCACACGACCCGGCCTGACCAGCATGACGCAGAGGCCCCCGGCTCCTAAGGCCCAAGGAGCGCGCCGGGGGCCTTTCGCGTGTCCGCGGTCAACCACCCGCCAGACAGCGCAAGCGTGGCCAGACTGACCACATAGAACGCTCGCGACGATGCCGGCTCGACTGCGGCGGAATCCGCCGACCGCGACCGGCGGGTGGTGCAGGCAGAGCACCGCGGGCACCTCGGGCCACCCGGACAGCACCCCGTCGAACCCTTCCCGCCCCCGCGCCTCCCCGCCCGCCGCCGTGCCTCCCTGCGGCGATCTTGCAGTTTCTGTGGCGGCATAAAGGATGAGTGCGACAAAACGACGACCGAAAGTGCAAGATCGGCGGGGCCAGATCCCCAATGACCCCTCGTCGAGCGCGCCTTTGAGGCGCCGGGGTGACGTCGATGGGCCGCGCGCGGCCGTGCGGCGAGCGGTGACCCCGCGGTGATTTCGCGCGCGACGGAGGTGTTAGTCGAAGCCTTTGGAGCTGAATCGCTGACGACGTCAGCGCCGTTCATCGGCTTATAATGTGGGAAAATTGTCTCATATTTCGGGAGGGCACGATGAGCGTGACGGACGTCTTCGACGCGGTGGCCGGCACGTACGACGAGGCGCGCAGGCGGTTGATCCCGTGCTTCGACGCCTTCTACGGCACCGCCGTCCAGGTGGCCGCGCCGCCGTTGCGGGCCGCGCTCGCCGCCGGCCGTACCCCGGAGGTGTTGGATCTGGGCGCCGGCACCGGCCTGCTCTCCCTGCTGCTGTCCGCCGCGGTGCCCGGAGTCCGGCTGACCCTGGTGGACGGAGCGCCGGCGATGCTCGCCCGCGCCACCGACCAGTTGGACGCGCGGTCCGTGCCACACCGCACGGTCCACGCTGACCTGGCCGACGAGCTGCCACCGGGCCGGTACGACGCGGTTGTCAGCGCGCTGGCGATCCACCACCTGGACGACGCCGGCAAGCGTGCGCTCTACCGACGGGCCGCCGCCGCGTTGGCACCGGGCGGGGTGTTCGTCAACGCCGAGCAGGTCGCCGGCCCGACCACGGAGCTGGACCGGCGGTACGACGAGGTGTGGCTGGAGCGGATCGCCGAGCTGGGTGCGTCCCCCGACGAGATCGCGGCTTCCCGGGAGCGGATGCGCCACGACCGCCCGGCCACGGTGGCCGACCAGTGCCGGTGGCTCGCCGAGGCGGGCCTGGTCGACGTCGACTGCTACTTCAAGGAGTGGCGCTTCGCGGTGTTCGGCGGCCGGGCCGGGTAAGCCCGACGGAATGTGCGTTTCGCCGCCCGGGGGCGAGCCGGTGAGCGCAGGGATGACTGTTGGTCACACCGGTGGGTAATCTGCTCGGCATGACTGCCAAGGTGACTCTCTCGTTCACAGACGAGACGATCGAGGAGGCGCGGCGGTTCGCCAAGCGCGAAGGGCTGTCGCTCTCCGCGTGGATGGACCAGGCCGCCCGGGAAAAGGCGCTGCGCGAGGTTTTCACCGCGCACGCCGCCGCCGTGGGCCGCGCCAGCCTGGATCTGGAGTCCGCCGCGCTCGCCGACGCCCGCGAGGTGGGCATGGTCAACGACCTGTTCTCCGGCGGACGGCCGCGTGCTGCGTAGGGGTGAGATCTGGCGCATCGAGGGCGCCCGGGAACGCCTCGGCCTCGTGATCAGCTCGGACGTCTACAACTCCACCGACGTGCCCATCGTGATCGTGGTCGAGGTGGTCGAGGAGTCGCTCCTGCGGGACTCGCCGCTCGCCGTGTCGATGGGCCGGTACGTGGTGATGCCCGACCGGATCTCCTCGCCCATGAAGAAGTGGTTCACCGCGTGCGTGGACGTCGCCGACACCGACACCATGCTCCGGGTCGGGCGCGCGCTGCGGATCCTCCAGCAGCTCTGACCGTAAGGCGGCTCTGAGCGCCCCGGTGGCGTGCTCACCATCGCCGCCGGGCCGTGGTGCGATCCCCGTTTCCGGCCCGACCCGCGACGGGCACTGCAAGGTAACCGGGTGTTCCTAGCGTTTCCCCTCGTCACATCGACGAGGAGGAGCCGCCGTGAGCACGCTCACCAGCACCGTAGTCACCGCCGAGCCGCCTGCCGTCACCGGTCGCCGGCGACAGCTGCACGACTGGCGCCCCGAGGACCCGGACTTCTGGCAGGCCACCGGCGCGCCGATCGCCCGGCGCAACCTCTGGGTCTCGATCTTCGCGGAGCACGTCGGCTTTTCGGTATGGAGTCTCTGGTCGGTCACCGTGCTCTTCCTCGGCCCCGCGTACGGCATCGATCCGGCCGGGAAGTTCCTGCTCACGGCCGTGCCGGCCGCCCTGGGCGCGGTGCTGCGGCTGCCGTACACGCTGGCGGTGGCCCGCTTCGGCGGACGACGCTGGACGATCATCAGCGCACTGCTGTTGCTGGTGCCCGCGGTTCCGATGACGGTGCTGCTGGAGCCCGGGGTGTCCTACACCACCCTGATGGTGCTCGCCTGCCTCACCGGGGTCGGCGGCGGCAACTTCGCCTCCTCGATGGCGAACATCAACCTGTTCTACCCACAGCGGCTCAAGGGACGGGCGCTCGGGCTCAACGCCGGTGGCGGCAACCTGGGAGTACCCGCCGTGCAGCTGGTCGGCCTGGCGGTCCTCGCCACCGCGGGCGCCGCGTACCCCCGGTTGGTGCCGGCGGTCTACCTGCCGCTGATCGTGCTGGCCGCGCTGGCGGCGGCCCGCTGGTTGGACACCGTGCCCGGGGCGCGCAACGAGCCGGGCGCGTTGCGGGAGGCGGCCCGCGATCCGCACACCTGGGTGATGTCGCTGCTCTACATCGGCACCTTCGGCTCGTTCATCGGCTTCGGTTTCGCCTTCGGTCAGGTGCTCCAGCTCCAGTTCGCCGAGCGGTTCCCCACCCCGGTCGACGCCGCCTGGCTGACCTTCCTGGGCCCGCTGGTCGGCTCGCTGATCCGGCCGCTGGGCGGGCACCTCGCCGACCGGTTGGGCGGGGCGCGGGTGACCTTCTGGAACTTCGTGGCGATGGCGGCCGGCGCGAGCACCGTGCTGTACGCGGCGCGGGAGCGTTCGTTCGGGCTCTACCTCGCCGGGTTCCTCGCCCTCTTCGTCTTCTCCGGCGTCGGCAACGGCTCCACCTACAAGATGATCCCGGCGATCTTCCGGGCCCGGTCGGCGGACGCGGTGGCCACCGGTCAGCGTGATCCGGAGGCCGCCGCGCGGTGGGCGCGGCGGATGACCGGCGCGTTGATCGGCATCGCGGGTGCGATCGGCGCCTTCGGCGGGGTGCTGGTCAACATCGCGTTCCGCCAGTCGTTCCTCAGCTCGGGCAACGCCGACGCCGCCTACCTGGCCTTCATCGGCTGGTACGCGTTGTGCTTCGCGGTCACCTGGGTGATGTACCGCCGTCCGAGGGCCGGTCGACTCGCCAACGTGTGAGCTGAGCCACCCTCGGCGCGTCGCCGCGCGGGACCGCACCCCCGTTTTGACCTGCGGACGGGGCGCCGGGTATCGTTGCCTGCTGTTGTACGACATCCAGAGGCGTGCCCCATCAGGTACGCTTGGTCGTTCGTGCGCGCTGGTCCGGCCTGCTAGATCTGGTCA
The DNA here is from genome assembly GCF_007827755.1 of Micromonospora sp. CNZ322. NCBI lineage: Bacteria > Bacillati > Actinomycetota > Actinomycetes > Micromonosporales > Micromonosporaceae > Micromonospora > Micromonospora sp. CNZ322. The sequence goes on from NZ_VITD01000003.1 coordinate 4,839, forward strand.
CCTCGGCGCGCGACCCCAGACCGACGACGAGACAAGGTAGACCTGTGCGTACGTACAGCCCGAAGCCGGGTGAGATCGAGCGTCAGTGGCACGTCATCGACGCCTCTGATGTCGTGCTGGGCCGCCTGGCCACCCACGCCGCCACGTTGCTGCGTGGTAAGCACAAGCCGACTTTCGCGCCGCACGTCGACACGGGCGACTTTGTCGTCATCGTGAACGCGGGCAAGGTTGCGTTGACCGGCAACAAGCGCCAGACCAAGGTCGCTTACCGCCACTCCGGTTACCCGGGTGGTCTGAAGCAGATCGGCTACGACGAGCTGCTGACCAAGCGTCCCGAGCGGGCCATCGAGCTGGCCGTGAAGGGGATGCTCCCGCACAACAAGCTCGGCCGTCAGCTGATCAAGAAGCTGAAGGTCTACGCCGGTGCCGAGCACCCGCACCTCGCGCAGCAGCCGGTGCCGTTCGAGATCAAGCAGATCGCGCAGTGAGCGCGGGCGAAGGAAGCAGCATGACCGACATCATCGAGACCGAGGTCGCCCCGGAAGCCCCGGAGGCCCCCGAGGCCGCCGAGGCGCCGGCGCCCGTTGCCCGCGCGCCTCGTGGTGACCGGCCGATCCAGACTGTGGGCCGCCGCAAGGAGGCCATCGTCCGGGTTCGCCTCGTCCCGGGCACCGGCAAGATCACCTGCAACGGCCAGGACCTCGAGGCGTACTTCCCGAGCAAGGTGCACCAGCAGCTCATCAAGGACCCGCTGGTCACCGCCGAGAAGCCCGAGCAGTTCGACGTCATCGCCAACCTGCGTGGCGGCGGCACCACCGGCCAGGCCGGTGCGCTCCGGCTGGGCATCGCCCGCGCGCTGATCATCAACGAGCCGGACGACCGCCCGGCCCTGAAGAAGGCCGGCTTCCTCACCCGTGACGCCCGCGTCAAGGAGAGCAAGAAGTACGGCCTCAAGAAGGCCCGTAAGGCTCCCCAGTACTCGAAGCGCTGATCTTTTCCAGCGCGTTGTACTTCTGACGGACGGCCGGTCCGCCTACCCCTCCTCGGGGGAGGCGGGTCGGCCGTTCCGCTTTCTCCTCACTGGCAGTGCTCTCTCGGAGGTTGGCGGGTATGGGTCGGTTGTTCGGCACGGACGGCGTACGCGGGCGGGCGAACGCGGATCTCACCCCGGAATTGGCGCTGGCGCTCGCGGTGGCTGCCGCACACACACTCGCCGAGACGGACCGCAGTCATCCGCCGCTCGCCGTCGTCGGCCGCGACACCCGCGCCAGCGGCGAGATGCTGGAGGCCGCCGTGGTCGCCGGGCTGACCAGTGCCGGCGCCAACGTGGTGCGGGTCGGCGTGCTGCCCACCCCGGCGGTGGCGTTCCTCACCGCGGAGGCCAAGGCCGACCTGGGTGTGATGCTTTCCGCATCGCACAACCCGATGCCGGACAACGGCATCAAGCTCTTCGCCGCCGGCGGCCACAAGTTGCCCGACGAGATTGAGATGCAGATCGAGGCGGCCGTCGAGACGAACGCCACCACCGCCTGGGACCGGCCGATCGGTGCCGGCGTCGGTCGGGTGCACGACCTGCTCGACGGTGCCGACCACTACGTCCAGCACCTGGTGGGCACCGTTCCGCACCGGCTCGACGGGATCAAGGTCGTGGTCGACTGCGCCAACGGCGCCGCCGCCGAGGTCGCCCCCGTCGCCTACCGGGAGGCCGGCGCGGAGGTCATCGCCATCCACGCGGAGCCCGACGGGCTGAACATCAACGACGATTGTGGCTCCAACCACATCGAGGCGCTGCGCGCCGCAGTGGTCGAGCACGGCGCCCACCTGGGCATCGCCCACGACGGCGACGCCGACCGCTGCCTGGCGGTCACCGCCGACGGCGACGAGGTGGACGGCGACCAGGTCATGGCGATCCTCGCGCTCGCCATGCGGGACGCCGGCACGCTGACCCAGGACACCCTGGTCGCCACCGTGATGAGCAACCTCGGCCTCCGCCTGGCCATGTCCGCGCAGGGCATCCGCCTGATCGAGACGAAGGTCGGCGACCGGTACGTGCTGGAGGAGCTGCGCGCCTCCGGGCTGGCGCTCGGCGGTGAGCAGAGCGGCCACATCGTGATGCCCGCGCACGCCACCACCGGCGACGGGGTGCTCACCGGCCTGCACCTGATGGCTCGGATGGCGGCCACCGGCCAGTCCCTCGCCGAGTTGGCCTCGGTGGTCACCAAGCTGCCCCAGGTGCTGATCAACGTGCCGGTCGGCGACCGGACCATCGGCGCTGCCGCACCCGCCGTACGCGCCGAGGTCGAACGGGCCGAGGCGGAGCTGGGCGAGACCGGCCGGGTGCTGCTGCGCCCGTCGGGCACCGAACCGCTGGTCCGGGTGATGGTCGAGGCCGCCACCGAGGCGACCGCCCGTGAGGTCGCCGAGAGAATCGCCGAGCTGGTCCGCACCGCGAGCCCGGTCGCCTGAGACCACCTCGGGGCGGCGTCACAACCGCAGTCGGGCTGCCCGCTCGTACGTGTCGGCGGGGTCCTCGCCGTCGGTGAGGTCGAGGTCCTCGGTGACACGTCCGTCGGTCAGTCTGATCAATCGGTCGCAGCGGGCAGCGATGGCCTGTTCGTGGGTGGCGAGCAGGATGGTCATGCCGTGCCGTTCACGGAGGTCGAGCAGCAGGTCGAGGATCTGCCCGCCGGTGGTGGAGTCGAGGTTGCCGGTGGGTTCGTCGGCCAGCAGCAGGCCCGGTGCCCCCATCAGGGCGCGGGCGATGGCGACTCGTTGCTGCTGGCCACCGGAGAGCTGCGCGGGCAGGGCGCGCTCCCGCCCGGCCAGGCCGACCGCGTCGAGCAACTCGCGGGCTCGGGTCGCGTGATCGGCCCGACCCCGGCGGGGGAGGACCGGCGCGATCACGTTGTCCAGCACGGTGAGTGCGGGCAGCAGGTGGTAGCGCTGGAACACGAACCCGACCCGTTGCCGGTAGCGGGCCAGTGCGGCCCGACGCAGGTCGCTGACCGCCACGTCGTCGACGGTCACGGTGCCCTCGTCGGGCTGCTCGATCGCGCCGATGAGATGCAGCAGCGTCGACTTGCCCGACCCGCTCGGCCCGGTCAACGCCACCACCGAGCCGGCCGCGACGGTCAGGGACACGTCGTCGACAGCGGTCAGCTGGTCCGCGCCGGTGCCGAATCGCCGTGTCAGGTGGTCGACCGAGATCGCGCTGCCGCTCTGCTCGCTCATGACTGCTACTCCTCTGCCAGAAGTCGGGCGGGTCGTAGGCGCGGCAACAGGGCGGCGGGCACCAGCGCGGCGACGGCGCTGACCAGCGCGCCCGCCAGCGCGACCAGCGCGGCCACCAGGAGCAGCGCGCCGGGTAGGGCGCCGATCAGCCAACCCGCGCTGGCCAGGCCGACCGCCGCGCCGGTCGTCGAACCGGCGAGCCCCAGCGTCAGCCCCTCGTAGCCGACCAGCCGGCCGAGTTCGGCGTCGGTCCAGCCGATCGCCCGCAGGGTGGCCAACTCGGCGGCCCGGTCGCGGATGTTCAGGTAGAGCACGTCCGCCACCGCGGCGGCACCGAGCAGCACGGTGGCCGCAGCGGCCACGGTGTCCGCGCCGCGCACGCTCAGCGAGACCACGTCGCCGAGCAGACTGCCGACGATCGCGCCCCGGAACGCCCACGCGGCGGCGGTGACCAGCGTCAGCGCGGCCACCCCGATGGCCAGCGCGCCGGCGCCGAGGAACGTGCGCCCGGGGGTGCGGGCCAGATTCACCAGCGCCAACCCGAAGAGGGTGCGCGGTCGGCGTACCCAGCCGGCGGGAGCGACGATCGGGCGGAGGGCGGCGGCCGGGTGGGTGCGCGCGGCCCGCAGCGCCGGCACCAGGCCCGCGGCCAGCGCGAGCAGCAGGGCGATGGGTACGGCCAGGGCGGACCGCCGCCAGTCGACGTCGATGCCGAGCGCGATCCCGAGCGGCACCGCAAGGGTCAGGGAGAGCAGACCGGCGATGAGCCCGAGCACTGCGACCTCGCCCAGGATCAGCGCCGCGATGCGGCGGACCGGCCAGCCGAGACAGGAGAGCACCGCCAGTTCGGATCGCCGGTCCCGGACGGCAGCGCTGACCGCGTTGCCGAGGAAGAGGACGCAGACCACCAGCACCAGCACGAAGAGCACCAGGCTCTTACGGTCCACCGCCTGGGTGATGATCGAGGCCACACCGAGTGCCGACCAGTTCTCGGTCAGCCGCAGCACCGGCCGGCCGAACGAGCCGGCGGGCAGCTCCACGGTCTGCGGCGCCCCCGACGAGCCGAGGGTGATGTCCACGTCCAGCCCGGTGCGTGCCGCGATCTGCTCGGCGACCAGTCGGACCCGCTCGGCCGACCGCTCGCTGTAGCCGCCCACGTCGGCCACCCGTACCCGGATCGCGCTGATCGGGGCCTTGGCCTGTGGCCCGCCGCCACCCTCCAGGATCTTCGGCACGCTGCCGAGGTTGGTGAGGAGCAGCGGCGGCGCCGAGAGGTAGCCGGCGGGGTTGCCGCTGGGCGCCAGGGGTTGACCGCCCAGCGCTGCCCGGCTGCGGTCGTCGGCGCCCTCTGCCGTCGGGGCCTGGTAGGTCTCCAGCGGCAGTTGGCCGAGGTCACTGAACCCGGCCAGCCGGCCAGGGTCGAACACACCGACGGCCCGCCAGAAACGATTGGCGGTGTTCGCGCCCATGGGTAGCGGCAGCGCCCGTATCGATCGGGAACCGATGTCGTCGGCGAGCCAGGGTCGGGGCAGCGGGTTGAACGCCTCCATCTTGCCGTACACCTCGGGGTCGCCGGGCGGTTGCTGGCGGGCCCGCAGGCTGCCGTCGGGTAGCTGGTCGTACTGCACCTCGGCTGACTGCACGACCGTCTGAAGTTGGCCGTGGCAGCACCCGGCCAGGGAAAGCTCCTCGGTGAGCATCGCCTGGTGCCCGGCGGTGAGGTCGTACCGACCGGACCCGGCGGGAGTCCCCCCGGGGCGGCTCAACGTCTTCTCCAGGTCGATCGCCTCCACCCCTGCGGGGCTGATCGCGAGCCGGGTGAACCTGGCCGCCAGCGACTCGTCGATGAAGGGTCGGTTGGTGACGAGGACCGGGACCTCGTGGTTGTCCGCTGTGCCCCGGCGGTTGACGGCGACCTTGTCGTCCGTGCGGACGGCTCGACCGGTGACTACGGCATCGTCGAGTCCGACGAGTTGTTCCTCGGCCGCCGGGTCCACCGCGGCCAGGAGGAACGGCACGGTCAGGTCGTACGCCATCACCAGCCGGTCGGTGGGTGTGGCGGACCCGTCCCGGTCGGTCGCGAGGATGTAGGAGTCGGCTTGGAACCGGCCGTCGGGCAGCAGTTGGACGGCGTGCAGGGACCAGTCCTCGCGCTCGGAGTAGGTGCCCGGGTTGCCCAGCAGCGCGTATCCCGGATCGCAGATGGGCAGGCTGCGTCCGTCCGGCTGTACCTCGCGGGGGGTCGGCCCGCAGGTGTCCGACCAGGAGTAGGACCGCCCATCGGAGTACGGCACGGCGTAGCTGTCGGTTTCCCAGTCGATCCGGGGGTAGATCAACGGCTTCTTGGTCACGTAGACGTACCGGGGTTTGCCCGATGCGCTGGAGAGGCCGCGTTCGGCGTGGAAGGTCGGGTCGACCCTGATGACCTGCTGGTCCAGCGAGCGGTCGACGGCGTCGGTGAGGTCGAGCGGCGTCGTTAGAAGGGTGGTGGAATAGCCGAGCATCGCGATCGGTGCCGCCACCTCGACGCCGGGGACTGTGGTCACCTGCTCGTACTGCTCGGTGGTGATGCCGCCGAAGAGCCCGGAGAGATAGTTGGGGCGGACCAGCCCGCGCTCGGCTTCCAGTGGCGTGCGGGTCCCCTTCGGACGGACCAGGATCTCGTAGGCGACCTGGGTGTTGCGCTCGACAGTGCCGGTGACGTCCAGACGAGAGGTGGTGGTGGCGCCGGTCAGGACCACGAAGCCGGTGGTGGCCACCAGCACGCCGACCAGCAGCGCCACCGACCGCCCCGCACGGCCGCGCAGCTGTCTCCAGATGAAGCCGAGCATCGCGCCTCCCCGTGTGCTGGCTCCCACTCTGCGCGATACATTGTGACAATGCAAGACCCGTACCGGAGGTGACATGGCGATCCAGCACGCTGTCCTCGCCCTGCTCGCTGGTGGCCCCAGCCACGGCTACCAGCTCAAGGGCGCGTTCGAGGCCGCCGTCGGCCCGCAGTGGGGGCCGCTGAACATCGGCCACCTCTACCAGATCCTCGACCGGCTCTCCCGGGACGACCTGGTCGTCGCCGAACGGCAGCCACAGCCGATCAAGCCGGATCGGGTGGTCTACGAGATCACCCCGGCCGGCCGCGCGGAGTTGGCGCGGTGGCTGGCCGAGCCGAGCCCGCGCAGCGGCGGATTCCGGGACGACTTCTTCCTCAAGGTCACCGCCGCCGCCCGGTCCGGCTCTGCGGCCACGGTTCGCGCGGTGCTGAGCAACCAGCGTGGGCACCTGCTGCGCGAGCTGCGCAATCTGGACGGCCTGCGGCGGGCTGCCGAGGACCCGGTGGTCGGGTTGCTGCTCACCGCGGCCAGCCGGCACGTGACAGCGGACCTGTCGTTCGTGGACGACGCCGAGGCGGTGCTGCTCGGCGACGGGGGCCAACTGCTGACCCAGCTCGCGACGTCAACAGCGGATCAGTCGGCGACCGACCCGGGATCGACCGGCTCCGGGCGGGTCAGCGGCTCGGGCCCAGAGCGCGCAGCCGGGTGACCGCCTCGGTCAGCACCTCCGGGCGCTTGCAGAAGGCGAACCGGACCAGCCGCCTGCCCGCGTCGATGTCGTCGTAGAAAACCTGGGTGGGCACCGCCACCACACCGCAGCGCTCCGGCAACGAGCGGCAGAACTCCACCCCGTCCCGGCCGCCGAGCGCGGTGATGTCGGCGGTGACGAAGTACGTACCCTCGGAGTCGAGCACCTCGAACCCGGCGTCGGTGAGACCTCCGACGAGCTGGTCACGCCGCTGCTGGAGGCCGTCCCGGAAGCCGGTGTAGTAGTCATCCGGAAGGGCCAGCGCCACGGCCACCGCCGGTTGCAGCGGCGCGGCGTTGACATAGGTGAGGAACTGCTTGACCCGGAGCGCCGCCGAGACCAGCGCCGCCGGGCCGCTCGCCCAGCCGACCTTCCACCCCGTGCAGGAGAACGTCTTGCCGGCCGACGAGATGCGCAGCGTCCGCTCCCGCATCCCGGGCAGGCTGGCCAGCGGCACGTGTGGGCTCGCCGCGTCGGTGAAGACCAGGTGCTCGTACACCTCGTCGGTGACCGCGTACGCGCCGAACTCCTGGCACAACTCGGCGACCTGCGCCAACTCGGCCGGTGTGAAGACCTTGCCGGTCGGATTGTGCGGCGAGTTCAGCAACACCAGCCGGGTGCGTGGGCCGAACGCCGCACGCAGTGCCGCCGGGTCGAAGGCGTACCGGCCGTCGGCCGTGGGGCGCAGCGTCACCGGCCGGCGGACCGCGCCGGCCAGCGCGATCGAGGCGGCGTACGAGTCGTAGTACGGCTCGAAGCAGACCACCTCGTCACCCGGCTCGCAGAGCGCGAGGATGCTCGCCGCGACCGCCTCCGTCGCACCCGCCGTGATCACGATCTCGCTGTCCGGGTCGTACGCCAGGTCGTAGAACCGCCGCTGATGCGCCGCGACGGCCGCGCGCAGGGCGGGGATCCCCGGGCCGGGCGGGTACTGGTTCTGCCCGCCGCGCAGCGCCTCGGCGGCGGCGGCCAGCATCTCCGGCGGGCCGTCGGTGTCGGGAAAGCCCTGGCCGAGGTTGACCGCGCCGGTGCGTACGGCGAGGGCGGACATCTCGGCGAAGATCGTCGTGCCGAACGGCCGCATCCGGGCCACCAGCGGGTCGACATCGGTGCTCGTCGTCACCTGCGCCAGCCTACGGCCACCCACCGCCCGAACCCCAGCCTCACTCGGGCCCGCAACTGGTCGACCAGTACCCCCGGGTCTTGTTGACGACCGGCTTGCCGGCGCCGGTGACCGTGACGGTGCAGTCGAGTGGTCTCTCACCCTCATCGTCGGCCCATCTGGCCTCCACCATCACCCTGGTCTTGCCGTTGGTGCGGATGGTGGTCCGCCAGGGCAGCTTCTGGCCGTCGACGTGGATGAGGTCACTCTCGGCGTCGAAGTACGCGAGGTCGACGACACCCGACCCGCTGAGCTCGTAGACCACAGTCACGGGTGCCGGTCCTGAGGTCGGTCGGGTGATCGGCTTCTTGCTAGGGCTGGGAGACGCGGTGGGCGGCTGCGGCGCGGTGGGTCGCTCCGGGATGATCGGCCCAGTGGTGGGCTCCGTCCAGCCGCCGTCGTCGGGGACGACCCACGGCTCCTCAGCGATCGGATCCGAGTTGGTCGGATCGAGCCACAGGCCGCCCACGCAGAGGCAGCCACACACGAGCAGGACGAGTACCACGAAGGCCGCGACGACGACCCCGACGATCCGCCCGCCGCTCGTGGCCGGCTTGCCGGGCACCTGCGGATACCCGGGGTAGGCGTACGGCGGCGGATAGCCGGGCGGCGGATAGCCGGTGCCGGGCGGCGGATAGCCGGGCGGTGGCCAGCCGGCGGCCGGCCACTGCTGGTCGGGCATCGGCCACCCCGCCGGCGGTGGCGATCCAGCCGGCGGCGGGCCTGCGGCGTCGGGCGACCACGGGGGCGTCTGCGGGTCGGGCGTCCACGGTGTCGGGGACGGTTGTGGCGTCCACTGGGTGGCGGGCGGAGACGGCGCCCATGGCGCGGCCGGCGGGGGTGGTGACCAGGGGGCCTGCGGTGCCCACGGCTGGCCTGGAGCCAGCGGGTCGGAGGCCGGAAACGGAGCCGAGGACGGCGGTGCCGTCGGATCCGGCGGGGGTGTGGGGGAGGCCGGGTCCGGAGCGGATGAGGGGGTCGGGTCGGGCGACGGCGCGTCGGACATGGCTGCTCCGGGCAGGAGTGGGTATGGGACGAACGGGCCGTGGACGGGAGCGCCAAACCCGCCGAGAGACTGTCGCACCCGAAGGCGTGTCGCAACCCCGGCCTCCGGAGCGGGGCGTGAGCGGCCTGTGACGCTCGTCCCGTTGTGGCCGCGCCGGCCCTGATCGCTCAGATTCCGTGATTGATAACCCGACTTTCGAGCAACCAACATGAGTGAAACTGGGTTAGGCTGCGGGCCATGTGTGGAATCGTGGGATACGCGGGCGCGCGCCCCGCACTCGGCATCGTCCTCGACGGGCTGCGGCGGCTGGAATACCGTGGCTACGACTCGGCAGGCGTCGCGATCGTCTGCGCCGACCAGCTGCTGACCGAGAAGAAGGCCGGCAAGCTGGCCAACCTGGAGAAGGTGCTGTCCGAGCGGGCCGCCGACGACCCGACCTCCTGCGCGGCCAGCCCGATCGGCATCGGTGACGGCACCACCGGCATCGGGCACACCCGGTGGGCCACCCACGGCGGCCCGACCGACCGCAACGCCCACCCGCACGTCGCCCCCGACGGGCGGGTCGCGGTGATCCACAACGGCATCATCGAAAACTTCGCCAAGCTCCGCGCCGAGCTGGAGGCCGACGGCGTCCAGTTCACCAGCGACACCGACACCGAGTGCGCCGCACACCTGCTCGCCGCCGCGCTGGCCGACCTGCGCGCCGCCGGCCAGCCGGACAGCCCGCAACTGCTCGCCGCCGGCATGCGCGTGGTCTGCCAACGGCTGGAGGGCGCGTTCACACTCCTCGCGGTCGACGCCGCCGTGCCCGGTGCGGTCGTCGGTGCCCGGCGCAACTCGCCGCTGGTGGTCGGCCGGGGCGACGGGGAAAACTACCTGGCCAGCGACGTGGCCGCGTTCATCGAGCACACCCGGGAAGCGGTCGAGCTGGGCCAGGACCAGATCGTGCTGATCACCGGTGACAGCATCGAGATCACCGACTTCGAGGGCCAGCCCGCCGCCGGCAAGGACTTCCACATCGACTGGGACTCCTCGGCCGCGGAGAAGGGCGGCTACGACTGGTTCATGCTCAAGGAGATCGAGGAGCAGCCGCAGGCCATCGCCGACACGCTGCTGGGCCGGCTCACCGAGAGCGGTGAGATCGCCCTCGACGAGGTCCGCCTCAGCGACCAGGATCTGCGCGACGTCGACAAGATCTTCATCGTGGCCTGCGGCACGGCGTACCACGCCGGCATGGTCGCCAAGTACGCCATCGAGCACTGGACCCGGATCCCGTGCGAGGTGGAGCTGGCCAGCGAGTTCCGCTACCGCGACCCGGTGCTCGACCGGTCCACGCTGATCGTGGTCATCTCGCAGTCCGGCGAGACGATGGACACCCTGATGGCGCTGCGCCACGCCAAGGAACAGAAGGCCCGGGTGCTGGCGATCTGCAACACCAACGGCTCGACCATCCCCCGCGAGTCGGACGCCGTGCTCTACACCCACGGTGGGCCGGAGATCGCCGTCGCCTCCACCAAGGCGTTCCTCACCCAGGTCGTCGCCTGCTACCTGATCGGCCTGCACCTGGCCCAGGTACGCGGGATCAAGTTCGCCGACGAGGTGGGCGCGGTGGTCGCGCAGTTGCAGGAGATTCCCGGCAAGCTCCGTGAGCTGCTCGACCGGATCGAGCCCGTCCGCGAGCTGGCCCGGGACCTCAAGTCCGAGCCGACAGTGCTGTTCATCGGCCGACACGTCGGCTACCCGGTGGCCCTGGAGGGCGCGCTGAAGCTCAAGGAACTGGCGTACATGCACGCCGAGGGCTTCGCCGCCGGCGAGCTGAAGCACGGCCCGATCGCCCTGATCGACAAGGGCACCCCGGTGATCTGCGTGGTGCCCTCGCCGGTGGGCCGGGGCATGCTGCACGACAAGGTCGTCTCCAACATCCAGGAGGTCCGGGCGCGGGGCGCGCGGACCATCGTGATCGCGGAGGAGGGCGACGAGGCGGTCGTCCGGTACGCCGACCACCTGATCTACGTGCCGCGTACGCCCACCCTGCTGGCCCCGCTCGTCACCACGGTGCCCTTGCAGGTGCTCGCCGCCGAGATCGCCGTCGCCCGCGGGCACGACGTGGACCAGCCCCGCAACCTGGCCAAGTCGGTCACCGTCGAGTAAGCCTCAGCGACCCAGCACGACCCGGGCCATCCCGTCCAGCGCGGGATTTCCCGGGTCCCAGTAACCGGTGTGCCCGCCCCGCCCGCTGCCGAAGACGCGGCCGCCGAACCCGGGATCCGACGGGTCGTGCCCGAACCACAGTTCGTGCCCGGTCTGGCCCGGCCAGCCCAGCACGGCGGCCAGCGGAGCCGTACGCAGCAGGGCCCCTCGGCCCAGCTCCTCCGGTGACCGGGCCGCCCGGATCACGTCGTCGGGGGCGCTGCTCGCCCAGACCTCCCCGGGTGGCACGCCCAGCTCGGTGGCGTGCGACGCGCCGACACCGGGGGAGCCGACGAAGACCAGCGCGTCGGCGGCCAGGCCGTGCTCCCGGGCGGCCACCCCCACCACCAGCGACCCGTAGCTGTGCCCGAGCACCGTCTGCCGGGCCGGCGGCCCGTCGTGGCTGACGCGCAGCCCCTCCTGGAAGCGGTGCAACGCCGGGCCGGCGTCCCGGGCCTGACCCGCCGAGGCTGCCTCGGTCAGCAGATCCGGAGCGTCGTAGTCCAACCAGAGCACCGCCGCGCTGCGCTCATCCGGGGCGAGCGCGGCGCACCGCTCCAGCACCCGGGCCGCCCTGCCCAGCTCGCCGGAGGCGTCGTCCAGGCCGGCGGTCATGCCCGGCACGTAGGTCAGCACCCGGTCGGCGTGGTCCGGGTCGCCGAGCGCCACCACCGCCCGGCCCTCACCCGCCGAATCCAACCCGAGCAGGTACGCCCGCGGCGCCTCGCCGGCCGTCAGCCGCCCGACCAGCGCGTCCAGACCGGCCAGCCGTCCGGCCACCCCGCGCAACCGGATCAACGCGAGCGGCCCCGGCGGAACCCGGGACAGCAGCCGTCGCCGCTCGGCCAGCAGCTCCGTACGCCAGGCATCGAGCCGTAACCGGTTGGCCTGGTCGCGGGCGGCCACCGGCAGCCCGTCCAACCGGCCGACCAGTGCCGGCTCGCGCGCGATCAGCCACCGTCGCTGCGCCGGGGTCAACCCGGACCACCAGGCGCTGACCAGCGCGGGCGCGGCACCGAAGGCCGGTCGGCCCGGCGGGGGCGGGGACGCCCAACCGGTGCCGGCTGCCCTGGCCAGATCATCCAACCGGTCGGCGGCGGCCCGGTCCGCGGCGGCTGCCCCGTCGAGCGCGGCCCGCAGGGCCGCGGCCACTCCGGCCGCGGCGACCCCGGCCCGCTCGGTGGGACGAAACCGGGCGGGATCGACCCGCACCCCACCCGAGCGGTCCACCAGCAGGCCGGCCGCATCGGCCTGGGCGACCGCCTGGGACAGCCGCGCCTTCGCCACCGCCAGCCCACCGGCCAACTCGGCCAGCACCTGGTCGACCTCGATCAGCGCGGGTGCGATCGAGGTCAGCTCGTCACGCAGACCGCTGAGTCGAGTGCCCGCCGCCGTGGCTGCCGCACCCGACCAACCGCCCCGCAACCGCCCGGTGGCCGTGCGAAGCTCGCCGAGGTGCCGATCGAGTGGCCCGGCCAACCCCGCCCACGCCGCCCCGGCGGCCCGCCACCCGCTGGGATCGACAGCCCACAGCTGCCGGTAACCGACGCTGCTCACCGGGGTAGGGAGGCGAACCGGCCGGCGGCCCGGTCGTCCACCGTCTCGTACGCCTCGGCCGCCGCCCGGACCCCGCCGGAGGTCGCCGCGACCCGGGCACCCAGCCGGCAGAACCAGGCGTGCCCCGCCGCCTCCAACCCGGCCAGCGCCGCGCCGGCTCGCCACCCGGGCGCCGCCACCACCAGCCCGGGCAACCCCGCGAGGCCCAACGCCAACCGGCGCGCCTCGTCGTCGAGCAGGACGGCGACCGCCCGCAACTCCTCCGGCTGGACGGCGAACGGCTCGTCGGTCATGACCACACCCCCGTGGACGATCGGCATCGACGCGCTGACGCTAGGCACGTACCGGAGGTCGCGCGGTGCCCTGTGGACAGCCGACGTCGAGGCGTACCCCGGGGTGTCCACAGGCGTTGCCCAGCGCGAGCCCGACGGCTAATCTGCGGCCTCGACCGCCGGTAGGGTGGTGTGGTGATCGTCGCTGTCGGCATCGACGTCGTCCTGGTCGACCGGTTCGCCCGGGCCCTGGCACGGACGCCGCTGCTCGCCGACCGGCTCTTCACCGAGGCCGAGCGGCACACCCGCTCCGGCAGCCCGCGCTCGCCCGAGTCGCTCGCCGCCCGGTTCGCCGCCAAGGAGGCGGTGGCCAAGGCGCTCGGCGCCCCGGCCGGGCTCAACTGGCACGACTGCGAGATCGTGCCCGACCCGGATGGCCGCCCCTGGCTGGCCGTCTCCGGCACGGTCGCGGCGGTGGCCGACGCACGGGGGGTCAACCACTGGCACCTCTCGTTGTCGCACGACGGCGGGATCGCGTCGGCGATGGTGGTCGCGGAACGATGACGTCGGCCGGGAGGGCCGGTCAGGTCCGCCCGCGAACGGAATGGGACACGGTGGCATGAGAGCGGTGTGGCGGGTGGCCGACGTACGGGCGGCCGAGGCGGGGTTGATGGGCACGCTGCCGGAGGGGACGCTGATGCAGCGGGCCGCCGCCGGCCTGGCCCGCCGCGCTGCGCTCCTGCTCGCCGAGCGGGGCGGAGTCTACGGAGGCCGGGTGCTGCTGCTGGTCGGCTCCGGTGACAACGGCGGCGACGCGCTGTACGCGGGGGAGCGGTTGGCCCGCCGAGGTGTCCAGGTGTCCGCCCTGCTGCTCACCCCCGGGCGGGCGCACGCCGCCGGTCTGGCCGCGCTGCGAGCCGCTGGCGGCCGGGTGGTGCCGAGTCCGGCCGGCCCGGTCGACCTGGTCCTCGACGGCATCGTCGGCATCGGTGGCACCGGCGGGCTGCGGGCGAACGCGGACGAGGTGGTCCAGCGCCTCGGCGAGCTGCGCGGACGCGACGGGGAACGGGCCACCGTGCTGGCGGTCGACGTGCCCAGCGGGGTCGCGGTCGACACGGGTTACGTGCCGCTGTCCGCGTCCGGCCGGCCCACAGCGGTCCGCGCCGACGTGACGGTGGCCTTCGGCGCGCTGAAGCCCGCCCTGGTGGTCGGGCCGGCCGCCGCGATGGCCGGGCACGTCGAGCTTGTTGACATCGGGCTGCGGCCGTGGCTGCGCGGCACCCCGGCGCTGCGGGTCACCGAGTGGTCCGACCTGGTCGACTGGTGGCCCCAGCTGGGCCCGGCGTCGGAGAAGTACACCCGGGGCGTGGTGGGGGTGGCGACCGGCTCGGCGACCTACCCCGGTGCGGCGGTGCTCTCCGTGGGCGGCGCCCTGGCCGGGCCGACCGGCCTGGTCCGCTACGCCGGCAGCGCCCGCGCCGAGGTGCTGCACCAGCACCCGTCGGTGATCGCCAGCGGGCGGGTCGCCGACGCGGGCCGCGTGCAGGCCTGGGTCTGCGGCTCCGGGCTGGGCACCGGTGCCGACGCGGCGGCCGAGCTGCGCGCCGTACTGGCCGCCCCGGTGCCGGTGGTGCTCGACGCCGACGCCCTGACCCTGCTGGTGGACGGCTCGCTCGCCGACCGGCTGCGCGGTCGGGACGCGCCCATCGTGGTCACCCCGCACGACCGCGAGTTCAGCCGTCTCTGCGGGGAGGAGCCGGGCGCCGACCGGGTCGGCGCCGCGCTGCGGCTGGCCGCCTGGATGAACGCGGTGGTGCTGCTCAAGGGCGATCGCACTGTGATCGGCACGCCGGACGGTCGGGCGTACGTCAACCCGACCGGCACCCCGGCGCTGGCCACCGGCGGCACCGGCGACGTGTTGGCCGGGCTGCTCGGCTCGCTGCTGGCGGCCGGTGTACCCGCCGATCGGGCCGCCGCCTCGGCCGCGTACCTGCACGGGCTCGCCGGGCGGGAGGCGGCCCGGGGTGGGCCGGTGACCGCGCCCGACGTGGCGACCGCGCTGCGCCCGGTGCTGGCCCGGCTGGGCTGAACGCTGCGGTTCCGGGTGCGGTGACCGGATCGCCGCGTCGGGACGTGCGTCGCCGCCCGCGGTGATCACGGCGGAAAGTAGGCTGGGCACATGTGGCAGGCCGAGGTACGCGTCGATCTTGACGCCATCCGCGAGAACGTGAGCAGGCTCCGCTCCGGCACCACCGCCGAGTTGATGGCAGTGGTGAAGGCCGACGGGTACGGCCACGGCATGCTTCCGGCCGCCCGCGCGGCGCTCGACGCCGGCGCTGACTGGCTCGGTGTCTGCACCCTCGACGAGGCGCTCACCCTGCGGCGGGCCGGGGTGACAGTGCCGGTGCTGGCCTGGCTGCTCGCCCCAGGGTTGCCGCTGCACGAGGGGGTCACCGCCGGGGTGGACCTGGGCGCGGCCAGCCTGGCGCAACTGGACGAGATGATCGAGGCGAGTCGCCTCGCCGGGCGTCCCGCCCGCCTGCACCTCAAGATCGATACAGGGCTGTCCCGGGGCGGTGCGACAGTCGCCGACTGGCCCGCACTGCTGGACGCCGCCGCGAAGGCGCAGGCCGATGGCTTGGTCGAGGTGGTCGGCGTGTGGAGCCACTTCGTGTACGCGGACTCGCCCGGCCACCCCACCACCGACCGCCAATTGGCCGTCTTCCACGAAGGGCTGGCTATGGTCGAGCGGGCCGGGCTGCGACCGCGCTGGCGGCACCTCGCCAACTCGGCCGCCACCCTCACCCGCCCGGACACCCACTTCGACCTGGTCCGCCCCGGCCTGGCCATCTACGGGCTGTCTCCGGTGGCCGGCGAGACGTACGGGTTGCGGCCGGCGATGACCGCCCGCGCCCGGGTGATGCTCACCAAGCGGGTGCCCGCCGGCACCGGTATCTCCTACGGGCACGCCTACACCACGGAAGCCGACGCGAACCTGGCCGTGGTGCCGCTCGGGTACGCCGACGGGGTTCCCCGGCACGCGTCCAACACCGGCCCGGTGCAGCTCGGCGGCGTACGCCGGACGATCTCCGGGCGGGTCTGCATGGACCAGTTCGTGCTCGACTGCGGCGACGACCCGGTGGCCGACGGCGACGTGGCGACGCTCTTCGGCAGCGGCGTCGACGGCGAACCGACAGCTGACGACTGGGCCGAGGCGGTCGGCACGATCAACTACGAGATCGTCACCCGGTTCGGCGGCACTCGGGTGCCCCGGGTCTACGACGGCGAGAAACCATGAGTTATCGCATTCCGCGTCCGCGGACGGCCGCGGGCCGGGTCGCCGGGATCGTCGGCGCGGCGGTGGGGGTGGCCGCGGCGGGTCTGGCGGCCGGCGTCGCGACCGAACGGACCCTGGTCCGCCGGCTCAAGGCCGACCCGGCCGACCGCTACGCGCACGAGACGTTCGACCAGCAGCGGTACGACGAGGCGTTCCGCCTGGAGCTCCCGGACGGCACCGACATCCACGTCGAGGTGGTCGAGCCGACCCGGCCGGTGCCGGGGCGACCGACGGTGGTGCTGGTGCACGGCTTCTGCCTGGACATGGGGACGTTCCACTTTCAGCGCCAGATGCTCGCCGCCCGCGGTGACTACCGGATCGTGGCGTACGACCAGCCCGGTCACGGCCGGTCCGGCCGACTGGAGACCGGCGAGTACGACCTCGCGGTGCTCGGCCGGACGCTGCGCCAGGTGATCGACCGAACCGCCCCGGACGGGCCGCTGGTGCTTGTCGGCCACTCGATGGGCGGCATGACCATCATGGCGTTCGCCGAGCTGTTTCCGGAGCTGTTCGGTGACCGGGTGGTGGGCACCGTTCTGATGGCCACGTCGGGCGGGCTCATCGCGGAGACCAAGCTGGTCGCGCCCGCGTTGCTCGGCCGGGTCGGTGGTCCGGTGCTCTACATGGTCAGCAACGCCACCCGGTACGGCGGGCCGGTGATCGACAAGGCCCGCAAGTCGACGTCGAACGTGGCCTGGTTACTGACCCGCAAGTACGGCTTCGGTACCCGCAAGCCCAGCCCGTCGCTGGTGTCCTACGTGGAGACGATGAACTCCCGGACATCGGCTGACACGGTGACCCGCTACCTGCGGACCCTGGCCACCCACTCGCGCTTCCCGGCGCTGGCGGCGCTGGCGGCGACTCCGGTGCTGGTGGTGGTCGGCGACAAGGACATGATCACCCCGGTGACCCACTCCGAGGAGATCGTCCGCCGGTTGCCACACGCCGAGTTCGTGAAGATCAAGGACAGCGGTCACGTGGTGATGTTGGAGCACGCGGACGAGGTCAACGCCGCCCTGGCGCGGTTCCTGGAGTCATTGCAGAGCGTGGAGGAACGGTGAGTCACGTCGTCAAGCTGTCGACCGTCGAGGACACTCGGGACTTCGGCCGGCGGCTGGCCGGGCTGCTGCGCGCCGGCGACCTGGTGCTGTTGACCGGCCCGTTGGGCGCTGGCAAGACCGCACTCACCCAGGGCATCGGCGCCGGGCTCGGTGTCCTCGGGGACATCACCTCGCCGACCTTCGTGATCGCCCGGGTGCACCGTCCCGACGCGGCCCGGGGCGGCCGTGTGGCGCTGGTGCACGCCGACGCGTACCGGTTGGGTGACGCCACCGACCCGCGCGCCGAGATCGACGACCTGGACCTCGACGCGTCGGTGGACGACTCGGTGACAGTGGTGGAGTGGGGCGAGGGCCTGGTGGAGCAGTTGGTGGACGCGCACCTGCGGGTTCGCATCGACCGCCGCGACGACGACACCCGCATCGTCGAGCTGGACCCGATCGGCGGCGACTGGGCCCGGCGGCTCGCCGACCTGGGCTAGGTCGGTGGCTGTCGTACCCGGTGCCTAGAGTGCGGGGGACCGACCCGCGCTGTGAGAGGTTCCCGATGCCCGACGACGCTCCCGCCCTGGATCTGCTGGCTCTGCTGCCGGAGCAGTGGCGCACCGTGCTCACCCCGCACCTCGACCCGACACGCACCGCCGCGCTGGGCGAGTTCGTCGCCCGGGAATACGCGACGCAGACGGTCTTCCCGCCGCTGGAGGATCTGTTCTCGGCATACCGGCTCTGCCCGCCGCAGGGCACCCGGGTGCTCATCCTCGGGCAGGATCCCTACCACCGGGCCGGGCAGGCACACGGGTTGAGCTTCAGCGTCCGCGACGGTGTGACGGTGCCGCCGTCGTTGCGCAACGTCTTCAAGGAGCTGGGCGAGGACGTGGGCGTCCCCAAGCCGCGCAGCGGCAACCTCGACGGGTGGGCCGCGCAAGGGGTGCTGCTGCTCAACGCGGTGCTGACCGTCCGGCAGGCCACCCCGGGATCGCACGCCAACGCCGGCTGGGAAGAGTTCACCGACGCGACCATCCGGGCACTGGACGCGGCACCGGAGCGGGTGGTCTTCCTGCTCTGGGGTGGCTACGCCCGCAAGAAGGCCGCGCTGGTCACCAGTCCGCAGCACGTGGTGCTGGAGGCCGGTCACCCCAGCCCGATGAACCCGCGCGGCTTCCTTGGTAGCCGCCCGTTCAGCGCCGCCAACAAGGCACTCGCCGACGCCGGCCTGCCCACCGTCGACTGGGAGCGCACCGCCGGCTGAGCCGGCTACCGGAAACCGGCAGTCGGCTCAGCTGTCGCTGGCCAACTGCCGGTTCCGGTAGCGGCGTAACAGTTCGGCGGCGTGCGGCTCGCTCAGCTCCAGCTCGACAAGCGGCACCACCTGGTAGGTCCGCCCGCCGTGGCGCACCTCGATCGTCTCGGGCAGTTCGTCGCACATGGTGGCCCTGATCTCCCCGTACCGGGTCGACCACCGGTGTTCGCCCGGCTCTTCGGGCTCCAACCACACCCCGCCGAACTCACCCCAGCGGGCGTTCCACCGCTGCCCGTAGTTCGTCTCCAGCCAGCGGGTGAACGGTTTGGAGTCCTGCCAGCGCAGGGCGATCTCCAGCGCGTCGACCGGCATCGGCGCGCCCTGCAACAGCGCCGCGGTGCTCCCGGTGATCGCCTGCGGAAAGTCGGTGAGCCGGTCCAGCAGCTCATCCAGGCCAAGCTCGTCGATTCGCTCGGCGATCGGCCGGCCGGCCAGGTCGTCGATCCGGGCGTCGAGGTGCGCGTCCAGCGGCTCGACCCCGATGACCAACTGCACGTCCATCGCGGCAAGCAACCGCTCCAGCATGGCGATGCTGGGCCCTCGGCCGCCGCCTTCGATCCGGGCGACCGTTGCCTGGCTGACTCCGGCCAACTCGGCCAGCTCGCATTGGCTCAGCTCGCGCGACTGTCGTTGCTCACGGATGGCAGTGCCGAGCAGGCCGGCGAGACGAGTGGGTGGCATTCCGGGATGGTGGACCACGCCGGCCGTCGCCGAAACCGCTGAGGCGTATTCACGACTGGACGGCCGTCGCCCTGCTTCACAGACCTGCGGCCGACGTGTCACCGGCGACCAGGGCCATTCCCTGATGAGGGGTATACCTGTGAGTCATATTTATGACTCACAGGTATACCCCTCGCTGGGGGATGGGGCCCGTCGCCCCCGCCGGCCCGGCCCCGCCCGCCCGGCCCGGCCCGGCCCGCCCGCCCGGCCCGTCGCCCATGGGAGAGCGACCGTGGTGCGGGGCGGCTGCTGTCGTGGGGGCCTGCCGAGGGTTGGTGGTGCGGGCGGCCCGGGGCGGGGCGTGACCGGGGCGCGAGGCGGGGCGGCTAGGCTGGCTTACCGTGCTCGTACTCGTGGTGGACAGCTCGACCCCCGCGGTCACCGCGGCGCTGGTGGAGGTCTCGGCAAACGGCGTGGCGTCGCGGGCGCACCGGTGCACGGTCGACGCCCGCGCGCACGGTGAGCTGCTCGCGCCCCAGGTGGATGCGGTCCTCGCCGACGCTGACGCGCGCCCGCGTGACCTGGCCGCCATCGTCGCCGGGCTCGGTCCGGGGCCGTTCACGGGGCTGCGGGTCGGCCTGGTCACCGCCGCGACGATGGGTCAGGTGCTCGGCATCCCCACGTACGGCGTCTGTTCGCTGGATGCCATCGGTTACCCGGCGGCGTCCGGCGCGCCGGTCCTGGCCGCCAGCGACGCCCGGCGCAAGGAGCTCTACTGGGCCGTCTACGACGGCGCCGGTCAGCGGATCGTCGGGCCCGAGGTGTCCGCGCCGGCGGTCGCCGCCGCGCGCGCCCGCGAACTGGGCGCGACGATCGCGGTCGGTGACGGGGCACACCGGTACGCCGAGGTCCTGGACCTGCCCGTTCGGGTCGAGCCGCGCTACCCGGACGCGACAGTGCTGGCGTTGCTCGCCGCCGAGCGGATCCGGGCGGGGGCGTCCAGTGAGCGGCTCACTCCGCTCTACCTGCGTCGCCCCGACGCGGTGGCGGCGACCGGCCGCAAACCGGTCCTGCCATGACCGCGGTACGGCTCGAACCGTTCCGCTGGTGGCACATTGACGACGTGCTGCCGATCGAGGCGGACCTCTTCGGGGCTGAAAAGTGGTCGCCCGCCATGTTCTGGAGCGAGCTCGCCAACGGGCACCACTACCGGGTCGCCGTCGACGCGGACGGGTCGGTGCTCGGCTACGCCGGACTCGCTGGCGTTCCGCCGGACGAGGTGTGGGTGCAGAACATCGCCGTCCGCCGGGACGCCCAGCGGCGCGGCGTGGGCCGTGCCCTGCTGGAGGAGTTGCTCGCCGAGGCGGTCCGGCGCGACGCCCGCAGCACCCTGCTGGAGGTCGCCGTGGACAACGCCGCAGCTCAGCGGCTCTACGCGACGTACGGTTTCGAGCCGATCGGGGTGCGGCGCGGCTACTACCAACCGAGCAACACCGACGCGCTGGTCATGCGGCGCGACGCCGAGCCGACCGGGGACGGACCACACGACCATGGCTGACGAACCACTGATCCTGGGTATCGAAACCTCCTGCGACGAGACCGGTGTCGGCATCGTGCGGGGGCACACCCTGCTGGCCGACGCGCTCGCCTCCAGCGTCGAGGAACACGCCCGGTTCGGGGGTGTGGTGCCGGAGGTGGCCAGCCGGGCACACCTGGAGGCCATCGTGCCGACCATGGACCGGGCACTGACCGAGGCCGGCGTCACGCTGGCCGACATCGACGCGATCGCTGTCACCTCCGGGCCGGGGCTGGCCGGTGCGTTGCTGGTCGGCGTCGCTGCCGCCAAGGGGTACGCGGTCGCCGCCGAGAAACCCATCTACGGCGTCAACCACCTCGCCGCCCACGTCGCGGTGGACACTCTTGAGCACGGCCCACTGCCCGAACCCGCCATCGCGCTCCTGGTGTCCGGCGGTCACTCGTCCCTCCTGCTCGTGGACGACCTGGCCCGGGGTGTCACCCCGCTGGGCGCCACCATCGACGACGCGGCCGGGGAAGCGTTCGACAAGGTCGCCCGGCTGCTCGGGTTGCCGTTCCCGGGTGGTCCGCCCATCGACCGGGAGGCCCGGGCCGGCGATGCCGCCTCGATCGCCTTCCCCCGTGGTCTGACTGCCGCGAAGGATCTCGCAGCCCACCGGTACGACTTCTCGTTCTCGGGCCTGAAGACGGCGGTGGCCCGGTGGGTCGAGGCCCGTCAGCGTGCCGGTGAGCCGGTTCCGGTGGCCGACGTGGCCGCGTCCTTCCAGGAGGCGGTCTGTGACGTCCTGACCAGCAAGGCGCTCGCCGCCTGCCGGGCGCAGGGCATCGAGACCCTTGTCATCGGCGGGGGAGTGGCGGCGAACTCGCGGCTGCGGGCGATGGCCGAGCAGCGAGCCGAGAAGTACGGCATCCGGGTCCGGGTACCCCGGCCGAAGCTGTGCACCGACAACGGCGCGATGGTGGCCGCGCTCGGTTCGCACCTGGTCGCCGCCGGGGTCGCTCCGAGCCGACTGGACCTGCCAGCCGATTCGGCACTGCCGTTGACAACGGTCAGCGTGTGACGGGAGCGGCGGACATGATCGTGCGGATGTGGGAGGCACGCGCCGAGGCGTACGGAGTCGCCGACCTGATCACCTGGGTGTGCGACACCGCCCTGCCCGAGTTGGAGCACGACCCGCTCCACGTATCCAGCGAGGTCTTCTCCTCCACCGACCACCGCGTGGTGGTGATCTCCAAGTGGCGCAGCAGCCCCCGCCCGCTGCCGGACCCGCCAGCGCTGCTGGTGGCCCGCGCCCCGCACTCCTGGGACTTCACCCAGGTAGACCGCTGACGCGAGCCACCATCCAGGCCGCTGCCTGATCGGTCAGCTGCGGCGCAACATCCGGTAGGTGGCGATTCCGCCCGTGCCCAGCGCGGCGAGGAAGACCAGCCAGACGACCGTGCTGCTGACTCCGACCTGCGGGCCGGAGTTGGCGGAGGCGGCGGCCAGGAGCCCGTCCTCACCGGGGGCGGGCAGCGCGGCCGGCGGCAGCTCCGGCCAACGGACCAGGCCGGTGCTCTCCAGCATCTGCATGTGGTGCTGGACGAACGCGTTGGCGTCCTCGCAGAGCTTGCGGACGGTGGCGTCCCGGGTGCTGGCCCGGACCGCGCCGATCACCGGGAAGATCTTGCCGTGGGCCACCCGGAGCCGGGTGACGAAGATCTGGTCGAACCGGGCGCCGGATGCCTTCTGCATCTCGGCCAGCCAGCCCTTCTGCTCGGCGGTCGGCTCGCTGGGGATGGTCGCGCCCAACTTGTTGGCCGCGTCGACCACGAGCTGGTCGAGCTTCTGGTGCTCGTCGGCGATGCCGGCGCCGATCTCCCGAACCTTCGCCGACTGTCCCTTCTCGGCGGCCATCTGGCCGGCTGGCATCTCCCACAGCCCGGCCAGCCGCACCCCGTTGAGCAGTGTCATGTCGGCGGCGTTGAGCTGCTGGCCACCGGCGGGTGCGGCGACGGCCACGCCGGGCAGGACACCGACCCCCGCGATGACCGCGATGAGCAGCATGGCCGCTCGATGGGTCCGGGTGCCCAGTCGGCGATGGGCGGATCTGAGCGGTGCCATGTCTGTGGTGCCTCCTCGGTCCGGACCGGAACGCGTCTGGACCGGGCAGCCGTACCCTGCCGGTTGCCCGTCCGCCCACTGGTACGGACTGATCGCGCGATCAGTTCATCGCGGAGTGACAGGGATCAGCGGGTGACGGCGAGCAAGCCTCCGAGCAGCAGCAGGGTGATCGCCGCGGCGGCGAAGACCATCAGCAACTCCTGACGCCCGCGCCCGACCGGGCCGGCGTCCACGACCGAGTTGGGCAGGGCCGGTAGATCGCGGGTCAGCGCGGCCAGGTCACCGAGGGTGCGCGCCGTCCACACCGCACCGGCGCGATCGGAGAACTCGTCAAGCGTCAGCCGGCCCGCCGCGGTGTGCTGGTGCAGCGCGGCGACCACCCGGTTGCGGTCGTCGTCGGAGGCGCGCAGCTCGACATCCACGCCGGACAGCGTACGCGGATCAGCCCACGTCGAGGGGGTCGGCGAGGAGCCGTTCGAAGGCCAGCTCGGCGGCACCGATCAGGGGCGCGTCCGCACCCAGTTTCGGCGTACGCAGCCGGACGTGCTCCAGGCAGGCGCCGAGCGCGTTGGAGTTGAGTCGGCTGCGGATCTGGGCCGCCGCGGCGAGGTAGAGATCGCGCATCGTGCCGCCGAAGATGACCATCTCGGGGTTGAAGATGTTCACCAGGTTGGCGACCCCGAAGCCGAGCCAGTCGCCGGCCTGGCGGACCGCCGTCTGGGCGCGGGCGTCACCCCGGTCGGCGGCGTCGAAGACGGCCAGCAGCGCATCGCGGCCCCGGGCGTCGGAGCGTCCGGCGGCGCGCAGGAGGCCGTGCTCGCCGATCTCGGTCTCCCAACAGCCCCGGGAGCCGCACTCACAGGGCCTGCCGTCGCGGACCACCTTCATGTGGCCGACCTCGCCGCCGTACCCACCGTGCCCGGTCAGTCGGCGCCCACCGGCGATGATGCCGGCACCCACGCCCACGTCGCCGTACAGGTAGAGGACGTTGTCGCAGCCCGCCGCCACACCTCGTGCGTGCTCGGCGAACGCGGCGACGTCGGCCACGTTGCCCACTGTGATCGGTACGTCGATGCCCAACTCGTCGGCGAGGGCCGCGCCGATCGGCTCGTCCACCCAACCGGTGGTGGGGCCGAGTCGGACCAGGCCGTCGTCCCGGCGGACCATGCCGCAGACCGCGACGCCGGCACCGACGCAGATCGCGTCCGCCGGGACCAGCTGCTGCATCTCCTTGACCGCGCCGGCCAGCAGTGGCGCGGCCTCCGCGGCCAGCAGTCCGCGCGGCCGGTCCAGATCCCGGCGGTCCAGGACCGCGCCACCCAGCCCGACCCGGGCCGCGCGCAGCCGGTCCACCTCCACTGAGTACGCGTACGCGTAGACCCGGGCCGACTCGGGCCGGACGACCAGTGACGGTCGTCCGGCTCGGCCGGTTTCCTTCGGTGCACCTTCGCTGACCAGCCCCACTGCGGACAGGTCGGCGGTGAGCGCGCCGATGGTGCTGCGGTTGAGGCCCAGCGTGGTGGTCAGTTCGGCACGCGTGGTCGCCCCGTGGACGTGCACGTGTCGCAGCAGGGCCCCGAGGTTCTGCCGTCGGACGTCATCCTGGCTCGGTCCTGGGCGCATGCTGGTGCTACCTCCCGCGTGGTCAGCGGGTGCCGGTGGCTGCCGCGCGGCGGCGGGAGAGCGCGTCGACGCTGGCGGCGAGCAGCAGCACGACGCCCGTGACCACGTACTTGACTCCAGCGGTGTACCCCATCAGGCCCATTCCGTTTTCGATGACCGCGACCACCGCGCCGCCGAGGACGGCGTCGAGGACGCGGCCCTTGCCACCGAAGAGGCTGGTGCCGCCGATCACCGCCGCGCCGACCGCGTAGAGCAGTACGTTACTGCCCCCGGTGTTCGGGTCGACCGAGTTGGCCCGGCTGGCCGCCACGATGCCACCGATGGCGGCCATGGACGAGCAGATCACGAACACGGAGATCCGGATCCGGTCGACTCCGATGCCGGCCCGGCGGGCCGCTTCCCGGTTGCCGCCCACGGCGTAGATGTGCCGGCCGTAGCTGGTGCGCTGTAGTACGAACGTCCAGACGACAAGCAGCACCGCGATGATCGGCACCACGATCGGCACACCCTTGAGCGAGACGATGAGGACGTTACGGCTGCGCTCCAGGTTGAGCACGTACACAGCCGCTCCGAGGATGACGGCGAGCCCGCCGATCCGTAGCGCCACCACCGCGAGCGGGTCGGTGATCAGACCGCGGGCCGCCCGGTTGCGGTGGCGCAGCAGTTGCACCGCCGCGTAGCCGACGACCGCGAGGGCGGTCAGCGCCCAGCCCAACGTGGGGCCGAGGTTGCGGTTGGCGATGGCGACCAGCACGTCGTCGCGGACGGAGATGTTGGTGCCATCCTTGACGAGCAGCAGCACGACGCCCTGGAAGGCGAGGAAGCCGGCGAGGGTGACCACGAAGGACGGAATGCCGATCTTCGCGACGAGCATGCCGAGCGTGGTGCCGATGACCACGCCGGTGGCGACAGCGGCGAGCACGGCGACCCACCAGGGGTAGCCGAGCACTGTGACGACATTGGCCAGCACCGCCGCGCAGACGCCGCTGGCGAAGCCGGCGGACAGGTCGATCTCGCCGAGCAGCAGCACGAAGACCAGGCCCATCGCGATCAGCGTGACCGCCGCGCCTTGGGTGAAGAGGTTGGCGAAGTTTCCGGCCGACAGGAACGACGACGGCCGCATGATCGCGAAGACGGTGCAGAGCACGATCAGGCCGAGTACGGCTGGTAGTGCGCCAACGTCGCCACCGCGTACCCGACTCAGGTAGTTGCGGACATGGCCCCCGATGGTCGGCGTCGGTGTGACGGCGGCGGGGCCGTCCTTCCGCACGGCGGTGGTGGTCATCGGACGCCTCCTGAGGTCGAGTCGGCCGGCTGCGGGCCGTCGCCGTTGCTGCCCGGGTCGGTGGCGAGGCCGAGCCCGCCCGAGCGCCCGGCGGTGATCAGCTCGACCACCTGGGCGTGGGTGATGTCGGTGGTCTTCACCTGGGCGACCATCTGGCCGAGGTACAGCGCGGCGATCCGGTCGGAGACGGCGAAGACGTCGTTCATGTTGTGCGAGATGAGCACCACGGCCAGGCCGTTGTCGGCGAGGCGGCGAACCAGTTCGAGCACCTGGGCGGTCTGTGCCACGCCGAGTGCCGCAGTTGGCTCGTCCAGGATGACCAGCTTGCTGTTCCACAGCACCGCCTTGGCGATGGCCACGGTCTGGCGCTGGCCACCGGAGAGGCTGGACACGTGCTGACGCAGCGAGGTGACGGTGCGGATGGAGAGCCCCGCCAGGGTCTCGGCGGCGAGTTGTTCCATTGTCGGCTCGTCGAGGACGATGCCGCTGCGCCTCTCCCGGCCGAGGAACATGTTCTGCACGATGTCCAGGTTGTCGCAGAGCGCGAGGTCCTGGTAGACGACCTCGATGCCGAGCGTGGCGGCGTCGCGGGGGCTGCCGATGTGCACCGGTTCACCGTTGAACAGGAACTCGCCAGCGTCGGTGGGGTGGATGCCGCTGATGCACTTCACCAGGGTCGACTTGCCGGCGCCGTTGTCGCCGACCAGTGCGGTCACTTCGCCCGGGTGGACGGTCAGGGCGACGTCGCGGAGCACCTGGACGGGACCGAAGCTCTTGTCGATCCCGCGGAGTTCCAGCAGGGGGGTCGCGGACACGGGGGTCTCCTTCTTAAGGGAGGGTCGGGGCCCGTCCGGCGGGCGCCGCCCGGCACGGGAGGGTGCTCCCGTGCCGGGCGGCGATGGTCGTTCCGGCGGGTACTGCGGCGTCGGTCAGCTGATGCCGGCTTCGGCGCAGAACTTGGCGTAGGCCGCGGTGCAGACCTGCTCCTTGGTCGCGTAGCCGTCGGCGATGACGTCCTTGACGTTGTCCTTGTAGATGGCCTTCGGGGTGAGCAGCACCGAGGGGACGTCGCGGTCGCCGTCCTTCACCGTCTGGCCGGTGTCCTTCTTCTCGCCCTTGGCCAGCGCGATGGCCAGGTCCGCGGCGGCCTTGGCCTCTTCCCGGACCGCCTTGTAGACGGTCACGCACTGGTCACCGGCGAGGATGTTCTGCAGGCCCTCCACGCTGGCGTCCTGGCCGGTCACCGGCACCTTGCCGTTGAGCTTGTTCTTCTTCAGGATCGAGATGGCGGCGTTGCCGAGAGTGTCGTTGGCGGCCAGCACGCCGTCGATCTTGCCCTTGGTCGCGGTGAGCTGCTGCTCGAAGATGGTCGCGGCGGTGGGGCCGTCCCAGCCCGGCACGGCGTCGTCCGGGCCCTTGGTGTATTCCTTGGAGTCGAACTTCGGCTTGAGCACCGAGTCGTAGCCGGCCTTGAACAGGGTGGCGTTGTTGTCGGTGGGGGAGCCGTTCAGGTACGCCACGACGGGGTTCTTGGCGCCCTTCTCGGTCAGGCACTTGGCCAGACCCTCGCCCTGGAGCTTGCCGACGGTCTCGTTGTCGAAGCTGACGTAGTACTGGGCGGAGCCGCCGAGGGTGAGCCGGTCGTAGTCGATGGTGGCGACGCCCTGCGACTTGGCCTTGTCGAGCACGGCCTTGCCGGTGCCGGAGTCCAGGTTGACGATCATCAGGGCGGTGACGCCACTGGTGATCATCTGGTCGGCGATGGTCTGGAAGGCACTCTTGTCGTTCTGGGCGTTCTGGATGTCGTACTGGACGCCGGCAGCCTTGAACGCCTCCTCCAGGAAGCGACGGTCCGCCGTCTCCCAGCGGGGGGAGGACTTGCTATCCGGAAGGATCACGCCGATCTTGGGAGTCTTTTTGGAGTCGGCCGAGCCGTTGCCGGAGTCGTCGCTACAGGCGGTCAACCCGCCGGTCGTCAGCAGGCCCACGGCGGCGATGGTGAGGATCCCCTTACGCATGTGCAGGGTCCTTTCGGGGTGGGGGAGGTGTTGTTTTGTTGTGTCCGGCAACGTATTTCGCGTCACACCGGCTCCACAAGACCGCGCAGGTGCATAGTTTGTTGGGAGCGATAACAATTCAGCAACGCGACTGTTACTCCCTGGGTATCCCACGGGGGACTCGACGTAACGACTGTCGTCAGTGGGTCTGCAACGGCGCGGTGCGGGCGTCGGTCAGCGCCACCAGATCCGCCGCGGCCAGTTCGAGTTGCAGACCACGCCGACCAGCCGAGACGTAGATCGTCGGGAGATCCAGCGCGGATTCGTCCAGCACCGTGGGCAACCGTCGACGCTGCCCGAGCGGGCTGATCCCACCGCGTACGTAACCGGTGGCCCGCTCGGCGACCGCCCGGTCGGCCAACGCCGCCCGTTTGCCGCCGACCGCCGCCGCGAGCGCCTTGAGATCCAGCTCGCCGGTGACCGGGACGACCGCCACTGTGAGCGCGCCGTCGACCTCGGTCACCAGAGACTTGAACACGCGCTCCGGTGCCACGCCGAGCGCCACCGCCACCAACGCGCCGTAGTTCGGGGCGTCCGGCGCCACCCGGTAGGGATGGGTGCGATGCGCGATGCCGCGCTTGACCAAGAGTGCCGTCGCCGGCGTGCCCTGTCCCGCCACAGCGACGACGCTAGTCGACAGGCCGACCGATCAGCACCGTCGGTGCGCCGTCGACCCGGGTGAGCACCAGGCTCGCCGCCGCGTCCCCGGCCAGCCGCAGGTCTCGCCGGAGCTGCTCCGGGGTGAGCGCCGAACCCCGCTTGAGGATCTCCACCCGGCCCACCCGTCGGTCGCGCAGCAGTGCCCGCAGGCGCTTGAGCGAGAACGGCAGCACGTCGGTGATCTCCAGACAGCGCGCGTACGGCGTGCGAACCGGCTCGTCGGCGTAGAGGTAGGCGATGCTGGGATCGCCCAGGGTGGCGTCCAGTTCGGTGGCCAGTTCGGCCACGAGGTGCGCGCGTACCACCGCCGGGTCCGGGTCGTACAGGTAGCGACGCGGCGGCCCGACCGGCGCCTCGACGGCACCCGAGCCGGTGAGCTCGTGGCGGTACGCCTCGGTGCCCCGCTGACGGTAGAGGGTGGCGCGGCGGGGCACCTCCGCCAGCTCGCCGCACCAGAGCGCGGCCTCGACCAGGTCGCCGTCCACGCCGACCCACTCGGCCTCCGCGCCCGCCGGAATGAGCGCGTGGTCCAGGCCCGGCGCCACCTTCACCACTGTGCGCGGCACCCGCTCGGCCAGCCCGGTGACGAAGTCCCACGGCGGCGAGTAGGCGCGCGGGTCGAAGATCCGCCGCCCGGTGCCGGTGGTGCGGCGGGCCGGATCGCAGAAGACCCCGTCGACCCGTGACACGTCGAACCCGGTCGCGTCGCCGCACTCGACAGTGAACAGCTCGGCCAGCCCGGCCGCCTCGGCGTTGGCGGCGGCCATCGCCGCGGTCACCGGGTCGGCCTCCACCCCGTACACCCGGATGCCGGCGCGGGCGGCGGCCAGCGCGTCGGCTCCGAGCCCGCACCCGAGGTCGGCCAGGGTGCGCACGCCGGCCGCGTACAACCGGGCGGCCCGACGGTCGGCGACCACCCGGCGGGTGGCCTGCTCCAGGCCGGGACGGGTGAGGAACATCCCAGCGGCGGCCGAGCCGAACTTGCCCACCGCCCGGTGGCGCAGCTCGGCCTGGGTCAGTGCCGCCGCGGCCAACGTTGGCGGCACCCCGGTCGCGCGCAGCGCCGACGCCGCGACCAGTGGATCACCGCCGGCCAGGTCGGCCGCCGCCGTGAGCGCGGCCGACCCCTCAGGGGTACGCAGCGCCGCCAGCTGATCGAGATCCACCCGGCCATTGTCCCGGCCGACTCGGAAATCCTGGCTGGCGGGGCGCGACTCGCTGGCACTCTCCTTGACGGAGTGCTAGCCACGGAATAACCTGCGATTAGCACTCTCACCCTGAGGGTGCCAGCTTCCGGGTCTCGCGACCCGGGTGCGCACGCCAGGCGGACCGGCACCCGCGACGACGGTCCCGCCCGGTGGCATGAGGCAGATTGACGCTGGTTGGCCCCGCCGACCAGCAACGAAACCAGTACCCCAGGAGGGTATGCCCGTGACTACCGCGACCAAGGTTGCGATCAAGCCGCTCGAGGACCGCATCGTGGTCCAGGCGAATGAGGCTGAGACCACCACTGCGTCGGGCATCGTGATCCCCGACACCGCCAAGGAGAAGCCGCAGGAGGGCACCGTCCTCGCTGTGGGCCCGGGGCGCGTCGACGACAACGGCAACCGGGTTCCGGTTGACGTTCAGGTCGGCGACACCGTTCTCTACTCGAAGTACGGCGGCACCGAGGTCAAGTACGCCGGCGAGGAGTACCTGGTGCTCTCCGCCCGCGACGTCCTCGCGGTCATCGAGAAGTAAGCAACCGATCAGTGACATTGCCCCGGTCCGGCTCGCCGGGCCGGGGCAATGGCGCTTCGAAGGGACATATATGGCGAAGATCCTGAGCTTCTCGGACGACGCCCGGCACCTGCTGGAGCACGGTGTCAACGCCCTCGCCGACACGGTCAAGGTCACCCTCGGCCCGCGCGGGCGCAACGTCGTCCTGGACAAGAAATTCGGTGCGCCGACGATCACCAACGATGGTGTGACCATCGCCAAGGAGATCGAGCTCACCAACCCGTACGAGAACCTTGGCGCGCAGCTGGTCAAGGAGGTGGCGACCAAGACCAACGACGTCGCCGGCGACGGGACCACCACCGCGACCGTGCTGGCCCAGGCGATGGTTCGCGAGGGTCTGCGCAACGTGACCGCCGGGACCAACCCGGCCGGCCTCAAGCGGGGCATCGACGCGGCGGCCACCAAGGTCTCCGAGGCGCTGCTCGGCCGTGCCGCCGAGGTCACCAGCAAGGAGTCGATCGCGAACGTGGCGACGATCTCCGCGCAGGACTCCACGATCGGCGATCTGATCGCCGAGGCGATGGAGCGCGTCGGACGCGACGGTGTCATCACCGTCGAGGAAGGCTCGATGCTCACCACCGAACTGGACGTGACCGAGGGTCTCCAGTTCGACAAGGGCTTCATCTCGCCGAACTTCGTTACCGACCTGGAGGGTCAGGAGTCCGTCCTTGAGGACGCGTACATCCTGGTCACCACCCAGAAGATCTCGGCGATCGAGGAGCTGCTGCCGCTGCTGGAGAAGGTCCTGCAGAACAGCAAGCCCCTGCTGATCATCGCCGAGGACGTGGACGGCCAGGCGCTCTCCACCCTGGTGGTCAACTCGCTGCGCAAGACCCTCAAGGTCTGCGCGGTCAAGGCCCCGGGCTTCGGTGACCGGCGCAAGGCGATGCTCCAGGACATCGCGATCTCCACGGGCGCCGAGCTGGTCGCCCCGGAGCTGGGCTACAAGCTCGACCAGGTCGGCCTGGAGGTGCTCGGCACCGCCCGGCGCGTCGTGGTCGACAAGGAGAACACCACGATCGTCGACGGCGGTGGCCAGAAGGCCGACGTCGCCGACCGGGTGAACCAGATCCGCAAGGAGATCGAGGCCTCCGACTCCGACTGGGACCGGGAGAAGCTGGCCGAGCGGCTGGCGAAGCTCTCCGGTGGCATCGCCGTCATCAAGGCTGGCGCGGCGACCGAGGTCGAGATGAAGGAGCGCAAGCACCGCATCGAGGACGCCATCGCGGCGACCAAGGCTGCGGTCGAGGAGGGCACCGTGCCCGGCGGCGGCGCCGCCCTGGTGCAGATCCTCTCGGTGCTCGACGACGACCTGGGCTTCACCGGTGACGAGAAGGTCGGCGTCTCGGTCGTGCGCAAGGCGCTCGTCGAGCCGCTGCGCTGGATCGCCCAGAACGCCGGTCACGACGGCTACGTCGTGACGCAGAAGGTCGCCGACCTCAAGTGGGGCAACGGCCTCGACGCCGCCAAGGGCGAGTACGTCGACCTGGTCAAGGCCGGCATCATCGACCCGGTGAAGGTGACCCGCAACGCGGTCACCAACGCCGCATCGATCGCCGGTCTGCTGCTCACCACGGAGAGCCTCGTGGTGGAGAAGCCGGAGCAGGCCGAGCCGGCCGCCGGCGGCGGGCACGGCCACGGTCACGGCCACCAGCACGGCCCGGGCTTCTGATCCGGTAGCGACACCCGTTCCGGGGCGCACCGCCGTACGGCGGTGCGCCCCGGCTCGTTCTCGCGGGCTGGTAGGTCATTACCGAACGCTGACGTTGTTGGCGACCGGCCGAGATGATCGCGCACACTGGGCCGATGAGCACCACGTCACGGCGGTACGCCGCGTTGGCCGGGATCACCGCCGCCGCCGTCGCGATCGGGATAGCCGAACCGGTCGCGGTGTTGACCGGTCCCCGGTCGGCGCCCCTGGTCGCGGTCGGCGGGGTCATCGTCGACGCCGTCCCCGAGTCGCTGAAGCAACTCGCCATCGACCTCTTCGGCACCGCCGACAAGATCGCGCTGCTGGTCGGCACAGCCGTGTTGCTGGGAGGCTTCGCCGCGCTCTTCGGCGTACTGGCGGTCCGCCGCTTGGCACTCGGCCTGGCCGGCATTGCCGCGTTCGGCGCCATCGGCGTGGCCGCCGCGCTGACCCGCTCCGGCGCTGACCTCGCCGACGCGCTGCCGTCCCTGGTCGGCGCCGGTCTCGGCGCCCTGGTGCTCTGGCTGTTCATCGGCGGACCGTTCGAGCTGGACCCCTGGACATGGTCACCACCCACGCCGCCGGCTGGCCCGGTGTCCTCCGCTGGTCCGGTGTCGCCGGCTGGCGCGGTGTCGCCCGGCGAGTCGGTGCCGGTGCCCCCGGCAGGGCCGGTGCCTGTGACTCCCGCCGGGGCGACGGCGGCGGTCGAACCGGTCGGGCCTGCCGAAGTGGACCCGGAGTCGCGGCGCCGTTTCCTCACCGGCAGCGGGGTGCTGCTCGGCACGGCCGTGGTGGCCGGTCTGGGTGGGCGGTGGCTGGCGGGGCGGCGCGGCGTGTCCGCAGCCCGCGACGCGATCCGCCTGCCCGCGCCGGTCGCCCCCGCACCGGCCGTACCGGCGGGCGCGGACCTCTCGCTGACGCAGCTCGCGCCGTACGTCACCCCGAACTTCGGGTTCTACCGGATCGACACCGCGCTGGTGGTGCCCCAGGTCGACCCGGACACCTGGCGGCTGCGGATCCACGGAAGGGTCGGCAGGGAACGCACCTACAGCTACGCGGATCTGCTGGCCCGACCGCTGGTCGAGCGATACGTCACGCTGGCCTGCGTCTCCAACGAGGTGGGCGGGGACCTGATCGGCAATGCCCTGTGGCTCGGCGTACCCCTGCGGGAACTGCTGGACGAGGTCGAGCCGGACGACGACGCCGACCAGGTCGTCGGCCGGTCGGTCGACGGCTGGACCTGCGGCACCCCCACCGCCGCGCTGCGCGACGGACGGGACGCGCTGCTGGCCGTCGGGATGAACGGCGAGCCGCTGCCGGTCGAGCACGGCTTCCCGGTCCGAGTGGTGGTGCCGGGCCTCTACGGCTACGTGTCGGCCTGCAAATGGGTGACTGAACTGGAGCTGACCCGGTTCGCCGACTTCGACGCGTACTGGGTGCCGCGCGGCTGGTCCGCCCAGGGGCCGATCAAGACCCAGTCCCGGATCGACACGCCCCGCGGTCGTAACCGGCTGACCACCGGCCCGGTCACCGTCGCCGGTGTGGCCTGGGCGCAGCACCGAGGCATCCGCCGAGTCGAGGTACGCGTCGATGACGGCCCGTGGCAGGAAGCCGCGCTGGCCCCGACCGTGTCGGTGGACACCTGGGTGCAGTGGTCCTGGCGGTGGGACGCCACACCGGGCGAGCACCGGCTCCAGGTCCGCGCGACCGACGCGACCGGTGAAACCCAGACCGAACGTACGCAGGACGTCGTCCCGGACGGCGCCACCGGCTGGCACACGATCACCGTTACCGTCCGCTGATCCACGGTGTGGCGTCGCCGCCCGGACTGGGTCCGTGACGAGTGCCCGCGACGTGCTCTGCGCGTTGGTGGGCTGTGCAGGCGACCTGCCTTGCGGTGCTGGTGGGCTGCGCTCGCCACGTGCTCCGCAGTCGGCGGGCGGTGTTTGTGGCCGGCTCTGCGGGTGGACGGACGCTGTCCGTGACCTGCTCTGGGGTCGGCGGGCGGTCCGGGACCTGGTCTGTGGGTGGGCGGGCGGTGTCCGGCGACCCGCCTTGCTGTCCGGCGACCCGCCTTGCCGGTTCCAGCGGCTCGCCTTTGGGTCGGCAGGCCGGCCGGTTGACCGGTTGATGGGTGCTACCCCAGGCCGTGCATGCAGACCTTGGACACTTTCCGTTAGCGCCGGACGGAAAGTGTCCAAGATCTGCGGACTCAGAGCGCAGAAATGCCGCTGGCCGGCACCCCGGGTTGCGGGTGCCGGCCAGCGGTCGGTGTCGTGCCGTGGCCTTGCCGTGCGGTGCGGTTCTGCGGCAGTGCTGTGGTGTGGCGCGGGTCAGCTGTTCCAGTGCTGGGCGACCAGGTCGGTGGCCTGCTGCTCCCACTGGGCGTAGGCGTCCGGGTACGCCGAGACCTGCACGGTCTGCGCGGCGTCGGTCAGCGGCATGTCCTGCCAGCCGTCAACCTGCTTCAAGCCCTTGAGGAACGCGGTCGTCGAGTACTCCGGGTTCGTGATCTGCTCCGGCGTACCCCAACCCGAGCTGGGGCGCTGCTGGAACAGGCCCAGCGAGTCGTGGTCGTTCATGTCGCCCAGGTGGCCCAGGTTCTCCAGCTTCGACTCCTGCAGGCTCGTCGCGATCGAGATGACCGCGGCCCGCTCCGGGAGACCGGCCTTCTTCGTGGCGGCGATGATCGCCTTGACGTTGGCGGTCTGCTCATCGTTGAGGCTGATGTGGGACTGCTCGCCCTGCGGCTTCGGCGCCGCCGACTGCACGGCAACGGCGACGGGCTTGGCATCGACCGGGTTGGCGTGGGCGGCGATCGGGCCGGCGAACACACCACCGGCGAACGCGAGACCAGCAACAGACAGCATGCTCTTACGGAAGATCGTGTTCATGGGGGTAGCTCCTTCGGGGGTAGGAAACACCCGACCGCAGGGGGGCGGCGGCAGGGTGTGAGCACCTCGTCCGGCGCTGCACAAACAAAGGGGAAAAGTCTGGGGGGCGACGCCTACGGTGACTCGGCGTCTACGGCGACCGGCGAGCGGGGGCTCGTGGCACCGGGTCCATGTGTAACGACCCGGGGGCCGGGGTCATTCCGGGTGGCCCACCCCCGTCGGCACCCTCATCAAGGCCGGTGCCTGCGGTCGTTCGTGGGGACTGCAACCACCGGGCGCGGGCTGGCATTCCAACCTGCGCGACCAGCCCCCAGGGGTCGGGCGGCGGGTCGGTGGTACTGCGATCGTCAGGGTATGTAACGACCCCGACCCGGCCATGATTCCGGCCCACGAGTGCATTCGGTCACCGGACAAAAGGCTGCGTACCTCGCAGCAGCCTAGACCCTGCGCCCAGCCCGAATGCCCCAGACCGGACAAACCGCCCGCAGCGTCTCCTCTGCCTGCCCTCGGACCCATCTCTCGGCTTGATCCACTCGGGGTCATTGAAAACGGGGTGTCCGGGCCGGCGGGATGTCCCGACATCAAGGAACCCGTGTTGATCACGGTCTTGTCCGCGGCGGGCGACGGGGCCTGGCCGTTCGGAACCGCATGAACGGCACGAAACCGCGCCCCCTGGGCAGGGGGCGCGGTTTCGGATGTTGCGGACGTCTCGGGTCAGGCGACGTTGCGTTGGGCCGGAACTGTCGACTTGTGCGGGCGGCCCAGGCGGGCTTCCAGCCGTGCGACGTCGACCCGGGCGTGCCGGCGGTCTGCCAGGTCCTCCCAGCCGACGGCGAGCAGTCGCAGGCGCTCCGACTCGCTGAAGCCGCCCCACACGCCGTACGGCTCGCGTACGGACAGGGCGTGCGCGGCGCACTCGGCGCGAACCGGGCAGGCGCGGCAGACCGACTTGGCGGCGGACTCGCGACGCAACCGGGAGGAACCACGCTCACCGTCGGGGTGGAAGAACTGGGCGCTGTCGCGCCCTCGGCAGGCACCGAGTCGCTGCCAGTCCCAGAGATCGACGATGGGTCCGGGCAGTCTACGTACGTTCGACATCAGCACCCCTCCTCCCGCGCGGCTCCGCGAGAATCCTTATGGCCGGCGTCCGGGCGGCGGGCCGCGCAGGCGCACCGTTCCCGGCCTGGATCTCCCGGTACCCGGGCTGTCGCCAACTCACACGTGTGTGATCGAAAACGTCCGGGAAATTGCGGCTTTTGCCCCATCTGTCGGAAAAGTTCGAAGGATTGCCGGGAACCCCCTCCCCAGCCGACCGCGTCATGGTCTGCTCGTTGGCGGAGAGGAGACCACAGTGCGTACCGTTCTTGTGTGCGTTCGGACACCACTCGCGGCCCAGCACCTTACTTCTGCTGCCGCGCGGCTGGGGTTGTCCGCGATCGTTCGTACCGCCGTCTCTGATCCCGAGGTGATGCTGCGGCTGGCCGAGCGACCGGCCGACGTGGTCCTGGCCGACACGGCCCTCACCCGGCCGGACAGCGCCGGCTTCGTCCGCCGGGTGTTGGCGCGTGCGCCGCAGGCGGCGGTGCTGCTGCTCGGCACTGAGGAGTCCGAGGCCGCGGCGGCCACCATCAACGCCGGCGCCCGGGGGCTCATCCAGAATGTCGACCATGACCTGACCAGCGCGGTGGCGAAGGCGCTACTGCTGCTCACCGCGCCTGGCCGGGCCTCCCGCCAGCGGATCACCGATCCGGCCCGCGATGCGGCGGCGGTGGTTGGTTCCGGCCGCTCCGGGCCGTCGCCGCGCGGTTCCGGTGAGCCCGGTTGGGCGGCCGCAGCCGCCGACGGGCCGGCCGGGGTGGCGTCGGTGCCGGTGCAGCGGGGCGACGACGAGGCGGAGGCGGGGACCGGCGAGTCGCCGGCGCAGACCGACCCGGGCCGTCCCGCCCCGAACGCCCGACCCAGTCGGGCGTCGATCGGCCTCACCGAGCGTGAGCTTCAGGTGCTGCTCGGCATGGCCGAGGGCAAGAGCAACGCGGAGATCGGCCGGGAGTTGTTCGTCTCGGAGGACACCGTCAAGACGCACGCCCGCCGGTTGTTCCGCAAGCTTGGTGCCCGGGACCGGGCGCACGCGGTGGCGGCGGGGTTCCGCGCCGGTCTGGTGGCCTGACAAACGCGCCGCGCCGCCGCAGGGCACGCCCGCGCAGCCGGGGTACGCCGCGCGGCAGCGGAGCATCCGCCGGGGTTAGCGGGAGCAGGCCAGGCGAGAGCAGGGGTACGCCGCGCAGCTGCGCGGTGGTGTCACTTGGTGGCGGTCGGGGCGCCCGGCTCGTCCTCGGTGCCCTCGGACAGGGTGTCGTGCACCCCGTCCGCGTACCCCCGGGCGTAGTCCCAGGTCACGTAGTGGTCCGGGTCCGGGTCGTAGGCGGGTTCGTGCACCCGGGGGCGGCCCGAGTTGAGCAGGTGCCGCAGGTTGCCGCGCAGCAGGTCCCAGTCGAAGTAGTGCGGCTCGCGACAGTCCTCGCATTCGATCACCAGCCCGCGAACCCCGATCGGGGCCAGCAGGGCCTGGTAAATCTCCAGGTCAGCGAGGTCTTCCAGCACATCCTGCCGCTCGACGTCGGTCAGCGGATCCGGCGTCGCGTCATCGCCCGGGTCATCCAGACCCGCAGTCGGATCGGCCGGGTCGCCATTGAACGGGTCGATGGGCTCGTCGTGCACCCCCTCACCGTAGACCCAACGCGGTGCGAACGTCCGCCCCCCGGCCTCCGCGCCGGCCCGGCCTGCCACGGACGGGTCGCCCAGCTCACTGGGTACGATGAGGCGACGTGCCGGCATCGTGGCGCGCTCCGGTGCCCGCCCGCGCCACCTCGCTGAAGCCCATCCGAGCAGCTCAGGGGAGCAATCGTGGAAAATTCGCCCAGCACCGATCTTCCGGCCGGCGTCGAGCACGCCGACCTGGGCGGCCACCTGCCCGAGCTGCCGGCCGGCTCCGCCCGGGTGGTTCCGCTCGGCCTCACCTTCGACGACGTGCTGCTCCAGCCGGGCGAGTCGGACGTGGTGCCCAGCCGGGTCAACACCCGGACGAAGCTCACCCGCAACATCGAGTTGTCCATTCCGCTGCTGTCCAGCGCGATGGACACGGTGACCGAGGCCCGGATGGCGATCGCCATGGCCCGCCAGGGCGGCATCGGCGTGTTGCACCGCAACCTCTCCCTGGAGGACCAGGCCCTCCAGGTCGACCTGGTGAAGCGCTCCGAGTCCGGCATGATCACCAACCCGGTGACCGCCAGCCCGGACGACACGCTGCGCGAGGTCGACGAGCTGTGTGGGCGTTACCGCATCTCCGGCGTTCCGGTGGTGGACGGCGACGGCCAGCTGGTCGGCATCGTCACCAACCGGGACATGCGCTTCGTCTCCGAGCCGAACACTCCGGTTCGCGAGATCATGACCCACACCCCGCTGGTCACCGCGCGGGTCGGGGTGAGCAAGGACGACGCCCTGGCGCTGCTGCGTCAGCACAAGGTCGAGAAGCTGCCGATCGTCGACGACTCGGGCCGGCTGCGTGGCCTGATCACCGTCAAGGACTTCACCAAGAGCGAGCAGTACCCGGACGCCAGCAAGGACGACGCCGGCCGGCTGCGGGTCGCCGCCGCCATCGGTGTGGGCGAGGACGCGTACAAGCGGGCCCGTGCCCTGGTCGACGCGGGCGTCGACGTGCTGATCGTGGACACCGCGCACGGTCACCAGCGGGCCGTGCTGGACATGGTCCGCCGGCTCAAGGCCGACGTGACGGTCGACATTATGGGCGGCAACGTGGCCACGTA
Source organism: Micromonospora sp. CNZ322 (assembly GCF_007827755.1). NCBI lineage: Bacteria > Bacillati > Actinomycetota > Actinomycetes > Micromonosporales > Micromonosporaceae > Micromonospora > Micromonospora sp. CNZ322. The sequence continues at coordinate 43,640 of NZ_VITD01000003.1, forward strand.
CGCCGGCGCGAAGGCGCTTGTCGACGCCGGCGCCGACGGCGTCAAGGTGGGCGTGGGGCCGGGCGCGATCTGCACCACCCGAATTGTCGCCGGGGTCGGCGTGCCGCAGGTGACCGCGATCATGGAGGCTGCCCGGGCCGCCCGTCCGGCCGGCGTGCCGGTGATCGGCGACGGCGGCATCCAGTACTCCGGCGACATCGCCAAGGCCCTGGTGGCCGGCGCCGACACGGTGATGCTCGGTAGCCTGCTGGCGGGCTGCGAGGAGAGCCCCGGCGAGTTGATCTTCGTCAATGGCAAGCAGTTCAAGACGTACCGCGGGATGGGGTCGCTCGGCGCGATGCAGTCCCGGGGTCAGGCCAAGTCGTACAGCAAGGACCGTTACTTCCAGCAGGACGTGCTCAGCGACGACAAGCTGGTCCCCGAGGGCGTGGAGGGTCAGGTGCCCTACCGGGGGCCGCTGTCCCGGGTCGCCCACCAGCTGGTCGGCGGGCTGCGGCTGGCCATGGGGTACGCCGGTGCGGAGAACATCCCCGATCTGCACCGCCGGGGCCAGCTCATCCGGATCACCGCGGCTGGTCTGAAGGAGAGCCACCCGCACGACATCCAGATGACCGTCGAGGCGCCCAACTACCACACCCGCTGATCCAACACCCCCAACCACCTGGAGTCCCCCATGCGTGACGTGGTCGAGATCGGGCTGGGCAAGACCGCGCAGCGCGGCTACCACCTGGACGACATCGCCATCGTGCCGAGCCGCCGTACCCGGGACGTCGACGACGTCTCGACGTCCTGGCAGCTCGACGCGTACCCGTTCGGCATTCCGTGCGTCGGCCACCCCTCCGACGCCACCATGAGCCCGGCCTCGGCGGTGCGGCTCGGTCAGCTCGGCGGCCTCGGCGTGCTCAACGTCGAGGGGCTCTGGACCCGCTACGAGAACCCGACCAAGGTGCTGGACGAGCTGGCCGGCCTCGACGAGGAGGCCCGCGCCACCAAGCGGCTCCAGGAGGTGTACGCCGAGCCGATCCGCCCGGACCTGATCGCGGAGCGGGTCCGCGAGCTGCGCGCCGGTGGCAGCACGGTGGCGGTGCGGGTCTCCCCGCAGCACACCCTCGCGCTGGCGCCGGTGATCCTGGACGCCGGAGTGGACATCCTGGTCATCCAGGGCACCATCGTCTCGGCCGAGCACGTGTCGACCACCGATGAGCCGCTGAACCTCAAGGAGTTCATCGCCGACCTCGACCTGCCGGTGATCGTCGGTGGCTGCACCGACTACAAGACGGCGCTGCACCTGATGCGTACCGGCGCGGCCGGCGTGATCGTGGGCATCGGTGGCGACGAGTGGTCGACCACCGAGTCGGTGCTGGGCATCCGGGTGCCGATGGCCACCGCGATCGCCGACGCCGCGGCGGCCCGCCGTGACTACCTGGACGAGACCGGCGGCCGGTACGTGCACCTGATCGCCGACGGTGACATCCAGACCTCGGGCGACATCGCCAAGGCGCTCGGCTGCGGCGCGGACGCGGTGATGCTCGGTGAGCCGCTGTCGCTCTGCGACGAGGCCCCCGCCGGTGGTGCCTGGTGGCACTCGGCGGCGAGCCACCCGTCGCTGCCCCGGGGTGCCTTCGAGGTCTCCGGTGAGCCGCTCGGGTCGATGGAGCAGCTGCTCTTCGGGCCGGCCGACGAGGCCGACGGCCAGCTCAACCTGTTCGGTGGGCTGCGTCGGGCGATGGCCAAGTGTGGCTACCGTGACCTGAAGGAGTTCCAGAAGGTCGGTCTGGTCCTCGACCGCTGACCGATCCGTCAGACGCCGGAAGGCCGGCCCCGCAACACTGCGGGGCCGGCCTCCGTCGTACCGGGGGTGTCAGCCCTCGGTGAACTCGACCCAGTTCAGGTTGGCGAGGCCGCTGGTCGGGCCGCCGGGTACGGCGGTGAAGACCAGGTAGAGCCGGTGCGCTCCGGCGGGCTGGTCCACCGGCACGGTGGTGCTGGTGAAGGCGGAGTTGCCCGTGGTTGCGTTCAGCGCCGCCGTGGCGACGACCGGACCGGTCGGCGAGTCAAGTCGTAGCTCCACCCCGGCTCGGGGGGTGCCGGCGGTGGCCGCCGAGCCTCCCGAGTGCCGCAGCGTCACGGTGGACACCCCGCCCAGGTTGATCGGGTCGAAGGCGACGTGGTCGCCCGGGTCGATGCCGCTGACATGCTGGCCGCCGCCGGTGTCGCCGGTGGTCGCCACCTCCACACCCTGCCTCACCTGGGCGTTTTCGGCCTGCTGACGAGGGGTCTGGATGATCGCCTGGCCGACCGTGGTGAGTGCGGCCTGGCCGCCACCGCCGAGGTCGGTGTAGGAGGCGCTTATCCCGCCGTACAGGTAGCCACCGGCGTGGTCGCCGCCGTCTGCGGGGGTGGCGAGGATGCCGGTGCAGCCGGTCGTGGAGCTGTCCGGGTGGCCGTGGCTGTCGTGGCCGAGGACGAAGGTGACTGTCACCCGTGCGCAGTCCACCGGCCCGTCCTCCGGGTCGGTCACCGTGACGGTGAACGGCACGGTCTCGCCCCAGGTGAAGAAGCTGCCGGAAACCGGGGAGGTGACGGTCACCGTGGGCGCGGTGTTGCCGACCACGATCTCCTTGGTGAGGACCGCCGTCTTCCCGCTGGAGTCGGTCACCGTCAGCTTCGCGGTGTACGTCCCGTTGGCGGAGTAGGTGAACGACGGGTTGGGGTCGGCCGAGTCGACGGTGCCGTCGCTGGTGAAGTCCCAGGCGTACGAGATGGACTCGCCCGGGTCGGGGTCGTAGCTGCCCGCTGAGGAGAACCGCACGGTCAGCGGCGCGGTTCCCGACGTCGGGGTGGCGTCGAGTTTCGCCACCGGAGACCGCTTGCCCTTGACGTACCGGATCACGGACAGCTGTGCGTCCGGGTTGGCGCGGAAGAAGCCGTCGCCGTACTCCAGCAGGTAGAGAGAGCCGTCGGGCCCGAACTCCATGTCCATCGGGTTGTCGAAGACGACGCCCGGCAGGAACTGCTCGACGCCGGTCAGGGTGCCCCGGCCGTCGGTGCGCATCATGAACATCTTGTCTCGGGTGAACTCACCGAACACCACCGCGTTCTGGTAGTACTCGGGGAACTTCACCTCTGACGTCGACGCTGGATCGTACGAGTAGATCGGGCCGCCCATCGGGCCGACGCCGCCGGTGCCGATCACCGGCCACTTGAAGTCGCAGCCGGCCGCCGGGGTCTCCAGGTACGACCCGGCACACGGGGTACGCGCGTCGAACGTGTACCAGAACTGCGGCTGCTCAACCTTCGGCAGGACCCGCAGCCCGGTGTTACGCGGTGAGTCGTTGACCGGGGCGCCGCAGTTGAACGGGGCTCCCGAGGTGCGGGCCACGAAGTCGAAGTCGATGTACGGCAGGCTCGGTGAGTAGCAGTAGGGCCAGCCGTAGTTGCCGGCCTTGTTGGTGGCGAACCAACGGCCGGTGCCGTCGGGTCCCCGGGCGGCGTTGGGGACGCGGGAGTCCGGCGAGTAGTCGCCGACGTAGACCATGCCCTTGGCGTCCACGTCGTACCGGAAGGGGTTGCGCAACCCCATCAGGAAGATCTCCGGCCGGGTCTTCCCGGCGGTGTCGTTCTCCTCGGGGAAGAGGTTGCCGTTGGGGACGGTGTACGTGCCGTTGGCCCGCACCTTGATTCGCAGCAGCTTCCCGCGCAGGTCGTTCGTGTTGGCGGCAGAGCGCTGCGCGTCGTAGCCGGGGCCCTGGGTGGGTGACTCGTTGATCGGGGTGTAGCCGTCGGAGCCACCAGCGTTGGTGTCGTCCCCGGTGATCAGGTAAAGCAGACCTCTGCCGTCGAACTTGATCTCGCCGGCGACGTGGCAGCAGATGCCGCGGTCCACGTCCACCCGGAGGATCTGCTGCTCGGTGCTCATGTCCAGGTGCGGGGTGGGGGAGTCCACCAGCTTCACCCGGGAGAGCTGGTTGTAGCCCTTGAACTTGTTCCACACGGTGGGGTCGGTGGAGGTGGCGGGAGCGTCGCCCTCGTTGACTCCGGGAGTGGCCGGGTCGTCGACCGGGGTGTTCAGCCTCGGCGCGTAGTAGATGTAGACCCACTTGTTGGTCGCGAAATCCGGATCGATGGCCACCGATTGGAGGCCGTCCTCGTCGTGCTGGTACACGTTCACTGTGGTGATCACCGGGCTGGCGCCGGTGGCCGGGTCGTAGAGCCGCACCTCACCGCCCCGGGTGTTGTGCAGCACCCGGCCGTCGGGGAGCACGGCCAGCGACATGGGCTCGCCCGGGTCGTCGTTGAGGGTGACCTTCTCGTAGTTGCCGAGCACCGTGGCGCCGCAGTCGCCCTCGACCACGCCGGCGGACCACTGGATACCGCCGAGCAGATGCTCGCGGAACCTCGCCGAGCGGTACGTCTCGATGCTGTGCCCGAGCCCGGTGTAGAAGGAGCGGCCACCCTGGTGGTCCTTGCACCAGGTGACCGGGTGGTCGTATCCCATCGCGCCACCGGCGTAGGTCTTCTCGTCGACAGTGGCCAGCACGTGCGCGGTGCCCCGGACGTTGCGGCTGAAGTTGTACCACTCCTCGGTGAGAGTGAGCGTGCGAGGCAACGTCTCGGTGGCCGGGTGGGCCCGGTCGGCCACGTCCACCACGCCACGGACGGCCGGTGAGGCGCCGGCGACCTTCGCGCCGACCAGGTCCTGGTAGAAGGCCCAGTCCGGCTCGGTCTCGGCCGCCGCGTGCACGCCCACGTAACCGCCACCAGCCTTGACGTACGCCTCGAAGGCGGCTTCCTGGCTGGCGTTGAGCACGTCGCCGGTGGTGTTGAGGAAGACGACAGCACGGTACTTCGCCAGCTCGGTGGCGGTGAAGACGGCGGCGTCCCGGCTCACCGTGACGGTGAAGTCATTCGCCTGGGCCAGTTGCCGGATGGTCTCGACGCCGTCGGGAATGGACGCGCGACGCTCACCGGCGGTCTTGGTGAAGACCAGCACCCGGTAGGTCTGCGGGGCACGTGCGGTCGACCGCAGCGCGGCTGGTCCGTTCTCCGCCACGGTCGGCGTGGTCGGGGCCACGTCGTCTGTCGGTGCGGCGGTCGCGGGGACGGCGGAGGTGAGGGGGATGGTGAGGATCAGTCCAGCGGCGACGGCGAACCATCGTCGTCCGGTCGGTCGGGGCATCGGTTCCTCCGGTGGTCGGCAGACGCGCGGCATCCCCAGCCCGTGGAGGGCCGGCAGCACGTCTGCGTGGGGGATGGACCGGGCGCGTCCCGTCGCCGTACGGGAGGCGCGGGGTGAAGGGGCCGGTGTCGATCGGTCCCGTCACCGAGAGCCGGCGTGGTGGCCGGCGGAGGGGGAGCGACCGGTGTCCGCCGGACACCGGTCGCGCCGGGGGATCACTTGTCGACGTAGATGGTCAGGTCGGACATGTTGCGGTAGCTGGTCGCCGCGAAGTCCAGCGACTGCCCCTTGTTGTCCGCGCCGCCGGGGGCGGTGTCCATCTCCCAGTTGGCGTGGTGGAAGTTGCGCTCGCCGATGGTCTGGAAGAACTGCTGGAAGTTGAGGTCGCCGTCGCCCAGCGGGGTCATCTGGTAACCGTTGGGAACGCTGGTGTCCCGGTCGCCGTCCTTGGCGTGGAAGAGCGGGAACCGGGTGGTCCGGTCGGCCACGGTGAGGATCGGGTCGAACAGGTCGGTCACCTCCTGGCCGGCCGGGTTTACGTACTTCTGGTGCTTGTAGCGGGCCACGTAGGCCCAGTAGATGTCCAGCTCGAAGAAGACGTACCGCGGGTCGGTGATCTCGAAGAAGTACTCCAGTCGGCGGATGCCGGAGGACCGGGTCTGCCGGCCCTGGGCGTCGCGCGGGCCCCGGTCGATCAGGAAGTTGTACGCGGCGTCGTGGTTGTGCGTGTAGAGCCGCATGCCCCGGGCTCGGGCCTGCCGGCCCAGCTCGTTCCAGATGTCCGCGGCGGCGTCCCACTCGGCCTTGTACGCGCTGCTGGTCGGGTCGCTGCCGGTGCCGATGTTCTTCATGCCGAGTTCCTCGGCGATGTCCAACTGCTGCTGGAAGGTGGCCGGCTGGATCGAGGCGTGGGTGCCGTTGGCAACCAGACCGTTGTCGTCGAGGATCTTGCGGATCTCGGCGGGGGTGATCTGCCGACCCAGGATCTCGGTGCTCTGGGTGTAGCCGGCGAACTCGATCTCCTTGTAGCCGATTTCGGCGAGTCGAGCGAGGACGCGTTCGAAGCCGTACGGCACCCCGCTGTCGTCGGGCGCGGCGGTGATCCGGTCGCGGACGCTGTAGAGGATGATGCCGCGGTTCTTGGCCGGGATCAGCGGCTCGACCCGCAGCTTGCTCGCGTTGCCGGGGTTGGCGAGCGCCGGGGTGCCGGTGGCGAGGACGGGTAGGCCGGCCGCGCCGATCGCGGCGGCGGCCCCGGCGGAGGCGGCGAGCAGGGACCGGCGGCTGAGCCGGCCGGTGGGGGTGGCGTCGGGGGCGGTGTGGTCTGGCATGGTTCCACCTTTCGCGACGGCGGTTGCCGTCGATGACGATCAGCAGAGGGCGACGAGATCCGGTCGCGGGGCGCCGCCGAGCGCCCGTTGCGTGTGTTGGGCCAGGACGGAGGGTGTCGTCCCGACCGTGATCGGTTTGAATGTGCCGAGCACGTTACATCTTGGAGACAGACACTAACGTCGGTCTAAGTCGAAAGAAAGCATCGATCGACGGTAACTTTTGCTTGATTCAACGAAAGTCACTGATGATCGTCGATACAGGCTGCGTGGCCGGTGGCGCTGACTACGCTCTTCCTGACCGGAGGTACCGCAGGGGGTGTGCATGGTCCGGACCGGACGGAGATCGGCCGGCAGTCGGTTGGCCGCCGTCGTCGCCGCGCTGGCCTGCGCGATCGGGCTGGCCGCCACCGGTTGTACCGGCGACCGCGACGGCTTCCGGCCCGGCGCCGCCGACGTCGGCGACCCGTACGTGCCGGGGCACGGCAACGGCGGTTACGACGTCGGGCACTACGGCCTCGACGTCCGCTACGACCCGTCGACCGACCGGCTGACCGGACGAGCCGTCATCACGGCCACCGCCACCCAGGACCTGTCCCGGTTCAACCTGGACCTGGTCGGCCTGGAGGTCAGCGCGGTCAGCGTGGGTGACGCGCCGGCCGAGCACCGGCGCGGCGACGGCGAGCTGGTGGTGACCCCCCGCGACGGACTGCCGCGCGGTCGGCAGTTCACAGTGACGGTCGAGTACGCGGGAGTCCCCACGGCCGTCGACGACGGGGCGTTGGGCAGCGGCGGTTTCCTGCACACCGCCGACGGCGCGGTGGCGCTCGGCCAACCCGACTCGGCCGCCACCTGGTTCCCGGTCAATGACCACCCGTCGGACAAGGCCACCTACGACCTGGCGATGACCGTCCCGGACGGCCTGGCCGCGCTGAGCAACGGCGTACCCGGGCCAAAGAGCAGCGCCGACGGCTGGACCACCTGGCGCTGGTCGGAGCGCGCCCCGATGGCCAGCTACCTGAGCACGCTCGTGATCGGTGACTACCGGGTGGTGACCGGCACGCACGCCGGCCGGCCGATGGTCACGGCGGTGGCCGCGAGCCTGCCGGCGACCGGCGGCGCGGCCACCTCGCTGGCCCGCACCGGCGCGATCGTCGACTTCCTGACCAGCCGCTTCGGCCCGTACCCGTTCGACTCGTACGGGGGGATCGTGATCGCCGACGACCGGATCGGGTATGCGCTGGAGACCCAGTCCCGGCCGGTCTACGGGCCCGGCTTCTTCGCGGACGACCGGCCGAACCCGAGCGTCGTCGCGCACGAGCTGGCGCACCAGTGGTTCGGTGACAGCGTGTCGCTGACCAGGTGGAGCGACATCTGGCTCAACGAGGGCTTCGCCAGCTACGCCGAGTGGCTGTGGGAGGAGCACGACGGCGGCCGGACCGCCCAGCGCAACTTCGAGATCCAGTACGCGGCGACCGACTGGACGCAGCCGTCGGTCGAGCCGGGCCGGGAGCAGATGTTCGGCTCGGCCGTCTACAAGCGCGGGGCGCTCGCCGTTCACGCGTTGCGCCGGACCGTCGGTGACGACCTCTTCTTCCGCATCCTGCGTACCTGGACCACCGAGCGGGCGGCGGGTAACGCGACCACCGCGGACCTCGTCGCGCTGGCCGAGCGGGTCGCCGAGCGGCAACTGCGTCCCCTCTTCGACGCCTGGTTGGTGGGTGGGTCGGCCCCCACACTGCCGTGACCCGACCCCGCCGCCCGGTCGATATGCTGCCGCCTGCGAACGGCGGGTAGGCGCCCGTTCGTGCGGGACGGCGGAGGCCGTGACCGGCCACCGTGCGGAAAGGGTGTGGGATGCGGGGGACGCGGCACAGACTGCGAGTGGCTGCCGGCCTGCTGGTGACCGGTGCGCTCGCACTGTCCGGATGCGACTCGGCGGGCCCGGAGACGGCCCTACCACCGAGCGCGTCCCCCACGCCGGGGCGGACGTTCACAGCGGGCGCCGACGGGGTCGGCGACGCCTACTTCCCGACCTACGGCAACGGCGGCTACGACGTCGGGCGGTACACGGTGAAGGTGCGCTACGACCCGGCCAAGGACCAGTTGACGGGTACGACCACGGTGCGGGCCACCGCCACGGCCGACCTGTCGACGTTCAACCTCGACCTGGCCGGCCTGACCGTCAGCGCCGTCACAGTGGACGGCGTACCGGCGACCCACAGCCGCAAGCGGAACGAGCTGGTGATCAAGCCGGCTTCCGGCCTGATCAACGGCAACGGGTTCGTCGCCGAGGTCACCTACGCCGGTAAGCCGAAGCCGCTGAAGAACGAGACGCTCGGTGACGGCGGCTTCCTGCACACCGCCGACGGTGCCATCGCGCTCGGTCAGCCCGAGTCGGCCAGCACCTGGTTCCCGGTCAACGACCACCCGTCGGACAAGGCGGCCTACGACTTCGAGGTCACCGTCCCGGACGGCCTGACCGCGATCAGCAACGGCGTTCCCGGCGGGAAGACCAGCACGGGCGGTTGGACCACCTGGAAGTGGTCGGAGAAGTCGCCGATGGCCAGCTATCTGAGCACCCTGGTGATCGGCAAGTTCCGGATCACCACCGGTGAGCACAAGGGCCGTCCGGTCTACAACGCGGTCACCACCACCGAGGCCAAGGGCAACGCGGACGCGTCGATCGCGCAGACCGTCGCGGTGGCCGACTACCTGGAGAGTGTGTTCGGGCCGTACCCGTTCGACGCGTACGGCGGGGTGGTGATCTCCGACAGCCGGATCTCCTACGCCCTGGAGACGCAGAGTCGACCGGTCTACGCGGCGAGCTTCTTCCGGCAGGGCGAGAACACCGAGGTCGTCGCCCACGAGCTCGCGCACCAGTGGTTCGGCGACAGCGTCGCGTTGGCCAAGTGGGAGGACATCTGGCTCAACGAGGGCTTCGCGACGTACGCGGAGTGGCTCTGGGCCGAGCACACCAAGGCGTACACCGCCAAGGAGGCGTTCGACAGGCGGTACGCCGAGATGTCCGCGCAGGTGTGGAGGACGCCGCCGGGCAAGCCGGGCGTGGAGAAGCTGTTCAGCGAGTCGGTCTACCAGCGCGGTGGGATGACCCTGCACGCCCTCCGGGTGACCGTCGGCGACAAGGCGTTCTTCGAGATCCTCAAGACCTGGGCGGCGGAGAAGCGCGACGGCATCGCCACCACGCCCGAGTTCGTGGCCCTGGCCGAGCGGATCTCCGGCAAGCAGCTCGACGCGATCTTCGACGCCTGGCTCTACGGCACCAAGAAGCCGGCCCTGCCCAAGCGGCTCTGAGCGGCGGTCAGTTCTTGACGACCAGGGCGGGGTGGGCGGCCAGGTAGGCGTCGGCACGGCCGGCGCGGAGTTCGGTGAGGAATTTCCGGCCCTCGCTGGTCAGCTGTTCGCCCCGGTAGGCGCTGCCCTTGCCGACACCGGAGCCGGGCAGCCCGACCAGCGTGAAACGGTTCTCCGGCAGGCCACTGAGGGCGTACGCGATGTCGACGATCCGGCGCCCGCCCACGTAGACCAGCGTGTCGCCCAGCGCGGAAACCACCTGGTCGACGCGCTCGGGTTGCCGGGCCAGGCCCTCGTCCAGGATCTTGCGGGTCATCGCCCGGATCAGCTGCTGCTGGTGCCGCTGCCGCGCGTAGTCACCGCCGGTGATGTAACGCTGCCGCGAGTAGTCCAACGCCTGCCAGCCGTTGAGGTGCCGCTCGCCCTTCTCGTAGACCTGCTGCGGCCCCTTGTAGCCGCCGGGCGCGCTCTCCCGGTACTTGCCGTCCGGTCGGCGGTGCAGCGACTCGACCCGCTGGTCGACGTAGATGTCCACCCCGCCCAGGGCGTTCACCAGCCGGTCGAACCCGTTGAAGGTGAGCACCGCGCCGGCGTCGATGCGCAGCCCGGTGTAACCGCTGACCGTGCTGCGCAGCAGTTCGTACCCCTGGGGGGTGCTGGGTTGTTTGGGTTTGCCCGGCACCCGGCTGCCGAAGCTCATCGCGTGCGTGAGTTTGGTCTTGCCGCCCTTGTAGCCGGCCTTCGGGAACGCCGGGATGTCCACCACCAGGTCGCGGGGGAGCGAGAAGAGGTACGCCCGATCCAACCCCTTGGGTACGTGCAGCACCAGCACGGCGTCCGAGTGCGGCTCCCAGCCGGGCACGCTGACCCGGGTGTCCACACCGACCAGCAGCAGGTTGAGCGGGCCGGTGATGTCCGCGCCCGGCGGTGGACCGCTGGGGCTGGGGGTCGGCGTGCCGACCGGTGACGGAGTCGGTGAGCCGGCCACCGGAGGGCCGCCCGGCTTGTCGTTCCCGGTCAGCCGGGTGATCACCACAGTGCCGGCCGCGATCAGCGCGACGACGGCGAGGGCCGCCAACCCCAGCAGCAGCCACCGTCGGCGCGGAGCCATCGACCCGAGAACCATCCTGGATTCCTTCCACCCGTCTGGTGAACAACGCTCCGACGGGTGCTCCGGGTTGCGGCCGGGAGACGCCGGGTCGGTCGGCCGGAGCATGATCGCGCGAAAAGTGCCGCTGGCGCGAGCGCTACTCGCGAGTAATGATGCGTCCATGCGGTACGACGTGGTCGTCATCGGGTCCGGCTTCGGCGGCAGCGTCACCGCGCTCCGACTGGCCGAGAAGGGCTACTCGGTCGCGGTGCTGGAAGCCGGCCGCCGCTTCGCTGACGACGAGTTCCCGCGGACGTCCTGGCGGGTCCGCCGGTTCCTCTGGGCACCGAAGCTGGGCTGCTACGGCATCCAACGGCTCACCCTGCTCCGCCCGGCCGACAGACGATCCGGCGGCGGAGTGCTGGTGCTCTCCGGCGCCGGGGTGGGCGGCGGTTCGCTGGTCTACGCGAACACCCTCTACGAACCGCTGCCGGCCTTCTACAGCGACCCGCAGTGGCGGGACATCACCGACTGGCGCGACGAGTTGGCCCACCACTACGACCAGGCGAAACGGATGCTCGGCGTCACCACGTACCCGATGCACACCGGCGCGGACCGCGCCATGCGCGCGGTGGCCGAGCGGATGGGGGTGGGGCACACCTTCCACGCCACCCCGGTGGGCGTGCACATCGGCCGTCCCGGCCAGCGGGTCGACGACCCGTACTTCGGCGGTGCCGGCCCGGAACGCACCGGCTGCCTGCACTGCGGATCGTGCATGACCGGCTGCCGGCACGGGGCGAAGAACACGCTGGTCAAGAACTACCTCTGGCTCGCCGAACGGCTGGGGGTCACGGTCCGCCAGTTGACCACAGTGACCGCCGTCCGGCCCGCCGACGGCGGCGGGTACGAGGTGCACACCAAACGCACCGGCGCCTGGCTGCGCAAGGGTCGGCAGGTCATCCACGCCGACCAGGTGGTCTTCGCCGCCGGGGCGCTCGGCACCCAGCGGCTGCTGCACGCGATGCGGGCCGACGGTGCGCTACCCGGGCTCTCGTCCCGCCTCGGCGAGCTGACCCGCACCAACTCGGAGGCGATCCTCGGTGCCTCGGTGCCCCGCCAACGGGCCCGGTCCGAGCGGTTGGACTACACCGAGGGGGTGGCCATCACCAGCTCGTTCCACCCCGACCCGCAGACCCACATCGAGCCGGTCCGCTACGGGCGGGGCTCCAACGCGATGGGGCTGCTCCAGTCGCTGCTGGTCGACGGCGGCCCGCACCGGGTACGCCGCTGGCTGGGCAGCATCGTGCGGCAGCCCCGGTTGGCGGCGCGGATGCTGTCGGTACGCGGCTGGTCGGAACGGACGGTGATCGCCCTGGTCATGCAGTCAGTGGACAACTCGCTGACCACCCGGTGGCGGCGTGGCCCGCTCGGCCGCAGGTTGGTCACCGGCCCGGGCCACGGCACGCCCAGCCCCACCTGGATCCCAGCCGGCAACACCGCCGCCCGGATGCTCGCCGACGAGATCGGCGGTACCCCCGGCGGCTCACTCACCGAACCCTTCGACATCCCGATGACCGCGCACATCCTGGGCGGGGCGGTCATCGGGGCCACCCCGGCCGACGGGGTGATCGACCCCTGGCACCGGGTGTACGGGCACGTCGGGCTGCACGTGGTCGACGGCGCGGCCGTCTCGGCCAACCTGGGCGTGAACCCCTCCCTGACGATCACCGCACAGGCGGAACGGGCGATGTCCTTCTGGCCCAACAAGGGCGACAAGGACCCCCGCCCGACGCTCGGCTCCCCGTACCGCCGGCTGTCGCCCGTACCCCCGAAGAACCCGGCGGTCCCGGCGGACGCCCCGGGTGCGCTGCGTTCCTGAACCCCGCCGGCCGCCACGGCGAGCCGGTGCCGGCAGCGGCCGTGACTGTCGGTAGGCTTCGTGCACATGAGCCTGCCTCGCCCCGTCCTCGTGGTGGACTTCGGAGCCCAGTACGCCCAGCTCATCGCCCGCCGGGTCCGTGAGGCGAAGGTCTACTCCGAGATCGTGCCGCACTCGATGCCGATCGCCGAGATGCTGGCGAAGAACCCCGCCGCGATCATCCTCTCCGGTGGTCCGGCCAGCGTCTACGCCCCGGACGCGCCGCAGATCGACGCGGGCGTCTTCAGCGCCGACGTGCCGGTCTTCGGCATCTGCTACGGCTTCCAGGCGATGGCTCAGGCGCTCGGCGGCACGGTCACCAGGACCGGCAACCGTGAGTACGGCGGCACCCCGCTGCGCCCCCGCCTCCTCGACCCCGGTGTGCTGCTGCGTGACCTGCCCGCGGACCTGCCGGTCTGGATGAGCCACGGCGACTGCGTCACCGAGGCGCCCGAGGGCTTCACGGTGACCGCCGAGTCTGCGGGCGCGCCGGTCGCCGCATTCGAGGACCTGGCCGGCCGTCGGGCCGGCGTGCAGTTCCACCCGGAGGTCGGGCACACCGCGCACGGCCAGGAGATGCTGACCCGCTTCCTCTACGACATCGCCGGCATCGAGCCGACCTGGACGCCCGAGAACATCATCGACGAGCAGGTCGCCCGGATCCGCTCCCAGATCGGCGACAAGGAGGTCATCTGCGGCCTCTCCGGCGGGGTGGACTCGGCGGTCGCCGCGGCGCTCGTGCACAAGGCCGTCGGTGACCAGCTCACCTGCGTCTTCGTCGATCACGGTCTGCTGCGCGCCGGCGAGGCCGAGCAGGTGGAGAAGGACTACGTCAGCGCCACCGGCATCAAGCTGAAGGTGGTCGACGCCACCGACCGGTTCCTCGGAGCGCTCGCCGGGGTGACCGACCCGGAGCAGAAGCGCAAGATCATTGGTCGGGAGTTCATCCGGGTCTTCGAGGCCGCGGCCCGCGAGATCGCCGCACACGGCGACGTCGAGTTCCTCGTCCAGGGCACCCTCTACCCCGACGTGGTGGAGTCCGGCGGCGGCACCGGCACCGCCAACATCAAGAGCCACCACAACGTCGGCGGCCTCCCGGAGGACCTGAAGTTCGCGCTGGTCGAGCCGCTGCGCACCCTGTTCAAGGACGAGGTCCGGACGCTCGGCCTCCAACTGGGCCTGCCCGAGGCGATGGTCTGGCGACACCCGTTCCCCGGTCCCGGCCTCGCCATCCGCATCATCGGCGCGGTCGACCAGGAGCGCCTCGACCTGCTCCGCCAGGCCGACCTGATCGCCCGCGAGGAGCTGACCGCCGCCGGCCTCGACCGGGGTGTCTGGCAGTTCCCGGTGGTGCTCCTCGCCGACGTGCGCAGCGTCGGCGTGCAGGGAGACGGGCGCAGCTACGGGCACCCCGTGGTGCTGCGCCCGGTCTCCAGCGAGGACGCGATGACCGCCGACTGGTCCCGGCTGCCCTACGACGTGGTGGCCCGAATCTCCACCCGGATCACCAACGAGGTCGCCGAGGTCAACCGGGTGGTCCTGGACGTCACCAGCAAGCCGCCGGGCACCATCGAGTGGGAGTGAGCGCCGCTCAGGCCACCGGCGGCGGACTGAACGGGATCGTCGGCGGGTAGGGCTGCGTCGGGGCGTACCCCTGCGGTGGCCCGCCGGGCGCGGGCCCGGCGGTGGGCGGCGGGCCGTTCTGCGGCGCGACGCCCGCGGCGTGCGGCCAGGCCGGCGCGCCGCTGGGCTCCTCCGGCATCAGGAACCACATGATCGGGTACGCGAACAGCGCGAGCCCGCCGGTGAGCAGGCCGGTGACCGCGAAGATCACGCGGACCACTGTGGGATCGACGGCGAAGTAGCGGCCGACGCCGCTGGCGACCCCGGCGACCATGCGGTCGGTGGTGGGTCGCCGAAGCTGCTTGTACGGGGCACGGGGAGCGGTGGTCGATGTCATACCCCCACGGTCCGCGCCGGTGCCCGGCCCGCCCTCGGTGACCGCCCGGATCCTTACCCTGACCAATCCCTGACCGGGGCCAGATAGTCAGGAATCCGACTCTTTTCCGTTCCGGTAACCCGGCCCGGGGAGAATTTGCTTCCGTGACCACCTTGCTCAAGCCGCTCCGCAGGATCGCGGCATACGCAGTTTGTGCTGATTCAAGCGGCCGAGTCTTGCTGGTCCGCGCATCGGAGCGCTCCGGCACCCCCGGCGCGTGGTCGCTGCCCGGCGGGGCGGTCGACCACGGCGAGGACCCGAACCACACAGTCGTTCGCGAGACCGCCGCCGAAACCGGCCTCTCCGTCGCCGTCTCCGGCCTGGTCGACGTGCTCGCCGACATGCGGGCACTCCCGGACCGCGGCATCACCATCCACACCGACCGGCTGATCTACCGGGTGGTCGTGCGCGGTGGCACCCTCGCCGACCGGGTCGGCGAGCGCCCCACCGACCTGGCCCGGTGGTACACCCTCGACGAGGCGCGCGAGCTGCCGCTGCGCTCATTCACCGCACGCGCCCTCGGGCTGCCCGCCTCCTCGGCCGACGTGGTGCCCGACGAGGCACCCGAGTTCCCCTCCTTCTACGCCGTGCCCGGCCCCGACGGGCTGCACCGAGCCCAGCGCTTCGCCGCGTACGCGGTCTGCACCGACCCCGCCGGCCGGGTGCTGCTCACCCGCATCTCCGACGGCTACCCCGGCGCCGGTTGCTGGCACCTACCCGGCGGCGGCACCGACTACGGCGAACAGCCCGGCGCGGCACTCATCCGAGAGCTGATCGAGGAAACCGGCCAGGCCGGCCGCCTCGTCGAGCTGCTCGGCGTCGCCAGCCACCGTGACGCCGCCTCACTCGGCCCCGAGGGCTACCCGATCGACTGGCACGGCGTACGCGCCTTCTACCGGGTCGTCGTCGACCAGCCCAACCCACTGACCGTGGCTGACGTGGGTGGCTCCACCTGCGAGGCCCGCTGGTTCGGCCGCGAGGAGTTGGGCGCCCTCCCCACGGACCGTCTCACCGAGGTGACCGCCGAAGCAGTCCAAGCCGCCCAACTCACCTGACCCGGCCCAGTCCGCAGGGCCCAGCGGCGCACCGCGCCGTCGCGTGGGGCCTCGCGCGTCGCGCGTTGCGCCGCCGGCCGGGCCTCGCGGCCTCGGGCCTCGGATCTTGGGCCGCCGGCTGGGCACCGCGCCTCGGGCCTCGCGCCGCCGGTCGGGCGTCGGGCGTCGGGCGTCGGGCGTCGCGCCTCGCGCCTCGCGCCTCGCGCCTCGCGCCTCGCGCCTCGCGCCTCGCGCCTCGCGCCTCGCGCCTCGCGCCTCGCGCCTCGCGCCTCGCGCCAAGATCGTGCTCGAACCAGGATGTAGTGGCTTCACCGACGCGCCGATGCCACTGCATCCTGGATATTGCGCGATCTTGAGTTCGGGACAACCCGCTGCAGGGTGCCGCGGGCGTCGCGGCCAGGCATTCGGCGCGCCGCCCAGGGCCCACCCCGTGATCCACTCGGGTTCCTTGAAGGCGCGGTATCCCGGGTGCTGGAATACCGCGCCTTCCGTGAACCCGAGTTGATCACCGCTTGTCTCGGCCCCTGTGACGCGATTGGGCTCCACAATGAGGGCTAATGGAGTGAAGTTGACCGAGTCGCAAAGCAGGCCGAAGGGGTCTTTGCGAGCCTAATCGGTCGTCGTCAAGGGCCGGCTGCCCGGACGCGGCGGCTGCCCCGGATGCTCCGGCTCGCCAGGCTCTGGGGTCTTCCAGGCGCTACCTCGCGTTGATCATGAAGTTATTGTCGGAGCGCGAGATGGACGACGATAACTTCATGATCAATAGCTGTGGTGCGAAGCGGGGGCGAGCAAAGGTGCAATTTGCGCGGCGAGTAGGGGTCTATGGTCTTTTGCGGGACTCGGGCCGGGTCTTGGTGGTTCGGGACGGGGCAGAGGGTGAGTTTCCCGGGGTCTGGCGGTTGCCGGGCGGTGCCGTCGGGCATGCCGAGGACCCGGAGCGCGCTGTGGTCCGCGAGGTCGCCGAGCAGGCCGGGCTGACGGTCGCGGTGACGCGACTACTCGCGGTGGTCGCCGATGTGGCCACCTTTGCGGAGGACAAGGCCGCGCTGCACACCGACCGGCTGTTGTTCGAGCTCAGCACTCCCCACGGCGCGCTGTCTGAGAGCGCGGGGCCCGGGGGCGGGTCGCGGGGTGTCGGGGCTGGTCTGGTTGATCAAGTGTGCTGGCTTTCGCTGGCGGAGGTGGCGCAGTTGCCGCTGACCCCGTTCACCGCCGAGGCGCTCGGCCTGCCGGTCACCCCACTGGCGCCGGCAGCGCACCGGTCGTGGGACCTGTTCCCGCCGCAGCACCCCGACCGGCGGCTGCGCTTCGGGGCGTACGGGCTGGTCACCGACCCCGCTGGGCGGATCCTGCTCACCCAGATCGCAGAGGGCTACCCGGGGGCGGGTCTGTGGCATCTGCCCGGCGGTGGCACCGATCACGGTGAGCAGCCGGCCACCGGGTTGCTGCGGGAGCTGGTCGAGGAGGGCGGGCAGGTGGGTCGGGTCGTGGAGCTTCTCGGCGTCAACAATCTGCACAATCCCGCCGCGCTGGGCCCGGAGGGCCGACCTCTGGACTGGCATGGCGTACGGGTGATCTATCGGGTGCTGGTGGACGTACCCACCGACGCGGTGGTCACCGAGTCCGCGGGAGGGTCGACGGCGCGGGCGGGGTGGTTCACCCGCGACGAGGCGACTGACCTGCCGTTGAGTGACATCGCCGCCGTGGCAATCGGACAGAGTGGCCGATAGCACCCCGCTCGGTGAGCCGAGTTGGTGACCCTCCGGTACAGTCAAAGGCGGGAATGATGGAGGAAACGGGCGATGAAGCCCGGGATGGGAACAAGCGAGCGGTTCGAGCGGTTTAAGCCAGATATAAGTACCGCCGGCAGCTATCGCCAAGCCATGTTCCCCTATGCGATGGTGTACTCCGCAAAACGGCTGCCGGGCCATGCAAGGTCCGGCACGAGACAGCCGGACACCCGCCGCTTGGCGGTCAGCAGATCCGGTGATGGAGGAAACGTGCCGAGAGCCCCATGGCGCCGGCGTCGTACTACTGACAGTCCGCGCCCCGCAGGGCGTCGCTGGGCGGGCCGGTTGCGCCGCAGCAGCACGTTCGCCCGCCAGGTGCTGTTGGTCCGGGTCGGTCGCCGCGACGGCGACCTGCACCCGACCGACCTGGCCCCGACCGAGCACCGGTACGCCGATCGGCAGCGCCGTCGCTACGGCCTGGACCGGCTCAGCCGGCCGACACTGGGCGTGGACCCGACACTGGGCCTGGACCGAGCCGACGTCGACGCGGTCATGCCGGTCAGCCCGGCGATGCCGCCGATGACGCAGACCGACGAGGCCCACTCGATCCCGCTGCTCCCCGGCGAGCGCACCATGGCGCGCCGGATGAAGTTCGGCTTGGTCAACGCCTGCACGCTGGCCAGCCTGATGCTCGGCATGCTGGCCATCTTCCTGGCCATGCAGGGCGAGGTGCGCATGGCGGCGCTCTGCCTGATCGCGTGCGTCGGCTTCGACGGTCTGGACGGCGCGCTGGCCCGACGGCTCGGGGTGGCCAGCCCGTTCGGCGCGCAGATGGACTCACTGGCCGACATGTGCTCGTTCGGTCTCGCCGCGCCGGTCGTGGTCTACGCCTCGCTCGCCGGCTCCGTCTCCACGGCGGCGGCGGCGGTGGCGTGCGCCCTGGTCGCAGCGTGTGCCGCGATTCGGCTGGCCCGCTTCAACGTCTCGCCGAAGGACGGCAGGTTCTTCTGCGGGGTGCCCACCACCATGGCGGCCGCGGTGCTCGCCGTGACGGTGGCGATCGGCCTGCCGGTGCCTGGTGCCGTGCTGGTCGCCGGGGTGGCGCTCCTGGCCTTCGCGATGGTGTCCAGCTTCCCGTACGCCAAGCTCGCCCGGCTGGTGAAGCTGCCGCCGTGGCTCTGGCTGGCCCCGGTGATCGGCGCGCTGGTCGACATTCGGCTCACGTTCGCCCTGATCGTGGTGGGCTACCTGGTCAGCGGGCCGGTTCTCTGGCTGCGGCAACGTCGTACCGCCTGATCTGAGCAGACAGAACGGGGCGCCGCGAAAGCGGCGCCCCGTTACTCGTTTGCGGGTCAGCGCCAGCGGGCGATGACCGTGGACCCGCCGACCACCTTGTCGCCCGGCCCGACCAGCGGGTCCGCGGCCTCAGCGGGCAGGTAGACGTCGGTCCGGGAGCCGAACCGGATCAGCCCGAAGCGCTCGCCCTTGGCCAGCAGCGCGCCGATCGGCGCGCGCTGCACGATCCGGCGGGCGATCAGCCCGGTCCGCTGCGCGACCACCACCGTGCCGCGAGCGGTGTCCAGCACTGTGTACGCGGCCACGTTGTGCTCGGCGTCCGGCTTCATCGCGTTGACGAAGCCGCCATCGGCGACGAAGTAGTCCACCACCTTGCCGGCGACCGGGGCGCGGTTGACGTGCACGTCCAGCACCGACAGGAACACCGCGATCCGCAGCCACTCGCCGTCGCCGAAGCGCTCGTCGTGCAGCCGCTGCACCGACAGGACCTTGCCGTCCGCGCTGGCGACCACGGCGCTCGGGTCCTCCGGCACGTCCCGCTCGGGATCCCGGAAGAACGCGGCGACGGGCCCGGCGGCCAGGGCCGGCAGCAGCCACAGCTTGGACGACGGACGCGCCACCCGGGCCAGCGCCGCGAGGCCCAGCGCGATGCCCGCCGCCGCCACACCGTTGGAGTCGATGTGCATGCCCCGGGTCACCGGCACACTCGACGGCCGGTACGCGGGGGCCAGGGTGTCGGCCGTGGCCGGGCTGGCCGGGGTGAACCGCAGTCGGTAGACCCGCACCGGCGGCGAGTTGCGCAGCACCAGATCGGAGCCGACGCCGTAGAGGGCGTCCTGCCGGGCCAGTTCGGCGGCGGCACCCTCGGTCCGGCCGGGGGTGGCGACTGTCGCCACGCTCAGCACCGCCCCGTCGGTCAGGTACTTCGCCAACCCCTCGACGCCGTTGCGGGTGGCCTCGGCGGTGCCGGTGAACGCCTCACCGGCGATGACGACCCCGGCGGCCTCGGCTTCGGCCAGCGAGTCGACGACGCTCACCCGGTCGGCGACCCAGCGGCCCTGGGCTGTGACGTGCTCGCGGAGCGCCGCAGCGCCGAACGGCTCGGCGGGCACCACGGTGAGCCGGTCACCGGGGAGCAGCGCATCGACCGCCGCGGCCAGCACCGCGGAGTCCGGGGTCACCCCGACCAGCAGGGCGGCCTTGGGGTCGTTGATCCGGGCCAGCTCGGCGACGAGGGTACGGGCGGCTCGCTCGCCGATGCGGACCGGACCGAACCGGCCGGTGGTACGCACGGCGGGGGACTGGGTCATGTCGGGCGGGCTCCTGACGGGGGTAGAGACGGGAATCGCGGCGGGACCGCCATGGGCGGGACGGGCCGGCCGGCGGAGGCGAGATCTCCACCAGCCAGCATATGCGTCCGTCCGCGCCGGCCGCACCGCCGTGGGGATGCGGTGGACCGACGCGGACGGGTGCCCCGAGGTCACGCTTCCCTACGCGGGCCCTCCCGCTCGGCACCCGGCTGGTCGCCGGTGGCCTCGACCGGTTGGTCGGACCGGGTCGGCTCGTCCCCCTCGGACGAGGCCGGGCGGGCGAGGTTCCCGATGGTCGGCTGGTCGTCTCCGTTGCCGGATGGGCCGGGGATGGGCTCGGTCGGCGGCTCCGACGGCGAATGTGCCAGCCAGGCCGGGTGGATCACGTCGGTGGCCGGCACGTCCTGCGCCCGCACCTCGGTGGTCGGCGTCTCCAACGTCCGGTCCGAGATGAGCGTCGGGTCCGAGGAGGGCGTCGGGTCCGAGATGAGCGTCGGGGCCGAGGAGGGAGTGTCCCAGGTGGACCGTTCGGCTTCCCAGACCGGCAGGGCCGCGCCGGACGTCGCCGTGGCGGCACCGGAGACGGGTGCGCCGGAGACGGACGTGCCGGAGACGGGAGCGACCGCCTCGGCGGCACCGGCCTCGGCAATCGGCTCCGGCTGGTTCGGTCGACCCGAGCGCAACGCGCCGACCAGCCCGAAGACCCCGATCAGGATGAGTGCGCCGGCCAGGAACCAGCCGACCGGCGGCAGCGCGAGCCCGAGCAGTTGGGCGAGCAGCCACCAGGCGGACAGCGCCAGGAACACGAGCCCGAAAGCGAACGACACCAGATCCGTGCGGTGAGCCTTCACCGGGTCACCTCCAGGTTGCCGGCATTGACATGGATGTAGAGGCGCAGGGTCCCGCCGCCGGGCCCGTCCGCGCCGACGTCGGTGGACTCCCGCAGGCGGCCGTCCAGCCCGCCGGAGCGGTTGCCGAAGACGGTGGCGTCACCCGCGTTGACGTCGGCCACTGTGGTGACGTCCACGTTCGGCGGCACGACGACCGTCGCCTGGCCGAAGTTGACGGCCACTGTCACCTGGCTGTCCCGTTTCGCGAAGTCGATCCCGCGCAGGTCGAGCACGGCGTCACCGAAGCTGTTCTCGTACCGGTCCGCCAGGTCGCGGTAGTCGGTGGGCGCCCAGGTCACCGCGCCGTCGACCCCCCGGATCCGGTCGTAGGACTCGGCGACGGTCGCCGTGCCCAGCGCCGCCGCGGTCACCAGACCGAGCGCGATGAGCCAGCGGGCCCGCCCGAACCACGTGCCGACCAGCAGGCCCAGCGCGATCGTGGCCAGCGCGGCCGCGAAGTACGCCGAGGCGCTGATGGCGAAGACGTCCAGCAGGTCGAGCAGGGCGACCAGACCGAGCACCAGGAAGATCAGCGAGAAGGTCACCGCGCCGAGCGGCGACCGCTCCTTGGGGCGCTTCGGCGGCTTCGGCGGCTTGGGCGGAGGAGGCGCGGCCGGGGTCGGCGAAGCGTACGGGCCGTGCGGCGCGAACGGGGGGCGGTAACCGGAGGGCGGCGGGGCGGTCGGATAGCCGGCCGGGGCAGCGGGTGTGCTGCTCACCGGTGCCGACGGCCAGCCGGCGCTGGGCATGGCGGTGCTCGGCCAGCCGGGCTGGGCAGCCGTCGTGCCGGCCGGTTGCCCGGACACTGGGCCGACCCCGGACACCGGCTGCGTCGCGCTGGTCGGCGGCGCGTCGTACGCCGGGATGGTGACGGTGGGCGTCGCCCCCGTCGTCGCGGTGGCGTACCCCGGACCGGTACCGAACATCGGCGGCGTCGCCGCCGGGCCGGTCGACGGGGCCGCGCCGTACGACGGTGCGGGCCAGGTCACCGGTGGGACGACCGGACCCGCCGGGTTGCCGGACGGCGCGGCGGGCGGCGGACCAGCCGGGGTGCCCGGCCGTGGATTGCGGCCGTCCCGGTTGAGCAGGAGCGCGCCGGCGACCAGGATGGCCGCGCCGAGCAGCACCGCGCGGAAGGCGTCGGTGACGATGTACGCGAAGCTCGCCGCGACCAGGATGCCCAGGACGATCACCGTCACCGGGGACATGCTGGAGCGACCACGACCGAGCATGGACTCGACGGGGGACGCGGTGTCGCCCTCGTTCGGGATGATCAGCCAGGCGGCGACGTACACCAGGATGCCGATGCCCCCGAAGAACCCGAGCACCGCGAGCAGCACCCGCCAGAGCACCGGATCGGTGTTGGTGGCGCGCCCGATCGCCGCGCAGACGCCGGCCAGATACCGCCCCTCGCGCGGCCGGACCAGCCCGTACCGCGAGGTGAAGCCGGTGCCGCCCAGCGGCGGTGGCGGCGCGGACGGACCGGGACCACCCGGCCCCTGTGGCGTGCCGCCCGGACCGTAGCCGGTGCCCGCCGCGAACCCCGGGCCTGGGCCGTAGCCCGCCGTGGGCGGCGCGTATCCGTCGGCCGGCTCGCCGGGCGCGGTGCCGGCGGTCGCGTCGGTGCCAGCGTGCGGACCGAACGTGCTGGGCTCGGTCCATTCGGTGGGCGTGGTGGTGGGCGGGGGCGGTGCTGAACCGCCCGGCTGTGCCGACCCCGGTCGGGGCGGCGGGGCAGCTTCCTCGGTCATGCTTCGATCCTGCTGCCCGGTCCACCCGAACGACCTCAGGACCCGACCCTGACCCCACCCTGAGATCCGGCGGCCGGAATGTCGGGGGCGTCCCCGTGGTCGCGGACGCCGCAGCGTGTGACGATCGAGTCACCGACCTCGACCTGTCCGCCACCGTGACCAGGGAGCCTCCGATCAGCATCGTGACCCCGCCCCCGCGCCTCTACCGCGCCCCGGAGCACCGGATGGCCGCCGGCGTCGCCGCCGGTATCGCCGACCATCTCGGCATCTCGGTGCTGCGGGTGCGCGTCGCGTTCATGGTCCTGCTCGGGCTCAGCGGGCTCGGCCTGCTGCTCTACGCGGCCTTCTGGGCGGTGGTGCCGCTGCGCCCCGGCGACACCGCGGTGCCGCCCCGGCGGGACGTCGCCCAACTCCTGCCGTTCGTGGGGATCGGGCTCGGTGTCCTGTTGATCCAGGTGATGGTCTTCGACTCGGTCGGCGCGGCGGGCACTGCCGGTTGGTTGGTGGCCATCATCGCGGTCGGCGCCGGGGTCATCTGGCACCAGTCCGCGCCCGAGCGGCGGCGACAGTGGGGCGACGCGATGCCGGTGCCCTGGCTCGGCGCGGTCGTCGAGGAGAGCGACCGGCGGGCCTTCGTGCTGCGGTTCATCGGCGGGGGAGTGCTGGTCGCGGTCGGCATCATCGGCGTCGCGGCCGTCTACTCACCGGCACAGAACTTCGACGCGGTGATCAATGGCGTGATCTTCGCGTTGGTCGGGCTGGCGGGCGTCGGCGTGGTCGCCGCGCCGGTGCTCTGGCGGACGTACAGCCAGCTCCGCTCGGAGCGCGAGGGGCGCATCCGCGAGCAGGAGCGGGCCGAGCTGGCCGCGATGGTGCACGACCAGGTGCTGCACACGTTGGCACTGATCCAGCGCAACGCCGGCGACGTCAAGACGGTGCAGCGGCTTGCCCGGGGGCAGGAGCGCTCGCTGCGCAACTGGCTCTACAAGCCGACCGCTTCGCCGAGCGAGCGCTTCGCCGCCGCTCTGGAACAGGCCGCGGCCGAGGTCGAGGACACCTTCGCGATCAGCGTGGAGACGGTGGTGGTGGGGGACCGGGAGACCGACGAGAAGGTCGGCGCGCTGGTCGCGGCCGCGCGGGAGGCGTTGGTGAACGCGGCCCGGCACGCCGGCGTGCAGACCGTGTCGCTCTACGCCGAGGTGGAACCGGATCAGGTCAGTGTCTTCGTCCGGGACCGGGGGAAGGGCTTCGATCCGGATACCGTGGAGGACCACCGGCACGGCGTACGCGGCTCGATCATCGGGCGGATGAAGCGGCACGGCGGACGGGCCGAAATACGGTCCGGCCCGGGGGAGGGGACCGAGGTCCGGTTGATCCTGCCGATCTCCCGGGACTCGTCCGCAGCGGAGAGGAACAGATGACCATGGCCGAGCAGTCGACCGAGCACCTCGACCCGGCGGATGCCCGCCCCGAGCGGCTGCGGGTGTTCCTGGTGGACGACCACGCCATGTTCCGAGCCGGGGTGCGCGCGGAGTTGGGCGCCCACGTCGAGGTGGTGGGCGAGGCGAGCACGGTGGCCGAGGCGGTCACCCGGATCGCCGCCGTCGGCCCCGACGTGGTGCTGCTCGACGTGCACATGCCCGACGGCGGCGGTCGCGCGGTGCTGGAGGCGATGCGGCGTACGCACCCGCAGGTCAAGTTCCTCGCGTTGAGCGTCTCCGACGCGGCGGAGGACGTGATCGGGCTGATCCGTGCCGGTGCCCGCGGGTACGTCACCAAGACCATCTCCCCGGACGAGCTGGCTGCCGCGATCCGTCGCGTGGCCGACGGGGACGCGGTGTTCAGCCCACGGCTGGCCGGGTTCGTGCTGGACGCCTTCGCGGCCCGGCCGGACGCACCGGTGGCCGACCCGGAGCTGGACCAGCTCACCAACCGTGAGCGTGAGGTGCTGCGGCTGCTGGCCCGGGGGTACGCGTACAAGGAGATCGCCAAGGAGCTCTTCATCTCCATCAAGACGGTGGAGACGCACGTGTCGAACGTGCTGCGCAAGCTTCAGATGTCCAACCGCTACGAACTCTCCCGTTGGGCGGCGGATCGCCGCCTCGTGTGACGGCGCGTCGGCACCGACGAGGATCAGAGAAACGTCCGGCGCGCCCTCGTACGCCCGGCCGGTGATCGTGTCCGGGTAGCCGTAGGGGCCCTCATCCGGATGGGTCGAAACGTGAGCGGTGACAGACGTCCCGCCGGGCTCGCGTGACCTCGGGGCTCGCGCACGGGCCGAGGCTGGCTGGTCGGGTGGCGCAACGTATTTCCTGCTCAGTGCTGCCCGCGTCGGGCGTTTTATGATCATTTTTCAAGTATCGGCAACGTGGCGGGCAACTAACGGCTTGATAACGGCACCTTCACGGAAGAGGCCAGTGGGTGTCACAGTGGCAGCACCTCACCATCGGTGTGTGGCACTCCGTACGCCCCACGACCACGATTCCGCCGATCTCGGCGGCCCGTGGCTGTGTCGATTGCGTCGTGTCAAGCGTCGTTGGTGGGGGAGCCCGGCGGATCGGAACATCAGGGGTGTCCCCAACTTCCCTGTGGTCCCGGCGACCCGCGCCCCGGGGTGGTCGGGCGGTGTCACCCCCAAACGTGCGTGAAACCCACGACGGAACCTGGTTAGAAAGAGGAGGCCCCTCGGAATGAGAGTCTCGAAGCGGGCGACGAGCGCTATCGCGCTCAGCGCGGCTGCCGCGCTTGTCGCGAGCGGTTGCTCGAGCGGCGGCGACGGCGATACTGCCGCCAGCGCGGACGGCTCGATCGTTGTTCACGGCGTCCAGCCGGAGAACCCGCTGGTCCCGTCGAACACCACGGAGACCGGTGGCGGCAAGATCATCGACTGGATGTGGACCGGCCTGGTCGAGTACCCGAACGACGGTGGGGCCCCGCGTAACGCGCTGGCGGAGTCCATCAACACCACGGACTCCAAGGTCTTCACGATCAAGATCAAGGCCGGTACCAAGTTCCACGACGGTACCGAGGTCAAGGCGAAGAACTTCGTCGACGCCTGGAACTGGGCCGCCTACTCGCCGAACGGCGCGCAGAACGGCACCTTCTTCGCGGACATCGCGGGCTTCGACCAGACCTACACCACGGACCCGGATGGCGCGGACGGCCCGAAGAAGGCCCCGACGCCGACGGCCGACAAGCTGTCCGGCCTGAAGGTCATCGACGAGCAGACCTTCGAGGTCACCCTGGCGGCGCCGACCGCGGTCTTCCCGACCAAGCTCGGCTACAGCGCCTTCATGCCGCTGCCGGACGTGTTCTTCACCATGAAGCCGGAAGAGTTCGGCAAGAACAAGCCGATCGGCAACGGCCCGGTGAAGTTCGTGTCCTGGGAGGACAACTCCCTCATCAAGCTGACGCGCTTCGACGACTACAACCTTCGCGACAAGATGAAGGTCAAGGACGTCGACGTCAAGCTGTACCAGGACGACAACGCCGCCTACGCCGATCTGCTGGCGAACAACCTCGACTTCATGGAGGTTGTCCCCACCTCGGCGCTCGCCGGTGACAAGTGGAAGACCGACCTCGGTGACCGGGGCCGCTCGACCGTCACGCCGTCGACCGCGTTCATCGCGTTCCCGATCTACGACAAGCGCTTCCAGAACCCGAAGCTGCGTCGTGCCGTCTCGCTGGCGGTCAACCGGCAGGAGATCTCGGACAAGATCTTCTTCGGCACCCGCAAGCCGGCCGACAGCTGGGCGAACCCGCTGACCCCGGGCGCCAAGCCGGGCAACTGCACCGCCTGCAAGTTCGACCCGACCACGGCCAAGCAGCTGCTCGCCGAGGCCGGTGGCTTCAGCGGTGAGATGGTCTTCTACTACAACGCGGACTCCGCCCACAAGGACTGGATGGACGCCGTCGCGCAGCAGGTCAAGACCAACCTCAACATCAACGCTCGGGCCGAGGGTGTGCCGACCTTCGCGGTGTTCCGCCAGAACATCAACGCCCACAAGATGACCGGCCCGTACCGCGCTGCCTGGCAGCAGGACTACCCGGACGTCGAGAACTGGGTCAACCCGCTGTTCATCACCAACGGCTCCTCGAACGACGGCCTCTACAGCAACCCCGAGGTCGACGCCCTTGCCAAGCAGGCCAGCGGCGCCCCGAGCCTGGAGGCCTCGCACGAGGCGTTCGCCAAGGCGGTCGAGAAGGTCGACCAGGACGTCCCGAGCATCCCGGTCTACTTCTACGGTCAGCAGTCCGGCCACTCGGAGAAGATCAAGAAGCTCGAGCTGAACAACGTCGGCGAGATCGACATCACCTCGGTCGAGCTCTGATCCGAACGGTCTGACCCCGGGTCGGGCTCGCCACATCCGGTGAGCCCGACCCGGGGCCGTTCCGCGATTGGGTGTTACAACACTCCACTCGCACGTTGTCACCACCGTGTCGGCCGTCCGACGCGCCCCCTGTCTGGAGGACCACCCCATGGGCCGTTATCTGTTGAGACGGCTGCTCCAACTCGTGCCGGTCTTCATCGGTACGACGTTCCTGATCTACTGGCTCGTCTGGGCCGTTCCGGGCGATCCGTTCGCCGGCAAGTGCGGTGAGCGTCGCTGCCCGGACCAGTACATCGCCTTCATGACCGAGAAGTACCACCTCGACCAGAACGTCTTCGTGCAGTACGCCAACTACATGAAGAACCTGCTCCAGGGCGACTTCGGTCAGACGTTCTCGCAGCGCGAGATCAGCGACATCATCCTGACTTCGTACCCGAACACCCTGAAGCTGGCCCTCGTGGCGCTCGCCATCGAGGCGATCATCGGCCTTGGCGCCGGCGTGCTCAGCGGTCTGCGGCGTAACGGCTTCCTGGACAACCTGGTCCTGGTCTCCACCCTCTTCCTGATCGCGCTGCCGGTCTTCGTGGTCGGCTTCGTGCTGCAGTGGCTGCTGGGTGTGCAGTGGGGCATCATCAAGCCGACCGTCTCCTCCGAGATGCGGTGGTCCGAGCTGATCGTGCCGGGCTTCGTGCTGGGCAGCGCGTCGGTGGCGTACATCGCCCGGGTGGCACGAACGAGCATCGCGGAGAACCGTCGCGCCGACTACGTGCGCACCGCCATCGCCAAGGGCCTGCCGATGCGCCGGGTGGTCGGCGTGCACCTGCTGCGCAACTCGCTCATCCCGGTGGTGACCCTGCTCGGTACCGACCTCGGTGCCCTGATGGGTGGCGCGATCGTCACCGAGGGAATCTTCGGCATCAACGGAATCGGCCGCCAGGTCTTCCGGGCGATCATCACCAAGGAAAGCGCCACGGTGGTAGGAATCGTGGTCGTCCTGGTGCTGGTCTATCTCGTGATGAACCTGCTGGTTGACCTGCTCTACGCCGCCCTGGACCCGAGGATCCGTTATGAGTGACCCGAGTACCGCATCGATCGTCAGTACCCCTGGCGCACACCCCACCGACTCCGCCGCACCCGCCACCGCGGGCCAGCCGCAGAGCAACGAGAAGCCGCGCGGCCTTCTCGCCGACGCCTGGCGGGATCTGCGGCGCAAGCCGCTGTTCTGGATCTCGGCCACGCTGATCGTGATCTTCCTGTTGATGGCGGCCTTCCCGGCGCTGTTCGCCCCGGGCGACGCGGTCAACGGCTCGCTGTCCCGCAGCCTCGACAAGCCGTCCGCCAATGGCTGGTTCGGCTACGACGTGCAGGGCCGCGACGTCTACGCCCGGGTCATCTACGGCGCACGGGCCTCCATCGTGGTCGCCGTGCTCTCCGTGATGGGCACCCTGCTCATCGGCGGAACCATGGGCATCATCTCCGGTTACCGCGGTGGCTGGGTGGACGCGCTGCTCAGCCGGATCGCCGACGTCTTCTTCGGTCTGCCCTTCGTGCTCGGCGCGATCGTCATCCTGACGACCTTCAACGGGTCGGGCGCCGGCAACAGCAAGGCCCAGATCATGGGCCTGGTGATCGCGTCACTGATCGTGCTGAGCTGGCCGGTCGTGATGCGGCTGATGCGCTCCTCGGTGCTCGCCACCAAGGAGGCCGACTACATCGTGGCGGCCCGCGCGTTGGGTGCCGGCACCGGCCGGATCATCCTCAAGCACCTGCTGCCGAACTGCCTGGCCCCGCTGCTGGTCTACGGCACGATCATGGTCGGCTCGTTCATCGGCGCCGAGGCCACCCTGTCGTTCCTGGGCGTCGGTCTGAAGTCGCCGGTGGTGTCCTGGGGCATCATGATCAGTGATGGGCAGCAGTTCGTCCGGGTCGCGCCGGGGCTGGTGTTCTTCCCCGCCGCGTTCCTCGTCACCGCAGTGCTGAGCTTCGTGATGCTCGGTGAGTCGGTCCGCGAGGCCCTCGATCCGAAACTCCGCTAGGGGAGATCCAGTTGTCCGACATTCTCGTGTCCGAGCAGTCAGCGCCGGGACCCGGCGGGTCCGGGCGTCCCTCCGGCCGCCTGCTCGAGGTCGACGACCTGCGGGTGGAGTTCCGTACCCGGGACGGCGTCGCAAAGGTCATCAACGGGGTCACGTACCACGTCGACGCGGGGGAGACCCTCGCCGTGCTCGGCGAGTCCGGCTCCGGTAAGAGCGTCACGGCGCAGACCATCATGGGCATCCTCGACACGCCGCCCGGCTTCGTCACCGGTGGGCAGGTCCGCTTCCACGGCAAGGACATGCTCCGCATGTCCGACGAGGAGCGGCGCCGCATCCGCGGCGAGGGCATCGCGATGATCTTCCAGGACGCGCTCTCCGCGCTGAACCCCGTCTTCACCGTCGGGTTCCAGATCGCCGAGCAGTTCCGGGTCCGGCGGGGCATGGGCCGCGCGGAGGCCAAGAAGCGCGCGATCGACATGCTCGACCAGGTCAAGATCCCGAACGCCAAGGGTCGGTTCAACAACTACCCGCACCAGTTCTCCGGCGGTATGCGGCAGCGCGCGATGATCGCGATGTCGCTGGCGCTCGACCCCGAGGTGCTGATCGCGGACGAGCCGACCACCGCTCTCGACGTGACAGTGCAGGCCCAGATCATGGACCTGCTGGCCGAGCTTCAGCGCGAGCGGCAGATGGGCATGATCCTGATCACCCACGACCTCGGTGTGGTCGCCGACGTCGCGGACCGGATCGCGGTCATGTACGCGGGCCGGATCGTCGAGGAAGCAGACGTGTACGAGCTGTACGCCAAGCCGGCGCACCCGTACACGCTGGGTCTGATCGACTCGATCCCGCGCCTCGACGAGAAGGGGCAGCAGCTCCGGACGATCAAGGGCCTCCCGCCGAACCTGATGAACATCCCGCCGGGCTGCCCGTTCAACCCGCGGTGCCCGATGGCTCAGCCGGTGTGCCGGGAGAAGGTCCCGCCGCTGCTGCAGGTCGGCCCCGCCCGGGCCAGCGCCTGCCACTTCGCCGAGGAGCTTGTGAACCGTGTCTGAGAACATCCTCGAGGTCAATGACCTGGTCAAGCACTACCCCGTCACCCAGGGCGTGGTGTTCAAGAAGACCGTCGGTCAGGTCAAGGCGGTCGACGGGGTCTCGTTCGGTCTGCGCGCCGGTGAGACGCTCGGTGTGGTCGGCGAGTCCGGCTGCGGCAAGTCGACGCTCGCCCGGGTGCTGATGAACCTGGAGAAGCCGACCGCCGGCAACGTGGTCTACAAGGGCCAGGACATCTCGAAGCTGTCCGGTGGGGCGCTGCGACGCCTCCGCCGGCAGATCCAGCTGGTCATGCAGGACCCGTACACCTCGCTGAACCCGCGGATGACCGTCGGCGACCTGCTCGGTGAGCCGTTCGAGATCCACCCGGAGGTGGCGCCGAAGGGCAGCCGCCGGGCCAAGGTCCGCGAACTGCTCGACCTGGTCGGGCTCAACCCGGAGCACATCAACCGGTACCCGCACCAGTTCTCCGGCGGTCAGCGTCAGCGCATCGGCATCGCCCGCGCGCTCGCGCTGCGACCCGAGATCATCGTCTGCGACGAGCCGGTGTCGGCGCTGGACGTCTCCATCCAGGCCCAGGTCATGAACCTGCTGGAGCAGTTGCAGGGCGAGTTCGGCCTCTCGTACGTCTTCATCGCGCACGACCTGTCGGTGGTCCGCCACCTCTCGGACCGGGTCGCGGTGATGTACCTCGGCAAGATCGTCGAGATCGGCACCGAGGACGAGATCTACGAGCGACCGACCCACCCGTACACCCAGGCGCTGCTCTCCGCGGTGCCCGTGCCGGACCCGACCCAGCGGAACAACAAGACGATCATCCGGCTCACGGGTGACGTGCCGTCGCCGATCAGCCCGCCCTCGGGCTGCCGGTTCCGGACCCGCTGCTGGAAGGCGCAGGACGTCTGCGCCGAGCAGGTCCCGCTGCTGGAGATCCGACGGGACTCGGACCACCCGAGCGCCTGCCACTTCGCGGAGAAGCGCGAGATCGTCGCCACCCACGAGGTGTGAGTCACCGAAACCGCCTGCCGCCGTCACCACGACGACGGCAGGCGGTTTCGTCTGTCAGTGACCCGGATCGGCCGCGCGGCGCCTGGCCGCCCAGGAGGCGTCAGCAAGCACAGGGAAGCCGTGGCCCGGTTCAGCGCGGGCTGAGGCGGCTCACAGCGGGCCGCGGCCCGCGCGGAGCAGCAGCAGGGCCAGCTGGGTGCCGTCGGCACCGAGCGCGACACGGAAACGCTCCAGGATCTCCCGTTCCCGGGAGAGCACCAGGCGGGTCCCACCGGACGCCATCCGGGTCACCCCGACCTCCTGGGACAACGCGGCCCGCTCCTGCCAGAGCGTGATCAACGCGTGGTCGATCTCGTCGATCCGTTCCCTGATCTGCACGATCCGCGCCGAGGCGGACGGCTCCTCGGTGCCGGTCTGCTGCTCGGCCGGCTCGGCGTCCGCACCCGTCGCTGGTGTGGCCACCGCCGGCTCAGCCCCCTGCGCTGCCGGCTGCCCCGGTCGGATCGGGCTGCCGCTCTGCTCCATCACGTTTGTCATCATCGGGTACCTCTCGCAGTGTGGTGCCCGGTGCCCGGAACCTGGGACGGAAAAAGCCCCGGACTCCAGGAGCCCGGGGCTTTAGCAGGTCTGAATCGATCAGGCGCGACCTACGGCAGCCGGACTCCCGGTGCCATAGTAAAAGTAGAAGCGCGCAGCGATCACGCCGTCGAGTATGCCCACGTCGTTGCCGGGTGCGCAAGCAATCCGCGTCGCGAAGGGCACTTTGCCGCCGGTGGGCGTGTCGGGTGGTGGTGCGCGCCGTCGGGAAGTGTCGGGCCGGCGGCATAGACTTGTCGGGCGATGCATCCTCTCTTCGACATCCCCGCGTCCCTGCCTGCGCCGGAGTCCGCGCCGGCCCGCCCGCACCGACCCGGGGCGGCTGCCGCGCGTCTCGATCCGCAGCAGCTGCTCGCCGGGCTGAACGGGCCGCAGCGCGACGCCGTCAGCCATGCAGGCTCGCCGCTGCTGATCGTGGCCGGCGCCGGGTCCGGCAAGACCCGGGTGCTCACGCACCGGATCGCCTACCTGCTCGCCGCTCGGGACGTGCACCCCGGTGAGATCATCGCGATCACCTTCACCAACAAGGCCGCCGGCGAGATGAAAGAGCGCGTCGCCGCGCTGGTGGGCCCCCGGGCCCGCCTGATGTGGGTGTCGACGTTCCACTCGGCCTGCGTGCGGATCCTGCGTGCCGAGCACGAGCACGCCGGGCTCAAGTCGACGTTCTCGATCTACGACGCGGACGACTCCCGCCGGCTGATGCAGTTGGTGACCCGCGAGCTGGATCTCGACCCGAAGCGCTACCCGGCGCGTGGCCTGGCCGCCCAGGTCTCCAACCTCAAGAACGAGCTGGTCGATCCGGAGCAGTTCGCGGCGCGGGCCACCGGGCCCAACGAGCGGGCGCTGGCCGAGGCGTACACGCTCTACCAGCGTCGGCTGCGTGAGGCACACGCCCTGGACTTCGACGACCTGATCATGACCACGGTGCACCTGCTCCAGTCCCACCCGCACGTCGCGGAGAGCTACCGCCGACGGTTCCGGCACGTGCTGGTCGACGAGTACCAGGACACCAACCACGCCCAGTACGTCCTGATCAAGGAGCTGGTCTCCGGCACCGACGGGCTGGAGCCCGCCGAGCTGTGCGTGGTCGGCGACGCCGACCAGTCGATCTACGCGTTCCGGGGTGCGACGATCCGCAACATCCTGGAGTTCGAACGGGACTTCACCGACGCGCGGACGATCCTGCTGGAGCAGAACTACCGCTCCACCCAGACCATCCTCAACGCGGCCAACGCGGTGATCGACCGCAACACCTCCCGCAAACCCAAGCGGCTGTGGAGCGAGGCCGGCGCCGGCGAGCAGATCGTCGGCTACGTGGCCGACACCGAGCACGCCGAGGCCGACTGGGTGGCCCGGGAGATCGACCGGTTGGTCGACGCCGACGAGACCCGCCCCGGCGACGTCGCCGTCTTCTACCGCACCAATGCGCAGTCCCGCGTCTTCGAGGAGGTGTTCATCCGGGTCGGCCTGCCCTACAAGGTGGTCGGCGGGGTGCGCTTCTACGAGCGCAAGGAGGTCCGCGACGCCCTGGCGTACCTGCGTTCGGTGGTCAACGACGACGACACGGTGAGCCTGCGGCGAGTGCTCAACACCCCGCGCCGGGGCATCGGCGACCGCGCCGAGGCGTGTGTCGAGGCGCTCTCCAGCCGCGACCGGATCTCCTTCGGCGCGGCGTTGCGCCGGGCCCGGGAGGCGCCGGGCATCTCCAGTCGGGCGGCCAACGGCATCGGGGACTTCGTGGCGCTGCTCGACGGCGCCCGCGAGTTGGCCGAGACCGGCACCCCGGAGGAGGTGCTGGAGGCGCTGCTGACCCGCTCCGGCTACCTCACCGAGCTGGAGGAAAGCCTCGACCCGCAGGACGCCGGCCGGGTGGACAACCTCCAGGAGCTGGTCAGCGTCGCCCGCGAGTACACCGAGCGGATCGAGGCGCTGGGCGAGGAGGGGGAGCGGGCCACCCTGGCCGGCTTCCTGGAGCAGGTGGCGCTGGTCGCCGACGCCGACCAGATCCCCTCCGACGACCCCGACCACCAGGGCGTGGTCACCCTGATGACGCTGCACACCGCCAAGGGACTGGAATTCCCGGTGGTCTTCCTGACCGGGCTGGAGGACGGCGTCTTCCCGCACCTGCGCTCGCTGGGCGACACCCGCGAGTTGGAGGAGGAGCGCCGGCTGGCGTACGTCGGCATCACCCGTGCCCGACAGCGGCTCTACATGTCCCGGGCGGTGACCCGCTCGGCGTGGGGGCAGCCGTCCTACAACCCGCCGTCACGCTTCCTGGAGGAGCTGCCGACCGAGTTGGTGCACTGGGAGCGCACCGAAGGGTCGTACACCTCGTGGGCTGGCGGGGGCGGCGGCGTCGGTGGCCGCGCGGACCGCGCGCCCGGCGCGCGTGGCAACTTCACCGGGGGGACGCCGAAGGCAGCCCAGCTGGCGCAGCGGCTCGGCGTGGACGCCAGCCGGCTGACCACAGCCAGTGAGCTGCCGCAGGGGCCGAAGGTGTCCGCGGGCGACCGGGTCAACCATCAGCGGTACGGGTTGGGGCGGGTGCTCGCCGTCGAGGGGCACGGCCCGGGTGCCCGCGCGCAGATCGACTTCGGCGACCAGACCATGTGGCTGGTGCTCCGGCACGCCCCGGTCGACAAGCTCTGACCCGGCGCGCCCGCACCATCGCACCGAAGCAGGGAAGGAAGGGCCTCAGGCCCCTCCTTCCCTGCTGTTGCGCCCGGACCGCGCGGGGATGTTGCCTCAGCAGCCCAGGTCGACGCCGTGGGCCCGCATGAACGGGGCCGGGTCGATCTGGTTCCACATGCCCTGGTGCACCTCGAAGTGCAGGTGCGGGCCGGTGGCATCGCCGGTGGCGCCCTCGTAGCCGATGACCTGGCCGGCCTTCACCTTCTGGCCGACGCTGACAGCGATGCGGCTCTGGTGGGCGTAGTGGGTCAGGTAGCCGTTGCCGTGGTCGATGAAGACGGAGTTGCCGTACCCGTCGGAGGCGTCGCCGGCCTGGGTCACGGTGCCGGCGGCCGCTGCGTGGATCGGAGTACCGGAGGGCAGCGCCAGGTCGATACCGGCGTGCAGGGTGCCCCAGCGCTGCCCGTAGCAGGACGTGACGGCTGCGCCCGGCATCGGGTCGACCCAGGCGGGTGTGGGCCTGGTGGTCTTCTTCGGCTTCGGCTTGGCCTTCGCGGCGGCCGTCTTCGCGGGGGCCGGGCTGGTGCTGATCGCCGACGGGCTGGGCGTCGGGCTCAGCGAGGGGGCGACCGGGGTGCTCGACTCACGGACCGAGCGGTCGGCCCGGCTCGCACCCTCGGCCCGGGCCTGGGTGTCGAGGGAGACGGCGGCGGGTGCCGGGTGGTCGCCGCCGGTGGTGGCGACCGCGACGCCGCCGAGGCCGAGGGCCACCAGGATGGCGGCGCTGAGCACGATGAGGCGGTTCCGCCGGGGAGCGCGCTGCGGCTGCTCGGTGTGGGGGGCGTCGGGGGTGTTCTCGTTCTGGACGGGGCTGTCTTCCTGCACGGCGGACCTTCACAGTCGAGGGGCACTTGACCTCGAAATACTGGTGTCGGGCCGAGCCGGGGTGGGCGCGGGGACCGGGTGACCGGGCGGCGGGCGAAGTGATGGCTGCCCGGATATGACCCGCTCTACGGCGCTCTATCCAGAAAAGTGATCATGCTGGGTGGTGTCGCCCATCACAATCGCCGATGTGACCCGGGATACATCCGCTCGGCCGAGGCAACGAAAAACCGCCCGGATCGACAGAGCCGGGCGGTCAACGGTCGTTACGCAACGTCAGCCGGCGGCTACCTCGCTGTAGATTGCCTCGATTTGCAGCTTGATGTCCACTCCGCGCTCCTGGAGGAACGGCACCGGGTCGATCGGCTGCCCCTTGACATGGATCTCCAGGTGCAGGTGGGTGCCGTACGCGTGGCCGGTCTGACCCACGAGGCCGAGCTGGTCGCCCGCCTTGATCTGCTGGCCTTCCTTGACGCTCACCGCGGAGGAGTGGCCGTAGATGGCCTCGCTGCCGTCGGCGTGCTGGACGATCACCGCGTTGCCGTACCCGCCGAACCAGCCGGCCTTGGTGACCAACCCGTCGTGGATCGCCACGTAGGGAGTGCCCTCGCCGGCGACGAGGTCGACGCCGGTGTGCATCTTGCCCCAGCGGAGCCCGTACGGGGAGTTGAAGTCGTAGCCCTGCAGCGGCAGCAGCCAGACCTCGCGCTCGGCGCTGTCCTTGCTGCGGCTGTCCCGGGAGGCGCGGTCGGCGTTGTCCGCACGGGCCGCGGCGTCCTGGCTGGTGACCGACGCCTGCTTGAGCTCGTCGAGGACCGTCGGGCTGACGTCCTTGGCGTCCGGCAGGGCGCTCGCGCCGAGGGCCACGATGCCGGCACCGACGAACGCGGTGGTGACGACAGCGGCGTAACGGCTGCGGGGTGGGGTGGGTACGCGGCGGCGACCGCGATATCGATCGGGCTCAGACGACAGGCGCTGGCGCACGCACACCCTCCGTTGTCGGGGTTCCGAAGCGGCCGGTGGGCGTCCCCTGAAGCTCCAGTGAAACGTCCGCTGACCGCGTCGTCACCCGTCCATGGACCTGATGACAACCGTGGACACGTTAGCCAACCGCCAGGCGAGTCACAAGCTAGACCGAAAAATTGGCGTGTCGATCTGTCCGTTTGCGTCCCTGATTGTCATGCATCGCGACGCCGAACGGTGCCCCCGTCGCTGCCCGTTCGTCGCCGAGCGTGACCGTTCCGGCGGAGTCGTCCGGCTTGACTCCGAACGGCGCCGGGATGTGTCCACAGTCCTGCCAGCGGTGCCGCGACTCCGAAGCCCGGATTGCGCGCGGCCGCACCTCTTCCGGGTTGCGCGGTGGACACGCCGGGTAACGGCCGGTGGCAGAGCCCGGATTTCCCGGGCCGGGCCCGCCGGGTTACCGTTCGTTAAGGTGAAGGCGGTCAAGCCGGTGAAAGGTGTGCGCTGATGAGCTCTCGGATTCGGGTCGTCGTCGCGAAGCCTGGCCTGGACGGCCACGACCGGGGCGCGAAGGTCGTCGCGCGCGCCCTGCGGGATGCCGGCATGGAGGTCGTCTACACC
This sequence comes from Micromonospora sp. CNZ322, assembly GCF_007827755.1. Classification (NCBI taxonomy): domain Bacteria; kingdom Bacillati; phylum Actinomycetota; class Actinomycetes; order Micromonosporales; family Micromonosporaceae; genus Micromonospora; species Micromonospora sp. CNZ322. The sequence goes on from NZ_VITD01000003.1 coordinate 80,623, forward strand.
GGCCTGCACCAGACCCCCGAGCAGATCGTGGAGACCGCCATCCAGGAGGACGCCGACGCGGTCGGCCTGTCCGTGCTCTCCGGCGCGCACATGACGCTCTTCCGGCGGGTGCTGGAACTGCTCGGTGAGCGGGACGCTCGCGACATCGTCGTGTTCGGTGGCGGCATCATTCCGAACGGCGACATTCCCGAGTTGGAGAAGCTGGGCGTCGCGAAGATCTTCACGCCGGGCGCCACCACCCAGGCGATTGTCGAGTGGGTCCGACAGAACGTGGCCCAGCCGGTTTCCTGAGGCACGCCGATTGCTGCGTCACCGGGTTTTGGGCACGGGGGAGGGGCCGGACGCACCCCTCACACGTCCGGCCCCTCTATGCACGATGCCCCGCCGCCACCCCTCGACCGACAGGGCATCGGCCGTATCCCGTCATTGCGCTGTTCAGCGCTCCGACATCTGACTCAACGACGCCCCCACGGCAGGGTTACGCAAGCCGGACAACATCGCCCGGACGGTGGATGCCACCCGAGTCATGGCCGGAAACCGGCCACACCTGATGTCCGGTTGTGCATTACCGCACACCGTGCACCCGCTCGGTTGCCGGTGGTGCCGACCTCGCTAGGCTGCGGCCAATGGCCTGTTTCAACTGATGACAGGCGTCAAACTGTTTTCTGAACGCTGGTGGCGGCGCGACGGCGCGCCGCGGAGACGGGACGGGACGCGCAATCGTGGACCTGTACGAGTACCAGGGGCGGGACCTGTTCGAGCGGCACGGCTTGCCCGTGCTGGCCGGCGGCGTCGCCACTACCCCGGAAGAGGCCCGCGCGATCGCCGAACGTCTTGGCGGCCGTGTGGTCGTCAAGGCGCAGGTAAAGGTCGGCGGCCGAGGTAAGGCCGGCGGCGTCAAGCTGGCCGAGGGCCCGGATGAGGCGGTGGCCCGTGCCACCGACATCCTCGGCATGGACATCAAGGGTCACACCGTCCACAAGGTCATGATCACGGTGACCGCGGACGTGGCCGAGGAGTACTACTTCTCGTACCTGCTCGACCGGGCGAACCGCACCTTCCTCTGCATCGCCAGCGTCGCCGGCGGCATGGACATCGAGCAGGTCGCCGCCGAGACCCCCGACAAGGTCGTGAAGGCCCCGATCGACGCCGTGAAGGGCGTGGACGAGGCCAAGGCCCGCGAGATCGTGACCGCCGCCGGCTTCCCGGCTGCGGTTGCCGACCAGGTGGTCGAGATCGCCGTCGGCCTGTGGCAGGCGTTCGTCGCCGAGGACGCGACCCTGGTCGAGGTCAACCCGCTCGCCAAGAACGGCGACGGCAGGATGCTCCTGCTCGACGCCAAGATCAGCCTGGACGAGAACGCCGCGTTCCGGCACCCGGACCACGAGGCGCTTGTCGACCAGGCCGCCGTGGACCCGCTGGAGCAGGCCGCCAAGGCCAAGGACCTCAACTACGTCAAGCTCGACGGTGAGGTCGGCATCATCGGCAACGGCGCGGGTCTGGTCATGTCGACCCTCGACGTGGTCGCGTACGCCGGTGAGCGGCACGGCAACGTCAAGCCGGCCAACTTCCTCGACATCGGCGGCGGCGCGAGCGCCGCGGTGATGGCGAACGGGCTGGAGATCGTGCTCTCCGACCCGGCCGTGAAGAGCGTCTTCGTCAACGTCTTCGGCGGCATCACCGCCTGCGACGAGGTTGCCAACGGCATCATCCAGGCGCTGGCCCTGCTGGAGCAGCGCGGCGAGCAGGTCACCAAGCCGCTCGTCGTCCGTCTCGACGGCAACAACGCCGAGGCTGGCCGGGCGATCCTGGACAGCGCGAACAACCCGCTCGTGCAGCGGGTGGACACCATGGACGGTGCGGCCGAGCGGGCCGCCGAGCTGGCAGCTGCGGGGGTCTGATCATGGCTATCTGGCTGACCAAGGACTCGAAGGTCATCGTCCAGGGGATGACCGGTTCCGAGGGTTCCAAGCACACCCGGCGGATGCTGGCCGCCGGCACCAACGTGGTCGGTGGCGTCAACCCGCGCAAGGCGGGCCAGACTGTCGACTTCGACGGCACCGAGCTGCCGGTCTTCGCGTCCGTCGCGGACGCGATGGCCGAGACCGGGGCCGACGTCACGGTCATCTTCGTGCCGCCGCAGTTCACCAAGGCCGCCGTGGTCGAGGCGATCGACGCCGCGATCCCGCTGGCCGTGGTGATCACCGAGGGCGTTCCGGTGCACGACACCGCGTCGTTCTGGGCGTACAACGTGGCGCAGGGCGAGCGGACCCGGATCATCGGGCCGAACTGCCCGGGCATCGCCTCGCCGGGCGCGTCCAACGCCGGCATCATCCCGGCCGACATCACCGGCTCCGGCCGGATCGGCCTGGTCAGCAAGAGCGGCACGCTGACCTACCAGATGATGTACGAGCTGCGCGACATCGGCTTCTCCACCTGCGTCGGCATCGGCGGTGACCCGATCATCGGGACCACCCACATCGACGCCCTCGCGGCGTTCGAGGCCGACCCGGAGACCGACGCCATCGTCATGATCGGTGAGATCGGTGGCGACGCCGAGGAGCGGGCCGCCGAGTTCATCAAGGCCAACGTCACCAAGCCGGTGGTCGGCTACATCGCCGGCTTCACCGCTCCGCCGGGCAAGACCATGGGTCACGCCGGGGCGATCATCTCCGGCTCGGCCGGCACCGCCGAGGCGAAGCAGGCGGCACTGGAGGCCGTCGGCGTCAAGGTCGGCAAGACGCCGACCGAGACCGCGAAGCTGATGCGGGAGATCATGTCCGGCAGCTGAGCCGGTCAGGCAACACGAAGGGGGTCGACCGTCACGGTCGACCCCCTTCGGCGTACGCGCGCTCCGCGCTGGTCAGTCGTTGTTCCAGAACGGGTAGTTGCCGGTCGAGCGCAGGATCGCCCCGCCGATGATGTTGATCACGCCGAGCGCGATGGCGAGGTAACCGAGCAGCGGCGACTGCCCGTACCGCCGGGCGTCGCGGATGGACAGGTAGCCGAAGACGATGCCGAAGATGCCGCAGCAGATCAGCCCCAGCACGATGCCCAGCACGCCCCAGAGGGTGGTTCGGTCGCGTCCCTGGGCCGGTGGTGGTGGGGGAGGCGGGTATGGCGTCGTCACAGCGTCCTCCGAGCGGTCATGGGCGACGTGCCGGCCCGGACCGCGACCGGCGGGCCCGTCCGGGGTGGCGGGACTCGCGCCCCCTCAGGGCCGAGGCTAGACCGGCCCGGGTGGGCAGGACGTCGGTTCGGTGAACTCGCCGACCTTAGGAGGGGTTAACGGACTGCCACCGCCCGCGCGACGTGCCAGAGTAGAGCGGATGTCCCCCGTCACCCCTGACCGTCCCAGCCGTCCCGGCGGTGTGAGCGCCGACGACCGGCCGGTCGACCGTGCCGCACCGGCCCGGCGGGTGCCCGCGCCCCGCGCGGGCGGGTCGCCGCGCGGGCGGGCGCCGTTGCCCGTCGCTGCCGGGGTGGCCGCCTGCTGGGCCGCCCTCACCTCGTACCTGCCGGTCGCCATCGTGCTCGGCCTGGTGCAGCTCGGCGCGGATGGCACCACAGTGACCGGCGCCCTGCGCACCGCGCTGGCCGGCTGGCTGCTCGGGCACGGCGTGCCGTTGCACACCGAGACCGGGCCGCTCGGGCTCGCCCCGCTGGCGCTGACAGTGCTCGCGCTCTGGCGGCTGACCCGCGCCGGCGTGCACGTCAGCCGCGCGATCGGTGCTCGCGACACCCGCTCACCGCGCCGGGCACTGCTCGCCGCGGTCGCGGTCGGTGTGGCGTACGCGCTGCTCGGCGCGCTCGCGGCGGTGCTGGTCGGCACGGGTGGGCCGAATGTGTCGCTGATCCGGGCGGGCGCCACGTTCGCGGCGGTCGGCACACTCGCCGCGCTGGTCGGCGCGGTCCGGATCACCGCCGTGACCCGGCTGCTCGTCACCCGGCTTCCGGGCCCGGTGCGCGACGGCGTTCGCACCGGCCTGGTGGCCGGGCTGCTGCTGCTCGGCGCGGGCGCGGGCGCGGCCGGCCTGGCGGTGGCCACCGGCGGCGGCGACGCTGCCGACATGATCGGGGCGTACCGGACCGGGGTCGCCGGGCAGGCCGGCATCACCCTGGTCAGCGTCGCCTACGCGCCCAACGCGGCGGTCTGGTCGACCAGTTACCTGCTCGGGCCGGGGTTCGCGGTCGGGACCGACACCGCGGTCCGTACCAGCGAGGTGTCGGTCGGCGCGCTGCCGGCCGTTCCGCTGCTCGCTGGCCTGCCGCGCGGCCCGGTGGACGGCTTCGGCGCCCTGCTGCTCGCGGTGCCGGTGCTGGCCGGGATGGTCGCCGGTTGGCTGCTCGCCCGGCGGGTGGCCCGACTCGCCGCGCCGGAGCGGGCTGCGCAGCGCTGGGCCGAGTTGCTGGCGCCGGCGGTGCTGGCCGGGCCGGTGGCCGGGGTGGTGCTCGGTGCGGCCGCGGCGGTCTCCGGCGGGCCGCTCGGCGCCGGTCGGCTGTCCCAGGTCGGGCCGGTGGGCTGGCAGGTCGGGGCGGTGGCGGCCGGTGTCATCGCGGTCGGCGCGTTGCTCGGCGCCGCCGCCACCCGGGCGCTGACCCGCGGGCCCGCACAGTAGAGCCCCAGCCACCCGGGCGCTGACCTGGCGACCCGCGCGGTAGACGAGCGCGGGGCGCCCCGGGCGAACCCGGAGCGCCCCGTCGAATCCGAGCCCGTCAGGGCTGGGTGGGCAGGTTGACCTGCGCCACGACGCTCAGGATGAGCAGCAGGATGCCCAGCCCGACGCCGACCGCGCCGCAGATCAGACCGGCCTTGGCCTGGCCGGCGTTGTTTGCCTGCCCCTGGGCCACCTTCTGCTTGGCGAGGTAGCCGGTCACGATGCCCGCGATGCCGACCGGGATGCCCAGGTACAGGCAGCAGACCAGCGGAATCGACGCGATACCGAGGATCATCGACACCAGGCCGAGGGTGTTGTTCTGCCCCTGTGCCTGCGGGTACCCGGCGTTCGGGTAGGTCGGGCCGGCGCCGTACGGGGGCTGCTGCTGTGCGTACGGGTCCTGGTACGGCGGCTGCTGACCGTACGGCTGCCCCGAGGTGGGCTGCTGACCGTACGGGGCCTGCGGCGCGGCGTACGGGTCCTGCGGCTGCTGACCGTACGGCTGGCCGGAGGTGGGCTGCTGGCCGTACGGGGCTGCCGGCGGCTGGGGAGCGGTCGGGTCCTGGTTGGGCTGCTGGCCGTACGGGTCCTGACCGGGGTTACCGGGCTGCATTCGAGAAGCTCCTTGGACTGGTTCCGTCAGTTGGTGCTCTTGTTTCCATCCATGATCGCGGTCAGTCCTCCCAAAGCCCAGTACAGCAACAGGACGACATGTCTCCCAAAGCAGGCAAACGGGCCCTTGTCGACCGCTTCGTGTGCCGGATCAGGGGCGGTGTGTGGGCCGGTGCGGCGTTCGACCCGAGCGAGCGGCAGCGTACCGGGTCGACGCACGTCGGCACCGTCGAAGATCGGCGCGCCGCCCAGCCGGAGGGCGTCCCTGACCTGCCCGATAGGGTGGCCCGGTGACCGAGCCCGCGCCTGTCGCCCGCATCGTCGTCCTCATCTCCGGCTCCGGGAGCAACCTTCAGTCGCTGCTGGATGCCGCCGCCGACCCCGCGTACGGCGCACAGGTCGTCGCGGTCGGCGCGGACCGCGACGGCATCGCGGGCCTGGACCGGGCCGAGGCGGCGGGGGTGCCGACCTTCGTCGAACGGGTCCGCGACCACGACACCCGGGAGGACTGGGACCGCGCGCTCACCGCGCACGTCGCGAAGCACCAACCCGACCTGGTCATCTCCGCCGGTTTCCTCAAGCTGGTCGGTCCGCAGTTCCTCGCCGCCTTCGGCGACCGCTACCTGAACACGCACAACACGCTGCTGCCGGCGTTTCCCGGCATCCACGGCCCGCGTGACGCACTCGCCTACGGCGTGAAGCTCACGGGGGCCACCCTCTTCTTCGTCGACGCCGGCATGGACACCGGGCCGATCGTCGCGCAGGTAGCGGTGCCGGTGCTGGACGACGACGACGTCGACACGCTCACCGAGCGCATCAAGGAAGCCGAGCGACGCCAGCTCGTCGAGCAGGTCGGTCGGCTGGTCCGCGAAGGCTGGACCATCACCGGAAGGAAGGTCACGGTTCCGTGAGTCCCACTCAGGACGGGCGCCGCCCGATCAGGCGGGCGCTGGTCAGCGTCTACGACAAGACCGGGCTGGTCGAGCTGGCTCAGGCCCTGCACTCGGCCGGCGTGGAGATCGTGTCCACCGGCAGCACGGCGGGCACCATCGCCGCCGCCGGGGTGCCGGTCACGCCGGTGGAGACGGTGACCGGGTTCCCCGAGGTGCTCGACGGCCGGGTGAAGACCCTGCACCCGAAGGTGCACGCGGGTCTCCTCGCGGACCTGCGCAAGGACACGCACGTGGCGCAGCTGGACGAGCTGGGCGTGGCGGCGTTCGACCTGCTGGTCTCCAACCTCTACCCCTTCCAGGCGACCGTCGCCTCCGGCGCCGACGTCGAGGAGTGCGTGGAGCAGATCGACATCGGTGGCCCGGCCATGGTGCGGGCCGCCGCCAAGAACCACGCCTCGGTCGCCGTGCTCACCGACCCGGCCGGTTACCCGGCGCTGCTCGGCGCGCTCAGCGAGGGTGGCTTCACAGTGGCCCAGCGTCGTGCGCTGGCCGCCCGGGCGTTCGCCGACATCGCCGAGTACGACGTCGCGGTGGCCCAGTGGTGCGCCCGAGAGCTGGCACCCGCCGACGACTGGTGGCCGCAGTTCGCGGGGCTGGCGCTGCGCAGGTCGACAGCACTGCGCTACGGCGAGAACCCGCACCAGCCCGCCGCGCTCTACACCGACCCGGACGCCCCGGCCGGGCTGGCCCAGGCCGAGCAGCTGCACGGCAAGGAGATGTCCTACAACAACTACGTCGACGCCGACGCCGCCTGGCGGGCCGCGAACGACTTCGCCGACCAGCCGGCGGTGGCGATCATCAAGCACGCCAACCCGTGCGGCATCGCGATCGGCGCGGACGTCGCCGAGGCGCACCGCCGGGCGCACGCCTGCGACCCGGTGTCGGCGTACGGCGGTGTCATCGCGGTCAACCGGTCGGTCTCGGTTGAGCTGGCCCGGCAGGTCGCCGAGATCTTCACCGAGGTGGTGGTCGCCCCCGGTTTCGACGAGGGCGCGGTCGAGGTGTTGCAGGGCAAGAAGAACATCCGGCTGCTGCGGGCACCGGCCTGGAAGCCGGCGCTGGTGGAGTTGCGGCCGGTGACCGGTGGCGTGCTGGCCCAGGTCGCCGACCGGGTGAACGCCCCCGGCGACGACCCGGCGAGTTGGCAGTTGGCGACCGGCGAGGCCGCCGACGAGGAGTTGCTGCGGGACCTCGCGTTCGCCTGGCGGGCGGTCCGCGCGGTGAAGAGCAACGCGATCCTGCTCGCCAAGGACGGCGCCACCGTCGGCGTGGGCATGGGTCAGGTCAACCGGGTCGACTCGGCGCAGCTCGCGGTCAGCCGCGCCGGCGCCGACCGGGCCCGCGGCTCGGTCGCCGCCTCGGACGCGTTCTTCCCGTTCGCCGACGGCCCGCAGATCCTCATCGACGCCGGCGTCCGCGCCATCGTGCAGCCCGGCGGCTCCATCCGCGACGAAGAAGTCATCGAAGCGGCCAAAAAGGCAAACGTAACGATGTACCTAACCGGTACCCGCCACTTCTTCCACTAACCCCACCGGGGCCAGACCCCGTCGATCATGAAGTTATTGCCCTGCACGTCGGCGTGTCAGGGCAATAACTTCATGATCAACAGCAGGGGTCTGGGCCGGTCAGGCCGGGGTGGGGCGGAGTTCGGCGAAGTGGCAGGCGGACGGGTGGGGGTCCGCCGCTCTCGGGACCGTTGCCGGGTCTTCGACGGCGCAGACTTCCTGGGCCTTCCAGCAGCGGGTCCGGAAATGGCACCCGCTCGGCGGGTCGGCCGGGCTGGGCACATCGCCGACCAGCCGGATCATGTTGCGCTGGTCGCGGGCCTCCGGGTCCGGCACTGGCACGGCAGAGAGCAGAGCCTGGGTGTACGGGTGGGTGGCCCGCTCGTAGATCTCGTCCTCGGTGCCGATCTCGACGATCCGACCGAGGTACATCACCGCGACGCGGTCGGCGATGTGCCGCACCACGGACAGGTCGTGCGCGATGAAGATGTACGAGAGCCCCAGCTCGCCCTGTAGCTGCTTGAGCAGGTTGATCACCTGGGCCTGGATGGAGACGTCGAGCGCCGACACCGGCTCGTCGCAGACGATCACCTCGGGCTTCAGCGCGAGGGCGCGGGCGATGCCGATGCGCTGACGCTGACCGCCGGAGAACTGGTGCGGGTACCGGTTGATGTGCTCCGGGTTGAGCCCGACCAGGTCCAACAGCTCCTGGACCCGCTTGGCCTTGCTGCCCTTCGGCGCGGCATCCGGGTGGATCTCGAACGGCTCGCCGATGATGTCGCCGACGGTCATCCGCGGGTTCAGCGAGGTGTACGGGTCCTGCATCACCATCTGCATGTTGCGGCGCAGCCGGCGCAGCTCACCCCCGGAAGCCTTGAACAGGTCCTTGCCCTCCAGGGTGGCGCGTCCGGAGGTGGGCGTCTCCAGCCGCATCAGCAGCCGGGCGAGGGTGGACTTGCCGCAGCCGGACTCGCCGACCACGCCGAGCGTCTCGCCCCGACGCAGCTCGAAGCTCACCCCGTCGACGGCCTTCACCGCTCCGATCTGCCGCTGGAACAGCACACCCTGAGTGATCGGGAAGTGCTTCACCAGGTTGTCGACGGAGAGGATGGTCTCGCCGCGGACCTTGGTGGGGTTAGCGGGCGACGCTGTCATCACGGACCTCCTGCGCGAAGTGGCAAGCGCTGGTCCGGCCGTCGCCGAGGACCAGGTCGTGCGGCACCTCGTCCACGCAGACCTGCTGGACGTAGGGGCACCGGGGGTGGAACGGGCAGCCGGACGGGATGCGCATCAGGTTCGGCGGCAACCCCTTGATCGTCGACAGTTCCTGGCCGCGAACGTCCAGGCGCGGGATCGACTCCAACAACCCCTTGGTGTACGGGTGGGCGGGCGCCTTGTAGAGCGAGCGGACGTCGGCGTGCTCGACGATCCGGCCGGCGTACATGACCGCGATCCGGTCCGCGACACCGGCGACCACACCCAGGTCGTGGGTGATCAGGATCATCGCCATGTTGAGTTCCCGGCGTAGGTCGGCCAGCAGATCCATGATCTGGGCCTGCACTGTCACGTCGAGGGCCGTGGTGGGCTCGTCGGCGATCAGCACCTTCGGGTCCAGCGCCAACGCCATGGCGATCATGACGCGCTGCCGCATGCCGCCGGAGAACTGGTGCGGGTAGTCGCCGATCCGCTTGGCGGCACCCGGGATCTTGACCAGATCCATCAGTTCGACTGCACGACGTCGAGCGTCGGCTCGGGACATGCCGGCGCGCTGGCGCAGCGTCTCACCGATCTGCCAGCCGACCGGGAAGACCGGGTTGAGGGCGGAGAGCGCGTCCTGGAAGATCATCGCGATCTCCTTGCCGCGTACCTGCCGGCGCTGCTCCTCGGAGCGGGTGAGCAGGTCCTCACCCTGGTAGAGGATCTGGCCGGAGCGGACGAACGCGGGCGGGGTGTCCAGGATGCCCATGATCGCCTGGGCGGTGACCGACTTACCCGAGCCGGATTCGCCGAGCACGGCAAGGGTCTCGCCGGCGTCCAGGTGGTACGACACACCGTTGATCACCCGGGCGACGCCCTCGTTGGTGCGGAACTCGACGTGCAGGTCCCGCAGCTCCAGCAGGTGGCCGCCCTCGGGGGTGGCAGAGGCGGGAGTTGGATTGACGGTCATGGTGTTCTCACCGCAGCTTCGGGTCGAAGGCGTCACGGATCGCGTCGCCGAGCATGATGAACGCCAGCACGGTCAGCGCCAGGAAGGCCGACGGGACGATCAACGGGGTGGCCGCCTCCCGCATGTGGATCCGGCCGGTGTCGATGTCCTGCCCCCACGAGATGGTGGGCGCCTTCAGGCCGATGCCGAGGAAGGAGAGCGTCGCCTCGGCCGCGATGAACGAGCCGAGCGCGATGGTCAGTACGACGATGGCCGGGGCCAGCGAGTTCGGCAGGATGTGCCGCCACATGATCCGGCTGTTGCCGGCGCCGAGCATCCGGGCCGCCGCGACGTAGTCCTGCTCCTTGGCGGTGATCACCGAGGATCGGACCACGCGGGCGGCGGTGGTCCAGCCGAGGAGGGCCAACACGAAGACGACGGCGCCGATCCGAGCCGCCTGGCTGTCACTGGACACCCGCTTGAGCAGCACGATCGCGGCCAGCAGCAGCGGAATGCCGAGCACCACGTCGATCACCCGGGAGAGCACCGCGTCGACCCAGCGGCCGAAGTAACCGGCCAGCATGCCGACCACCAGCGCGATGATGCCGGTGCCGAGCGCGGCGAGCGCGCCGACCAGCAACGACGCCCGGGTGCCGTAGACCGCCCGGGAGTACGTGTCGCAGCCCTGGAAGTCGTACCCGAAGATGGCCCCGCCGGACGGCCCGGCGTGCTGCCGGGAGAGCAGGCAGTCGTTCGGGTTGTTGGCGGTGAAGACCCCGGGGAGCAGCGCCATCAGGGTGAAGATGACGACCAGCGCCAGCGAGATCCAGAAGATCGGGTTGCGGCGCAGGTCGCGCCAGGCGTCTCCGGCCAGGCTGCGGGGCTTGTTCGCGGCGCCGACCTGGTTGGGTGTGCCCGGCTCCCCCGAGGGGCCACGTCGCGCGGCCTGGTTCTCGGTGGCCGCCACAGTTTCAAAATCACTCATAGCGGATCCTCGGGTCGAGTACGGCGTACAGGACGTCCACCACCAGGTTCGAGACCAGGTAGACCACGACGAGCACGCTGACGATGCCCACCACCAGGGGGCCGTCCTCGGTGCGGATGCCGCGGAAGAGGTTGAAGCCCACGCCGGGGATGTTGAAGACGCCCTCGGTGATGATCGCGCCGCTCATCAGGTTGCCCAGTTCCACACCGAGGAAGGTGACCACCGGGATCAGTGAGTTGCGCAGCACGTGGACGATGACGATGCGCCGCTTGACCAGGCCCTTGGACCGGGCGGTCCGGACGTAGTCCGCGCGCAGGTTCTCCGCCACCGAGGCCCGGGTGAGTCGTAGGGCGGTGGCCAGCGACAGCGAGCCGAGCACGATGCCCGGCAGCAGGAGCGCGTAGAACGTCGGGTCGGAGCCGGCGGTGGGTGGGAAGAGCTGCCACTTGACGCCCAGGAAGTACTGCGCCAGCGGCGCCAGCACGATCGTCGGGATGCCCAGCACCAGCAGGGTCAGCACCAGCGTCGAGTTGTCGAAGATGCTGGCCCGGCGGATGCCGGCGAGGACCCCGGCGGTGACACCGAAGATGATCGCCACGGCGAGCGCGATGAGCGCGAGCCGAACGGTGACCGGCCAGGCCTGCTGGAGGATGTCACCGATGCTCCGACCGGTGAGCGACTCGCCCAGGTTGCCCTGGAGCAGGTCCTTCACGTAGTCGAAGTAGCGGTAGAAGAAGCCGCCGACGCCCGTCTGATCCAGGTTGTACTTCTCGGTGAGGTAGGCCCGCTGCGCTGGCGTCACCGGCCGTTCGCCGGCGAGCGCCTGGATCGGGTCGCCCTGCCCGGCGAATGTCAGCGCGTAGACGATCAGGGTGGTCCCGAAGAACGCCAGGACCATCTGCAGTAGGCGCCGCAGGATGTAGCGGAACATGCTTAGCAGTCTCTCCGGAAATGTGCGAAAGGGTCGCAGGACGGCATCTCTGGTCGTACCCGAAATATCCGAGACGTGCCGTCCGGCCCGGGGGAGCCGGCGCCACCGACGCCGGGTCCGCTGCTGCGGCCCGGCCCCGGTGGCGCGGTCGGGGCCACCCGGGCATCGTCGCCCGGGTGGCCCGCACCATGGTCAGCTCAGCTGGCTGCTTCGATCTTGACGAGGTTGACCCGCTGGAACAGGTCCATCTCCACGTTCTTGACCTTGGACGAGTGGCCGAACACGTTCTCGCCGAAGCGGAGCGGGATCACCGGCATGTCCTTGGCCAGGATGTCCTCCGCCTGCTGGTACTTGGCGATCGCCTCGTCCTGCGTCTTGGCGGCGGAACCCTCCTTGACCAGCTTGTCGAACTCCGGGTTGCTGTATCCGTAGTAGTTCGACGAGCCGTTCGTGCTGTACAGCGGGCCGAGGTAGTCCTCCATGGTCGGGTAGTCCATGACCCAACCCATCCGGAACGCACCCACCGGCGTCTTCTTCTCGACCTTGGTCAGCAGGTCGGCGAACTTCGGCTCGGCCGAGCCGACCGCGTCGACGCCCAGGTTTGCCTTGAGCTGGTTGACAGTGGCGTCGACCCAGTCCTTGTGCCCGCCGTCGCCGTTGTACGAGATGACGATCTTCGACGGACCGCCGGCGGCCTGGTAGAGCTTCTTGGCCTCGGTCGGGTTGAACTCGCCTGCCTTGCCCGCGGTGTTCTCGCGGTAGCCCGGCAGGACCGGCGAGACGAAGGAACGAGCCGGCGTCTGCGAACCCTTGAAGACCGACTTGGTGATCTCGTCACGGTCGATCGCCATCGAGATGGCCTTGCGCACGTCCGGGCTGCTGTAGTCCTTGTCGAACGTCGGGAACGCGAGGAACTGGAACGACGACATCGGGCTGGTCCTGTACCGGTCGCCCAGGTCGCTCGGCGCGGTGCTCAGGCTCTCGGTCGGGATCGTGGGCAGCACGTCCAGGTTGTCCGCCAGGACGTCCGCGTAGGCCGCGGTGAGCTGCTGGTAGATCCGGAACTCGATGTTCTTGACCTTGGGCTTCTCGCCCGGGTACGCGTCGTAGCGCTCGACGTCGATCTTGCTGTCGTGCTGCCAGGCGCCCTTCATCTTGAAGGGGCCCTGCCCGATCGGCGCCTGCTCGTAGGAGTCCTTGAGCACGCCCGGAGCCGAGAACGCGGCGTCCGGCATCGGGAAGAACGCGTTGTAGCCCAGCGTCGTCTTGAAGTCGATGTACGGCTCGGAGAGCGTCGCGGTGAAGGTGAGGTCGTCGACCTTCTTCAGACCGGACATCTCCTTGGCCTTCGGCGCCTTGCCCTGCAGGTCGGCGTAACCAGCGATCTTCTCGAAGAAGAAGTTGCTGTCCTGGCCGTTCGGGGCGTACGCGCCGTAGTTCCACGCGTTGATGTAGTCCTCGGACGTGACCTTCTCACCGTTGTGGAAGGTGAAGCCGTCCTTGAGCTTGATCGTCCAGACCTTGTTGTCGGACGAGGTGATCGACTGCGCGGCGACCTCGTACGGCTTGTTCTGGGCGTCGTAGTCGACGAGCGGGCTGAACAGGCCGGCGAGCACCTGCGACCCGGACGTCTCGGTGGTGTTGGTGGGAACCAGGTGCTTCGGCTCGGCGATCTGGATGCTGACCACCGAACTGTCGCTGCCACCGGATCCACCGTCTCCGCCGCTGCCGCAGGCCGCGAGGCCCAGCGTCACCGCGAGCGGGAGGGCGGTCCAGGCGGCGAGTCTACGAACTCGCATTGAGCCTCCTCATCTCCTCACGCTGCGCAGTCAGGCCCGACGCTGGGTTACGCTGCGCAACAAGCGGTAACGGTAGGTCGGCGACGGGCCTTCGACAACGACGCGGTTGCGGGTGGGTAACGGTCCGGGGTTGCCTCTCTTGTCGAGGGCGAGTGAATCTGCTACCCCAAACCGGGTTTATCGACGTTGGCCTGCGGAAATCGCGATGGTGGGCGACGTGTTTGCCCCCGCTCGACCGTCCGGGCGCCGCCTGGGGCGGCCGTCCGGTCTCCGTGGAGCTGGTCCCGCCTGTCTGGTTCGAGCGTGATCGAACCCACAAATTGTCACCGAAGGTGACTAGCAACACCTCACGCACGGTGACTCCAGTAGCGGTCACCCACCCTGGCCCGGCCCGTCCGGTGGCCGCCCCACCGCCACAGGGCGGCGGACGGCCTGGAGCGAGGTCGTCTGATCCGCGGGCGGCGGCCGTGAGACGATCTGGTCGTGACGGCGACGCTTCTGGACGGCAAGGCAACCGCAGCGGAGATCAAGGACGAGCTGCGCATCCGGGTGAAGGCACTCGCGGAACGCGGCATCACCCCCGGGCTCGGCACGGTCCTGGTCGGTGCGGACCCGGGCAGCCAGGCGTACGTCAACGGCAAGCACCGCGACTGCGCCGAGGTGGGCATCGCCTCGATCCGCCGCGAACTGCCGGCCGACGCCACCCAACAGCAGGTCGACGACGTACTGGCCGAGCTGAACGCCGACCCGGCGTGCCACGGCTACATCGTTCAACTGCCGCTGCCGGCCCACCTCGACACCCAGCGGGTGCTTGAGTTGATCGACCCGGACAAGGACGCCGACGGTCTGCACCCGGTCAACCTGGGTCGGCTCGTGCTCGGCTACGACGGTCCGCTGCCGTGCACCCCGCGCGGCATCGTCGAGCTGCTCCGCCGGCACGACGTGGCGCTGCGCGGGGCCACCGTAGCGGTGGTCGGTCGCGGCAACACGGTTGGCCGACCGCTCGGCCTGCTGCTCACCAGGCGCAGCGAGAACGCCACTGTCACCCTCTGCCACACCGGCACGCTCGACCTCGCCTCGCACACCCGGGCCGCGGACATCGTCATCGTCGCGGCCGGCGTACCGGGTCTGCTCACCGCCGACATGATCAACCCCGGCGCGGTGGTGGTGGACGTCGGCATCACCCGCGTGATCGGCGCGGACGGCAAGGGTCGCTACACCGGCGACGTGGACCCGGAGGTGGCTGAGACGGCCGGCGCGCTGGTCCCCATGCCCGGCGGGGTGGGCCCGATGACCCGGGCCATGCTGCTCACCAACGTCGTCGAGCGTGCCGAGCGCGGCTGACCCGCACCTCGGTAGCGTCGAACCAGGACGGCGGTGACGTTCACCCCATCCCGGCGATGGCCGCCGCCCCTGGCCTGATCGGTGCCAGGATGACTGATACGGTCCGGAAAACCGACTGGTATCAGGGAGTGGGACGACCATGGGTAAGAAGGTCACTGTCGTCGGGGCTGGCTTCTACGGCTCCACCACCGCACAGCGCCTGGCCGAGTACGACGTCTTCGACACCGTAGTGATCACCGACATCGTGGAGGGCAAGCCCGCGGGCCTCGCGCTCGACCTCAACCAGTCCCGGGCCATCGAGGGCTTCGAGACCAAGGTCGTCGGCGTGACCACCGGCCCCAACGGTGAGGGCTACGAGAGCATCGAGGGCTCCGACGTCGTCGTGATCACCGCTGGTCTGCCGCGCAAGCCCGGCATGAGCCGGATGGACCTGCTGGAGACCAACGCCAAGATCGTCCGCCAGGTCGCCGAGAACGTCGCCAAGTACGCCCCGAACGCCGTCGTCATCGTGGTCTCCAACCCGCTGGACGAGATGACCGCGCTGGCCCAGCTCGCCACCCAGTTCCCGAAGAACCGGGTGCTCGGCCAGGCCGGCATGCTCGACACCGCCCGGTTCAGCAACTTCGTCGCCGAGGCGCTGAACGTGCCGGTGGCCTCGGTACGCACGCTGACCCTGGGCTCGCACGGCGACACCATGGTCCCGGTGCCGTCGAAGAGCACCGTCAACGGCAAGCCGTTGCGCGACGCCATGCCGGCCGAGCAGATCGAGGAGCTGGTCGTCAAGACCCGCAACGGTGGCGCCGAGGTGGTCGCGCTGCTCAAGACCGGTTCTGCCTACTACGCCCCGTCCGCCGCCGCGGCTCGGATGGCGAAGGCCGTCGCGGAGGACTCCGGCGAGGTCATGCCGGTCTGCGCCTGGGTTGACGGCGAGTACGGCATCTCCGGTGTCTACCTGGGTGTCGAGGCCGAGATCGGCGCCGAGGGCGTCAAGCGGGTCGTCGAGACCGACCTGGACGCCGACGAGCGTGCCAGCCTCCTGGAGGCTGCGGAAGCCGTCCGCGCCAAGCAGGGCGACATCTCCAGCATGTAGTTCCCCCCAACCACAGCACCAGCGAAGGGCGCGCCGGCAAACCCGGCGCGCCCTTCGCCGTCCAGCCCCTCCCCGCCGACCCCGGCTCCGCCCTCCCCGACTCCGCCCTCCCCGCCCCCGGTTGATCAAGAGGTTTGCGTCAAAAATCGCGCCTGCGGTGACGCAAACCTCTTGATCAACCAGTTGGGGGGTGGGCGGATTTTCGATTGGGATCGCGCTTCAGGCCTGGGTGGGCTGGTGGGGGGTGAAGGGGGTGCCGAGGTGGGGGGTGGCCAGGACGGTGGGGGAGTGGGTGCGTAGGGCGGTCAGCCGGGAGGTGCGGGCCAGGTCCGGGTCCTCCTCGTGGGCGTATGCCAGGTCGGGGTCGACGAGTTGCACCATGTGCACCAGTAGGTCCCCGGTGAGCAGCATCCGTTCGTCGGCCGAGGTCAGGAGCACCGACTGGTGACCGGGCGTGTGGCCCGGGGTGGGCAGCAGACGTACCGCTGGGGTGAGGGCGGTCTCGCCGTCGACCACCCGGAGCTGGCCGGCGGCGCGCAAGGGCGCGATGAGGCCGGCAGGCAGCCCGGGGTTGAGCGTCTCCGCCGCGTCGAGTTCGGCGCGCTGCAGCAGGTAGCTCGCGTTCGGGAAGTACGGCAGCCCCGTCGTGCCGGTGACCGCCCAGCCGATGTGATCGCTGTGCAGGTGGGTCAGGACGACAGTGTCGACATCGGCGGGGTCGATGCCCGCGGCGGCCAACTCGGCGGGCAGTCGCCCCGGCACGGGCGCCCAACTCGCGGCGGGTGCGTCGGCCGGGCCGATCCCGGCGTCGACCAGCGTGACCGGCCCGTCGCCGACCCGGATCGCAAAGCTGCGGAACGGCAGCCACCACTGCCCGTCGGCGGTCACCGAGCCGGGGTCGCGCCGGTCGGCCTCCGCCCAGTGCCCCGCTGTGGCCTGCGGAAACGCCTCCGCGCGGGGCTGGAAGAAGGCACCCTCGCCGTCGGTGAGTGCGGTGACCGTGATAGACCCGAGGGTGCGGTTCAGTGGCATCGGACGATGATTCCAGGGCATTCCTGTTCCGCGCAGCCCGGTTCCGCCGGCCGGTCGAGGCCGGCTGGGGGCTGCCGGCCCAATTGCAGTACGCTCGTACTGCTTGAGCACGTGTCCCCCGAGAGGAGCGCCGGCCGATGGCGAAGATCAAGGTAAACAACCCGGTCGTAGAACTCGACGGCGACGAGATGACCCGGATCATCTGGAAGCAGATCCGGGAGCAGCTGATCCTGCCCTACCTCGACGTCGACCTGCACTACTACGACCTGTCGATCCAGCACCGCGACGAGACCGACGACCAGGTCACGATCGACGCCGCCAACGCCATCAAGGAGCACGGCGTCGGCGTCAAGTGCGCGACCATCACCCCGGACGAGGCCCGGGTCGAGGAGTTCGGCCTGAAGAAGATGTGGCGGTCGCCGAACGGCACCATCCGCAACATCCTCGGCGGCGTCGTCTTCCGTGAGCCGATCATCATGTCCAACGTGCCGCGGCTGGTCCCCGGCTGGACCAAGCCGATCATCATCGGCCGGCACGCCCACGGTGACCAGTACAAGGCCACCGACTTCGTCGTCCCCGGCCCGGGCACGGTGACCATCACCTACACCCCGGCCGACGGCGGCGCGCCGATGGAGATGGAGGTCGCCAACTTCCCCGGCGGCGGCATCGCCATGGGCATGTACAACTACGACGAGTCGATCCGGGACTTCGCCCGGGCGTCGTTCCGGTACGGACTGGACCGCAACTACCCGGTCTACCTGTCCACCAAGAACACCATCCTCAAGGCGTACGACGGCCGGTTCAAGGACCTCTTCGCCGAGGTGTTCGAAGCCGAGTTCAAGGCCGAGTTCGACGCCGCCGGCATCACCTACGAGCACCGGCTCATCGACGACATGGTCGCCGCCGCGCTCAAGTGGGAGGGCGGCTACGTCTGGGCCTGCAAGAACTACGACGGTGACGTGCAGTCCGACACCGTCGCGCAGGGCTTCGGCTCGCTGGGTCTGATGACCTCTGTCCTGCTCTCCCCGGACGGCCGGACCGTCGAGGCCGAGGCCGCGCACGGCACTGTCACCCGGCACTACCGGCAGTACCAGAAGGGCGAGAAGACCTCGACCAACCCGATCGCGTCGATCTACGCCTGGACCCGGGGCCTCGCCCACCGGGGCAAGCTGGACGGCACGCCGGCGGTCACCGAGTTCGCCAACACCCTGGAGCAGGTCATCGTCGACACCGTCGAGGGCGGCCAGATGACCAAGGACCTCTCGCTGCTCATCTCGCGCGACGCCCCGTGGCTGACCACCGACGAGTTCATGAACGCGCTCGACGAGAACCTGGCCCGCAAGATCGCTGCCTGATCCAGGCGTACCGCGTCAACGAAGCCCGCCGGCACCACTGCCGGCGGGCTTCGGCGTGTCCGGCACCGCCGCGCCGATCGGCGTCACTGCGGCCGGCGCGCCTCGTTGACCAGGATGGACGAGATGCCAGTCGCGTCCAAGGAAGGTTGACCACGGTCGACCCGCGGCACCCGTGCGCCGATCAGCCAGCCTTCCCGGCTGTGCCGTGCACAGCCAGCCGTCCCTTCCCTGCGGGGGGCCCTGTCCCGGGCCCCCCGCGCCCTGTTTCCCGCCAAGCTCATGCCGCGCCGCGCCGCGCCGCGCCGCGCCGCGCCGCGCCGCGCCGCGCCAAGCTCAGGACCCGCGCACCGCAGGGCTGCTCAGGCGGCGCGCAGCAGGTCGGCGGCCCGCTCCGGGGCGATGTCGTTGATGAAGACACCCATCCCGGACTCGGAGCCGGCCAGGTATTTCAGCTTGTCCTGGGCCCGCCGGATGCTGAACAGCTGTAGGTGCAGGTGGCCCAGCTCGCGGTCGACCCGCACGGGCGCCTGGTGCCAGGCCGAGATGTACGGCATCGGCATGTCGAACAGGCCGTCGAAGCGGCGCAGCAGATCCAGGTAGAGCGGCCCGAAGGCGTCCCGCTCGCTGTCACTGAGGGCCGGGATGTCCGGCACCACCCGGTGCGGCGCGACGTGCACCTCGAACGGCCAGCGGGCGGCCGCCGGGACGAACGCCGTCCAGTGTTCGTTCTCCGCGACCACTCGGTCACCGGTGGCGCGCTCGGCGGCCAGCACGTCCGCGTACAGGTTGCCCCCGCCGGTCCGCTCGGCGTGCCGGCGCGCCGCGGCCAGCAGCGCGCGGGTGCGCGGCGTCACGAAGGGGTACGCGTAGATCTGGCCGTGCGGATGGTGCAGCGTGACGCCGATCTCAACGCCCCGGTTCTCGAAGCAGAAGATCTGCTCGACGCCGGGCAGCGCGCCGAGCACCTCGGTGCGGTCGGCGAGGGCGTCCAGCACGGTGCGGACCCGGCGCGGCGGCAGGCTGGCGAAGGAGGCGTTGTGATCCGACGTGAAGCAGACCACCTCGCACCGGCCGAGGCCCGGCCGGACCGGTGTGAACGGGGTGATCTCCCCGGGCTCCTCGGCCACCCGACCGCTCAGCGACGGGAACCGGTTCTCGAAGACCACCACGTCGTAGTCGGGTGCGGGGATCTCGGTCAGCCGGTCGCCCACCGACGGGTCGAGAGGGCACTCGTTCGCCGGCGGGAGGAAGGTGCGGGTCTGCCGGTGCACGGCGACCGCCACCCACTCGTCGGTCAACGGGTCGTAGCGCAGCTGCGACGCGGGGGGAGGCGGCGGCAGGTCCCGGCGGTCCGGCTGGTCGCGGACCGCGTCGTCGCGCTCGTCGAAGTAGATCAGCTCCCGGCCGTCGGCCAGGTCGATCGCGGTGCGCTTCACGGCGCCGTCCCCTCAGTTGTCGGCGTGCGCGTCACGCGGCCCGCCCCTCGCCTTCACCATGATCAGTTCGCCCACCTGTTCGCCGAGTACCCGTCGTGCGGGTGGAGGCAACCGGTCGTCGCTGACCAGTACGTGGGCCGCCGCCAACGCGACGATCGAGGAGATGCCCACCGTGCCCCACTTGGTGTGGTCGGCGAGCACCACCAGTTGGTCCGCCGCGGCCACGAGCGCGCGATCGGTCTCCGCCTCCATCAGGTTCGGGGTGGTGAAGCCGGCCCGCTCGGTGATGCCGTGGACACCCAGGAAGAGCAGATCAAGGTGCAGTGACCGGATGGCCCCGACCGCGAGTGGACCGACCAGCGCGTCCGACGGTGTACGTACGCCGCCGGTGAGCACCACCGTCTGGTCCGGGCGGCCACCGGCGTGCATGATTTCGGCGACCGGCAGCGAGTTGGTGACGACGGTCAGCTCGGGCACGTCCACCAGCCGGCGGGCCAGCTCGGCGGTGGTGGTGCCGGCGGAGAGCGCGATCGCCGCTCCCGGCCGGACCAACTGGGCCGCCCGGTCGGCGATGGCCGCCTTCTCGGGCAGTTGGCGGACCGACTTGGCGTGAAAACCCGGCTCGTCGGTCGAGCTCGGCCCGGTCGTGGTGGCACCGCCGTGCACCTTGGCCAGCAGGCCGCGCTCGTGCAGCGCGTCCAGGTCACGCCGGATGGTCATGTCGGACACGCCGAACTCGCCTGCCAACTCGCTGACCCGGACGCCGCCGGTCGAGCGAACCCGTTCCAGGATGGCCGCCTGCCGCTGTTGAGCGAGCATCAGCCGTGCCTCCCCGGACGTCCACGTACCTCACGCGGTCAAACGTGTTCCAACAAAGATGAACACTAGCGCGTGCCGCTCAGCGGTGGAAGGAACGGGTACGGCGACGCCTCAGGCGGTGGCGATCTTCAGCTCCACCCAACCGGTCTCGGTCAGATGGTGCAGCACGGCCTGCACCGCGTCCGCCACGCTCAGGTCGGTGGTGTCGAGCACCAGATCGGCGTCGGTCGGCTCCTCGTACGGGTCGTCGATGCCGGTCATCCCGGTGAGCAGGCCGGCTCGCGCTCGCGCGTACAGGCCCTTGCGGTCCCGCCGCTCGCACACCTCCAGCGGGGTAGCCACGTGCACCAGCACAAAACCCGATCCGGCGGCGAGGGCCATCTCCCGGGCGGTGGCCCGGGCCGCCGCGTACGGGGCGATCGGACAGCAGATACCCACCCCACGGTGCCGGGCGATCTCGGCGGCCACCCAGCCGATCCGCCGGACGTTGAGATCCCGGTCGGTCTTGCTGAAGCCCAGCCCGGCGGAGAGTTCCCGGCGTACCACGTCCCCGTCGAGCAGGGTCACCGTGCGGTCGCCACTCTCCCGTAACGCGTCCGCCAGCCCTCGGGCGATCGTCGACTTGCCGGAGCCGGAAAGACCGGTCAGGAAGACCACCAGCCCTCGCTGCCGACGCGGCGGCCGGGCCCGGGCCAACTCCCGTGCCACAGCGGGCGGGGTGTGCCACTCCGGTAGCGGGAAGCCCCGGTCGAGCAGGTCGTCGATCTCCGGCTGGGTCAGCGCGAGCCGGCGGTTGCGCGGTGGGATGTCCTCCCGCCAACGCCACTGCCCGTCCCGGTTGTCGTAGGCGAGTTCGCGCGGCACCAGCACCCGCAGCCCGGCGCCGGAGAGCATCTCCCCTGTGGAGAGTAGGTGGGTGACCCCGTACGCGGCCGAGACCCGGGCGCGCAGCAGCGCGTCGCTGATCTCCTCGCGTCGATGCGACAGCGGCACTGCGACCAGGGTGGCGGGTGGCATCCGGTCCCGTGCGGCGAAGATCGTACGGACCAGCGCCTCCGGCGGGAGCCCGTCTGCGCCGCCCTCGCCCACCGGGATCATCACGAGCAGATGAGCGGCCAGGGTGCGGGCGGCGTGGGCGATCTGGGCGAGCTGTGGACGATGCAGCGGCCGGTCGGCGATCACCCCGAGCACCCGGCCCGGGGGCAGCAGCGCACGAACCTCCTCCGGGTTACGCCGCAGTCGCTGGAACGGACCGTGCCCACCGTCGCCCAGCCGCCGAACCTGGCCGCCCACTCCCGCCACGCCCTCGCGGACCGGCCAGACGTCGGCCACGTCCAGGGCGGCCACCGGGGCGCCCTCCCCATCGGTCAGCACGAGCGCCCGGCGGGCCGGGTCGCGCGGATCGAAGCTCTGGGCCAGGGCGGCCGGCACCTGCAGAACGACCGCGACCTGCCACGGTGTGCCGTCGGCCAGTCGGCCGCGTCGGCTGACCGAGACCAGGTCGGCGCGGGTCATGAAACCGGTCAGAGGGGCGTACGCGCCGGTCAGCAGCAGCTCCAGATCCGCGAGCTCACCGGGACGTGGCGTGTACGCCGGTGCGTCCCGTAGCACCTCGTCGGGCAGCACCCAGCCGTTGCTCATCCACACCCCCCACTCGCTGACCGGCACACAGTTTCGCAGCCGACCGCCCATCGGTCGAGGGCGCCACTCCAAGACCCCCGCGGACGGATCAGCGCTTGATCCGCCGGCCTACCGCCGACCGCACCCGGTTCCACACCTTCCGCTCGTCGCGGATCCGGGGTCGAGAGCCGTCGGCCCGGCAGATGAACACCAGCGGCAGTCGGGCGTCCTCGGTCCAGCCCACGTTGGTGATCCGGGCCTTGAGCTGCCAGCTGCCCCTGGTCCGGCCGCCGTTGAGGGCGGCGAAGTCGATCGTGGCGGTGGCCCGGTGCACCAGGTGGACGGTGTCCGCTCCGGTCGTACCGGTGATCCGCTCGGTCTGGAAGGTGTTCGGAATAAAGATCTCGGCACCCGTCTCCCGGTGGCGGGCCACCAGGTCCAGGCGGGCCTTGCGCACCTGCGCGGTGGCGTCGAGGACCTCGGGGGTGACCTCCTCCATCGGCAGCATCAGCACGTCGCGGCCATCGTCGGCGCGGAACCCGACAGGCTGGTCCGCGGCGCGCAGCTCGGCGGCGACGGTCACCGTGACGGCGTGGTCGACACGTTGGAATTCATTGACCGTGCCGTGTGCGGCGATGCCCGCCTCCCAGCGGGCAAGCCTGCGCAGGTCCGCGACGCGCCCCTGCTCCGCCAGGTACGCCACGGCTCGGAGCAGGGGTGGCAGACCACCGGCGACGCCCGGGGCGAAACGGTCCTGGATGATCTTCTGGATCTCCAGCGCGACCTGCTCCAGCCACGCCTCGCGGGCGTTCAGCAGCCGCTTGCCGCGCAGCCGGCTGAGCATCTCGTTGCGCAGCCAGCGCCGGTGCAGCCGGTCCCGCAGCGGACCCGGCTCGGTGTTGGCGTCCACGACGTCCAGCGCCTCCCGCACGCTGGCGAAGTAGCTCGCCGGGTCCAGCTCGCTCGCGGTGACGTTGCGCGCGTCGCCCCGCTGGACGTGGTGGTAGCAGACGTAGTCGGACAGCACTGAGGTGCGCCGGGACAGGAAGTAGGCCCGGATGACCAGTGAGTGGTCCTCCAGCCGACGCTTGCCGCCCTCCGGGAACCGCAGACCATGCTCGTTGAGGAACGACCGCCGGAACAACTTGTGACAGGTCAGGCTGTCGACCAGGGGGGAGTTGTCGAGGGTGGCGTCGAAGCGGTTCTTGCGGAACAGCTCCCGGGGCACGGGGCGTCCGTACCCGGCCATCTTCCCCACCACGATGTCGGCGTCGTTCGCCTTCGCGCAGGCATAGAGCCGCTCCAGTGCCTCGTCGGCGAACCAGTCGTCGTCGTCGGCGAAGAAGACGTACTCGCCGCGGGCGTGGTCGACTCCGAGGTTGCGAGGACGCGACGGCCAGCCGGAGTTCTCGATGTGCAGCACCTTGATGTGCGGGTGCTCGGCGGCCAGCCGGTCCAGCCGCTTCGCGGTGTCGTCGGTCGAGCCGTCGTCGACGAAGATGGCTTCGAACTCGTCGGCGGGCAGCGACTGGCGCAGCAGCGAGGCAGCGAGCTTCTCGATGTGTGGGCCGCAGTTGTACGCCGGCACCACGACGCTCACCTTGGGGACGCCCACCTCGGCCATCAGGATCCCTCCCGCGTCGTCGGTCGATCACCAGGCGGGTCGACGCCTGGTGAACGGGAGGTGAATGGTGTCACCCTGGACGGGTCTTTCCCAAGGCGGGGTCGGGTCGAACGCGGGACCGGCGGAAACGTCCCGGGAGCCTTCAGCGGGGGACCTTAGGGGTCCGGCGGGGAAAGGATCAGGGGAGTGCCGGGGGCGTGCCGGTGTCCCTGCTGGGCATCGACTCCCTACGCTGGGCGCGTGACACTGATCGCGACCCAGTCGCTCACCAAGACGTACGGAGGTCGGGTCACCGCGCTGGCCGACCTCACCGTCGCCGTCGAGCCCGGGATCATCGGCCTGGTGGGCGCGAACGGCGCCGGAAAATCCACCTTGATCAAGATCCTGCTCGGCCTGATCGCACCAACCAGCGGTCAGGTCTCGGTGCTCGGCATCGACCCGACCGCAGACCCGACGGCTGTCCGCAACCGGGTCGGCTACATGCCGGAACACGACTGCCTCCCACCGGACCTGTCCGCCGCCGAACTGGTCACCCACCTTGGTCGAATGAGCGGCCTTCCCCGCACCGCGGCTCGCGAGCGGGCCTCGGAGGCACTGCGGCACGTGGGGCTCTACGAGGAGCGCTATCGCCCGGTCGGTGGCTACTCGACCGGCATGAAGCAGCGCGTCAAGCTGGCCCAGGCGCTGGTGCACGACCCCGACCTGCTGTTGCTGGACGAACCGACCAACGGCCTGGACCCGGCCGGCCGCGACGCCATGCTGGCCCTGGTGCACCGGATCGGCACCGAGTTCGGCATCTCCGTGCTGGTCTGTTCGCACCTGCTCGGCGAGGTGGAGCGGATCTGCGACACGCTGATCGCCATCGACGGCGGCAAACTGCTGCGCGCCGACAACATCTCCGCGATGACCTCGGCCACCGACGTGCTCGCCGTGGAGGTCAGCGAGGGCACCGAGGAGCTCGCCGCCCGGCTCGCCGAGCTGAAACTGCCTGTCGCCCGGGACGGGCGACTGCTCCTCGTGCCGCTCGCCGACGACGGCACCTACGACCTGATCCTCGGTGCGGTCGCCGAACTGGACCTGCCACTACACCGACTGGACCAGCGCCGGCACCGGGTGGCCGAACTCTTCGCCACGAGGGAGCTCGCTCATGCCTGAGCCGTCCACCGCCACCGTGCGCCCCACGCCGGCCGGCGTCATTCACGACATCGGCTATCAACGCTACGAGGGCCCGAGGCTCGGCCGCCGACAGGTCTTCGGCGCGCTCTACCTGCACGGTCTGCGTACCGCGTTCGGGTTCGGTCGCAGCGCCAAAGCCAAGATCTTCCCGTGGCTGGTGGTCGGCATCGTGTCTCTGGTCGCGGTGGCCCTGGCCGCGATACGCAGCCAGATCGGCGAGCCGGTCGCCACGTACGCCCAGTTCGCCGACGCGATGAGCTGGCTGGTCATCTTCTTCGTCGCGGTCGTCGCCCCGGAGTTGGTCTCCCGGGATCTGCGCAGCGGCGTGCTGCCGCTGTACTTCTCCCGGCCGCTGCCGCGTTCCGACTACGCGTTGGCCAAGCTGCTGGCGCTGGTCACCGCACTCTGGCTGCTGCTCGGCGGGCCGCAGCTGCTGATGTTCCTGGGCGCCGCGTTCACCACCAAGCAGGGCATGCGCGGGGTGTGGAACGAGCTGCTCGACCTGCTGCCCGGGCTGCTCTACGCCGGGCTGTGGGCGGTGGTCTTCGCCTCGGTCGGCCTGCTGGTCGCGTCGCTGACCGGCAAGCGCGCCTTCGCCGCCGGCGGCGTGGTCGCGGTCTTCCTGATGACGACCCCGATCGTGGGCGTGCTGAGCATCCTGCCGTCGCGCGCCGCCAACGAGCTGGCCGGGCTCGCCTCCCCCTCCACGCTGGTGCAGGGGGTGGGCATCTGGTCGCTGGGTGACCTGCTGGTCGAGGGCGATCCGGGCGAGATGATGATCGGCGGGTTCGGCCCGGTCTACGCCCTGGCAGCGGTGCTGCTGGTCGCCGGCGCGACCGCCCTCCTGCTGGCCCGCTACCGGAAGGTCGCCTCCTGATGAGCACGCTGAGCCTGACCGGGGTGTCCCGGTGGTACGGCAACGTGGTCGCGGTCAACGACATCAGCATGGCCCTGGGGCCGGGCGTGACCGGGCTGCTCGGCCCGAACGGCGCAGGCAAGACCACGCTGCTGCACATGATGGCCGGGTTCCTCGCCCCGTCGCGCGGCACCGTCACCCTCGACGACGAGCCGACCTGGCGCAACCCCGACGTCTACCGGCGGCTGGGGCTGGTCAGCGAGCGGGAGGCGGTGCAGGGTTTCCTCACCGCGTACGAGTTCGTGCTGGCCAGCGCGAAGCTGCACCGGTTGCCCGATCCGGCGGCCGCGGCCCGACGGGCGATTGATCTGGTGGAGCTGGAGTCGGCGCAGGACCGCCGGATCGGCACGTACTCCAAGGGCATGCGCCAGCGTGCCCGGGTGGCCGCCGCGCTGGTGCACGATCCGCAGGTGCTGCTGCTCGACGAGCCGTTCAACGGCATGGACCCGCGCCAGCGGCTGCACATGATGCAGCTGCTGCACACCCTGGGTGACGCTGGCCGGACGATCCTGTTCAGCTCGCACATCCTGGAGGAGGTCGAGCAGGTCTCCGGAACGGTGCAGGTGATGGTGGCCGGCCGGTTGGCCGCCTCCGGCGACTTCCGGACCATCCGCCGGTTGATGACCAACCGCCCGCACGTCTTCGCGGTGCGCTCCACAGATGACCGGGCGTTGGCCGTCGCGTTGATCGCGGAGGCGTCGGTGAGTGGGGTCGAGTTGGACCCGACCGGCTTGACTGTGCGGGCCGGTGACTACGGCGCGTTCACCCGGGCGCTGCCCCGGATCGCGCTGAACAAAGGCATCCGGGTGCGCCAGTTGGTGCCGTCCGACGAGTCCCTGGAGAGTGTCTTCTCCTACCTGGTGGAGGCCTGACATGTCGACAGTTACCTGGATCACCGCGCGCGGGTTGTTCGGCCGACGTCGGTTCCTGCTGCTGCTACCGCTGCCGTTGGTGCTGCTCGGGCTGGCCGTGCTCTGCCGGTCGCTGGGAGTGGACCCGGGCCAGTGGGGGCCGCCGGTGCTGGTCGGCCTCGGGCTGGCCGTGGTGCTGCCGGTGGTTGCGCTGATCATCGGAACGGGCGTGCTGGGCGCCGAGATCGACGACGGCACCGTGGTGCACATCCTGACCAAGCCGCTGCCGCGCTGGCAGATCGTGCTGCCGAAGCTCGCGGTGGCCGCCGGGGTCACCGCGGTGACCGTGGCGGTGCCGCTCTACGTGGCGGGCGTGCTCGCCGATTCGGTACGCCTCGGACTGGCGCTGGCGGTCGCGGCGGCGCTCGGCGCGCTGGCGTACTCGGCGTTGTTCCTCGCGCTCAGCCTGGTCACCAGACGGCCGGTGCTGCTCGGGCTGGTCTATGTGCTGATCTGGGAGGGGCTGCTGGGCAACTTCGTCAGCGGCACCAAGGTGCTCTCCATCCAGCAGTACGTGATCGCCCTCGCCGACCGGATCGCCCCCACCGGGCTGCTGGAGACCAGCGTGTCGGTGCCGGTGGCGTCGGTGATGACCGCGCTGGTCAGCGTCGGCTTCACGGTGCTCGCCATCGACCGCCTGCGTTCGTTCAGCGTGGCTGGCGAGACGAGCTGACAGCCGTGCGAGACGCTGTTCCGGCCAGCCCCCGCGCGGCGGTAGGGCTGGCCGGATGGACCGGTCGGGCCACCTCGGGCCAGGCTGGTGGACGTGAGCGTCGAAGCGGAGCGGACGTCGTTGGCTGAGCCATACTCCCGGAGCAGCCGGCCGTGGCTGACCAGCCTGGCCGTCGCCGGGCTGGCCTGTGCCACGGTCGCCACGGCGGCTCAGGGCAGCGGCCAGTTCCACTGGTGGGCGGTGTTCATCCTGATCCCGGCCGCGTTGATCGCGGCCAGCGGTGGGCCGTTGCTGGCTCGCGGTGGCGGCCGGGCCTTCGCCGGGTACATGCTCGCCTGCGTCGGCACGATGGTCTTCGCGGTCGGCGCGCTGCTGATGTTCGGCGTGATGGGGCGGGGTTGGCCGCTCATGGTGGTGCTGCCCTGCCTGGCGGTGGCCGGCACCTACGGCTGGCGCGCGGCCCACCCGCTGGCCCGGGGCCTGCACCGGGCGGTGGCCCTGCTCGCGCTGACCGGAGCACTGCTCGGTCTGACCCTGCAACTGATCCGGGTGGAGCTGATCCACCTGGAGACCGGTTGGTGGGGTGCGTTCCTGATGCTGGCCGGGGCCATCGTGCTGGGCAACGCGGGGGAGTTGACCCGGCACCGGATGCCGTACCGCCTCCAGGCGATCACCCTGCTGGTCGGGCCCGCCGTGATCGCGTTCCTGCTCGGGCTGCGCTTCCTGCGCGGCTGGTGACCCGCCGGTCCGCCGCCGCCCGAGCGGGCGGCGGCGGACCCCTGTCAGAAGGCGCAGGCGATGACCAACTCCGGGGTACGGCCCGGGAGCAGGTCGAGTTTGCCGATCCGGCCCGCCGCCCGTAGGTCGTCGGCGACCAGCGTGAGCTGCTCCAGCAGCGCCGCCGGGCCGAGCGCCTCCGCCAACGGCACCTCCGCCTTCATCGACAGCTTCCGCTCCGACTTGGCCCGTCGCACCTGGCTCAACGCGTCACCGGCGAGCCGCAGCAGCGCAGGCTCACCCGAGCCCTCGATCGTCCGGGCCACCTCGTAGGTGGTGGGCCACGGCGCCTGGTGCACCGAGCCGTACCGCCACCACGACCAGACCTCCTCGGTCACGTACGGCAGCACCGGGGCGAACAACCGCAGCTGCACCGACAGCGCCGAGGCCAGCGCCGCCCGCGCGGAGTCGGCCAACGCGCCGGTGCCGTAGGCCCGCTCCTTGACCAGCTCTATGTAGTCGTCGCAGAACCGCCAGAAGAACGCCTCGGTGACCTGCAGGGCCGCCGTGTGGTCGTACGAGTCGAAGGCGGCGCCCGCGGCGGTGACCACGGTGGCCAGCTCGGCGAGCATGGCCCGGTCCAGTGGGGTGGTGGCCGACAGCTCCAGGTCGCGGCGTGGCGTCAGACGCGCCGAGCTGGAGTTGTCGTACGGGGCGCGCAACGCCTCCGCAGCGCCCAGCCCGAGCGCGAACTTGGACGCGTTGAGCAGTTTGGTGGCCAGTCGCCGGCCGACCTTGATCTGCGCCGGGTCGAAGGCCAGGTCCATACCGGGCTTGCCGCTGGCCGCCCAGTAGCGCACCGCGTCCGAGCCGTGCTGCTCCAACAGGGCCAGCGGGGTGACCACGTTTCCCTTGGACTTGGCCATCTTCTTGTGGTCGGGGTCGAGGATCCAGCCCGAGAGCACTGTGTCCCGCCAGGGCAGCACCCCGTGCTCGAAGTGCGAGCGGATCACGCTGTCGAAGAGCCAGGTCCGGATGATCTCCTGCCCCTGCGGGCGGAGGTCCATCGGGAAGACCCGGGCGAACAGGTCCGGGTCGGTCTCCCAGCCACCGACGATCTGCGGGGTCACCGAGGACGTGGCCCAGGTGTCCAGCACGTCCGGGTCGCCGATGAAACCGCCGGGTTGACCGCGTTGCGACTCGTCGTATCCGGGTGCCGGATCGCTGGATGGATCGACCGGCAGCGCGGACTCGTCCGGCGTGAGAGGGTGGGACCAGTCCGGCTCGCCAGTGTCGTCGAGCCGGTACCACACCGGCACCGGCACGCCGAAGAAGCGTTGACGGCTGACCAGCCAGTCCCCGTTGAGGCCGCCCACCCAGTTGTCGTAGCGGTGTTTCATGTGCGCCGGCACCCAGTGCAACTGCTCGCCCCTGCCGAGCAGCGTGGCTCGCAGCGCCTCGTCCCGGCCGCCGTTGCGCAGATACCACTGTCGAGTCGAGACGATCTCCAGTGGCCGGTCGCCGCGTTCATAGAACTTGACCGGGTGGGTGATCGGGCGCGGCTCGCCGATCAGGTCACCGGCGTCGGCCAGCATCCCGACGATCTCCCGGCGGGCGCCGTTGACGGTCTGCCCGGCCAGCGCCGCGTACGGCTGGGCCGGCACCCCGTGCGGCGGCTCGGGGAGCAACCGACCGTCCCGGCCGATCACCACCCGGGTGTCCAGTCCCAGCTCACGCCACCAGGTTACGTCGGTCAGGTCACCGAAGGTGCAGACCATCGCGACGCCGGTGCCCTTGCCGGGCTCGGCGAGGGGATGGGCGTACACGGGCACCTCGACGTCGAACAGCGGGCTGCGCACGGTGCCGCCCACCAGGTCGGCGTACCGCTCGTCGTCGGGGTGGCAGACCAGCGCCACACAGGCCGGTAGCAGCTCGGGCCGGGTGGTGTCGATGAGCACCTCACGCCCGTCGGCCGCGGTGAACCGCAACCGGTGGTACGCCCCGGGGCGCTCCCGGTCCTCCAACTCCGCCTGGGCGACAGCGGTGGCGAAGCCGACATCCCAGAGGGTCGGCGCCTCCGACTGGTACGCCTCGCCGCGGCGCAGGTTGCGGACGAACGCCCGTTGGCTGGCGGTCCGGGCGATCCGGCCGATGGTCGTGTACGTCAGGGACCAGTCCACCGAGAGCCCGAGCCGCCGCCACAGCGCCTCGAAGGCCTGCTCGTCGGTGACAGTCAGCCGTTCGCACAGCTCGATGAAGTTGCGCCGGGAGATCGGGGTGGGGTCGCGGCGGGCCGCGTCGTCGACCGGAGCCGCCGGTGGCCGCCACACCGGGTCGTACGGCAGTGCCGGATCGCAGCGCACCCCGTACACGTTCTGCGCCCGACGCTCGGTGGGCAGCCCGTTGTCGTCCCAGCCCATCGGGTAGAAGACGGCCTTGCCGCGCATCCGCTGGTACCGCGCCGTGGTGTCGGTGTGGGTGTACGAGAAGACGTGCCCCATGTGCAACTCGCCCGATACGGTCGGCGGCGGGGTGTCGATCGAGAACACGTCGCTCCGCTGCTTCGAGCGGTCGAACGCGTACGTGCCTTCCTCCTGCCAGCGGCGTGCCCAGCTCTCCTCGAGCCCGTCCAGGGTCGGACGCTCGGGAACGCCGGCGCGGGCCGTCCTCGCCGTATCGGTCATCCTGCGATCGTAGGCACGTAGCGGGTGCGGGGCGACGTAGTTGCGGCCGAACACACCGGCCGGCGGTTGTGGCCGCGACGGGGTGGCCCGGCTAGATCAGCGAGTCACGCCACTGGCGGTGCAGGGCGGCGTACCGGCCGTCGGCCTCGGCGAGCACGGCGGGTGGGCCGTCCTCGACGACCCTTCCGCCGTCGAGGACGAGCACCCGGTCGACGGTCTCCACTGTGGAGAGACGGTGTGCGATCACCAGTGCGGTGCGGTCGCGCAGGATGGTGCCGAGTGCCCGCTGTACCAGACGTTCCGTCGGCACGTCCAGCGACGACGTCGCCTCGTCCAGGATGAGCACTGTCGGGTCGGCCAGGAACGCGCGGGCGAACGCGACCAGCTGCCGCTGCCCGGCGGAGAGCCGGCCGCCGCGCCGGTGCACCTGAGTGGCGTACCCCTCGGGTAGTGCGGCGATGAAGTCGTGCGCGCCGATCGCCCGCGCGGCGGCCTGGACGGCGGCGTCGTCGGCCCCCGGGCGACCGAACCGGATGTTCTCCGCGACGGTTCCGCTGAACAGGTGGTTCTCCTGCGTCACCAGCACCACCGCGCGGCGCAGGTCGGCGTCGCGTACGTCGCGCAGGTCGACCCCGTCCAACCGGACCGTGCCGGTGTCGGGGTCGTGGAACCGGGCGACAAGCTTCGCGATCGTCGACTTGCCCGCCCCGGTGGGGCCGATCAGCGCCACGGTCTGCCCGGCCGGCACTGTCAACTCCAGCCGGCAGAGAATCGGGGTGTCGGCCCGGTAGCCGAAGCCGACCGAGCGGAAGATCAATTCACCACGGCCGGGACCGGTCGGCAGCGGTGTGGGCCGGGCCGGTTCGGCGACGGCCGGTCGTTCGTCGAGCACCCCGGCCAGCTTCTCCAGTGCGGCGGTGGCCGACTGCAACGAGTTGTAGAACTGGCTCAGCTCCTGCATCGGCTCGAAGAAGCGGCGCAGGTAGAGCAGGAACGCTGCGAGCACACCGATCTCGGTCTGCCCGCCGAGCACCCGCCAACCGCCGTAGCAGAGCACCACCGCCACGGTTACGTTGCCGATCAGCTTGATCGCGGGCGAATACGTGGCGATCAGCCGGAACGCGTGCAGGCTGCTCCGCCGGTAGTCGTCGCCGAGCGCCACGAAGATCCGTTGGTTGCGAGGCTCCCGGCGGAACGCCTGCACCGCCCGGATGCCCCGCATCGACTCGACGAAGTGCACGATGACCAGCGCGACCGCGTCCCGGGTCCGTCGGTACGCGCTGGCCGACGACCGGGCGAACCAGCGGGAGAGCCAGAACAGGAAAGGGAAGGCGAACAGCGTCACGGCCGCCAGCGGCAGGTCCAGCCAGAGCAGGATGGCGGCCACCGACAGGATCGAAAGCCCGGCCAGCACCAGGCTGTCGATCCCACCGTCGACCAGCTCGGCGATCGAGTCCAGGTCACTGGTGAGCCGGGAGACCATCCGGCCGGACGTGTACCGCTCGTGGAAGCCCACCGACAGCCGCAGGAAGTGCCCGAACACCCGCTGCCGCAGGTCGAGCAGGACGGCCTGGCCGATCCGGGCGGAGAGGGTGAGGAAGCCGCGGCGGGCCGCGTACTCGGTCACCGCGGCCACCGCGAACGCCCCGGCAACGGTGACCAGCGGGCCGGCGTCGCCAGCGCGCAACGGCGGGATGGCCCGGTCGATGCCGATCATGACCAGGTACGGGCCGGCCATCGCGGCGGCGTTCTGGG
Organism: Micromonospora sp. CNZ322; assembly: GCF_007827755.1. NCBI lineage: Bacteria > Bacillati > Actinomycetota > Actinomycetes > Micromonosporales > Micromonosporaceae > Micromonospora > Micromonospora sp. CNZ322. The sequence continues at coordinate 113,364 of NZ_VITD01000003.1, forward strand.
CCAGCAGCAGCGCGACCGCCGCGGCGAGACGCCTCCGATGCGGCCGGAGCAGGCCGCCCAGCAGGGTGCGGCTGAGCCGGCGCAGCCGGACCACGGCCTCGGGGCTGGTGTCCTCGGCTCGACTGCGGTCAGCCTCAGGGTCGGTGGCGGTTCCGCGCCAGCGGGTGAGCTCGGGCTCCTCCTCGGGAGGTGGGTCGGCCTGCTCCGGCACGCTCACGAACGCACCAGCCCCCACCCGTCCGAAGGGGACGAACTCGGGCCGCTGGCCCCAGCCGGCGGTGGGCGCCCGGCGGGCGGCTCGGCGGCGAGCAGTGCCCGGTACGCCGGAACGGTGGCCAGCAGGTCGGAGTGCCGGCCGGTCGCTGTAATCCGCCCGTCCTCCAGCAGGGCGACCCGGTCGGCCAGCGCGATCGTCGACGGCCGGTGCACCACCAGCAGCGCGGTGCTGTCGCGCAGGACCCGCCGTAGCGCCGCTTCGACCAGGGCCTCGGTGTGCACGTCGAGGGCGGAGAGCGGGTCGTCCAGCACCAGCACCGCCGGTCGGCCGAGCACGGCCCGTGCCAACGCGAGCCGTTGCCGTTGCCCGCCGGAGAGGGACAACCCCTGCTCGCCCACCCGGGTCGCCAACCCCCACGGCAGGTCGTACGCGAAGTCGGCCTGGGCCAGCGCGAGGGCCGCCTGGATCTCGTCGTCACCGGCGTCCGGGCGACCTAGGGTGAGGTTCTCCCGCACCGACATGGAGAAGAGGGTGGGCTCCTCGAACGCCACGCCGACCAGCCGGCGCAGCGAGGCCAGCCGCAGCTCGCGCAGGTCGTGCCCGTCCAGGGTGATCCGGCCGGTGGTCACGTCGTGCAGCCGGGGCACCAGGGAGAGCAGCGTGCTCTTGCCGGAGCCGGTGGCGCCGACCAGGGCCAGCGTCTCGCCCGGCTCGATGGTCAGGTCGATCTCGCGCAGCACCCCCGTGGTGGCACCCGGATAGCTGAACGCGACCCGCTCGAAGCGCAGCCGACCGTGCACCGCGTTGCGCGGCAACGCGACCGCGCCGGCAGAATCCACGATCTCCGGTGGAGTGTCCAGCACCTCCTGGATCCGGTCGGCTGCGGTGGCCGCCTCCTGACCGTTGGCGATGATCCAACCCAGCGACTGCACCGGCCAGATGAGCATCAGTTGGAGACTGACGAACGCGACCAGCTCGCCGATGGTGAGCGCGCCCTGCGCGGCGGCGGCCGCCCCAGCCGCCAGCACCACGCCAAGGGTCACGTTGGGCACCAGGTCGAGCAGCGCCGAGGTGTTCGCCAGCAGCCGCCCCTTGCCGACGCCCGTGTCGTGCAGCCGGCGGGCCGCACCGGCGAAGCGAGCGGCCAGCTCGGGCCCCCGCCCGTACGCCTTCATGGTGCGCAGGCCCTGCGCTGTCTCCTCGACCAGCGTCGCCACGTCGCCCTGCTGATCCTGCATCCGGCGGGACGCGGCGTGGTAGTGCCGGCCGAACCGGCGACTGATCAGCAGCAGCGGCACCGCGCTGGCCGCGACCAGCACCCCGAGCGTCGGGTGCAGGTTGATCAGCAGCACCACCACGACCACGTACGTGGTCAGGTTGAGCACCAGGAAGAAGACGCCGAAGGAGAGAAACCGGCGAATCACCGACAGGTCGCTGGTGATCCGGGAGAGCAACTGGCCGGACTGCCACCGGTCGTGGAAGCTGGTTGGCAGCCGTTGCAGGTGGGCGTAGACGTCGGCGCGCAGCGCCGCCTCCATGCCCACCGCCGAGGACGACTGCACCCACCGGCGGATGAAGATGAGCACCGCCTCGACGACGCCGAGCAGCAGCGCCAGACCGCCGAGTTGGAGCAGCCCGGCCGGTTCGTGTCGGGCCACCGGCCCGTCCACGACCCGCTGCACGACCAGTGGTACGGCGATCCCGGCCGCGGTGCCGGCGAGGCCCGCGACGAGCAGCCAGGCGAACTCGGCGGCGTACGGGCGCAGGTAGGGGCGCAGCCGCCAGAGGTTGTGCACGGGGTGGGTGCCCGCGGCGGCCCGGGCGGCCGGGTCGCCGTCGCTCTCCACAGGCACTACCCGACGGTAGCGTCAATGAGTGTCGATGCTCCTGTCAGCTTGTTGTCAAGCGTCGCTCATGACCGAGAAGCCACTTCTTCACGTCCAGCCCCCAGCGGTAGCCACCGAGCGTGCCGTCGGTGCGAAGAACCCGGTGGCAGGGCACGAAGAGGGCTGCCGCGTTCCGGGCGCAGGCGGCCGCGGCGGCCCGCACCGCCGGTGGTCGACCGGCCAGCGCGGCGTACCCGGTGTAGGTGACCGGGGTGCCCGGCGGCACCTCGCGCAGCACCTGCCAGGCATGCGCCATGAACTCTCCACCGGTGCGTTGACGCACCGGCACCGCATCGATGGCGGCGAGGTCACCGTCCAGGTAGGAGTGGACCGCCGCACTGACCGGGCCGAGGTCGGCCCGCTCGCGTAGCGGTGCCCGCAGGGCCGGGTGGACCAGGGGCAGCAGCGCCGCCGGTTCCGGGGTGAAGCCGGCGGCCCGTACGTCACCGTCGGGGCCGGCGAGGATGCTCAGTGGGCCGGCCGGTGTGCTCAGTACGGTGCTGTCGATGTTCATGCCGCTCTCCAGAGTCTGATCGTGGCGTAGGACCGCCAGGGACGCCAACGCTCGGCGTACCTGTCGAGGGTTGGTTGGGTGTCGGGCAGGCCGAGTGCGGCGGCGCCGCGCCGGACCGCGAGGTCGGAGCTGAGGAGGACGTCCGGGTCGCCGAAGGCGCGCATGGCCAGGTAGTTGGCGGTCCACGGGCCGATGCCGGGGAGCGCGAGCAGCCGCCGAACGACCTCCCCCCGGTCCGTCCCAGCGGCGAGGTCGACAGACCCGTCCACCACGGCCCGCGCCAACCCCCGCAATGCCTCCCGCCGCCCCACAGGCATCCCGAACCCCGAGTCCGGCAGGCCCAAAAGATCCTCCGCGCTCAAAAACCCCCGCAGCTCACCCCCCTGCGGCCCCCCACCCCGTTGATCGTGAAGTTGTTGTCCCGACACGCCGTCGTCGGTGGCAACAACTTCATGATCAACGCGAGAGTGGGCGGTCAGGAGGCGGGTGAGGGTTGTTCTTGCGGAGGTCACCGAGACCTGTTGGCCGATGATGGCGCGGACGGCCTGCTCGAAACCGTCGACGGCGCGAGGGACGCGGATGCCGGGTTCGGCGGCGACCACCGGGGCCAGCGCCGGGTCGGCGGCCAGCGTCGCGTCGATGGCCGCCGGGTCCGCGTCCAGGTCGAGCAACCGGCGGCAGCGGGCCACCGCCGGTGCCAGGTCGCGCAGGTCGGCGAGCCGCAACGTCGCCGCCACGTGTCCGTCCGCCGGGGTCAGCGCCACCTGGCCGGTGCCGTGGGGCAACCGCAGACCCCGGTGGTACGCCCCGTCGCGGACCGCCTCTACACCGGGCAACGCCCGCACCGCGAGGAAGTCCAGCAGCGCCCGGGCGTGCAGCGGCGGGCGGTACGCCAGCCGGAGCGCGATGGTCCCCGCCCCGGGCGGCGCCTGCTGGCGGCCACGGGCCGTGCGCAGGTCCGACGGGGCGCTCGCGTACACCTCGCGAAGCGTGTCGTTGAACTGCCGCACGCTGCCGAAGCCGGCGGCGAACGCGATCTCGGCCATCGCCAGGTCGGTCGTCTCGATCAGGATCCGGGCGGTCTGGGCGCGTTGGGCCCGAGCCAGCGCGAGCGGCCCGGCACCCATCTCGGCGCTCAGCATCCGGTGCAGGTGGCGCTCGGTGTAGCCCAGCCGGGAGGCCAACCCCGGTACGCCGTCCCGGTCGACAACCCCGTCGGCGATGAGCCGCATCGCCCGACCGACCACGTCCGCGCGGACGTCCCAGAGCGGGGAGCCGGGCGCGGCGTCCGGCCGGCAGCGACGGCAGGCGCGCAGCCCGGCGCCCTGCGCGGCGGCGGCGGACGGGAAGAATCGGACGTTCTGCCGCTTCGGTGTGATCGCCGGGCAGGACGGCCGGCAGTAGATCCCGGTGGACGTTACACCGGTGTAGAACCAGCCGTCGAACCGCTGGTCACGGCTGTCCACGGCCCGGTAACACCGCTCGAAGTCCATCTCCATGTCACCGATGATGCCCCGCTCGACCGGTCATCGGCTGGCGGGAATCGGACCTGGGTGTGCGCGCCGAGCCTCCGGTCAGCGGCGGCGTCGGTGCGGCTGACCGGACCGGCCGGCGCGGGAGCCCTGACTGGTTCGGTCGGCCTGGCCGGTGCGGCCCGACTGGTTGCCCTGACCGGCGCGGTTGGCCTGGCCGGTCAGCAGGGCCGATCGGAACACGCCGTCCGGGTCGTACCGCTTCCACAGCCGCCGGACCCGGGCCCCGGTCTGGCCGGGGTAGATCCGGGCGAACGCGGCCGGGTCCGGCCGGCTCTCGAAGTTGACGTACGCGCCGTCGGCGCGTGCGCCGGCGGCCCGCCAGGCGGCGTTCAACGCGGCGTCGGCCTGCGGCGGAAACACCGAGGCCACGATCAGCGTGTCCTGGTGACGATGCGGGTACGCGGTCGCGTCGGAAGCGACGTCGTTGACCGCCCCACCCAACGAGCGGAGCTGGATCACCGCCCGCCCCGGCCCGGTCACCGCTCGCGTCACGGCCCGCGCCCCGGCGTCGTCCAGCGCGGTGAACAGACCGTTGGTGGTCGTGCCACTCTGCTGCCCGACGTTGGGGTTGAGGTGCGCGGTCGGTACCAGCGTCGGGTAGGGCAGCAGGTCGGTCCGGTGTTCGAGCACCTTGCCGATGGCGAGCAGCGGCTCCACCGCCGGCCGGGCCCGGCGCAGGCTCTCGGCGGCCACCACGGCGGTGATGGACATGAGGACCGACCGACCCTCGGCGTACACCACGGCGGCCGCTGACAGCTCCCGTGGGGCCTGCGCGAGGTAGCTCGTCCACTCCCGGACGGTGCGACCGTCCGGATGCGCCTCGACGACCAACTGCGCGACACCGACGTTGCGCTGCTCGGCCGCCTCGATCTCGAAGGCCACCACGATCCCCGCCCCGGCCCCGGCCCCGCGGACCAGCCAGAACAGCTCCGGCTCGTGGTCGGCGTCAGCGCGTACCAGCGTCCCGTCCGCCAGCACCACCTCGACGGCGCGGACCCTGTCGATGGTGAGGCCGTGGGCGCGGGCCAGCCAGCCGACACCACCGCCGGTGGCCAGGCCGCCGACGCCGACACCGCCGTAGTCACCCGAGCTGATCACCAGGCCGTACGGGGCCAGCGCCTTCGCGACGTTCGCCCAGCGGGCCCCGGCCTCGACCCGGACCAGCCCGGCCCGCTCGTCGATTACCTGGACCCGGTTGAGCATGGAGAGGTCGATGACCACGCCGCCGTTGTTGGAGGAGGCCCCGGAGAGGCCGTGCCCGCCGCTGCGGACGGCGATGGGCAGCCGCTGCTCCCGCGCGTAGCGGAGCGCGTCGACCACCTGCGCGGTGGTCTTCGGCAGCAGCACGGCAGCCGGCGACGCCGACCTGGTGTACGTCGAGCGCAGGTTCGCGTACCGGCGGTCGCCGGGCGTGACGATCTGCCCCCGGAGGGAGTCGGGCACCCGGGCCATGGCGGTGCTCATCGTTGCCCCCGCAGCTCGCACCGCGGGTGTCCGGGATCGGTCATGGCCCAAGAATGAGCGGGCGTGCCGGCCTCGACAAATTCGGTGGACCAATGCCCGCTGGTCGCCCCAGCGCGCGACGCTCGCCGGTACGGGGAGCGCCGCGCGAAGGTGACCGGAATCTCCTGGGTTGACCGGTCAGGCCGGGGCGGAAGAACCACCGACCTGACCGGTGATGCTCAACGTGACGGGCTCGGCGTGACAGTCGGCCGTCCCGGCACACCGGGCGGGCCCAGCGGAGTCGTCGGGGTTGGTGAGACAGTCGGTCGGCCCGGTACACCGGGCGGGCCCGGCGGAGTCGCCGGGCTCGGCTTGACAGTCGGTTGGCCCGGGACGCCGGGCGGGCCCGGCGTGATCGACGGGTTCGTTTCCGCGCCCCCGGGGCTCGGCTCGACCGTCGGCACCGCGGTGGGCGCGGACGGGGTGGGTTCGGGTGGGCTGGGCACTGCCGCCGGACCGGCCGGGCTGGGCACGGCCGGGGGAGGTCCGTCCGAGCCGGTCGCGGCCAGGGCGAGCGGGGTGGCGATCAGGATCGCCGCCAGGGTGCTCACCGCCCCCACCGCCACCGTGGCGCGACGTCTGTTGCGCACCCGCCGTTCCGCTCGGCTCAACTGGTCATGCACGATCGGTGCCTCCTCGGCCAGGTCGGTGAGGGTGGAGCGGATGAGGTGCTCGAAGGGTTCGGTCATCGCCGTACCTCCAGCATGTCGACGTCCGGCAGCAGGTCGCGTAGTCGCTTCACCGCTCGATGGGTACGGCTGCGCACGGTGCCCACCGAGCAGCCCAGCAACTCGGCCACCCGGGCTTCGGGCAGGTCCTCGTAGTAGCGGAGGACCACCACCGCCCGCTGCGTCGGTGGCAGGTGGCGCAGCGCGGCCCGCATCGCCAACCGCACGTCGGAGCCGCCGCTCGGGTCGCCGCCGACCGGTTCGTCCGCCGGGTTGAGCGGTGTCTCCCGCCACCGGCGAAGTCGCCGCCACCAGCTGATCTGCTCGCGGTACATCACCACCCGCAGGTAGCCCTCGGGATCGGCGTGCCGGATGGTGCCCCACTTCGGGATGGTCCGCGCCAACGCCGACTGGAACAGGTCCTCGGCGGCGTTGCGGTCCCCGGTCAACAGGTACGCGACCCGCATCAGCGCCGGAGTCCGGCTGCCGACGAACTCGGCCAGCCGCGCGCGCTCGTCCTCGTCCACCCACCACCCCCGTTTCGTTGTCACAGATACAGACGTCCCAGGTCATCGTCGCTATCCACGATCGGTGGGGTTTTTCGGCCCGAAAGTGTCGGTCGTGCCGGGTAGCGTCCGGCCACCAACTGAAGAAGGGGTGCGGCGGATGACGAGCGTGGCGGGTTGGGCGGCGGCGTCGACAGCGGGTGCGTTCCCGCCGCTGCCCCGCGCGGTGGCGCAGTCCTTCTACCGCCGGATGCGGGCTGTCGCGCCGGCCGCCGTGGGCGCCATCGAACGGGACCGGGCGGGCGACCCCGAGCAGAGCTTCCCCGACACGGCCTGCGGCCGGTTGGCCGGCTCCCTCGACGACGCGGGCCTGCGGGCGCTCGGGATGTGGACGCACCACTGGTGCATGCGCTTCTACGACGACGACACGAGGGTCGGCCGGCGGTTGATCCGCGAGATCGCCGCGCGGTCGGGGCTGGGTTGGACGGCCGACGAGGTGCGCTGGATGCTGCGCGAGTCGGTCTCGGCCGGCCCGGCCGCCGCCGACCGGTTCACCCTGCCCCGCGCCGCCGCCGGGCAACTGACGCCGGCCGACCGTCGAGCCCTGGGTCGTTGGCCCGAGGTCGAGGTGCCCCGCCAACGGCGGCCCGACCAGGCTGGTTGATCATGAGGCTGGCGGGGCCCGACCGCCACCCGCGGGTGGCGGTCGGGCCCCGCACCGAGCAAACCGGAGACCGGCTACGGCAGGATGGACGCCGCACGGCCCCCGACGGAAGGACGCTTCGATGCCCGCCAGCGAACCGACCATCATCGCCACCAGCATGGGCTTCTTCCGGGGCGACCGCGGGCCCTACGACCTGCGCCCCAGCCCGGTCTTCGAGCTGGCGGCCGAGTTGGCCGAGGCCGGCCCGCAGCCGCGGGTCTGCTACCTCGGGCAGGCCGTCGGCGACCAGCCCACCTCGCTGACCGCCGTCTACGGCGCGTTCGCCGACACCCGGTTTCGGCTGTCACACCTCGCCCTGTTCCCGATGCCGAACGTCGAGGACGTCCGCGCCCACCTGCTCGCCCAGGACGTGATCTGGGTCGGCGGCGGCAGCGTGGCCAACCTGGTCGCGGTGTGGCGGGTGCACGGGCTCGACGAGATCCTGCACGAGTGCTGGCAGGCCGGCGTGGTGCTGGCCGGCGTGTCCGCCGGCTCGATCTGCTGGCATGTCGGCGGTGCCACCGACAGCTTCGGCCCCCGGCTACGCGGCTTCACCGAGGGCCTGGGCTGGCTGCCGTATGGCAACGGGGTGCACTACGACAGCGAGGGCCAGCGCCGCCCGCTCATGCACGAGCTGGTCGGTGACGGCACGCTCCCCACCAGCCACTGCACCGACGACGGCGTCGGCCTGGTCTACCGGGGCACCCGGCTGGTCGAGGCGATCGCGGACCGCGAGGGCGTCTCGGCGTACGAGGTCAGCCGCGGCGCGGACGGCAGCGTCCGGGAGGCGGTCATCGCCCCCCGCCTGCTCGGCTGAGCGTCACGCCTCGTCGACGGCCTGTCGGCGGCGGAGCACCGCGTCGAAGACCTCCGCCAGTTCGGCGGCGTCCTCCCCGGCGTGGTGCGTGTGCGGCAGGTCGTGCAGGCCCAGCTCGTGCCTGATGGTGCCCTTGCGGGTCCGGACCCACTCGCTGCCGGTCAACCCCATCCAGTAGCTGCGGAGATCAACACCGGAGCCGGTCGCACCGAACGGGCTGTGCCCGACGAAGCGGACGAAGTACCAGTGCACGAACATGCCGTCCCAGACGGCCGGGGCGGCGAGGAAGACCGGACGGCCGACCCGGCGCAGCCCGTTGACCCAGGCCGCCGCGGCGGACATCGCCTCCTGCGCGGTGGGTGCCTCCCGCAGCAGCCGGTCCCGGTCCAGGCCCGAGACGGCCAGCGCCGCCGGGACGAACTCGTCGGAGATGGGACGCAGCTCGGTGTAGAAGGTGAGGTCCGGGCGGCCGGCCACGGCCATGCCCAGCGAGATCATGCTGTACGGCCCGGGGATCGGCCCGTCCGCCTCCACATCGACGGCGATGTACAGCTCAGGCAATGTCGAGGTCATCTCACCTCCAGCAGCGGAACATCGAACCGGGAGATTAGCAACGCCTGCCGCCGTGCGGGGGAAGCGACGATCGACCACCTGCGCAGTGCCGAATCGGAGCCGCCTGGACCGGCCCGGCCGGGACCGGCGTAAGCTGGCCCGTCGTGAGTCTCACCATCGGCATCGTCGGCCTGCCCAACGTCGGCAAGAGCACGCTTTTCAACGCGTTGACCAAGAACGACGTGCTGGCGGCGAACTACCCGTTCGCCACCATCGAGCCCAACGTCGGCGTGGTCGGGCTGCCCGACGAGCGGCTGGGCAAGTTGGCCGAGATCTTCTCCTCGCAGAAGGTGCTGCCGGCCCCGGTGTCGTTCGTCGACATCGCCGGCCTGGTCCGCGGCGCGTCGAAGGGGCAGGGCCGGGGCAACGCCTTCCTGGCCAACATCCGGGACGCCTCGGCGATCTGCCAGGTCGTCCGGGCCTTCTCCGACCCGAACGTGGTGCACGTCGACGGCAAGATCTCCCCGGCCGACGACATCGAGACGATCAACACCGAGCTGATCCTCGCTGACCTGCAGACCCTGGACAAGGCGCTGCCCCGGTTGGAGAAGGAGGCCAAGCTCCGCAAGGACCGGGCCGCCGCCGTCGCCGCCGCGAAGGCCGCGATCGAGGTGCTCGACGGTGGCACCACCCTCTACTCCGGGGCCGCCGCCGCCAAGATCGAGCTGGAGCACCTGCGCGAGCTGCACCTGCTCACCACCAAGCCCTTCCTGTACGTCTTCAACGTCGACGAGGCCGAGCTGGCCAACGAGACGTTCCTCGACGAGCTGCGCGCCCTGGTCGCCCCCGCCGAGGCCATCTTCATGGACGCCAAGATTGAGTCTGAGCTGGTGGACCTGCCCGAGGAGGAGGCCCGCGAGCTGCTGGAGTCGATCGGACAGAACGAGCCCGGCCTCAACCAGCTCGTCCGGGTCGGCTTCCGCACCCTCGGCCTCCAGACGTACCTCACGGCTGGCCCCAAGGAAGCGCGCGCCTGGACCGTCCCGGTCGGCGCCACCGCGCCGGAGGCCGCGGGCGTCATCCACAGCGACTTCCAGCGCGGCTTCATCAAGGCCGAGGTGGTCTCGTACCACGACCTGGTCGAGCACGGTTCGATGGCGGCGGCCAAGGCGGCGGGCAAGGTCCGCATCGAGGGCAAGGAGTACGTCATGCAGGACGGCGACGTGGTGGAGTTCCGCTTCAACGTCTGAACCTCTCCTGTAGTCGCGGGTCAGGCGGTTGGGGGAGATCGGCGAGTCGGTCGCGCGAGGCCGACCGACTCGGACGTTCGCCGGCAGGTAGGGTGCGTGCGTTTGTGCGCGGCCGAAGACCTGGAGGAGCGACGTGGGCGCGAAGACAGCCCTGCTGGCATTCGCCGATGGAGATCTGCGTCCCGCGTTGTACGGCGCGACGCGATCGGAGCTGTCCGAGACCGAAACGCTGGTACGTCAGATCCATCCGGGGCGCGTCGTGGAGCCCTTCGGCGAGAGCACGCTGTTCGACGGCATCTACCCACCAGATGACATCACGTACGCCACGAAGCTGGCCGGGGCCGAGCTGTACTGCGACCGGCGACTGGTGCTCGACCGTCCGTCCGAGCTGCCGGAGCACCTGCGCGAAGCGGGAGCGGGCAGGCGGATCATCATGCACGGGATGCACTCGGTTGTGGACTGGCTCAGTTTCGCGGTCTGGGAAGACGGCCTGCTCATCAGGTCGCTGAGCCTGTCGCCCGACGGGGGCATCCGGGAGAACATCGGCAAGCCGTACGACTTCGAGCTGCCCTACTGGGCAGGCGAGCATCCTGTTGAGCCTGTACCGGGGTGGCCCAACCAAGCACCGTACCCATTGCCGTTCCATCCCCTCGCGCTGGGCGAGCAAGCATTGCGCGCGCTGTTCGGCTTCGTCGTCGAGGGGCACCCCGAGTCGGACGACATCGACGCCGAAGCTGTTCACCTGCACGGCTTCCGCGTGACCGACCCGTCCGGCGAGGAACAGGCCGCGCGTGAAGCCGCATACGCGCAGGCACGGCGGGCCATGAGGTCGCCGCGGAGGTTCCGGTTGGGACCGGACGGGGCCATGCACGAGGTCAGCCTCGGGAGCTCCTGATTCGCCTGTCCCTCGGCCGGCAGAGTGTCACCCATCAAGTGCTAGCCGTAGTCTCGTTCGCACGATGCGTACAGAGAGAGAACCGCTAGACGGCCGGATGCCACGAGAGCTCGCTCGTCGGTGGACAGCTTCCAGTTATCAAACGGTTCGCGGTCACGTTGGTACCGGTACACCACCACCCGGCAGTTACCGCTCGCCTTGCTGGCTCCTTCACCCTCAAGGAGTCGGTCCCAAACTGCGACGGATCCATCCGTGGGTTGAAGGGTGAGCGCAGGGCCTGAAAAGACCCGTGCTGGATCGGTGTGGCCGGGGCCGATGTAGAAGTACTCCAGGTTGCAGTTGCAGTTGCCCTGACCGCCCTGACCCACTTGCCGGTACGCGGGATCCATCTGCACCTGATCCAGATACCGGTGCGCATGCTTTGGGCCGTCCGGGAGCAGCACAAGTGCGCCAAGGCAGCACAGGAGCCCTACCACCGAAGAGCCGGCTAGGACGCAACCAATGATGATCCCGGCCGCCTTGCGCTGGCTCATGATTGGCCCCTTCGTGCTCGGAGCAGGCAGGCTACCAATCCACTGGTCAATTGCTCGCCGGCTGGTGCACAGCTCGTGGGCGTTCGGGTTTGCGAGCCTTGAACCGGGCGATCGGTTTGACACTGGTGCGGGCTACCTCGGTGACGAGTTGGTCGCCGTCGTGGACGCGGACGGTGATGTCGGCGGCTTCGACGGTGAGCGTTGCTCCGAAGTGGACGAGGCCAACATGGATACGTTGGCCGGCGATGACCAGGGATCCCTGGCAGCTGGCGCGGCGGTCAACCCGTACCGGTTCTGAACTTGGGGTGGGCCGTGGTCCGGCGGTGGGCGTCGTGGATACGGGCGATCTTCGTAGCGCTGAGCGGGCTGGGCAGGCTGCACAGTAGGACCCGTCGGGCGGTGATCCGCACGAGGCCGCGGTCGAGCCGAACGATCACGCGTCTGCCGGCGAAGTGGTAGCCGACGGGGTGTTGTCGGCCGGCGAGACCGATCAGGCCGGTGGGGTCAGCTGGTCCCACCGGCACCTGTGGTCGTCGAACCGCAGGAGCTGTCATTGTTCGTCCCGGACCGACGAGTCAGGTGCGGCCTGCTGTTCCAGCTGCCGACGAGCGTCCCGCCACAGGCGCTCGAACTCCTCCGAGGGCAGGCTTTCCAGAGTGGGTTCCAACGCCGAGTCGGGTAGCGGGAACGGGGCCTCCGGCACAATTCCGTACCGCTGTTCGTACTGGGTCGCCGCGCCCTGGGTCCCCGAGTCTCGGGCGGTGAGCACATCCGCGAGCGCCGCCGCCGCCATGAAGGCGCCGTCCGAGCCGCGTAGCTCGATGTGGCGCAGCGCCGACCGGTCGGCGTCCAGCTCGTCGTAGTTCCAGCGGTCCTCATCCGGCCAGTACCAACGGACGTAGGTGAGCATGTGGCTAGTGTTGCGCGTCGTCAGTCCTGGTTTGGCCGTCGCCGGCTCGGCTTGCGTTTTCTTCCGGCCCTGGCGTTCGCAAACTGTCGTTGGCGCTGTTCGCGTTGCTGCCGCTGCCAGTCGTGTCGCCGGCGGTCGCGCCGTCGCTGGTAAAGCCGGGCGATCACGGCTAACACCATTGCCCCGAACAGCATGAGGCCTGCCGCCCCGACCACGCCTTGCAGCCGATCCCGATTCCCGCTCAACGTCCCGAACTCAGTCACGAAATCATCCGGGTCGTTGGGGTTGACCCAGATCCGTACCGCACTGCCGGCCGGTAGGCAGACCTCCCAACAGCCAACCTCGGCCTGACGTTGGGCCCCGGCAAGCTCGTAGCGCAGGTGCATCGTGTTGCTGTTCCGCCGCTTGTGCACGAATTCATCGATGACTGCCTGGGCTGGCACGCCGTCGACGCGCAGTCGACTCTCCCACGCGTCGTTGTCCTGGGAGGTCTTGATGGGCAGCCACATCATGACCATCCCGACCGCGAGGCCGAGTATGTAGACGGGGTAGCGCACGCGTCACCAGCTTCGCAAGATCTGCACGGTGGCCATGGTCGCAATCAATGTCGACAAGCGGCGGTACGTTGACCGGATGACGGAACAGCTGCTCCGATCGTCGTTCGGCGCGGCGGCGACCGCGTACGCCGAGCACCGCCCGGACTATGCGCAGGCCGCGGTGCGGTGGGCTCTGGAACCTGCGCCCGGCCTGCGCGTGCTCGACCTGGGTGCCGGCACCGGCAAGCTGTCCGCGACGTTGGTGGCGGTGGGCGCGGACGTCGTGGCGGTCGAGCCCGACCCGGCGATGCTCACCGAGCTACGCCGTGCGCTGCCGGCTGTCCGTGCCCTGCCAGGTAGCGCGGAGGCGATCCCGTTGCCGGACGCGTCCGTCGACGCCGTGCTGGCCGGCAACGCCCTGCACTGGTTCGACATGACTGTCGCGGGGGCGGAGATCACCCGGGTCCTCGCACCCGGCGGTGTTCTGGCCGGTCTGTGGAACATCATGGACGACCGGATCGACTGGGTTGCCGGGCTCGAACGGGTCAGCGGGAGTGCGGCCATCGGCCCGCGTGACACGTTGAGCAGTTGGCGCACGGCTACGGCGGGCATGCTCGTTCCGAGCACCGGCCTGATCGCCGGGTTCGGGTCGGCGGAGCAGGTCGAGTTCCCGCACGGGCAGCGCCGTACAGCCGACTCGCTCGTCGCGACGCTCGCGACGCGGGCCGGGATGCTGGTCATGCCGGAGGAGGAGCGAGAGGCCACCCTCGGCCGGATCCGCTCCTTCCTCGGGAGCCGACCCGAAACCGCTCACGGCGAGTTCACGCTGCCGATGCTGACCGGCGTGCTGCGCGCCCGGCGACGCTGACGGTCGGCGACCCGGGGCTTTGAGAGCTGTGCTGGCAGGCGCCGACGTGGCTCTGGTGGGCCTGTTCTCGGCGAAGGACAAGGAGTTCGAGAGCAAGCTCGATTCGCCAATGCCTGCCGGCAGCACGGGTCCGCGTCGCGGTCTTCGCGAACCCCTTGACCGACCACCAGTGGGCCGTCCTCACGGACATGTTCGGCTGTCTCGTCCTGACCGGCGAGGACCTCCGATAGTTCAGGGACGGCCGGCCTTCTCGCCATGGACGACCGCGTATTCCGCGGCGAGCCAGGGCCCGAGGTCGTCGATGAGTTCGCGGAGCACACCCGGAACCGGCGAGGGCGTGCGGCCGATAGCGGCAGCTCTACCCATCTGCCCGGCACGTTCCGGATAGTGGAGCCCGAACGCCTCGGCGGACTCGGTGAGGTCGCTCGTCCAGCCTCCCCAGCGCGGCATGATCAGTGTGAATCCGGTCCTGACGATGCGACGAGCGACGACCCGGCTGAGGGCCTTCCGTTGCTGGTCGGTGTTCGCTTCGGCTGCCTGGCGGCGCCACCCCGGAAGCGCAAGGGACAGGTCGCCGTTCGTCTCGCGGGCGAGCAGGGGAGTGGGCCGGTAACGGGGAAGTTGGTCGGCGAGGTCGTCGCCCAGCAGGGGGGTGCACAGGCAGGCGACGAAGAAGCCGAGGTCGTGCCGCTCAAGCTCGCTGAGCAGCGTACGTGCACTGAACAGCAGGATGCCCACGCCGTCGATCTGCGGAAAGGACCGGTCGAGGTCTTGCTCGACCCTGGTGGCGGCCGCCCGGTCGGCCTCGGTTGGTTCGGTGCGCAGGGCGAGGAGCAGGTCGAGATCGGAGACGCCGAGGATGGCGGTGCCACGCGGGATGCTGCCGTAGATGTAGGCGCTGTGCAGCAGACCACCGTCGAATGACTCGGCTATCCGAGCGCGTGCCGCTTCGACAACACCGGCGAACGCCGCCGGGACCCGACTCAGCGCACCCTCGCGCGCAATCCAGCCCTCGACGTCCAGTCCTGTTCCGGCCATGGGGACACTCTGCCGGAGTTGGCGAGGACGCTCAGCCCCGCCCGGGCGACGTCGGCGTCCTACTGCTCGGCCCAGGCGCCCAACTCGTTGCCGCTGGGGTCGGTGAAGTGGAACCGCCGGCCACCGGGGAACTCGTACGGCCCGTTCACCACCTGGCCGCCGGCCTCCTTGACGGCCTGCACGGACCGGTCCAGGTCGGCGGAGTAGAGCAGCATGAGCGGGCCGCCCGGCCGGACCTCACTGTCCAGACGGAGACCGCCGACCTCGGGCGCGGCGTCGCCGTGTGGGCTGCGGATGCCGGCGTACTCCGGCCCGTAGTCGTTGAACTGCCAACCGAACGCGTCGGCGTAGAAGCGCTTGGCCACGGCGAGGTCGGTCACCGTGAGCTCGACGTAGTCGATGGCGTGGTGTCGGTGCGGCGATGGCTCAGACATGCGCCGATCGTGCACCCCGGGTACGACGAAACCGCGGCGTGCAACGAAAGGTTGCGCGATGGGTGCGGGCTGCCGTAGGTTGGGTGCAACCAAAGGTTGCGAAAGGTTGTGGGTATGGAACAGGGAACGATCGAACGAGACATCCACGTCAACGCGTCCCCCGAAGTCGTCTTCGAGGTGGTCAGCCAACCCGAGCACATGCGGGAGTGGTGGCCCGACGACGCGCGGTTCGAGTCCGTCGCCGGCGCGCCCGGTGAGCTGGTGTGGCGCGACGCCGACACCGGCGAGACGAAGACCGTCGCGCTCGCCGTCGTCGAGGTCGACCCACCGAAGCGGTTCTCCTTCCGGTGGTGCTTCAACGAGCCCGACCGGAGTGGGCAGGCGCTGTTCGTCACCTTCGACCTGGTGCCCAGCGGCGCCGGGACGCTGATCCGGATGACCGAGACCGGGTTCCGCGAGTTGGGTTGGGAGATTGCTGTCCTGGAAGAGCAGTACCGCGACCACGAGAACGGTTGGGACCACTACATGCCCCGGCTGGGCGAGTACGTCGCGCGGCTGGTCGCGACCCCGTGAGCGCGGCGGTCGACGACGAGTTGTGGTCGGCGATCGGCGACCCCATTCGGCGTACGATGATCGACCTTCTTCTCTCTGACGGGCCGGGTACCGCCACCTCGTTGAGCAAGCGGCTACCCGTCACCCGTCAGGCCGTCTCGAAGCACCTGGCGGTCCTCGACCGGGTTGGGCTGATCCACGCGCAGCCGGCCGGTCGTGAGCGTCACTACCAGGTGGACGAGGCGCAGCTCGCCCGCGCGGTCGCCCAGTTGTCGGCGGTCGGCTCCACCTGGGACGCCCGACTCCGCCGGATCAAGCGCATCGCCGAGACGATCGAACGCACCCGCACCAACGACGAAGGAGACTGAGAATGGTCGACATCCTGCACCGGGTCGGCGTCGTCGCTCCGCTCGACGACGTCTACCGAGCGGTGGCAACGCCGGAGGGCCTCGCCGCCTGGTGGACCACCGACACGGTGGGCAAGAGCGAAGTCGGTGGACAGCTGGCCTTCCGGTTCGGCGATGCCGGCGGCTTCGACATGGAGGTCCTGGAGCTGAACCCCGCCGGGCGGGTGCGGTGGCGCGTCGTCGACGGCCCCGAGGAGTGGGTCGGCACCGAGATCGACTGGCGTCTCGACCAGCGCGGCGAGTACACCATCGTCCAGTTTGCGCACCAGGGCTGGCGCGAGCCGGTCGAGTTCATGAACCACTGCAGCACCAAGTGGGCGCTCTTCCTGATGAGCCTCAAGGAACAGGTGGAGACCGGCCACGGCCGACCGGCCCCGGACGACGTCCGGATCAGCGACTGGCACTGACCTCGGTGACGGCTGCATCGCCGGGCAATCGCGAGCTCCGCCTGGAGATCGCGATTGCCCCGGCGATCAGGCCGAGGGCCACGATCGCCATGGCGCACAGCAGCAGCGTCGGGCGTGCACCGATGGCACCCACCAGTGGCCCGCCGAGCATGGTGCCCAGCGGCACCGCCAGCACGAGGATGGCGCCGTTCGCGGCGAGAACCGCCGGTAGCTGCGCGATGGACGTGCTGCGCTGGAACAGCGCCATCGACGTGGACATGTACGGTGCCCAGATCAGGCCTGCCACGGCGAAGGCGGGCAGCGACAGGCTGACAGGTGCTCCCAGGCCGAGCGGCAGCATGGCGACGCCGAACCCGACGACGATGCTGATGGTGGTGGCGCGCAGCGGCCAGTGACGTAGATGGCCGGCGACCACACCACCGACCAGACCGCCGACGCCGAACGCGGTGTAGTAGGCGCCGAGGAGCGTCGCGGAGGCGTGCAGGTCGTCGGTGATGTGAATCGGCATGGCCACGTACACCGGCCCGAAGAGGAAGAAGAACCAGAGGCTCAGCACCAGCAGGCCCAGCAGCGCGGGGTTGCGGCGGATGACGGCGAAGCCGGCGGTCCGCGAGGCGCCGCGCTCATGCCGGTGGTCGCTCTTGCGTGCGGGAAGGGCGAGACGGTACGTGAGGGCCAGCGCGGCGAAGGTGGCGGCGTCGATGGCGATGACCCATACCGGCCCAACCCAGGCGATCAGGAGGCCCGCCAATGGTGGACCGACGATGGTGGCGAACCCGGCAATGCTGGCGAGCACGGCGTTGGCCGGCAGGTGGTGTCGCTGCGGCAGCAGTTCGGCGACCAGGGTGAAACGCCCGGCGGAACCCCACGAGTGCAGTAATGCGGACGCGGCCAGCAGGACGACGTACAGCCCGATGGTCAGTACGCCGAGGAGGTAGGCGAGGGGGATTGCCGCGAGCGCCGTGGCCCGCAGGATGGCGTCCCACCCGGCGAGTTCGGCGCCGCTACGCCCACCCAGCAGCCGGCCGAAGACGACGGTCCCGGCCGCGCTGGGCAGCGTGTACGCCGCCATGGCCAGCGCGATCCAGGTGCCCCGCTGATCGTGCGGCGCGAGTTGGATGGCGAGCCAGGTCACCGCGACCACCGCCAGGCCGTCGCCCAACGCGGAGACGGCCAGCCCGGGCAGTACGCGTCGGAGCTGAGGGTGACTGACCACCGGCCAGTACGGAGAGGAGCGCGGGAATCGGGAGTCGTCCGGCATGCTGTCAGCTCACCCGGCGCGGGACCTGCGGATCAACACCTACTGCTACCAGCAGAATCAGCCGAGGGTGAAAGCTCGACTCACCGGCTCGGGCGGTCGTCTTCCCTGGGAGGACGGTCCGGGCGCTCGTCTGCTCCCGTTGTGGTGTGGCTGCCGAGCAGCGCCGCGCGTAGTCGGTCGTTCTCGCGCTTGGCGCGACGGGACTGGCTGAAACCGGCGACGATGCAACAGATCCAGCCGAGGGGCACCAGCACCCGGCCGACCGTATGGGCGCTGCCGTGCTCGTTCTCCCGAAGGACCCAGCCGACAATTAGCAGGCCGAGCGCCAGCCCCAGGACGGCCCGTTCGACTCGTTTGGTCATCATGGGCACCCGCTTCCAATGACCGAGATCGACCCGGGTCACACGGTGACAGGTCGTCGTGCCCACAGTGACACATCCACGCCCATGCCCTCGGGATCGAAGCCCAGCCACCGCTGCTGCTGGCAGCGCTCTACACCTCGGCCCGGCGTGTCCGTCTGATCGGACAGTGAGCTGGTCGGATCACCGTTGCGGGCCGTCGTTTCCGCGCGTATTGCGGAAGGACGAGCCGATGCTCGCCACGATCGAACCCACCGAGGCGAGCGACACCGCCACCGTGCCGGCCGTGTCGGCCCCGCCATCCCCGGTCACCGTGAGGATGATGCCGGTGACCATCAGGACGACCGACAGGGCCAGGACTACCTGGATGGCTCGTCTGCTCATGGCGGCATCTCACTTTTCCGGCGGCGGGAGATCGACTCGGGTTCCTTGACGTCGGGGCGATGACACCCGGACTTTCCGGAACCCGAGCCGATCAAACCCCTACTCCGCCCGGTAGACGGAGATGTGCGACGGGCTGTCGGCCTGGAACGGTCGTCGGTGCCAGTCGGCGTACCGCTCGGCGAGCTGGAGCCCGGCCTGCTGCGCCATCTCGTCGATCTGGTGCGGCCAGGCGTACCGCATGGCGAACGGCTTCAGGTGCACACCGTCCGCGTCGAACGTGATCGTCTGCCGGATGAACCGCTGCGCCGGCCGGTCGTACCGGTGCAGTCGGATCGTCGCGGAGTCCTCGGTCACGGCACGTACCTGCACCTGCTCGTCCGAGTCGAAGCTGCGCGGGTCGGGCACGAACGTCTCGATGACGAACGCGCCGCCGGGCGACAGCACCCGGGCGACGTTGCGGAAGCAGTCCGCCTGCCGCTCGGCGTCCACCAGGTTGAACAGGGTGTTGAAGACCAGGTACGCGAGCCGGAACTCACCGGCCACCGGCACGTCCGCCATGTCGGCGACGACCACCGGGATCCGGTCGCCGCCGGGTTTCGCCCGCAACTGCGCGAGCATCTCCTCGGAGGCCTCGACGCCGTGCACGGCGAGGCCGCGTTCGGCCAGCGGCAGCGCGACCCGGCCGGTGCCGATCGCCAGTTCGAGAACCGGACCTCCGTCGGCCAGCTCGGCCAGGAAGTCCACAGCTGGCGCCGGGTCGGGGTTGCCTGGACCGTCGTAGTCGGCTCCCCACAGTCGGCCGAAGAGGCCGGGATCGTCGAAGACCGACATCAGCGGCCTCCGAGGTTGGGGTCAGTGGCGCCCAGCAGCGCCAGGGGAACAGTTCTGCTCACGAAGTCTCGATTCCTCGGGTCGGATGACGGTTGGTTCGGGGGACTTCGTCGTGTCGGGCATGGTGGCTGCTCCCTTCGCGCGGCTGTCGACCGAGGACACCAGAGACGCCGCGGGCCCGGCAAGGCAATTACGCCAGCCGGGCCCACGACGGGACGTGCGGTCAGGAGATGTGGTGCAGGATCACGTTGTGCACGTGGTGGCTCTTCTGCGCGCCACGGAACTCCACCTCATAGGTGTGCGTGCCGACGTGGATGGCGATGGCGCCGGTGGAGAAGAACGAACCACCCCACGACTTGTTGCTGACCACGCTCACGCTGGTGATCTTGGAGTACGGGATGCTGGTGATCGCGAACCGCTTCCCGACGAAGGAGAGGTCCTGGATGATCACGCGGCGGTCGGTCAGCCCGATGAACCCGGTCCCGGTGCCGACGGCGTCGTAGACGGCGATGATCTGCTCGCCTTCGAGGAGGCCACTCTCAATCTGCTGGACCTGCTCTTTGCGGTCGTACGCGATGTTCGCCATGTGATCCAGGCTAGAAAACCGGTGCCAACGTGCCCGCCCGGGCGACGACCACGAACTCGCCGTCGCCATGGCCGACGGGCTCGCCGTGCCAGCCCCCGTGAACGCGATCCACGATGAAGCCCGCCCTGGTCAGAGAGGTGCGTAGCTCGGCCTCGGTGCGGAAGCGCAGGCTCGCCGAGCTGAGGAGCTCTTCCCCGTCGTCGAAGTGGTAGTGGTGGGTGAAGTCGACCACTCCGTCGCGTACCCCGGTGACCTCGGTCCACGCGCGGACCTCGCCGCCGTCGGGCAGCGTGACCAACCGGTGCGAATCCACCGGGTTCCACAGCTCCCAGCGACGGTCCGCCGGGTCGCGGGCGTCGAACACCAGCCGGCCGTCGGGCACCAGCGCCCGGGCCAGGTCGGCGAGGGTACGCGCCCACTCCGCATCGTCCACGAAGAACTGCGCGACGTGGCTGGTCAGCACCGCCACGTCGAACGCCCGCTCCGGCAGCAGCGCCGACGTGCCCGCGAGCCAGGTCACCCGCTCACCACCCGGCTTGGCGCGGGCGGCGGCCACTGACGCGTCGGCCGGGTCCACACCGGTGACGGTGTGGCCGGCGGCGGCGAGGGCAATGGTCAGCCGGCCGGTGCCGCAGCCGAGGTCGAGCACCCGGGCGGCCGGGGTCTCGTCGACCACCGTCTGGAAGAAGTCGTCGTCCGGCCCCCACCGGCACTCCGCGTCGTACACCTGGACCAGCCGGTGGTGGCGGAACTCGGCGTGCCTCATCGGGGGTTCGCGTCGGTCGCGGCGCGGACGAACTCGCGTACCCGGGTGGTGGTGTTGCTGGGCAGCCAGACCGGCCCTCGTTCAATCGGTGGCGCGTCGTGGATGGGCACGTACGCCACGTCGGGGCGCGGGTAGTAGCGCCGTGTGTGCTCGCCCACCGGCAGGACTCCCCGGCCCAGCGCGACCAGGGACAGCATCTCGGAGAAGGTGTTCCCGGCGGGCCCCTTCGGCACCGCCCGACCGGACGGGGTGCGCTCCGGTGTGCGGTCCCGCTTGAACTCCACGGAGGTCACTGTCGGGTACTGCACCACCGGGTGGTCGGCGAGCACCTCCAACGACACCGACAGCTCCCGGGTGAGCGGGTGACCCGCCGCCACCGCCAGTGCCCGGTCCTCGGAGAGCAGCGCCGGGCCGGTGGCCATCCCGTCGAACGGGTACGAGGCGATCAACACGTCGGTCGAGCCGTCGAGCAGCCCCGATCGGGTGGTGGACAACTGCGCCTCGTGCACCTCCACCCGGCAGTCGGGGTGCCGTTCACCGAACAGGGCCACCGCCCGGAGCAGCACCGGCGCGGTCCACTCGCCGAGGAACGCCACCCGTAGCGTCCCGGTCACGCCCCGGGCGGCGTCGGTCGCGCGGCGGACGGCTTCGTCCATGCCTGCCACCAGCGGGGCCAGCTCGTCGGCGAGCTGCCGGCCGATCGGGGTGAGCCGGACGACCCGACTGGTGCGGGCGAACAGCGGTGCGCCGATCCGGCGCTCCAGCTTCTTCACGATGTGGCTGACCCGGCCGGTGCTGACGGTCAACCGCTCGGCGGTCCGGCCGAAGTGCATTTCCTCCGCGAGGGTCAGGAACGTCTCGACCTCGTACCGCTCCAGCACACCGTTCCCATCGTTGACCTGTGGGCAACGATCGTAGCGGCATCGGGTCTTGGTCGGCGTCCCTCGTCCGGGGATCGTGAACGCGGCAGGGAAACCGACCGAAAGGCGCTGACATGACCATTGACGACTACCTGGCTGGCCTGGCCGGCCTGGCCGGCCTGGCCGGCCTGGCCGGCCCACTGCGCGACATCGCCGACATCGACCCGGCCCCGTGCAGCGACTGGCTGCGCGCGGCGGCCCACCTGGAGGAGGCGTGAGCGCGGTGCGGGTAACCGGTTTCGACCACCTGGTGCTGACCGTCGCCGACGTGGAACGGTCCCTGGACTTCTACTGCGGCCGGCTCGGGCTGGCACCGGTACGGGTAGACGAGTGGCGTGCGGGCAGCGTCCCGTTCCCGTCGGTGCGGATCAGCCCCGACAGCATCATCGACCTCGTCCACGGTGAGCCGCAGGGAGCGAACGTGGACCACTTCTGCCTGGTGGTGGCACCACTGGACTGGGCGCAGGTGATCGAGTCGGGGGTCTTCACGGTGCTGACCGGGCCGGTCAGCCGGTTCGGCGCCCGCGGTTCGGCGACCTCGATCTACGTGCGGGACCCGGACGGCAACTCGGTGGAGCTGCGCTGGTACCCGCAGGACGCCGTAGCCGACCGGTGAGCCCGAGTTGTCCGGCGACATGCGGAAGCCCCGCGCCTCCCCATCGGAGGTGGGCAGGCGCGGGGCTCCGGCCGTACGTCAGTGGTCGCTGCGCGGGTCGTGGTCCGTGCTGCGGCTGCCGGCCTTGGCCAGACCCCGGCTCACCAGGTAGCCGACGGTGAGCAGGGTGATGAACCACCATGCCTTGTCGGCGGCGAAGTAGTCGCCGCCGTCGTCGTTCGCGGCACCGTCGCCCACGGCGTTCGAGGCGATCAGCACGCCGATGACGGCGAGCACGTAGATCGCCAGCTCGCTGGTCTTCCAGGACGGCTTCGTCTCGTCGCCGCGGCGGTTGACACGGCGGACGTCGTGCTGACCGCCGTGCTCGACGTGGTCGTTGGCGCGGGTCTGCGTGGGGGTGGTCATGGTCAGCTCCTTAAGGCACTGTTTGTGAGGTCCGGTCCGTTACGAGAGGTCTGTCGACTCTCGCGCCGAACTGGTACCCGAGCGCCTTTCAGGAAAACCTCAGGTTCCACCAGAATTGAACGGACACTCAGGGCTCGGTGACCGCCCGGTACGCGTCCTCGATGCGGGCGGCCAACAGCACCTCGCCCTCGGTCAGCGGCTCGCCGCTGCCGTGCCCGACCCGGATCTGGGTGCTGTCGGCCCGGCGGCTGATCTCGGGCCGCAGATGCAGCGCATCCGCGACGACCTTGACCCGTTCAGTTAGTGCGGCGTGTTGGGTATCGTCGATCACGAGCGTCCGTCGGATCTGCTCGCCCTCGCGCGTCCAACCAGATAGCAAGGTCAACGCGTCGGAAAGGTAGTCGTGCTTGGCCCTGCTGTTGAACAGCACGCGCATCACCGCACCCCCCAAGCGCCGTTGCCGGCTTGTGGCCAAATCGTCGCCATCCCGTGTCTTGTCGGTGTCTCCTAGTCTCTCGCTGCTCGGAGGGGGGTGTCCACGCCCACACTTCCGTGTCTTGTTGGCCTAGCGGACGGCTACGGTACCCAAACCGCCGATTGATCTGGCACCCTGGACGCCCGTGCGGACCGAACGGGCGAATGATGGCGGGCAGGCCGAACGACGGGACCTGAAGGTGATCGTCGGTGCGGCGATCATCCGGGATGGGCGGGTGCTCGCCTGTGCGCGTTCCGCCCCACCCGAGGTAGCGGGCATGTGGGAGTTTCCGGGCGGAAAGGTCGAGCCGGGGGAGGCCGAGACCGACGCGTTGATCCGGGAGTGCGCCGAGGAGTTGGCCGTACGCGTCGAGATCGGCGCCCGGGTCGGCCGCAACGTACGGATGGCGCACGGCCGCTCGGTGCTCAAGGTGTACGCGGCCCGCCTGCTCGGCGGCGACCAGCCCCAGGCGCTGGAGCACGAGGCGCTCCGCTGGCTCACCGCCGACGAACTGGACTCGGTCACCTGGCTCCCCGCCGACGCCCCCATCGTGGCAGTCCTCCGCCCCCTCCTGCTCACCTCACGTTGATCATGAAGTTATTGCCACTGCGGACGGCGTGTCGTGGCAACAACTTCATGATCACCGGGAGCGGCGGGATGGGGGTGGGCGCTGGGGGTGCGGGAAGTGGGACGGGGGCCGTGGCAACTGCCACGACCCCCGTTGTTGTTCAGGTGGTTAGTGCTTGTTGTCCTGCTCCGGGTGAGCGAAGTTGAGGTGCTCCGGAGGCAGCGGGAAGGTCACGTCGTCGCCGAACGGCGACGGCGCGGCGGCCCGGTCGAAGGTGAGTTCGGTCAGCGGCAGCTTGCCCCGGTCGTCGACCGCCGGCGCGGTCGGGTGGGGCACCTCCCGGTGCCAGTTGACGCCGCTCTGCGCCTGCGCCTCAGCCTGCGAGTCGTGGGACCCACCCGCGTGCGAGTGCAGCCCACCACGGGCGGAGCCCGGCGTCGGCGAGCCCTGACGGGCGGTGGTCACGCTGGTCTGGGGCGTCTCGCCCCGACGGAAGATCTTGCTACCAAGCCACACAAGGGGATCGTACCTGCGGTCGACGACCCGTTCCTTCATGGGGATGATCCCGTTGTCGGTGATCTTGATGTGCTCGGGGCAGACCTCGGTGCAGCACTTGGTGATGTTGCAGAATCCGAGGCCCTGTTCGGCCTGCGCGTACTCCTTGCGGTCGGTCCGGGCGTCCAGCGGGTGCATGTCCAGCTCGGCCGCCCGGATGAAGTACCGCGGGCCGGAGAACGCCTGCTTGTTCTCCTCGTGATCGCGGATCACGTGGCAGACGGTCTGGCACAGGAAGCACTCGATGCACTTGCGGAACTCCTGCGAGCGCTCCACGTCGACCTGCTGCATCCGGTAGTCACCCGGGGCCACGTCCGCCGGAGGGGCGAACGCCGGGGTCTCCCGTGCCTTCTCGTAGTTGAACGAGACGTCGGTGACCAGGTCCCGGATGACCGGGAAGGTACGCAGCGGGGTGACCGTGACGGTCTCGTCGTCGCCGAAGGTCGACATCCGCGTCATGCAACCCAGCCGCGGCTTGCCGTTGATCTCCATGGAGCAGGAGCCGCACTTGCCGGCCTTGCAGTTCCACCGGCAGGCCAGATCGGGCGCGTCGGTGGCCTGCAGGCGGTGGATGACGTCGAGGACGACCTCGCCCTCGTTCACCTCCACCATGTAGTCCTGGAGGTCACCGCCACTCTCGTCGCCCCGCCAGATCCGGAACTGACGCTTCCCGCTCATCGGTTGTCCGCCTCTCCAGCGTCGGCAACGAGGGCGTCGAAGTCGGCGAGCTCCTCGTCGGTGAGGTACTTGGCCAGCTCGGCCCGGTCGAAGAGGCCGATCAGCTCCGGCCGCATCTTCGGCAGCGGCTTGCGGGTCAGCTGCACGGTGTCGCCGTCCAGCGCGCAGACCAGGTTGACCTGCCGCCACTTCGGCTCCATCGCCGGGTAGTCCTCCCGGGTGTGCCCGCCGCGCGACTCCTGCCGCTCCAGCGCCGCCTTCGCGGTGCACTCCGAGACCACCAGCATGTTGCGCAGGTCCAGGGCCAGGTGCCAGCCCGGGTTGTAGCGTCGGCCGCCGGCCGCGCTCACCTTGGCCACCCGCTCACGCAGCTCGGCGAGCCGGACCAGCGCGTCGGCCAGCTCACCCTCCCTGCGGATGATGCCCACCAGGTCACCCATGACCGCCTGGAGGTCCTGCTGAAGGGTGTACGGGTTCTCGCCGGTGTCCCGTTGCAGCGGCGCGAGGGCGGTCTCCACGGCCGCCTCGACCTCGTGCACGGCCACCTTCGGCCGGGCGGTCAGCCCGTCGGCGTAGCTGGCCGCGTGCCCGCCCGCCCGCTTGCCGAAGACCAGCAGGTCGGACAGCGAGTTGCCACCGAGTCGGTTGGAGCCGTGCATGCCACCGGAGACCTCACCGGCGGCGAACAGCCCGCGTACGTGGCCGAAGGCGGCACCCGAATCCGGGTCAACCTCGACACCGCCCATCACGTAGTGACAGGTCGGGCCGACCTCCATCGGCTCGGCCGTGATGTCGACGTCGGCCAACTCCTTGAACTGGTGGTACATCGACGGCAGCCGACGGCGGATCTCGTCGGCCGAACGTCGGCTCGCGATGTCCAGGAAGACACCTCCGGCGGGGGAGCCCCGGCCGGCCTTGACCTCGCTGTTGATGGCGCGGGCCACCTCGTCGCGGGGCAGCAGCTCCGGTGGACGCCGGTTGTTGTCCGGGTCGGTGTACCAGCGGTCCGCCTCCTCCTCGGTCTCCGCGTACTGCTTGCGGAAGACGTCGGGGACGTAGTCGAACATGAACCGCTTGCCGTCGGAGTTCTTCAGGACGCCACCGTCACCACGCACCGACTCGGTGACCAGGATGCCCTTCACCGAGGGCGGCCAGACCATGCCGGTCGGGTGGAACTGGAGGAACTCCATGTTGATCAGCGTCGCTCCGGCCCGCAGCGCCAGCGCGTGCCCGTCCCCGGTGTACTCCCACGAGTTCGAGGTGACCTTGTAGGAGCGCCCGACGCCGCCGGTGGCCAGCACGACCGCCGGCGCCTCGAAGAGGATGAACTCGCCCGACTCGCGGTAGTAGCCGAACGCGCCGGCAACCCGGTCGCCGTCGAGCAGCAGCTCGGTGATGGTCGTCTCGGAGAACACCCTGATCCGGGCGTCGTACGAGCCGAACTCCCGCTGGTCCTCCTGCTGAAGCGAGACGATCTTCTGCTGGAGGGTGCGGATCAGCTCCAGGCCGGTCCGGTCGCCCACGTGCGCCAGGCGCGGGTACTCGTGGCCACCGAAGTTGCGCTGCGAGATCTTGCCGTCCTTGGTGCGGTCGAAGAGCGCGCCGTACGTCTCCAGCTCCCAGATCCGCTGCGGCGACTCCTTCGCGTGCAGCTCGGCCATCCGGAAGTTGTTGAGGAACTTGCCGCCACGCATGGTGTCGCGGAAGTGCACCTGCCAGTTGTCCCGGCTGTTCACATTGCCCATCGCGGCGGCCGCGCCGCCCTCGGCCATCACCGTGTGCGCCTTGCCGAACAGCGACTTGGAGATGATCGCGGTCTTCTTGCCGGCCAGCCGGGCCTCGATCGCCGCGCGCAGACCGGCGCCGCCGGCCCCGATGACGACGACGTCGTAGTGGTGTCGTTCGATGCGAGTGGTTGTGGTCATGTCAGGGGCCCTTTAGTTGATGAACCGCAGGTCGGAGAACCAGCCGGCCGCGAGCGCCATGATGTAGAAGTCGGCCAGCGCCAGGGTGCCGAGGGTGATCCAGGCGAGCTGCATGTGCCGGACGTTCAACGCCGAGACGAAGGTCCAGGCCTTGTACCGCACAGGGTGCTTGGAGAAGTGCTTGAGCCGGCCGCCGATGATGTGTCGGCAGGAGTGGCAGGAGATCGTGTACGCCCAGAGCATCACCACGTTGAGCAGCAGGATGATGTTGCCCAGCCCGAAGCCGAAGCCCTTCGGCGAGTGGAAGGCGAGGATCGCGTCCCAGGTGTTGATCAGCGAGATGATCGCGGCGGCGTAGAAGAAGTAGCGGTGCAGGTTCTGCCCGAGCAGCGGGAAACGGGTCTCACCGCCGTACTCCTTGTGACCGTCCGGGACCGCGCAGGCCGGTGGCGACAGCCAGAACGACCGGTAGTAGGCCTTGCGGTAGTAGTAGCAGGTGAGCCGGAACAGCAGCAGGAACGGCAGGGTCAGCGCGGCGTCCGGGATGATCCACCAGCCGGGCAGGAACCGGCCGAAGTGCGAGGCTTCCTCGACACACCGGTCGGTCACGCACGGGGAGTAGAACGGGGTCAGGTAGTGGAACTGGTCCACCCAGTACCACTTGTGCATGAAGACCCGGACGGTCGCGTACGCGACCCAGGCGCTGAGCCCGATCACGGTGATCAGCGGGGCGAACCACCATCGGTCGGTACGCAACGTCTTCGCCGCGATGGCGGCGCGCGCCCGCGCCCCCCTCGGCCTCGTTGCCGTTGAAGTCATTCGAGTCGTCTCCTCGACGGGCCCGTACGGGCGGGCTGGTCTCTCTCCGGTCGGCACGCGGACCGGCGAACCCGCACCCGCTGCCACGTCATGCGCACACCAACGACCACGCCGGATCGACCGACGCAGCTAAGTGACACACGTTACGCCGATCTCTGCGAGCCGTCCGCGCAAGGGAGTGTCCCGTGTGTCTGGCCTGCGGAAAAGCCCTCGACACGCCGGATTGGCGCCCGCGGTCGAGAACGTCAGCCGGAGGCGCCTCCGGTGAAGTGCCAGGACGCCAGCCGCAGTGAGGGCACCGCCCACCAGGCGCCGTCCACCCGCTCCGGTTGGCGCACCGCCCGCGCCCCCAGCCCCAGCACCGCCCCCGGCCCGAGCGCCCGCGGGTACGACTCGGTGAACCGCAGGTCACGGACCGCCCGGACGACAGTGCCGTCCTCGATCAGCCAGACGCCGTTGCGGGTCAACCCGGTGACGACGAGGCTCTTCGGGTCGAGCACCCGCGTGTACCAGAGGTCGGTGACCAGCAGCCCTCGGCGTACGCCGGCCACCAACGCGGCGGTGTCCGCGTCGACGACAGCCCCGGCCGCCGCGCCGGTGGTGCTCCGGCCCACCGCACTCGCCGGACCCGCCACCGCGCCGGTCAGCCGCAGGTTACGGGGCATCGGTCCCCAGGTGGCACCCCCCGCGACCGCGTGCCCGGTGGACTCCGCGCCCGCCTCGGCGGCGGTTCGGCGATCGTGCGCCACCGCCCGGGTGGTGCCCGCCTCGACCAGTATCAGCGCCCGTCGGCCGGTGCCCTCCGCGTCGAACGGCAACCCGGACCCGCCCAGCGGGTCGTCCACCAGGGTCACCGCCCGGTCGAACTGGGCCGCGCCCGGCTCGGCGAACGACTGCCGCTCGGCGTAGCGCTTGCCGTTGAAGCCGTAGAAGGACAGGTTCTGCAGAAGGTCCGCCACGGCGGCCGGCTCGAACACCACCTCGTAGTGCCCCGGCGGCAGCTCGACCGGGTCGGCCGCCGCCTGCGCCTTCGCGGCCGCCTGCGCGCCCAACTCGGCGCCGTCGAGGTCGGACAGCCGGTCGGCGCTGCGCCGGGCCACCCCGTCCGCGCCGTCACGGCGGGCAATGCCGTCCATCGCAGCCTCCACGGAGCGGCCGTACGCCGAGTGCCCGGCCGAGTTGGCGAACGCCGACGAGCGGTGCGCGGTGCGGCAGTAACCGGCGGTGCTGAGGCCCCCGGCGGCGGCCACGAACGCCCCCACCCGATCGGCCCGCTGATCCGGCTCGGCGTGCGCGGTGGCCTCGTCGACGGGCGGGGCGTCCGGCATGGGCATGGGCGGGGTCAGCCCCGGCCAACCCGGGTCGGGCGGGCAGAGCCGGGCCGCAGTCAGGGTGCGCTCCACCAGGGCGGACAACCCGTCGGCGGTGACCACGCTGCCGCCACCGGCAGCCGTCCGACCGTCGACGTGCACCCGCAGCCGGACCCCGACAGTGGACTCGGAGACGTTCTGGTGGATGCCCGAGTTGGCGAACCGGGTCAGCGCCAGGTCCGCCCGCGTCACCACCGCCTCGGCCTGCGCGGCCGGCCCGCCAAGACGCCGAACCAGCTCCACGATCTGCCCGGCCAGCTCCAACTCCGTCTGCCCGCTCATGCGGAGCCACCTTCCGTTCGCGACTGCGGGGCTCGCAAACCCGGCTCACTCCTCGCGCTCACGCCGAGACCCCCACCCGGACGTTGCGGAACCGTGCCGGCGCGGCCGGGTGGCCGGTGTGCCCGACCTGGCCGGGTTGGCCCTTGCCGCAGTTGGGCGTGCCCCAGGAGACCGTCTCGCTGGAGAGCATGTCCATCGAGCGCCAGAACAGCGGACCGATCCCGGTGTACGTGGGGTTGCGCAGCATTCGCCCCTGCCGCCCCTTCTTGATCTCCCAGCCGACCTCACAGCCGAACTGGAAGTTGAGCCGCTTGTCGTCGATCGACCAGGACCGGTTGAGGTCCATCAACACGCCGTCGTCGGTGGCCGCGATGATCTCCTCCAGCGTGTGTGGGCCGGGTTCCAGGCCGACGTTGGTCATCCGCACCATCGGCAGCCGGGCCCACCCGTCGGCCCGTACGCTGCCGCCGTAGTCCAGGCTTGCCATCGCGGCGGAATCCCGGCCGGCGAGCACACCCACCCAGCGACCGTCGCGGACCGCGTCCCGCTTGACCGCCGGGGAGCCCTCGTCGTCGAACCCGAAGCTGCCCAGAGCACCCGGGATGGTCGGGTCGATGGTGATGTTCATCAGCTCCGAGCCGTAACGCAGCGAGCCGAGCTGGGCCAGGTCCAGCCAGGACGTGCCGGCGAACGCCGCCTCCCAGCCGAGGATCCGGTCCAGTTCGATGGCGTGCCCGACCGACTCGTGGATCTGCAGGGCCAACTGCTCGCCGCCGAGGATCAGATCGGTCTCGCCGGCCGGGCAGGGCGGCGCGGTGAGCAGCGCCCGGGACTCCTCGGCGATCTGCGCGGCGTGCGCGGCCAGATCCAGGGACTCGACCAGCTCCCACCCGGTGGTGCCGTACTGGCCGCGGTAGCTCGGCCAGGACCGGCGCTGCGTCTCGCCGTCACCGATCGAGGTGGCCGAGATGCCGCCACCGCACTCGCGGATGCGCTGGTCGATCCGGTGGCCCTCGCTGGAGACGAACCACTTCGCGGTGTCCCAGATCTGGTACAGGCCCTCGGCCAGGTCCGCGCCGTGCTCGGCCATCGTGCGGGTCGCGTCGACCAGCAGATCGCCCTTGTCCGACAGGGGCACCCCGAGCGGGTCGATCTGGCAGCCGGAGGCCCAGCTCGCGGTGACCGCCTGGACCGGCACCAGGTCGACCGAAGGGCCCGGCACCCGCGCGCTCGCCATGGCGGTCCGCGTGGCGCGCCGGCCGGCGTCGCGGGCGGCGGCGTCGGACAGATCGGGTACGGCGTGGAAGCCCCAACTCGCCCCGACCAACGCTCGGACCCCGAGCCCGATGCTCTCGTCCTGCGTCAGCTCCTCCACGTCACCGTTGCGCGCGGTCATCGACTCGTAGCGGCGGTGCATCACCCGGGCGTCGGCGTACCGGGCGCCCGCGTCGAGGGCGGCCTGGACGGCGGCGGCGGCCGCGTCGAACTCGGTCATGGACCGACCCTAGGCCAGCCGACCGACACCCGTCAGGGGACGAGATCCTCCGGCCGAATCGTGGCCCGCACCGGCTCGGTCAGTTCCAGAACCTCGCCGCGCTTCGTCGTTGCCCTCTCGACGTAGTGGCCGCCCTGCCGTTGATAAAGGCGCATTGCGCCAGTCCTCTGCTCCACCAACAGGTACCACTCGATGCCAGCCGCGGCGTAGTAATGCATCTTGAGGACTTTGTCGGTGGATGCATTGCTCGGCGAGATGATTTCGCAGACCAGCCGGACATCAGCCGATTCGATGTTGGGCTCGTCGAGATCGATTGCGTTGGTGACGACGAGATCGGGAATCGGTATCCGACCTGGCCGGAGCCGGACGTTTACTGCCTCCAACAGCTCAAGGTTGGCCGCCTCCGCCGCTGCCTCCAGGATGTTGCCGAGCTTGCGGGAGATTCGTTGATGCCGTGGGGTGGGTCCTGGGGTCACGTGGAGGCTCCAGTCGAAGAGTTCGACGCGATCCTGCGTCTCGCCGAGGGCGAGGAACTCCTCTTCGGTCCACGGACCTTCGTGATCGAACACCGCCGCGGTCATGGGTCACCTCCACCTCTTGCCATCGGCATCCTCTGCTGGCTGCTCGCCCAATGATCGCACTTGACGTGCGATCAGAGCCATGAACGGGTGTGGATGGGGAGGTGACGGGGGTGCGGGGCCGATGCTGACTCGTTACGCTCGGGCCCGCTGACACGTGCCGGCTTTGTAGCTTATTTTCACCCTCGGGACTTTGCTGTAAGTTCTCTTCGTCACTGAGGGAGGTGGCCGTGGACAGCTCGGAACCCTCGCCGTCCGGGGACCCGGACGACCGTCCCGCCGTGCCGGCACAGCGCTCCGACCAGGACGCCTACCTGCGGGTGCGTGATCTTCGGGTCCGGTTCGACACCGAGGACGGCGTGGTGCGCGCGGTCGACGGGGTGTCGTTCGCCGTCGAGCGGGGCCGCACCCTCGGCATCGTCGGTGAGTCCGGCTCCGGCAAGAGCGTCACCTCGTTGGCGATTCTCGGCCTGCACGACCCGAAACGGACCACCATCACCGGGGAGATCTCCGTGGGTGGCCGGCAGGTGGTCGGCCTCGCCGACGAGGAGGTACGCCGGCTGCGCGGCCGGGACATGGCGATGATCTTCCAGGACCCACTGTCGGCGCTGCACCCGTACTACACGGTGGGCCGGCAGATCGCCGAGGCGTACCGGGTGCACCACCCGAAGGCCAACCGGCGCGAGGCCCGCCAGCGGGCCGTCGACATGTTGGACCGGGTCGGCATCCCGCAGCCGGCGCGCCGCTTCGACCAGTACCCGCACGAGTTCTCCGGCGGCATGCGCCAGCGGGCGATGATCGCGATGTCCCTGGTCAACGACCCGGCGCTGCTGATCGCCGACGAGCCGACCACCGCGCTGGACGTCACCGTCCAGGCGCAGATCCTGGACCTGCTCGCCGACCTCCAGGCCGAGTTCCACTCCGCGATCATCCTGATCACCCACGACCTCGGCGTGGTCGGCCAGGTCGCCGACGACGTGCTGGTCATGTACGGCGGGCGGGCCGTCGAGCGGGGCAGCGTCGAGCAGGTGCTCCGAGCGCCGCAGCATCCGTACACCTGGGGGTTGCTCTCCAGCGTGCCGTCGCTGCACGGCGACGCGGATGCGGACCTGGTGCCCATCCCCGGCAACCCGCCCAGCCTGATCAACCTGCCGCCGGGCTGCGCGTTCCACCCCCGCTGCCGGTACGCGGACCGCGCCGGCAGCCGCTCCCGCACCGAGGTCCCCGAGCTGCGCCCGGCGGGGGAGGGCGATTCAACCGGCCATCTGGTCGCCTGTCACCTGAGCGCCGAGGAGCGCGCCACGTTCTACGCCGAGGACATCGCATCCGTGGGGGTGGCCCGATGACCGATGAACCACTGCTGCGGGTACGCGGCCTGAGCAAGCACTTCCCGGTACGCCAGGGGCTGCGCGCCACCGGTCTGGTGCGGGCGGTGGACGGGCTCGACTTCGACGTGCGCCCCGGCGAGACGCTCGGCCTGGTGGGGGAGTCGGGCTGCGGCAAGACCACCACCGGCCGGATGCTGGTGCGGCTGCTGGAACCGACGAGCGGCAGTATCGAGTTCGACGGGCGGGACATCACGCACGCCGGCCGCCGCGAGTTGCGCCCGCTGCGCCAGGAACTCCAGATCATCTTCCAGGACCCGTACGCGTCGCTGAACCCTCGGCACACAGTGGGTCGGATCGTGGCGATGCCGTTGCAGGTCAACGGGATCAAGCCGCCGGGTGGGGTCAAGGCCCGGGTGCAGGAGTTGCTGGAGCTGGTCGGGCTGAACCCGGAGCACTACAACAGGTACCCGCACGAGTTCTCCGGCGGGCAACGCCAGCGCATCGGCATCGCCCGCGCGTTGGCCCTGCGGCCGAAGCTGATCGTCGCCGACGAGCCGGTGAGCGCGCTGGACGTCTCGATCCAGGCGCAGGTCGTCAACCTGCTGCGCGACCTGCAACGCGAGCTTGGTCTGGCCTTCGTCTTCATCGCGCACGACCTGGCCGTGGTCCGGCACTTCTGCCAGCGGGTCGCTGTCATGTACCTGGGTCGGATCGTGGAGATCGGCGACCGGGCGGACATCTACGAGCGCCCGCAGCACCCGTACACCCGGGCGTTGCTCTCGGCGATCCCGGACGTCACCCAGCTCGGCCCGGCGGGTCGGATCCGGCTGACCGGTGACGTGCCCACCCCGCTCGACCCGCCGTCGGGTTGCCGGTTCCGTACCCGCTGCTGGAAGGCGCAGGACATCTGCGCCACCGAGGAGCCCGCGCTGGTCCCGCGCGACGGCGGCAACCAGGCCACCGCGTGCCACTTCCCGGAACCAGCCGGCGCCGGCCTGGTGGCGGAGGCCGCCGCGATCGGCGTCGAGCCGGCGGGTCGCGGGGTCGAAGCGAACGTCGAGGAGGTGCCGTCGTGAGCCTGTCCCCGGTGGAGGGTGTGGCGCTGGCCGAGATCGAGTCCGGTGGCGACGAGGGCGGAGCCGCGACCAAGGGCGTCGTCGGCCGCTCGCCCGGCCAGCTCGCCTGGTTGCGGCTGCGCCGCGACCGCACGGCCGTGGTCAGCGGCGTACTCCTGGTCTTTTTCCTGCTGTTGGGGTTGGCCGCCCCGCTGATCGAGATGGTCTACGGGATCGGCCCGCGGGAGCAGTTCCAGAACATGCTGGACGGCTTCGGCATGCCGCTGGGGTACGCCGGCGGGGTCAGCGGCGAGCACTGGTTCGGTCTGGAGCCGGGGCTGGGCCGGGACATCTTCATCCGGCTGATCTACGGGCTGCGGACCTCGCTGTTCATCGCGTTCGCGGCTGCCCTGATCACCGCGACGATCGGGATCGTGTTGGGCGCGCTCGCCGGCTACCTCGGCGGCTGGCTCGACGCGGTGATCAACTGGATCACCGACCTGACCCTGGCCATGCCCTTCCTGATCATCGCGTTGGCGCTCACGCCCACCATCACGCTGCGCTTCTACGGCGAGCGGGGGCAGGTGTCGTCCGCCTTCGGCGTGGGCGTGCTGATCGCCGTCTTCGCCATCTTCGGTTGGACCAGCACGGCCCGGCTGGTCCGCGGGCAGGTGATCGCGCTGCGCGAGCGGGAGTTCGTGGAGGCGGCCCGGGCCAGCGGGGCCGGGCTGGGGCACATGCTCTTCCGGCAGCTGCTGCCGAACATCTGGGCGCCGATCCTGGTGTCGTTCTCCCTGGCGGTGCCGCAGTTCATCACCAGCGAGGCGGCGCTGTCGTTCATCGGCGTCGGTCTCAGCGACGAGACGCCGAGCTTCGGCCGAATGATCTACCGCAGTCTGGACTTCCTCCAGACCGACCCGGCGTACGTGTTCTTCCCGGGCATCACGATCTTCGCGTTGGTGTTCGCCTTCAACCTCTTCGGCGACGCGTTGCGGGACGCGCTCGACCCGAAGTCGTCCCGGTAGGGGTCAAAATCATGGCGCGATTTCTGCTCAAGCGACTCTTCTCCGCCACGCTGACCCTCTTCGCGGTGAGCGTGTTGACCTTCCTGATGTTCTTCGCCCTGCCGCGCGACCCGGTCAGCAGCATCTGCTCGAAGAACTGCAACCCGGAGCGGCTGGAGCGGGTCCGCGACGACCTGGGCCTGAACGACCCGCTGATCAGCCAGTACGCCGGCTACATGAAGGGCATCGTGACCGGTCGGGACCTGGGCAGCGCCCAGGGCGGCCGGTGCGACGCGCCCTGCCTGGGCTGGTCGTACGTCACCAACGAGGCCGTCTCGGACACCATCGCCCGGGTGCTGCCGGTGACGCTGAGCATCGTGATCCCGGCGGCCATCCTCTGGTTGCTGCTCGGCGTGGGGCTCGGCATGGTGTCCGCGCTGCGGCGGGGCACCTGGCTGGACCGGCTGGCCATCGGCTTCTCGCTGACCGGCGCGTCGTTGCAGCTGTACTTCGTGGGCGCGGTGCTGCTGCTGGTGTTCGTCTACAACCTGCGGCTGTTGCCGGTGCCGAGCTACACCTCAATCTTCGACAACCCGGCGAAGTGGGCCAGTGGGTTGGTGCTCGCCTGGGTGGCGCTGGCCTTCCTCTTCTCGGCCATCTACGCCCGGTTGTCGCGGGCGCAGATGTTGGAGACGCTGTCGGAGGACTTCGTCCGGACCGCGCGGGCCAAGGGCCTGGCCAAACCCACTGTGTACGGGCGCCACGCGCTGCGCGCGGCGATCACTCCGGTGGTGACCATCGCCGGGCTGGACGTGGGCGGGGCGCTGGGCGGGACGGTGATCACCGAGACGACGTTCGGCATCCAGGGGTTGGGGCGTACGGCGGTGGACGCGGTGCGCTCGGGCGATCTACCCACCATCATGGCCACCGTGCTGATCTCCGCGGTCTTCGTGGTGTTGGCGAACGTGCTGGTGGACCTGCTCTACGCGGCCATCGACCCCCGGGTGCGGCTGCGCTGAGCGGGCGGGTGCCCGGCGCACCCACCGATGGCGAAATTTATCGACAACTGTTACACAACTCGAAGGTTTTCTTCCTTACGATCCTCGGGACGTCGGCGGTTCTCGCCCCGACGAAACCGCACGGCACATGGTGAAGGGGGTACTTCATGAGACCACGCGTGGCGGTTGCCGCAGGCGGCGCGATCGCACTGGTTGTGGCATTGGGTGCGTGCTCGAAGAACACGGGCGAGGGCACCACTGTCGACACCGAACGGCAGCAGACCGGGGTCATCGCGACCGACCCCAAGGACTCGCAGGGGCCGGCGGCCGAGGTGAGCGGCGCCGCGAAGGGCGGCACCTTCACCATCATCCGGGAGTCACCGATCTCCCACCTCGACCCGCAGCGGACGTACTCGTTCGCCGGTCTGATGGCCAACCCGCTCTTCGCCCGCTACCTGACCACCTGGAAGGACGACGGCAAGGGTGGCCTGGTCCTGGTGGGCGACCTGGCCGAGACGCCGGGCAAGAACGTCAACAACGACTGCAAGGTCTGGGAATTCACCGTCAAGGACGGGGTGAAGTTCGAGGACGGCCGGCCGATCACCTCCAAGGAGATCGCGTACGGCATCGCGCGGTCCTTCGACCCGGACCTGTCCGGCGGCCCGACCTACATCCAGGAGTGGCTGGCCGACACCCCGCAGTTCGACACCAAGTGGGACTTCAAGAAGAACAAGACGTCGCTGCCGCCCGGCCTGAGCACGCCGGACGCCAAGACGCTGCGCTTCGAGTTCGCCAAGCCCCGCTGTGACCTGCCGTTCGCCGTCTCGCTGCCGACCACGGCGCCGCTGCCGGCCGACAAGGACACCGGCGTCGACCTGGACAAGCAGCCGTTCTCGTCCGGCCCGTACAAGGTCGCCAAGAACCAGGTTGGCGTGCAGATCACGCTGGACCGCAACACCAACTGGGACCCGAAGACCGACCCGGTCCGGCACCAGTACCCGGACCAGTTCGTCTGGAGCTTCGGCCCGACCGCGGACGCCGCCAACAACCGGGTGATCGCCGACAACGGCGCCGACCAGAGCGCGCTCGCCTTCAACGCCGTGCCCGCCTCGCTGGTCGCCAAGGTGGCCGGGGACGCCACGCTCAAGTCGCGCAGCATCCTCTCGCCGACCCCGAGTGCCAACCAGCTCGTCATCAACAACCAGCGGGTCACCGACCTGAAGGTCCGTCAGGCGCTCAACTACGCCATCGACCGCGAGGGCTTCATCAAGGCAATGGGCGGGCAGACCGTCGCCGCGCCGCTGACCACGCTGATGCCGCCGGCCACCATCGGCTACAAGGCGTACGACGCGTACCCGGCGGGTGCCAACGGCAACGTCGAGAAGGTCAAGGAGCTGCTCGGCGGAAAGACGCCGGAGCTGGTCCTCGGTGTCGCCGACAACTCGACCGAGCAGCAGCAGGGCGCCCAGCTCAAGGCAAACCTGGAGCGGGCCGGCTTCAAGATCACGCTGCGGAACATCTCGGACGACGCGAAGCTCGACGAGATCAAGAAGAAGAACAACCCCTGGGACCTGTACATCGGTAACTGGGCGGCGGACTGGCCGAGTGGGGCCTCGATCCTGCCGGTGCTCTACGACGGCCGGACCATCAAGGCCGAGGGCAACAGCAACCAGGCCTACTTCAACGACCCGGCGATCAACGCCGAGATGGACCGCATCCAGGCCATGCCGGCCGCCGACCAGGGCCCGGAGTGGGCCAAGCTCGACGAGCGGATCATGAAGGAGCACGCGCCGGTGGTGCCGCTCTTCGTGGACGTGGCCTACAACGTGCACGGGTCCAAGGCCGGCGGGGTCTTCATCTCCAGTGTCTTCGGCTACCCGTCCTTCGTGAACGCGCACGTCAAGCCGTAAGTCACACCGCACACATTCAGGGGTCCCCTTCCGACAACGTCGTCGGGAGGGGACCTCTGTCGTCGTTCGGGAAGCCGGGCACCTGATCGGATCGGACCGCTACGGTCGGGTGCGGGGCAGGGTCTTTCGGTCAGGCTTGACGTCGAAAGGAGGCCTCGTGATCGCGGCACTCAACAAGCTTGTCGACCTGCTCGAAGAGCACCTCGCCGAGGAGTTCGACGTCGCCGGAGTGGCCAGGACGCTCGGCACGACCGAGTACCACCTGCGCCGGATGTTCTCCTCGTTGGCCGGCATGCCGCTGTCCGACTACGTGCGCCGACGCCGCATGACCGTCGCCGCCGCCGACGTCGTTCGGGGCGAGGACGATCTGCTGAGCATCGCCGTGCGGCACGGATACGGCTCGACCGAGGCGTTCGGACGGGCGTTCCGGGCGGTCCACGGTGCCAGCCCTGGTGACGTACGCCGCGATGGAGGCCCCCTTCGCACACAGCCGCAGCTCAGGTTCCGCCTGACCGTCGAAGGGAGCACCCCCATGGACACCCGCATCGTCGACCGCCCTGCGTTCCGGCTCGTCGGACACGCCACCCGGGTCCCGCTCATCCACCACGGCATCAACCCACACATCCAGCAGCACATCACCGGGCTGCCACCGCAGGAGCACCTCCGGCTCAAGTCGCTCAGCGACACCGAGCCCTCGGGGCTGCTACAGGTCAGCGACGACGTCGACGCCGAGGCCACCGAGGGCACCGAACTGACGTACCTGCACGGGGTTGCGATGTCCCGGGACGCGCCGGTCCCCGACGACCTGGACGCCATCGAGGTGCCGGCCGGCCAGTGGGCGGTGTTCCGCACCAGCGGACCCCATCCGCAGGCACTGCAGAACACCTGGGCGGCGACCGCGAGCGAGTGGTTCCCGTCCAACCCGTGGCGGCTGCGGCCGGGCCCCTCGATGGTTGCCATCCTCGAACGCGCTGACGACTTCAGCACCGCGACCTGCGAACTGTGGCTGCCCATCGAGCCGGCGTGACGTGAGGCCCAGGGCCAGGCCGGGGTGAGGAGATAGAACTCGTTGCCCTCCGGTCGGCGATGGTTCGTGAACGCGCACGTCAAGCCGTAAGGCACACCGCAGGTCAGCAGGGTCCCTTCCGTCAGCGTCGTCGGGAGGGGCCCTGCTGTTTCTGTCGATCGGCTACGACCTGCGGCATGAGAGGGCTGAATGTAACCTTGTGGATACGTACCCACACGGTTACATTAGCTGCCATGGACGCCGTGTTGCACGCGCTGGCAGACGAGAGCCGGCGCACGGTTCTCGATATTCTCCGCGACCGCCCGGCGAGTGCAGGAGAGCTGGCCGAGGCTCTCCCGATCGCTCGCCCGGGCGTGTCCCGGCATCTCCGCGTGCTACGGGAAGCCGGGCTTGTCGACGTACGCCAGGACGCGCAGCGCCGGATCTACACACTCCGCCCGGAGGCGCTCGTCGAGGTCGACGAGTGGCTGGGGGAGTACCGCCGGCTCTGGGAGAACCGGCTC
Source organism: Micromonospora sp. CNZ322 (assembly GCF_007827755.1). Classification (NCBI taxonomy): domain Bacteria; kingdom Bacillati; phylum Actinomycetota; class Actinomycetes; order Micromonosporales; family Micromonosporaceae; genus Micromonospora; species Micromonospora sp. CNZ322. The sequence goes on from NZ_VITD01000003.1 coordinate 152,793, forward strand.
GACGCTCTTCATACCGAGATCGCACGAGGAAAGAAGGCGCAACGATGACCACGATCGCGACGATGCGAACGCTCGACGAGACCCGCGGAGCAGTCCGGGTCGAGAACCTCTATGACACGGACATCGGCGACCTCTGGCAGGCGTGTACGACGCCCGAGCGGCTGGCCCGCTGGATGGCCCAGGTTGATGGCGACATGCGGGTCGGCAGCACGATCCAGGCCGTCTTCACGAGCAGCTGGACCGGTCCGGCGCGCATCGAGGTGTGCGATGCGCCCCACCACCTGCTGCTGACGACGAAGCCGGGTACGGACGACGAGGGGCAGATCGAGGCGTGGCTGACCGAGGAGGGCTCCAAGACCCGGCTGGTGGTCGAGGAGCGCGGCCTGCCGATAGGGCATCTCCCGTTCCACGCCTCTGGTTGGCGGGTCCACCTTGACGATCTCGGTCGGTCGCTGGAGGTCGACGGCCCGGTCCATCCGGAGGGCTGGAGCTCCGATGTCAGAGCGCGCCGATGGGAGGAACGCTGGGAAGAGCTCACGCCGGCATACCAGCAGATGGAGATTGTTCGATGACGGACCTGATCAGGCTCAGCTTGACGACTGTCAATGCGCCCGACGCAATCGCGCTCGCGCGGTTCTACGCCGAGATCACCGGCGGGGTGGCGAAGGGCGACGAGTGCTGGGCGCTTGTAGAAGGGCCGAACGGTGACATCGGATTCCAGCAGATCGACGACTACCGGCCACCCACCTGGCCGGACGGCGAGGTGGGGATGCAGATGCACCTCGAGTTCCTCGTCGACGACCTGGAGGCGACCGGAGCGCGTGTGCTGGCGGCCGGCGCTACCCGATTCGAGCATCAGCCCAACGCGGACCACTGCTTCGTCTACGCCGACCCGGCCGGGCATCCGTTCTGCCTGTCCCTGTGGGGGATCCCGAGAGTCGGCGACTGACTCAGCTCGTTCGGGCACCTGTTGTTCAGGCGCGGACCAACGTGCCGGTGCCGGAACGGCCGAGCGCCACTACCGGTACGACCCGACGAAGGCGTTGGCAACGTGGATTCGGGCGGTGCCGTCGACGTACCCAATGGCTTGTGGTCGCCCGATGAGCCTCGAGGTGATGTCGGTTGATCGGTTGGTGCGGAAGAGTCATGGCCACCTGTCAATCGATGACGAGACCGCGCGGTACGGAGAGGACGTGTCCACGATGAAATTCCGCGGGGTTGAATGATGGACTGGTATCCGCCCGTCGAGCCGTACGACTCCGGGATGCTCAGCGTCGGTCACGGCAATGAGCTCTACTGGGAACTGTGCGGAAATCCCGACGGCAAACCCGCGGTGTTCCTGCACGGCGGTCCCGGCGGTGGCCTGCTCCCGGACAATCGGCGGTACTTCGACCCGTCCGGTTACCGGGTCGTGCTGTTCGACCAGCGAAACTGCGGTCGCAGCCGGCCCTTCGCGGGCGACGCGAAGACGTCACTGGAACACAACACCACCCCGCACCTGGTGGCGGACATCGAACGGCTACGCGAGCACTTGGGGATCGAGCGTTGGCTCGTCTTCGGCGGCAGTTGGGGCAGCACCCTCGGCCTGGCCTACGCCCAGGCCCATCCCGAGCGGGTCGCCGAACTCGTGTTCCGTGGCGTCTGGCTGGTTCGCAGGTCGGACGAGGCATGGTCGTTTACCCCGGCGGGCGCGGCGCACCTGTTTCCCGCCGAGTGGGCGGCATTTTGTGCCGCGATCCCCGTGACGGAACAGGACGACCTTGTCGGCGCCTATGGCCGCCGCATTTCCGATCCCGACCCCGCGGTCCACGGCCCGGCGGCCCGCGCCTGGATGAGCTGGGAGCTCTCGGCCAACACCCTGCTGCCGATGACGCCGCCCGTCATCGACGACACCAACCTGCTGGCGTTCGCCCGCATCACACACCACTACATCAGCAACGGCGGCTTCCTCCCGCCGGAAGGTCTCCTGGCGGGCGTCGGCCGCATTCGACACATCCCGACTGTCATCGTGAACGGCCGTTACGACATCAAGACGCCGCCGAACCAAGCCTGGGACCTGCATCGGGTCTGGCCTGAGGCGAAGTTCCACATCGTGGAGGACGCCGGCCACAGCGGCTCCGAACCTGGCACCCGCAGCCTGCTCATCGAAGCCACCAACCAGTTCCTCGCGTAAGAGTGATCTCGAGGGCTGCGTAACCGCCGGAGGGGCTCGACCACGAGTTGAATCGCGCCGTGGCACCCGGACAGCCGACGCTCCGCCGGTAGAGGGGCGCGCCCGCTTCAGCTGGGGAGGAGCGCCGCCCCGTCGACGGATTATCGGCCTATGGTCGTCGATGTGTCGTTGCGTAATTCTGGTGCGGACGGGTCGGTTGTCGACCGGTCGCGTCGGGCGCGGGTGACCTGGTTGTCGTTGTGGTGCTGCGGTAACTGTTGCTGAAGGTGCTGTGGATCGGCGGGGTGATGGTCGGTGTGCCGGAGGGTTCGCCGGTGCGTGGAGCGGACTTCGTCGGGCCGAGCGTTGTCACTGCGGCGACGGATGTGGTCCTCGCGCCAGCGCTTCTGGAAGCATTCATCTAATTCGTACCTCCAGCCAGAGCGCACGCTGGAGGTCAGGCTCCCGGTGGGCCTCAGCGCGCCGCGTTCAGGTAGCGCAGCACGGCGAGCACCCGCCGGTGGTCGGTCCGCGCCTGGGGTAGGTCCAGCTTGGTGAAGATGGCTGTCACGTGCTTCTCCACGCTGCGTGCGGCGAGGTGCAGCGACTCGCAGATGGCAGCGTTGGACCGGCCCTCGGCCAGCATCCCCAGGACCTCTCGTTCCCGCTCACTGAGGCGGGCGACGCCCGCGTCCACCGCCGGGGCCGCCAGCAACTGCCGCACCACCTCCGGGTCCAGTGCTGTCCCGCCGTCGGCCACCCTGCGCAGCGCGTCGACGAAGTCGTCGGTGCTGACGATGCGGTCCTTCAACAGGTACCCGACCCGCCCGGGGTGCTCGGCGATCAGTTGTCGCGCGTACCGGGTCTCCACCCACTGTGAGAAGACCAGCACGCTGATCTCCGGGTACGCCGCCCGGATCGCCAGTGCCGCCCGCAGGCCTTCGTCGGTGAAGGTCGGTGGCATCCGCACGTCGACCACCGCCGCGTCCGGCCGGTGCTCGCCGACCGCCGCCAGCAGATCGTCACCGTTGTCCACAGTCGACGCCACGGTGATGCCGTGATCGGTCAGTAGCAACCTGATCCCGTCGCGCAGCAACGGGTTGTCCTCGGCGATCACCACTCGCATGGCAACTCCACTGTGATGGTCGTCGGCCCGCCGGGCGGGCTGTCCACCCGCAGCGCGCCGTCCAGTGACTCGGCCCGCCGGACCAGTCCCGCCAGACCCGTACCCTTGCTCCCCGGCACTGCCCCGCCGCGCCCGTCGTCGGTGACGGTCAGGCGGAGCACGCCACCCAGCGCCCGAAGGTCCAGCCGGATCCGGGTGGATCCGGCGTGCTTCGCCACGTTCGTGAGCAGTTCGGCGGCGCTGAAATAGAGCGCGGACTCCATGTCGGGCGTTGGCCGCTGGGGCAGGTCCACGTGTACGTCGACGGGCACCGCGCTGCGCGCGGCCAGCGTCTCGATAGCGGTGCTCAGGCCGGCGTCCAGCGCGGGCGGGTGAATGCCCCGCACGATGTCCCGCAGCTCGGTCAGCGCCTCCACCACCGCGCCCTGGGCCTGCGTCACCATCGCCCGCAGCTCCGGTTCGCCGGCTCGCCGCTCGATGCGCGACAGCGCCACGCCGAGCGCGACCAGCCGGGCCTGCGTGCCGTCGTGCAGGTCCCGCTCCACCCGCCGCAGCAGCGCCGCCGCGTCCGCCCGCAGCGCGGCCCGGCTGGCCTCCAGCGCCGCTATCCGGGCTCGCTCCGGGCCCGGCTCCAGCAGCGCCCCCACCAACCGCCGGTCCAGCCACACGATGAGTCGGAAGTACCACGGAAACACCAGCAGCGCGGCCAACCCCTGCGCGGCCAGACCCCAGGGACCGCCCCAAGGCGGATCCTGCGGAAGCCGGTGTATCCACACGGGATAGGTGATCCCTAGCAGCCCTCCGACGATGAGGACCCCGCCGAGGTAGCCGGCCGCGGCCATCAGCGGCAGCCGGGCGAAGCAGTACGCGAGGGCCTTCCAACCGCTGGCGTCGGTAAGCACCGCAGCGGCCCAGCGCACCGGGCCCGACCCGCTGCGGCGTACGGGCGGCGGGTTCGGCCAGCTCCAGCCGAGGAAGAGCCGGGCCGGCCCACGGAAGTACCGCACTGTCAGCCGGGCCAGCACCAGCACACCGGTCAGTAGCGGCAGCCCGATCGTCAGCAGCGACAACGCGGAGAACACCAACCCCAGCAGCGCGAGCGCGAACGTCGGCACGGCCAGTACCGCGCCGGTGACCGCGTATCCGACCTCACGCCAGGTACGGGCGGCCACCGGCGCGCGCAGGACCGTGCCGACGACCGATCTCACGGGTCCACCGCCAGCGACTCGACCGCCGGGCGGCGCATCGCGACCACCGCCGGCACCACGGTGCCCAGCAGGACCAGACCGATCACCGCGGCCAGGCCGACGATCAGCTGCCCGCTCGGCAGGTACGGCATCCACGTGCCCAGCATGCCGTGCAGCATCGGCACCACTGTGACCATCGCGACCACCGTACCCACCGCCATCGCTGTCACCGTCACCGTCAGGGCTTCGCAGACGACCACGGCCAGCGCCCGCATCCGGCTCGCGCCGACCAGCCGGGTCACCGCAAGCTCCCGGCGCCGGGCCAACAACACGGTCACCAGCGTGTTCACCGCGGCTACCGCAGCGAAGGCCACGTAGACGGCAGTGCCGGAGTACTCCGTCCACACCTGCGCCGGTGGATCGGGCACTGCGCGCACATGTACGGACGTGGTGTGCGTGACTACCTTCACCATGGCGAACGCGATCGCCAGAACCAGCGGTACCAGGGCGCCGGACAGCGCCTTGGATCGCACCGCGAGGTTGTCCGCGGCCAGCGCCCCGGTGCCCCCGAACAGTCGCGCCAGCGGTGCGACCAGCCGCAGCAGGACCGGGCCGAGGAAGCCGGCCCCGACGCACATCGCCAGCATCGTGAAGAAGCTCGACCCGTCGGCCTTGGCCGGGTCGCCCTTCGCGATCAGGATCGACAGCACCACGCCGCCAGCCACGAGTACCACCCCGATCGCGGTACGCACGAAGCTGACCTGGCGGCGCGCGACGGCCGTCTCGGTCAGTGCGGCGGCGGGGCGTACTCGCGCCGGGCGCACCGCGGCGACCAGCGCACCAACCAGCGACGCCCCGACGGTGATGCCCAACGCGGCGGGCAACGCCGCGGCCGAACTGTGGAACGTCACGCCGGGCGGAATCACCCCGTGCCCGGTGAGCCCCGCCAACCAGGTGTGGGCGAGCAGGGCGCCGAGCGGCACCCCGAGCGCTGTCGCCGGCACTGCCACCGCAGCTGCCTGGGCAGCCACCGCGCGCCGCACCAGCGCGGGAGTGGCACCGATCGCCCGCACCAGCGCGATGTCCCGACCCTGCCGGGCGATCGACGACGTCATGGTCAACCCAACGATCAACGCGGTCAGGTACACCGACACCACCACGAACAGCACCGCCATCTCGGGGATCCCGCTCTCGGTCAGCGCCTGCCGCGCGGCCGGATCCAACCGCGCGTCGGATAGCGAGGAACTGGCGCCGAGCGCTCCGGACACCAGCGCGGCGGCCAGGCACTGCGTGACGAATGGTCCAGCGAAGGCCCACGGCTGCTTGCGCAACGCCTGCCTGGTCAGCCCCGCGTTCACCGGGCCACCACCGGGTCAGACACGGTGGCGGCCAGCCGCTGCGCGATGCTTGTCGGATCGGGCGTCGGGCCGTCCGCCACCACCTCGCCGTCGCGCAACAGGATGAGCCGGTCGCTCCAGGCCGCTGCCATCGGGTCGTGGGTGACCATCACCACAGTCACCCCGGCCCGGTCCACCCCGTTGCGAAACAACTGCAGAACCTGCCCACCGGTGGTCGGGTCCAACGCCCCGGTGGGCTCATCCGCGAACACCACGGCGGGACGGCCAGCCAACGCACGGGCAATGGCGACCCGCTGACGCTGGCCACCGGACAACTCACCGACCGACCGGCCAGCAAGCCCGGACAGCCCGACCTCGGCCAGCACCTCGTCGAGCGGACGCGGACGCGGACCACCCAACCGACGGGGCAGCAGCACGTTCTGCCGCACCGTCAGCTCGGACAGCAGGTTGTACGACTGGAAGACGAAACCCACCCGGTCGCGGCGCAGCCGGGTCAGCGCACCTTCGCGCATCCGCGTGACGTCCCGGCCGACCAGCCGCACCCGGCCTGACGTCGGCCGGTCCAGCCCGGCCGCGCACTGCAACAGCGTGCTCTTGCCCGATCCGGTCGCGCCCATCACCGCCACGAACGTGCCGGCCGCCACCGCGACTGAGACGGTGCGAAGAGCGGCGACCGGCCGACGGCGCGAGCCGTAGCTGCGGGTCACCCCGTCGAGTTCCACCACGTTGTCCATGCGTTCCAGCCTCGGCGGCGGCGGCGATCCGGACATCCGGGTGGCCCGCACGGTACGGGTGCGGTTATCCGTACCACCCCGTGGGTCTGTCCACGACGCCCACCATGCGATCTCAACCGGCGTGAGATACAAGAGGCGCGGATCAGGGGACGATCACCACGCCGCCGCGCACGCCGCCTTGGGCCAGCCGCTCGTGGGCGCTCGCCGCGTCGGCGAAGGGGTACACGTCAGCGACCCGGAGCGGGATGTCGCCGCTGGTGACGAGTTTGACCAGTTCGCCCAGCCGGGTTCCGTCCGGTAGCACCTCCAGCGCGACGGTCTGGATTCCGCGCACCGGCTCCGGACGAAGCGGGGGTGACGCGGCCACGTAGCCGCCGCCGTCCCGAATGAGGTCCAGCAGCGAGGAGCCGATCACCGCCAGGTCGATGACCGCGTCGAACGTCCCCGTCGGATCGTCGGTGCGCGACAGGAACGCCGCGCCCAGCGACTCGACGAACTCGCGATCGTCGGCCCCGGCCAGTCCGGTGGCGTGTAGACCGGCCGCCCGGGCCAGCGCCAGAACGAACCCACCGACCTGCCCGGCGGCGCCGGTGACGAGCACTGTCGAACCCGCCGGGAGGGCGAGCAGGTCGAGTGCCTGGGCGGCGGCGAGGCCATTGGTCGGCAGGGTCGCCGCCTGGGTGGCGGGGAAGCCGGCGGGCGCGGAGGTCAGCCAGGCGGCGTCGAGGACCACGTGCTCGGCGTGGGCGCCGACAGTGGTTTGCAGCCATGGAGAGAAGCCGATGACCTCGTCGCCGATCGTGAACTCCTCGACCGACGGGCCGACCGCATCGACGCTGCCGGCAACGTCCCAACCGGGCGTGTACGGCAGACCGGTCGGCAACGGAGCCGGGAACCGACCAGAGCGGACCATCAGATCAACCGGATGGACAACCGACGCGGCGACCCGCACCCGCACCTGCCCCGGCCCGGGCTCGGGCACCGGCACCTCGGCCACGTGCAGGACCTCCGGCCCTCCGAACTTTGCATAGCTGACTGCACGCATCGTCGTCTCCTTCGTGGGATTTCGTGATCACCACAACCGTACGAATCGTCGGCACTATGAGAAAGTAGGTACCTTAAAGTGCCTAGGGCACCCCGAGGAGGCGGCATGGCGACGACGAATGCGGCTCAACGCCGCGAACAGGCAAAACGCGACTACGACGCGTTCCTGGAACAGTGCCCGACCCGCGAGCTGCTGAGCAGGCTCACCGACAAGTGGGTCGCCCTGGTGATCCCAGCGCTCGTCAACGGCCCGCAGAGGCACGGCGAGCTCGCCCAGCGCATCGCCGGCGTCAGCCAGAAGATGCTCACCCAGACCCTGCGCACCCTGGAGCGCGACGGCCTGGTCACCCGCACTGTCACTGCCTCGGTGCCGGTCCGTGTCGACTACGAGCTCACCCCGCTCGGCCACGAGCTGTTCCCGGTCATGATCGCGATCAAGAACTGGGCGGAGACGCACATGGACCGCGTCTTCGAAGCCCGGACCCAATACGACACACGCCCCTGAGAACCTGCGACGCCGTTTACGTCAGAGTCCGCCGCAACGTATCCGTTCATCGGCCTCGCCAGATTGTCGCTGGCGGCGGCTAGGGTCCGCGTCGTGGACGACACCTCGACGGCCCGGCAGGCCGCGCACGCCTACGTCGATCTTCTGGAGCGCCGCGACTGGTCCGGGTTGGCCGCCCTGCTCGCCGATGATGTGGTCTACGAGATGCCGCAGACTCGGGAGCGCATTCGCGGCAGGGACGCGTTCCTGCGGTTCAACACCGAGTATCCCGGCGACTGGCACCTCCGGCCGCGACGGGTGATCGCCGATGGTCGCCTGGCGGCCCTGTTGCTCGACGTTCGCGTCGGTGACGAGCAGCAGGACGCGTGCGTCTGGCTGGAAATGTCCGAGCATGGGCTGATCAGCAAGATCACCGACTACTGGCCCGAACCGTACGATCCGCCGCAGGGCCGGGAACACCTCGTGGAGCGTTGGTGATCGTGGCCGTTACAGCAGGTGGGTGCGGAGGAAGTCCAGCTCCAGGGGGAGCAGCCGCTCGGCGGTGCCGTTCGCGGCCAGATGGGTGGCCCCGGTCAGCGGCAGCACCGCGTGCGGCCGGCCGGTGCTCAGCAGGGCCGCGGAGAGCCGGAGCGTGTGCGCGGCCACCACGTTGTCGTCAGCCATCCCGTGCACCAGCAGCAACGGCCGGGCCTGGTCCGGGCTGGTGACCGGCTCTGCGGCCAACTCGACGAGCGAGTGGTGCGCGTAGATGTCCTGGCCGTCTTCCGGCAACCCCAGATAACGCTCGGTGTACGCAGTGTCGTACAGCGCCCAGTCGGTCACCGGGGCGCCCGCGATTCCGCACCGGAACAGCTCCGGGTGGCGAAGCACCGCCAACCCGGCCAGCCACCCGCCGAACGACCACCCGCGCACCCCCACTCGCCCCAGGTCCAGGTCCGGGTGCTTGCCGGCAAGCGCGGTGAGCGCGTCGATCTGGTCGGCCAGGATCACGTCGGCGACCCGCCGGTGGATCGCCTTCTCGAACGACGGCGCCACCCCCGGCGTACCCCGGTTGTCGATGGTGACCACCGCGAACCCGGCGTCGGCCCACCACTGCCGTTCCAGCCACGCGGCCCGCGCCGCCACGACCTCCTGGTGCCCCGGGCCGCCGTAGATGTCCAGCAGCACCGGCAACCGCCGGCCCGTCACGTGGTTTTCCGGGTAGAGCACCGCCGCCGGCAGCCGCCGATCGGTCACCCGTTCCAGCAGCGGCAACGGAGAGTACGGCGGGGCGGCGGCGAACGAGCGCAGCTCGGCGATCTCCTGATCGCCGCGGCGCACCGTCCAGCGCACCCCGGCGTGGTCCAGCGACGCGACGCCGACGGCCAGCACGTCCCCGCCAACCGCGGCGGTGTACCAGCCGGAGTCGGTGGTGAGCCGACGCGCGTCCACCCCACCGCCGATGGTGGTGCGGACCCGGAACAGGTGCCGCTCGCTCGGTTCGCCGTCGCTCGCCTCCACCAGCAGGTCGGCCGGGCCGGCGGCGGCCGGCAGCCGACCCACCACCCGTCGTACGTACAGCGACGGCGGGGTGAGCAGGGTGCCGTCCGCGAACAGGCACCGGGCGTCGTACCCGTCGTGGGCCAGCTCCCCACCGACCAGCACCCGGCCGTCCGGAAGGTGCGCGGGGGTGCCGGCGATCGGCTCGACCCAGCGCGGGTCGGCCAGCTCGGCGTGCACCTGCGTCTCACCCGTGCGCGGGTCCACCGCCAGCACCAGCCCGTGCTGCTGCGAGCGGCGCAGCACGGTGATCAACGGACTGCCCTCACCCCAGCTGACACCGGTCAGGTACGGGTAGGTTTCCCGGTCCCAGTGCACGTCGACCCAGCCGTCGTCCAGGTCCAGCAGGTGCAGGCTGACCTCCGCGTTCGGGCCACCGGCCCGGGGATACGCGACGGCGGTCGGAGGGCTCGCCGGCTCGGCCGGGTCGTGCAGGTGCCACCGCTCCAGGCGGGACTCGTCGACCCGGGCGGCGAGCACCGAGCGGCCGTCGGGCGCCCACCAGTACCCCCGGAACCGGCCGAACTCCTCCGCTGCGATGTGCTCGGCCAACCCCCAGCTCACCCCGGCGTCCTCGCCGGCCAGCAGGGTGTCGGTGCCGTCGGGGTCGATCACCCGCAGCTCACCCCGGCGCACACCCTCGGCCGCGTCCGTCACGTACGACAACCGCTGCCCGGTCGGGTCCGGACGTGGGTCAAGCACCGGGCCGACGGCCGCCACCTCCACCACGTCGCCGTGCACCAGATCGGCCCGGAACAACCGCCCGGCCAGCGCGAACACCGCAACCCGGCCGGCCGCGTCCAACGCGTACGAGCCGATGCCGGCGGCGCTGAGCCGCAGCCGCTCGCGTAGCGCGCGTTCGCCGGGGGAGAGGGACCGGACGTTTCCGCCCTCGCCCAGCAGGGTCGCCGGATCGGCGACCAGCCGCTCCTCGCCGGTGCCCACGTCCAACAGCCAGAGCGCGTCCGCCGGATCCTCGGGGCCGGCGGAGCGCAGGAAGATCACCCGGGAGCCGTCCTCAGCCACCGAGACAGCGCGTGGCGCGCCGTGGCTGAACCGTCGGGTGCGGGCGGCCAGCTCCGGAAAGTCCACACGCCAAATCGTAGAGCGGGAGCGGGGGTGATGTGGCCTACCTGGGCGGACGCGTCAGCGTCGGCCGGGGGAGAACCGCCAGTTAGAGTGACCGTCGTGACGATGCTGCCCGACCGCCGCCTGCTGCTGGTCCACGCGCACCCCGACGACGAGTCGATCGGCACCGGCTCGACGATGGCCCACTACGCCGCAGACGGCGCGCACGTCACGCTGGTGACCTGCACGCTCGGCGAGGAGGGCGAGATCCATGTGCCCGCGCTGGCGCAGCTCGCCGCCGCCGAGGCCGACCAGCTCGGCGGGTACCGCGTGGCCGAGCTGGCCGCCGCGTGCGCCGCGCTCGGCGTCAGCGACCACCGCTTCCTCGGCGGCGCCGGCCGCTACCGTGACTCCGGGATGATGGGGCTCGCGACCAACGAGCACCCCCGGGCCTTCTGGCAGGCCGACCTCGACGAGGCCGCCGGGCACCTCGTGGAGATCATGCGAGAGGTACGCCCGCAGGTGCTCGTCACGTACGACCCGAACGGCTTCTACGGCCACCCCGACCACATCCAGGCGCACCGGGTGGCCATGCGCGCCGTCGAGTTGGCCACCGCCGAGGGCTGCGCCCCGCTCAAGGTCTACTGGACGGCCATGCCGCTCAGCGTCCTGGAGGCCGGCATGACGCACTTCGCCGAGTCCTCCGACAACCCGTTCGGCGGCATCGAGAACATCGCCGACCTGCCCTTCGGCACCCCGGACGCCCAGATCGCCGCCCGGATCGACGGCACCGACCAGCACACGGCCAAGGAGGCCGCGATGCGGGCGCACGCCACCCAGATCCCGGCCAACTCGTGGCTCTACTCGATCGCCGGCAACTTCGGTGGCGAGTTCATGGGCGTGGAGTTCTTCACCCTCGCGGTCGGTGAGAAGGGCCCGGGCACCGGGCCGTACGGCTGGGAGGACGACCTCTTCGCCGGCCTGCCCGCGGAGACCGCCCCGGACCGGTCACCGGTCGCGGCGGCGGGTCTCCGGTGACAGTGCCGGCCGCGCCGATGACGGTCGTGGAGGACCAGGAAGCCCCGCCCCCGGCGGGGCCACCGCCGCGACTGCTGGACCTGGGCGTCCGGCTGGTCGGTGCGATCGTGGTGGTCCTCGCCGGTGTGCTGACCGGCGTACTGGAGCTGCTGCTCGCCACGGTTCGCGTCGGCGGGCAACTGGTCGGCGTGTCGGTGCTCCTCGCCATCGGCGCCAACATCGTGCTGAGCTGGTTCGCGTACGAGGCGGTCGGCCGTCGCTGGGCGGTGGCGCTGCCGGCGGTGCCGTGGTTCGCGCTGATGGCGGTCGCCGCCATCCGGACCAACGAGGGCGACCTGTTGCTGGCCGGCGACAACTGGGTCGGGCTGGCCATGATCGTGGCCGGCGCGATGACCTTCGCGGTGATGGGCTTCCGGCAGATCCTCGCCCCGCAGCCGCCTCTGCTCGGCGGCTGACGCTCGGCTGCTTTTGGGGTGCTGCCGGCTGATGACGTCTCCCAGGTAAGGGTGGTAGATATTCCTGCCAGGGATGCGAACCCCGCGACGGGGCGTACGGCAGGAGGGTCCGGCGATGGACAAGCGGTGGCGTGACCTCGGGGTGCTCGTAGCGGCACTGTTCGCGGTCAACGTGGTCGCCCGGCTGATCACCCGGTTCGGCTTTGACAGTGACGACACCGCCGCCGACCGGGTGTCGCTGACGATGTTCACGGTGATCGGCCTGATCCTCGCCGTGGTCGCCTTCCGCTGGGGCCGACGCCGGCCGCTGGCCGGCTGGGCAGCCGACATGGCCCTCGTGGTGCCGGTGGCGATGCTGCTGACCGTGCTGGTCGGGCCCCTGCTGGTCGGTCACAACCCGTTCGCCGGCGGCGCGGCGACGTTCTTCGTCCAGATCTGGCTCTACCTGCTCGCCACCGGCGCCGGGTTGCTGATCGGCTACCTGGTGCTCACCGCGCTCGGCCGTGACTACCGCTCTCAGCAGCTCAAGCGGTACGCCGAGGTCAAGGCCGCGAAGCCCCGCCGAGTCGTCCGCCGCTGATCACCGCCCAGCTCGCCGTCCGGACGTCGCGGCCGCCCGTCCGGGGCCGCCCGTCCGGGGCCGCTTGTGTGGCCGACCGAACGCAGCTTGATCGACTCGGCTTCCTTGAAGTCGGGGGGTCCCGGGCGTCCGGATGCCGCGACTTCCTGAAAGCCGAGTGGATCAAGCGCCGGGCCGCCGCCGCGCCGGGCCGCCGCCGCGCCGGGCCGCCGCCGCGCCGGGCCGCCGCCGCGCCGGGCCGCCGCCGCGCCCGGCGGCGGTCGAGGTCAGTTCGGAGCGACCCGGGTCAGGTAGGTGTGGTGGGTGACGAGGCCGAGCCGCTGGTAGAGCGCGACCGCCGCCGTGTTTCGCTGCTCGACCTGGAGGAACGCGTGCGTCGCGCCGCCCGACACGCCCCAGCTGGTCAGTTCGTGGATCACGCGGCGGGCCAACCCCTGGCGGCGGGCCGCCGGTAGGACCTCGATCAGGCTGAGGCCCAACCAGCGCCCCTGGCCGGTCACCGTGCCACGGCCGGCGGCCACCAGGGCGCCGTCGGCGTACACGTGGGCGAAGCGGACCTGGTCCACGGCGGTGAGGACGTGCCGGGCGGCGTCCGGCAGGCCGCCCTTGCGGCCGGCGGCGATGCCCAGCCACTCGTCGCTGGGCGCGGTGGCCAGCTCGACGACCGCACTGCCCCACCCGTCGGCCTGGCCGCTGGCGGGCGTCGACGCCGGCAGGGGCAGCGGTGCGGTCTGTACCAGCGTCGGCGGGCGGGTGCCCCACCCGCGGGCGTCCAGCTCGGCGCCGACCGGTGCGGCGAGGGGCAGCGGCGTGTTGATCAACGCGGGTTGCCCCCGCTCGGCGTACCAGCGCTCCACCGCGTCGACCGCGGCGGCCAGTGGTCGGTCCGGGTCGCCGATCGGCAGCGCCGAGTTGGCACGCCCGGTCCAGCCCTCGGCCGACCGGAGCAGCCAGTCACCGAGTCGGCCCCGGGTCGGTGCCGGCCAGGCCTCGTCGGCGGCCCGCTCCAGCGCCACGACCGCCGCGGCGGTCGGCCGACGGGTCGGCGGAACGCGCTTGGCGCGGTGGACCTGCGCCACCGGGACCCGAAGCGGCCCCTGAGCGGTGGCGAGCGTGAGATGAGTCTCGCTCAGCTCGACCAGCTCGCCGAGGGCATCGGAAAATAGTGGGCGGCCTTCGCGAATCCCCACAATCCGGCGGACCACGATCCGGTGTCCCACATCCTGCTGTCGGAGCACGATCGACCCCCTCCCCGGCGAGATACTAGGCTCTTACCGTCGCGGGAGATCGCGGCGAGTCTTGCGGAGGAGAAGACCGGTGACCTACATCATCGCCGAGCCGTGCGTAGATGTGCTCGACAAGGCATGCATCGAGGAGTGCCCGGTCGACTGCATTTACGAGGGCAATCGGATGCTCTACATCCACCCCGACGAGTGCGTCGACTGTGGTGCCTGTGAGCCCGTCTGCCCCGTGGAGGCGATCTTCTACGAGGACGACGTCCCGGAGCAGTGGAAGGACTACACCGGCGCGAACTACGAGTTCTTCGAGGACCTGGGCTCGCCCGGTGGCGCCTCGAAGGTCGGCAAGGTGGAGAAGGACGCCACCTTCGTCGCCGCGCAGCCGCCGCGCGGCGAGGGCCACTGAACCGGCCCGCGCCGGTCTCGTCGCGGCTGCCCGAGTTCACCTGGGACACCCTGGACGCCGCGGCCACGCTGGCCGCGGCGCATCCGGAGGGCCTGATCAACCTCTCCATGGGTACGCCGGTCGACCCGGTGCCCGAGGTGATCCGGCGGGCGTTGGCTGACGCGTCCGATGCTCCCGGTTACCCGCTGACCGCCGGCACCCCGGCGCTGCGGGCCGCGATCGCGGCGTGGGTGTCCCGAGCCTGTGGTGCCGGCGTCGACGGTCTCGGTGTGCTGCCGACCATCGGCTCGAAGGAGTTCGTGGCCTGGCTGCCCACGCTGCTCGGGATCGGCCCGGGTGACGTGGTGGTGGTGCCGTCGATCGCGTACCCCACCTACGAGGATGGCGCCCGGCTGGCCGGCGCCACCGTCGTCCGTACCGACTCGCTCACCTCGCTCGGGCCGACCCCGCGGGTCCGGTTGGTCTGGGTCAACTCGCCTGGCAACCCGACCGGCCGGGTGTTGCCCGCGGCGCACCTGCGCAAGGTGATCGACTGGGCCCGCGAACGTGGCGCGGTGGTCGCGAGCGACGAGTGCTACCTGCCCCTGGGCTGGTCGGCCGACCCGGTCTCGGTGTTGTCTCCGCAGGTCAGCGGGGGTAGCTACGCCGGGGTGCTGGCCGTGCACTCGCTCTCCAAGCGGTCCAACCTCGCCGGCTACCGGGCCGGTTTCGTCGCCGGCGACCCGGCGCTCGTCGCCGAGCTGCTCAAGGTCCGCAAGCACGCCGGCATGATCGTGCCCGCGCCAGTGCAGGCGGCCATGGTGGCCGCCCTGGGGGACGAGCGACACGCCGAGGAGCAGCGGGAGCGTTACCGCGCCCGGCGGGAGGTGCTCGCCGCGGCGTTCACCGGTGCCGGGTTCACCGTCGAGCACTCCGAGGCTGGCCTGTACCTCTGGCTGACCAGGGGTGAGGACTGCTGGCAGACGGTCGACTGGCTGGCCCGACGCGGCATCCTGGTCGCTGCCGGCGTCTTCTACGGCCCGACGGCCGGGCAGCATGTCCGGGTCGCCCTCACCGAGTCCGACGAGCACATCGCCGGCGTCGCGGCACGTCTCGCCTGATCGCGGCTCCGGGCGGTCGAGCATGGTGGACAGGCCAGGTGCGCGGGTACGGGCGGCGGTGGTCGGCACCGGCCTGATCGGTGGCTCGGTGCTGCTCCGGATGGTCGCCGCCGGCATCGACGTGGTCGGGTGGGACCCGGACGAGGCCACCCGGCGAGAGACCCGCCGGTTGGGCGTACCCGCGCCGGACCGGCTGGTCGAGGCGGTGACCGACCGGGACGTGGTCTTCCTGTGTGGGCCGCTGCCCACCCTGCCGGCGACGCTGGTCGAGGTGGCGGCGATGACCGGTGAGCAGTGTGTGCTGACCGACGTCGGCAGCACCAAGGAGCAGGTGGCGGCGTTCGCCGCCGCGCAGGGGCTGACGCACCGGTTCGTGCCCGGCCACCCGATGGCGGGCACCGACCGGGCCGGCTTGACGGCCGCCCTGCCGGACCTGCTCACCGGCGCGGCCTGGGTGCTCTGTCCGGCGCCCGGGCCGGCCACCACCGCGTTCCGTTGGCTGGCCGAGCTGCTGGTGGAGGTCTTCGAGGCCCGGGTGGTGCCGATGTCGGCCACGGAGCACGACTCGGCGGCCGCGCTCGCCTCACACGTGCCGCACCTGCTCGCCGGCGCGCTGGCCGGCGCCGTGCAACGCGCACCGCTGCGCGACGCGATCCTCGCGCTCGCCGCCGGCAGCTTCTCCGACGGCACCCGGGTCGCCGGAACCCCGGCCGATCGGACCGCCAACATGCTGCTCGGCAACCGGGACCGGGTGCTGCGTGAGCTGGCCGAGGTCACCGCGTTCCTGGACGACCTGATCGCCGCGCTGCGCGCCGATGACGCCCTGGCGCTCACCGCACGCTACGACGAGGCGCGGGCCTCTCGCGTGGCGCTGCGCGACCGGCGGTTCGACGCGTACGACCGGCAGTTCCCGGCCGGTGGTGACCACGCCGCAGAAGTGTCCTGGTTGCGCGAGCTGGGGGTGGCCGGCGGCTACCTGACCGGCCTGCACGTCGACGCGGACACTGTCTCCTATGCGGCGCGGCGCCCCGTCGCTGACTAGGCTGAGGGCATGGCGGTGGACGGTCCGGTGGTGCAGGTGCGCGGCGAGGCGTACCGGGAGGTGCCGCCCGAGCTGGCCCGGTTCGCAGTCACCGCGACAGCCCGCGACCGGGACCGGGAGGCGACGCTGACCCGGTTGGCCGAGCGGGCCGCGGCGGTGCGGGTGCTGCTGGACGGCTCCGGGCCGGCGGTGGCGCGGCGGGAGACCGGCGACCTGCGGGTGCGGCCGGAGACCCGGCGCTCGGGTGAGCGGGTGGTCGCCTGGCACGGCAGTGTCACCACCACCGTCACTGTCACCGACTTCACCGCGCTGGGTGAGCTGATGCTCCGGCTCGCCGACCAGGACCAGGTCGAGGTGGCCGGCCCGTGGTGGGAGCTTCGTCCGGACAGCCCCGCCCACCGTGCGGCCCGGCACGCCGCGATCAGCGACGCGCTGCTGCGGGCCCGGGAGTACGCGGAGGCGCTGGGCGCCCGGGTCACCTCGTTGATCGAGCTGGCCGATGCGGGCCTCGCCGACCGGCCGATGTTCGCCCGTGCGGCCTTCGGCGGGGGTGGTGGCGCGGGCGGTGGTCCGCCGGAGCTTGAGCTGGACCCGCAGCCGCAGACTGTGCAGGCGGCGGTGCAGGCGCGGTTCACCATCAGCGACCCGGTCCTGGGCTGATGCCGCAGGCCCGGGTGCTGTCCGCCGACGAGTTGGTGGCGCGGGCGTTGGTGCTCGCCGAGGCCGGCCCGCGGCAACTGCTCGGCATCGCCGGCGCACCGGGCGCCGGGAAGTCCACCCTGGCGGAGCGGATCGTCGCCGAGATCGGGTCGGCCGCCTGCCTGGTCCCGATGGACGGCTTCCACCTGGCGCAGTCGCAACTGGTTCGCCTGGGCCGCGCCGACCGCAAGGGCGCCGTGGACACCTTCGACGCCAACGGGTACGTCTCGCTGCTGCGCCGGCTGCACCGGCTGGAGCCGACGTCGGTCTACGCGCCGGAGTTCCGCCGGGAGCTGGAGGAGCCGGTGGCCGGCGCGATCGAGGTGCCGCCGTCGGTCCGGCTGGTGGTGACCGAGGGCAACTACCTGCTGTTGCCGGATTTCCCCTGGCAGGAGATCCGATCGCTGCTGCACGAGGCGTGGTTTCTCGATCTGGACGCCGAGGTGCGGCACCGCCGGCTGACCGCCCGGCACGAGGCGTTCGGTCGGTCTCCGGAGCAGGCGCGGGCGTGGGCGCTGGGCAGCGACGAGTCGAACGCCGCCCTGATCACCCCCACCGCCGACCGGGCCGACCTGGTCGTCCGCCTGTCGGATCCACCGACGGTCTAGCCGAGTTCGCGGACCGGCCGGGCCGGGTTGCCGACTGCCACCACGTTGGCGGGCAGGTCCCGGGTGACCACCGCGCCCGCGCCGACGACGGTGTCCGCGCCGATCGTCACGCCGGCCAGCACGATTGCGCCACCACCGAGCCACACGTTGTCGCCAATGGTGATCGGCTTGGCCGCCTCCCACTTGTCCCGGCGCGGGCCGGGCTCGACCGGGTGCGTCGGGGTGAGTAGCTGCACGTTCGGGCCGACCTGGACGTCCGCGCCGAGGGTGATCCGAGCGACGTCGAGGAAGACCGCGTTGTAGTTGACGAAGCTGCGTGGGCCGATCCGGATCTGCCAGCCGTAGTCGCAGTAGAACGGTGGTCGGATCCAGGTGTCCTCGCCCAGTTCGCCGAGGAGTTCACGCAGTGCCGCGATCCGGGCCTGCGGATCGGACGCAGGACTGGTGTTGAAGCGCTCCATCAGCCGGGCGGCCCGGTCCAGATCGGCGATGATATCGGGATCGTCGGCGATGTATGGCTCGCCGGCGAGCATTTTGTCCTTCATGGAGGTCACCGCCCGATCATGCCGGCCCGGTTCGTCGGCTCGTGGCCGGTCCGTCATTTTTTGGCCTTCATTTTGCATACCCAGTATGCAATTCTGGGTTGTCAATGTGACTCCATCCATCAAGACGCTTGACCAGGAGGATCCGTTGCACCAGGGAAGAAGATTGGTCGCCTTCAGCCTCGTGTTCGCGCTGGCGCTCTCCGCGCCGACTCCCGCCTCAGCCACGGCCGCCGTGCCCGCCCCACCGGGCGGCACCGGCCCACAGTCCACTTCGGGTGGACCCACCGCCAACCGCTCGACCACTGTCACGCTGATCACCGGTGACCGGGTCACCGTCACCGCGTCCGGCGCCTCGGTCCGGCCGGGTGCCGGCCGCGAGGACGTGCAGTTCCTGGTCCAGCGTGAGCGCGGCCGCCTCACCGTGACGCCGACGGACGCGGTGCCGTTGCTGCGCTCCGGCCGGGTGGACCGGCGACTCTTCGACGTCACCGGGCTGGTCGAGGCAGGTTACGACGACGCCCACCGCAACACCCTGCCGCTGCTGGTGTCGTACGGCTCAACGGGCAACGCCCGGCGTGCCCCGGCCGCTCTGCCCGGCACTCGGCTGACCCGCGACCTGCCGGTGATTCGCGGTGCCGCCCTGAACAGCGACAAGTCCTCCCTCGGCGCGGTCTGGGAGAAGGTCACCACCGGTCCCGCTGGGGCCAGGCTCGACGCGGCGGGGGGCGTCGAGCGGATCTGGCTGGACGGCCGTCGACGGGTGACCCTCGACCACAGCGTGCCGCAGATCGGCGCGCCCACCGCCTGGGCGGCCGGGTTCACCGGTACAGGCGTGTCCGTCGCGGTGCTGGACACCGGCGTCGACGCCACCCACCCGGACCTGGCCGGCAAGGTGGCCGAGGCGCGCAACTTCACCGAGGTCGCCGACGCTCGGGACACGGTCGGCCACGGCACCCACGTGGCCTCGACCATCGCGGGCACCGGCGCGGCCTCCGGCGGCAAGTACCGGGGTGTGGCGCCGGACGCGACGCTGCTGGACGGCAAGGTCTGTGAGGACGCCGGCTGCACCGACTCGGCGATCCTCGCCGGCATGCAGTGGGCCGCGGTGGAGAAGAAGGCCGCCGTGGTCAACATGAGCCTCAGTGGCTGGGACACCCCGGAGGTCGACCCGGTCGAGGAGGCCGTGCAGACCCTGACCGCGCAGACCGGCACGCTGTTCGTCCTCGCCGCCGGCAACGACGGCTCGGACGGCTCGGTCGGCTCCCCGGCCAGCGCCGACGCCGGGCTCGCCGTGGGCGCGGTGGACCGCGACGACGAACTGGCCGACTTCTCCAGCCGGGGCCCCCGCGTCGGCGACGACGCGCTGAAGCCGGACATCACCGCGCCCGGCGTCGACATCGTCGCCGCACGGTCCGCCACCGGCGTCATCGGCGACCCGGTAGGGGACCGCTACGTCACGCTCTCCGGCACCTCGATGGCCACCCCGCACGTGGCCGGGTCGGCCGCGCTGCTGGCCCAGCAGCACCCCGGATGGCGGGCCGACCGGCTCAAGGCCACCCTGATGGCCGCCGCCAAGCCGCACCCAAACCAGACCGCCTACCAGCAGGGAGCTGGGCGGGTCGACGTCGCACACGCGATCACCCAGCAGATCACCACCGACCCGGTGAGCGTCTCGTTCGGGCGTACCCTCTGGCCGCACGGTGACGACGCCCCGATCACCCGCACGGTGACCTGGCGCAACGACGGTCCGGCGCCGGTCACCGTGGACCTCAGCATCGAGGGCGCCGGCCCCGGCGGTCGGGCGCTGCCGGCCGGTTTGTTCGTCCTGGGCGTCAGCCAGCTCACCGTGCCGGCGGGCGGCACGGCCGCCACGACAGTCACCACGGATACCCGGCTCGGCGACGCCGACGGTTACTGGACCGGTCGGATCGTGGCCCGATCCGGGGCGGCGGTCGCTGTCACTCCGCTGGCTGTGAACCGGGAGGCGGAGAGCTACACGCTCACCGTGGAGCACCTCAACCGCGCCGGCGCGCGCACCGCGGACCACTGGACCGCGCTGGTCGGGATGGACACCTTTGGCTCCTGGGACCTCGTCAGTTCCGACGGGGTGGCCACCGTGCGGGTGCCCAAGGGGCACTACGGCCTGAGCGGCCTCGTCTTCGAGCCTGGTCCAGAGGATGAGCAGCCCGGGATGTCCCTGTTGATGCAGCCCGAGGTGACCGTCGAGCGGGACACCCGGATCGTCGTGGACGCCCGGCGGGGCAAGCCGGTGCGGATGACCGTCCCGGACCGGACAGCCGTCCCGCAACTGATCGACCTCAGCGGCAACTTCACCGCCGACGACGGAAGTGGGTACGGAATCGGGCTCTGGGCGGAGACGTTCACCGGCCTGAGCAGCGGTCAGATCGGCAAGCCGATCTCCGACGACAAGTTCGTCGCCACCGTCAGCAGCCAGTGGACCAAGCCGGACCCGGCCAACAGTCCGTATCTGTACGCGCTGGCCGAAGCGATTCCTGGCCGGATGCCCACGGGGTTCGTCCGGGACTACACCCGACGCAACCTGGCCACCGTCGTGCACCAGTTCCGCGGTGGCTACCCGGGCATGGTTGCCGAGCGGATCGTGCTCCCCGAGTTGGAGTACAACGTCGGCTATTCCGCGCTGATCCTGCCCACCGTCGTGCCCGGCCAGCGAGTCGAGTACTACAACACCAAGGGCGTGAAGTGGGAATCCGAGGTCTACTTCGGAACGGTGGACGAGGAAGGGTGGATGAACCCGAAGGCAGCGCTCTTCTCCACTCCCACCGCGTACCGCGCCGGGCGGACGGTCCAGGAGATCTGGAACCAGGCTCCGTACGCACCGTCCTTCCCGAAGCCGCACTGGCCGCACCAGAGCGTCACCCGGGTCGGCGACACCATAGTGGTCGACGTGCCGATGTTCAGCGACGCGGCCGGGCACCCGGGCGCCTCGCTGAGCGACAGTGAGCACACCAAGCTCTGGCGCAACGGCAAGCTGGTCGGCGAGAGCGAGTACGCCGGCTACGGAGAGTTCACGGTGCCACCGGGTGGGGCGGACTACCGGCTCGTCGCGTCGTCCAAGCGAAGCTTCACCGACCTGAGCACCGAGGTGGAGTCCAGCTGGACCTTCCGGTCGAGGCACGTCGCCGGTGAGACGCCGGCCCGACTGCCCCTGTCGGCGGTGCGCTTCGCGCCGCAGTTGCGGGTCGACAACAGCGCTCCGGCCGGTCAGGGCTTCGTCGTACCGGTACGGGTGCAGCGCCAGCCCGGCGCACCGGCCAGCCGGGTGGAGAAGCTCGCCGTCGACGTCTCGTACGACGGCGGGAAGACCTGGGGCGAGGCGAAGCTGGTCCGCACCTCGGCCGACGGCTGGTCGGCAGTGTTGCGGCATCCGGCCGGTGCCGGCTACGTGTCGCTGCGGGCCACCGCCCGGGACACCGCCGGCAACACGGTGACCCAACGGATCATCCAGGCGTACCGGTTGCGCTGAGGCGTACCCCGTCCGGGTCCGCGGTCGAGCGCCGCGGACCCGGCGGGTCCGTCAGTCGTTGGCGTGCAGGGCGGCGTTCAGCTCGATGCCCCGGCCGGTGCGCGGCCGGGCCTCCAGCCCGCCGGTGACCGAGTTGCGCCAGAACAGCAGGCCGTCGACGCCGGACAGCTCCCGGGCTTTGACCACCCGGCCATCGGGGAGCGTGATCTTCGACGCGGCGGTGATGTAGCAGCCGGCCTCGACCACGCAGTCGTCGCCAAGCGAGATCCCGACGCCGGCGTTCGCGCCGACCAGGCTCCGCTCACCGATGCTGATCTTGTCGGTGCCGCCGCCGGAGAGGGTGCCCATGATGGAGGCCCCGCCGCCGATGTCGGAGCCGTCGCCGACCAGCACGCCCTGCACGATCCGCCCCTCGACCATCGAGGTGCCGACGGTGCCGGCGTTGAAGTTGACGAAGCCCTCGTGCATCACTGTGGTGCCGGCGGCCAGGTGGGCGCCGAGGCGGACCCGGTCGGCGTCGGCGATCCGCACACCGGAGGGCACCACGTAGTCGGTCATCCGGGGGAACTTGTCGACCCCGTACACCGACAGGTGCCGGCCGGCGGCCCGCTCGATCACCCGCAGCTCGTCCACCCGCTCCGGGGGGCACGGCCCGGCGGACGTCCAGGCCACGTTGGCCAGCTTGCCGAAGATGCCGTCCAGGTTGAGCTGGTTGGGTCGGACCAGGCGGTGCGAGAGCAGGTGCAACCGGAGGTACGCGTCGGACGCGTCCTTGATCGGGTCGTCCAGCGAGCCGATCACTGTGACCACCTGCACGGTACGCAGACCGGGCAGGGCCCGGTCACCGAGCGCGGCGGGTGGCAGGTCGAGCACGTCCGCCTTGTCCTCGCCGGCGACCAGCGGCAGCTCGCCCAGGCCCAGCTTGCCGGTCGGGTACCAGGTATCGAGCACCTGCTCGTCTGCGGTGACCGTAGCCAGGCCGATGCCCCAGGCGGAATCTGCGGACGTCACTGTTACACCTCTCGGTCACGGCCGGGCTGACCTCGGCTCGCTCCTCGCGCTGACAGACCTGAAGGTACCGTGCGAACCATGGAGAACCCGCTGACCCCCGAGGTCCTCGCCGATCCGGTGCAGCTGACCCGCGCTCTGGTCGACATAGAGTCCGTGTCCCTCAACGAGAAGGCGATCGCCGACTGTGTCGAAGAGGTGCTGCGGGGCGTGCCGCACCTGACCACCCACCGGCACGGCAACACGGTGATGGCACGCACCGACCTCGGTCGGTCGCAGCGTGTCGTGCTGGCCGGGCACCTCGACACGGTGCCGTTGAACAACAACTTTCCGTCGACCATGCGCGGCGACCTGATGTACGGCTGCGGCACCTCCGACATGAAGTCCGGCACCGCGTACGCGCTGCACCTCGCGGTGACGCTGCCCGAGCCGCGCTACGACGTGACGTACTTCTTCTACGAGGCCGAGGAGATCGAGTCCCGGTACAACGGGCTCAACCTCGTCGCCCAGGCGTTCCCGGAGTGGTTGCAGGCGGACTTCGCGGTGCTGCTGGAGCCGACGTACGGCATCGTCGAGGCGGGCTGCCAGGGCACGATGCGCTCGGTGGTCACCACGACCGGCGTACGTGCCCACTCGGCGCGCTCCTGGCACGGGGTCAACGCCATCCACGCCGCCGGCGAGGTGCTGCGACGCCTCCAGACGTACGAGGCGCGCCGGGTCACCATTGACGGGTGCGACTACCGCGAGGGCATGAACGCGGTGCGGATCAACGGTGGGGTGGCCGGCAACGTGGTCCCCGACCTCTGTGAGGTCGAGGTCAACTACCGGTTCGCCCCGGACCGCACCCCGGCCGAGGCGGAGGCGCACCTGCGTGAGGTGTTCGCCGGCTTCGAGGTGACAGTCACCGACACGGCTGCCGGTGCCGCGCCCGGGCTCGACGCGGCCCCCGCGAAAGAGTTCCTGGCGGCGGTCGGCGCCGCGCCGATCGGCAAGCTGGGCTGGACGGACGTGGCCCGGTTCGCGGCGATGGGCATTCCCGCGCTGAACTTCGGCCCGGGCGACCCGAACCTCGCTCACCACCCCGACGAGCACGTCGAGATCAGCAAGATCCGCGACGGCGCGGCAACCCTGCACCGCTGGCTGGCCCCGGCCTGACCGCCCGGACCCCCGCCCGCCGGGTGATCAAGAGGTTTGCGTCAGCCTGGCCCGTTGTCGGCGACGCAAACCTCTTGATCGGCTCCGGATGGGGTGGGGGAGGTGGGGGTTGGGTTCTGCTGGCGGGTGCGGCGGCGTTCGGCCACCACGTCTCGGATGCGTCGCTGCATCTGGCGACGGATCCGGATCATCTCGCTGTTGCTGATCACGCTGTCTCCTCCCCCGAAGGCGCGCGCCGGGGCATACCCGGTATGTGAATAGTAAGACGTACGGGAGCGCCGAATAGTTGCCCATGATCCCGAACAATTTCTCGGCGTCCCCGCCCCGCGCACCCGAGCGGTGCTGCTCCACTACGGTTGCCCCATGAGCCAGAGCAACGGGCGGGAGGCCGGTCGCGGTCCGGGACAGGAGCGGCATCGCGGTGCGGTCACCCTGCGCAGAGGGGCGATCCCGAGCAGCACCGCCGACCAGCGACTGCTGGATTCACGGGGGCGGGGCGACTGGAAAACCAAGGACGCCTGGCGCGCGCTGCGCATCCTCGCCGAGTTCGTCGAGGGTTTCGACACCCTCGCCGACGTGCCGTCCGCGGTCAGCGTCTTCGGCTCGGCGCGCAGCGCGCCGGACAGCGTCGAGTGGCAGTTGGCCGAGCAGTTGGGCGGTGCGCTGGCCCGAGCCGGCTATGCGGTGATCACCGGAGGTGGGCCCGGCGTGATGGAGGCCGCCAACCGGGGCGCCAGCGAGGCCGGTGGGCTCTCCGTGGGGCTCGGCATCGAGCTTCCGTTCGAGCAGGGCATCAACGACTGGGTCGACCTGGCCATCGACTTCCGCTACTTCTTCGCCCGCAAGACGATGTTCGTCAAGTACGCGCAGGCGTTCGTCGTGCTGCCCGGCGGGTTCGGCACCATGGACGAGTTGTTCGAGGCACTCACCCTGGTGCAGACCGGCAAGGTCACCCGGTTCCCGGTGGTGCTCATGGGCGTCGCCTACTGGCAGGGTCTGCTGGACTGGCTGCGCGACACGATGGCCGCCACCGGCAAGATCGGGCCGGTCGACCTGGATCTGATCTGCCTCACCGACGACGTCAACGAGGCGGTCCGGTACATCGTCGAATCGGAGGCCGCGCTCTCCGCCGAGCAGGAGGCGGTCCGCGAGGAGGCTGTCGCGCGCACCGGCGCAGACCAGCAGGCCGCAGCCGTTCAGGCTCGGGACCACGACTGATGGCGGCGATCTGCGTCTTCTGTGCCTCCTCCCGTACCCTCGATCAGCGCTGGTTGGACCTGGCCGCAGAGACCGGCGCGGAGCTGGCCCGGCGGGGCCACACGCTGGTCAGCGGCGGTGGCTGCGTCGGCATGATGGGCGCGCTGGCGGACGGCGCCCGATCCGCCGGTGGGCGCACCGTCGGCGTGATCCCGCAGTCGCTGGTCGACCTGGAGGTCGCCGACCTGGCCTCGGACGAGCTGCTGGTGACCGATTCGATGGCCAGCCGCAAGACCCTGATGATCGACAAGTCGGATGCCTTCCTCACCCTGCCCGGCGGGCTGGGCACCCTGGACGAGTTGTTCGAGGTCTGGACCACCGCCACCCTCGCCCTGCACACCAAGCCGATGGTGCTGATCGACACCGACGGGTTCTACCGCCCCCTGCTGGACTGGCTCGACGCGCTGGCCGACCAGACCTTCCTCAAGCCCGCCGGCCGCGACCTCCTGACGGTCACCACCACCGTCACCGAGGCCCTCAACGTCCTGGAATCCCACCTAACCTGACCCCCCACCCCCGCCCCCACCCCCATTCGCGGTGATCATGAAGTTAGCGACGTCGCTGTCGGCGTGTCGCGCCGCCAACTTCATGATCGACGGGGGTGGATGGGGGTTGGGTGGGGAGGCGGAGGGAGAGTGGGTTTGGGCGGGTGGGTGTCGTATGGGTCTGATGGGATGAGCTGATGCAGGCGTACCGGTTGGTGCGGCGGCCCGGAGGGCCGGCGCGGGGGGACGAGGCGACGCCTGACAGCGCTTCCGTGCCCGCCAGCGGCGGCACGTCCGGGGGCGGTGTCGGCGCTTCGGGTGGGCCCGATGGCGTGGCCGGGCCCGAGCTGGCCGTCGTCGGCGGCTGGCGGGCCGACCCGGTGCAGGCCGAGGTGGTCGGGCACACCGACGGGCCGATGCTCGTGCTCGGCGGCCCGGGCACCGGCAAGACCAGCACGCTGGTCGAGGCGGTCGCTGCCCGGGTGGCCGAGGGGGTCGACCCCGAACGGATCCTGGTGCTGACCTTCGGCCGTCGGGGCGCCACCGCGCTGCGACAGCGCATCGAGGCCCGGATCGCGCAGGACGGCCACCGGGTGCTGCGCGAGCCGCTGGTGCGCACCTTCCCGGCGTACGCCTTCGGGTTGCTCCGCCGCGCCGCCGCCGAGCGGGGCGAACCGTCGCCCCGGCTGCTCACCGGCCCCGAGCAGGATCTGATCATCCGTGAGCTGCTGGACGTGGTGGGCGAGGAGCCCGAGGACGACCAGGTCGGCTGGCCCACCGACCTGCGCCCCGCCCTGCGCACCCGGGCGTTCGCCGGCCAACTGCGCGACCTGCTCATGCGCGCAGCCGAGCGCGGCGTGGGCCCGATCGACCTCGCCCGCCTGGGTGAGAAGCTCGGCCGCGCCGACTGGCCGGCCGCCGCGCGCTTCCTGCGGGAGTACGTCGCCGTGCTCGCGCTGCGCGACGTCAGCAACCGGGGCTCCATCGCGTACGACCCGGCTGAGCTGGTCCGGGCGGCCACCGGGCTGCTGCGCGACGACGAGGAGTTGCTGGCCGCCGAGCGTCGTCGGCTCGCGCACGTCTACCTCGACGAGTTGGCCGACACCGACCCCGCCCAACTGGAGCTGCTCTCGGTCATCGCCGGCGGTGGCAAGTCGCTTGTCGCGTTCGCCGACCCGGATTCCTCCACGTACGCCTTCCGGGGCGCCGACCCGGCCGGGGTGGCGACGTTCCCGCACCGGTTCCGGACGGCATCCGGTGCGCCGGCCGCGCAGGTGCTGCTGACCACGTCGTACCGGGCCGGGCCGGGTCTGCTCGCGGCGATCGCCCGGCTGGGTCGCCGGCTGCGGGGTCCGGCCGCGCACCGTCGGCTGCACCCCCTGCCGGATGCGCCGCCCGGCGTGGTCGAGGTGCACACCTTCCGTTCGGCGACCAGCGAGGCCGCCTGGCTGGCCCACGCGCTGCGCTCGGCCCACCTGCTCGACGGCGTGCCGTGGTCACGGATGGCGGTGCTGGTGCGGTCCACCGCGTTGCAGCTGCCCACCCTGCGACGGGCGTTGCACGCTGCCGGCGTACCCACAGTGGTGCACGGTGAGGATCTGCCCCTGCACCTGCAACCGGCGGTCGCGCCGCTGCTGCTCCTGCTGCGCTGCGCGCTGGAGCCGGAACGACTCGACGAGGAGGCGGCCGTCGCGCTGCTGCACTCGCCGCTGGGTGGGGCCGACCCGCTGGCCGAGCGGCGGCTGCGGCAGGGCCTGCGCGCGCTCGCGTTGGCCGGCGGTGACCGACGCCCCTCCGGGGAGTTGATCGTCGAGGCGTTGCAGGATCCGGAGGAGTTGACCGGCATCGAACGGCGCTGGGCCGAGCCGGCGCAGGCGGTGGCCGGGCTGCTGGCCATCGCCCGCGAAGCCGCCGTGCGGCCGGGTGCGACCGCCGAGGACGTGCTCTGGGCCGTCTGGCACGCCAGTGGTCTCGCCGAGCGGTGGGCCGGCGCGATCAACCAGGGGCGTCCGGAGGCCGGCGAGGGCGACCTGGCCCGGCGTCGGCGGGCCGAGGCTGCCGACCGCGACCTGGACGCCGTGCTGGTCCTCTTCGACGCGGCGGCCCGGTTCACCGACCGGCTGCCCGGCGCGCGTACCGAGGTCTTCCTCGACCACGTGCTCGCCCAGGACCTGCCGGCCGACACCATCGCCCCGACCGCCGACCGGGGTGCGGCGGTACGCCTGCTCACCGCGCACGCGGCGAAGGGCCTGGAATGGGACCTGGTCGCGGTGGCCGGCGTGCAGGAGGGCATCTGGCCGGACCTGCGGCTGCGCGGCAGCCTGCTCGGCTCCGAGCGACTGGTCGACGTGCTGGCCGGCCGGTCGGTCGACGGGGCGACCGCGGCGAACGTGGTGGGTCAGACCTCGGCGTTGCTGGACGAGGAGCGTCGGCTCTTCCACGTCGCCATCAGTCGGGCCCGGCACCGGCTGCTGGTCAGCGCCGTGGCGTCGGCCGCTGTCGGTGGGGACGACCACGAGGAGCAGCCCAGCCGGTTCCTGCACGAGCTGGGCCCGAGCACACCGCCACCGACTCCGCCGAGCACGCCGCCGACCCCGCCGACAGCGCCCGGCCCGCCGCCGACAGTGCCCGGCCCGCCGCCAGGTCCCCGCACGGAACCGTCCTCCGGCGGCTCCGGGGGCGCTGCGGCGGGCGAGACCGGGGACGAGGAGCCGGGCCGTCCCGGGGCACTGCCGGTGACCCGTCCACCCCGGGCGCTCACCCTGCCGGCGTTGGTCGCGGAACTTCGTACCGCCATCACCGACCCGGCGGCCCCGGCGGCCCGGCGGCGCGCCGCGGCGGCCGAACTGGCCCGGCTCGCCGCCGCCGGGGTGCCCGGTGCGCACCCCGACGACTGGTGGGGGTTGCGGGTGCTCTCCGACGACCGGCCGCTGGTCGACGACGGCGACCCGGTGCGGGTCACCCCGTCGGCCATGGAGAGCGCGCTGCGGTGCAGTCTGCGCTGGCTGCTGGAACGGCACGGCGGTAGTGGCCCGACCAGCACCGCGCAGGGGGTGGGCAACCTGGTGCACGCCGCCGCGATGCTCGCCGAGGACGCCAGCGCCGACCGGGGGGCGCTGCTCGACTACGTGGCCGCCCGGTTCGACGCGATCGAGCTGGCGGCCCGGTGGATGGCCGGGCCGGAGCGGGAACGCGCCGAGGCGATGGTCGACAAGCTGCTGCGCTGGCTGGCCACCAACCCGCGTCGGTTGCTCGCCATCGAGCACGAGTTCGCCGTCCGCCTGGACGACCCGAACCGGCCCATCGACCTGACCGGCCGGGTCGACCGGCTGGAGGTCGACGAGGCCGGGCGGCTCGTGGTGATCGACCTGAAGACCGGCAAGTCCACCGCTGTCACCGGCACCGACCTGGCGGAGCACCCGCAGCTCGGCGCCTACCAGGCGGCGGTGGAGGCGGGGGCGTTCGCCGAGTTCGGTGACGAGTCCGGGGGCGCCGCGCTGGTGCAGCTCGGAACCTCCGCCAAGGACGCCAGGGAGCAGAATCAGCCCGCCGCCAGCGAGGGGCCGGCGGCCGGTTGGGCGACCGCGCTGGTCCGGCGGACCGCCGATACGATGGCAGCCGCCACGTTCGCCGCGGTGGCCAACTCGAAGTGCCGGGTCTGCCCGGTGCGCACCAGCTGCCCGGTCTCCGGGCAGGGTCGCCAGGTCGTCGAGCCGCCCACCGTCCGGCGCACCGGTGAGGGCGAGGAGTGAGCTTGCGAGCCCAGTCGCGACCTGGGACGGCACCCGTGAGGGCGAGGAGTGCGCCGGTGTTGGGAACCGAGACGGCACGGTGAGTCAGCCCACCCTGTTCGGCGCGGGCCCCGCGCCGACACCCCGACTCGCGGACTCCGGCCCCCGGTACACACCGGTGGAGCTGGCCAAGCTGCTGCGGTTGCCGGCGCCCACGCGGGAGCAGGCCGCGATCATCGCCGCCCCGGTGGAGCCGCTGCTGGTGGTCGCGGGTGCCGGGTCGGGCAAGACCGAGACGATGGCCGCCCGGGTGGTCTGGCTGGTGGCCAACTCGTACGTGCGGCCGGAGCAGATCCTCGGGCTGACCTTCACCCGCAAGGCGGCCGGCGAGCTGGCCCATCGGGTACGGACCCGGCTCGACCAGCTGATCCGGCGACTCGGCCGGCAGGGACGGGATCCGCTGGGCGATCCGCTCGCGGGTGAGCCCACCGTCTCCACCTACCACTCGTACGCGGGGCGGATCGTCACCGAGCACGGGCTGCGGGCCGGCTACGAGCCGTCCACCCGGCTGCTCACCGAGGCGTCCCGCTGGCAGTTGGTCGACCTGTTGGTGCGCAACTACGACGGCGACATGTCCGAGGTGGACCGGATGCCGAGCACCATCACCGACGCGGTTCTGGCGCTGGCCGGGGAGCTGGACGAGCATCTGGTCGCGCCGGACGACCTGGCGGCCTGGACCGGTCGGTTCTTCGCCGAGGTGCAGTCCCGGCCGGGTCGGGTGTACGCCGACGTGCGCAAGGCGCTCACCCTCCAGCAGACCCGGTTGCGCCTGTTGCCGCTGGTGCGGGCGTACGCCCGGCGCAAGGAGGACTTCGAGGCGATGGACTTCGCCGACCAGCTCGCCCGGGCGGCCCGGGTGGCCCGGGACCACCCGGGGGTCGGCGTGATCGAGCGGGACCGCTTCCGGGTGGTGCTTCTCGACGAGTACCAGGACACCAGCCACGCCCAGGTGGTGCTGCTCAACGCGCTGTTCGGTGGCGGGCACCCGGTGACCGCGGTGGGCGACCCGTGCCAGTCGATCTACGGCTGGCGGGGGGCCAGCGCGGGCACCCTGGACCGGTTCCCCACCGAGTTCGCCCGCGCCAACGGTGAGCCGGCCCCGGCGCTGGGGCTCACCACGAGTTGGCGCAACCGCCCGGAGATCCTCCGGGTGGCGAACGCGCTCTCCACCCCGCTGCGGGCGGCGGGTGCCCGGGTGCCGGAGCTGCGCTCCGCGCTGACCGTCCGGGACCCGATCCCGCACCGCAGTCCGGGCGGGGCGGCCGGCGGCACTGTGCACTGCGCGATGCTGACCACGTACGCCGACGAGGCCGACTGGATCGCCGACAGCGTGCTCGCCGCCTGGCGGGGGGCGGCCGGCATGCCGGGCGCGGCCCCGGAACACATCCCGGTGGACCGCCGTCCGACGACCGCCGTGCTGGTCCGGGTGCGCAGCCAGATCCCGGCGATCGAGTCGGCGCTGCGTGAGCGTGGCCTACCGGTCGAGGTGGTCGGGCTGGGCGGCCTGCTGGACACCCCCGAGGTACGCGACGTGGTCTGCACGCTGCGGGTCCTGGCCGACCCGACCGATGGCGCCGCGCTGCTGCGGTTGCTCACCGGCGCCCGTTGGCGGATCGGGCCACGTGACCTGGTGGCGTTGCACCGGCGGGCCCGGGCCATCGCGAACGCCCGGCGACAGGTCGCCGCCGACGAGGCCTCGGAGATCAGCCCCGACCTGTTGGACGAGGCGACCCTGGTGGAGGCGTTGGCCGACCTCGGGCCGGCACAGGCGTACTCGGCGGAGGGGTTCGCGCGGCTGCGCGCGTACGGCCGGGAGTTGGCGCTGCTGCGCTACCGGCTGGATCAGGCGCTGCCGGACCTCATCGCGGACATCGAGCGGACCATCGGCCTGGACGTGGAGGTCGCGGTGCGGGCCGGCCGGGACGGCGCCGGCGACGCGGGCCTGGCCCGGGGCCATCTGGATGCGCTCGGCGACGTGGCGGCCCGGTTCAGCGGGGAGACGCCCGGCGCGACCCTGTCCGGGTTCCTGTCCTACCTGGCCGCCGCCGAGGACGAGGAGCGCGGTCTGGCGCCGGGCGAGGTCGAGGTGGTGGAGGGCGCGGTGCAGGTGGTCACCGCGCACGCCGCCAAGGGCCTGGAGTGGGACGTCGTGGCGGTGGCCGGGCTCAGTCGTGGGCTGTGGCCGGGGCCGGTCCGCAACTCCGACCACTGGCTGGGTGGGCTGGGCGTGCTGCCGTTCCCGCTGCGCGGCGACGCCGACGGGCTGCCCGAGTTGGCGCTCGACGAGGCGGGGGACCAGCGGGCCGTGGCGCGGGCGGTGACCGACTTCACCGACGCGTGGCGGGCCCACGACGAGCGGGAGGAACGCCGTCTGACGTACGTGGCGGTCACCCGGCCACGCCGGCTGCTGCTCTGCTCCGGTTACTGGTGGGGGGAGGGCACGAAGCGACCGCGAGGTCCGTCGGTCTTCCTGCGTGAGGTGTACGACGCCTGCCTCGACGGCGGGCCGGGGCACCTGATCGACGCGTGGGCGCCGGAGCCGACTCCCGACGCGACGAACCCCACGGCCGAGGTGGTGCTCCGCGCCGAGTGGCCGGCCGACCCGCTGGGCGGTCGCCGGCCGGCGTTGGCCGAGGCGGCGGGGCTGGTGCGTCGCCTGATGGCCGACGGTCCGGCGGCGACGCTCCCCGGGCCGGTCGGGCCGGTGCTCCCCGGGCCGGTCACGCCGCTCGGATCGACGGCCGAGCCGGCCGAGCCGGAGGTTGATCCGGAGGTGGCGCGCTGGCAGCGCGAGGCGGATCTGCTGTTGGCGGAGCGCGCCGAGCTGACCCGGCTCTCCGGTGCGGTCGAGGTGGCGCTGCCCGGGGCGCTGAGCGTCACCCAGCTGGTCGCGCTGCGGCGCGATCCGGCGGCGCTGGCCCGTACGCTGCGTCGCCCGGTGCCGGCCGAACCCAACCCGTATGCCCGTCGAGGCACCGCCTTCCACGCCTGGTTGGAGCAGCGCTTCGGCGCCGACCGCCTGTTGGACCTGGACGAGCTGCCCGGCGCGGCCGACGCCGATGCCGCACCCGACGAGGCGCTGGTCGAACTTCAGGAGCGGTTCCTGGCCAGCGAGTGGGCCGACCGGTCACCGGTGGAGGTGGAGGTGCCCTTCGCCACGGTGATCGCCGGAGTGGTGGTGCGGGGCCGGATGGACGCGGTCTTCGCCCGGCCGGGTGGCCGGTTCGACGTGGTCGACTGGAAGACCGGCGCGCAGCCCACCGGGCCGGCGGCCGACGTGGCCGCCGTGCAACTGGCGGTGTACCGGCTGGCCTGGGCGGAGTTGGCCGGCGTGCCGGTCGACCGGGTGGGCGCGGCGTTCCACTACGTCCGCCACGGGGTGACCGTCCGGCCCGCCGACCTGCTGGATGTGACCGGCCTCACGGCCATGATCGCCCAGTTGCCCGAAGATTCTGCCCAACATTGACCATGGCGGGGAAAACCGTGGTAGGTTGACCGGGTTGCAGTTTTGGTTACCAGAGACTCTGTGTGCGCCTGGCGGGATTGTGGCCCCAGGCGCTCTTTGTTGTGTCCGGAGTTCTCCGGGCGGGGCGACCAGAAGCGACAGGCGATTCGCGCATCCCCGCGCGGAGCGCTCCTCTTCGGGCACGCAACAAGTGCGCGTCCGACGTTCCGTCAAGGAGACGAAACACATGGCTATTGGCACCGTGAAGTGGTTCAACGCTGACAAGGGCTTCGGCTTCATCACCCCCGACGGCGGCGGCGCTGACGTCTTCGCCCACTTCTCGGCGATCCAGTCCTCCGGCTACCGGAGCCTGGACGAGAACCAGCGGGTCGAGTTCGAGGTGACCCAGGGCCAGAAGGGCCCGCAGGCGGAGAACATCCGCCCGCTCTGATCTTCGGATCGGTCAGCATTACCTGTCGCGCCCTCCGGGTGTGACGGTGACGGGACCGGCCCGCTCCGCCGTCGACCTGCGTAAGCAGGCGGCGGCCCGGCGGCGGGCCGGCCCGTACTCCAATCGGTTCGTGCTTGTGAGTCCTGGCTGCCTTTGGCCGCCGGTTGACAGCGCCGACTTCGGCGCCCTCCCTCGACACGTTCCGCGTCGAGGAAGGCTCGTTTCCGCATGACCACAGTTATTCCTTCTTTCGCTCATACCGGTCTGGCGCCGGCGCTGCTCACCGCGCTGACCGCGCAGGGCATCACCGAGCCGTTCCCGATCCAGACGGCGACGCTGCCCGACTCGCTCGCCGGCCGGGACGTGCTGGGCCGGGGTCGTACCGGCTCCGGCAAGACCCTCGCCTTCGGGCTTCCGCTGCTGTCGCGCACCGCCGGCCGTAAGGCCCGGCCGGGTCGCCCGCTGGCCCTGGTGCTCGTGCCGACCCGTGAGCTGGCCCAGCAGGTCACCACCGCGCTGGCCCCGTACGCCCGCGCTGTCGGGCTGCGCTGCGCCACAGTCGTCGGCGGCCTGTCGTTGCAGCGGCAGGCGGACGCTCTGCGCGCCGGCGCCGAGGTGGTCGTCGCGACCCCCGGCCGGCTGCACGACCTGATCAACCGTGGCGACGCCCGACTCGACCAGGTCGAGATCACCGTGCTGGACGAGGCCGACCAGATGGCCGACATGGGCTTCCTGCCGCAGGTCACCAAGCTGCTGGAGCAGGTCGCGCCGCAGGGGCAGCGGATGCTGTTCTCCGCCACCCTGGATGGCGGTGTGGACCGGCTGGTCCGCCGCTTCCTGAGCAACCCGGTGACCCACTCGGTGGACCCGGGCACGGCCACCGTCACCGCGATGACCCACCACGTGCTGCACGTCGACGCGCTGGACAAGCCCGACGCGCTGACCCGGATCGCCGCCCGTGAGGGCCGCACCATCCTGTTCATGGGTACCAAGCACCGCGCCGACCGGCTCGCCCGCCAGTTGCTCTCCAAGGGGGTACGCGCGGCCGCGCTGCACGGCGGCAAGTCCCAGCCGCAGCGCACCCGCATCCTGGAGCAGTTCCGCAACGGTCAGGTGACCGCTCTGGTCGCCACCGACGTGGCGGCCCGTGGCATCCACGTGGACGGCCTGGACATGGTGGTCAACGTGGACCCGCCGACCGAGGCGAAGGACTACCTGCACCGGGGCGGCCGTACCGCCCGGGCCGGCGAGTCCGGTTCCGTGGTCACCCTGGTCCTGCCGGAGCAGCGCCGGGACATGTCCCGGCTGATGGCCATCGCCGGTATCCGGCCCGAGTCGGTCCAGGTGCGCCCGGGTGACGGGGCGCTGGCCCGGGTCACCGGTGCTCGCGAGCCGTCCGGTGTGCCGGTGACGATCGTCGCTCCGCCGGCGCCGGCCTCTCGGGCCCGTACCTCCGGTGGTGCGTCCGCCGATGGGGGCGCCCGTCCGGCGCACCGCGCGTCGGGCCGGTCCCGTCGCCCGCGCCGCCCCCGTACCGTCTGATCTTCTGCGCGTCGACCGACCCGTCCCGCTTCGGTGGGGCGGGTCGGTTTTGTCTGCGCGGTGTTCCGGGCCGGTCGGCTGTCCGTGCGGCCCGACCGGCCAGCCGGCCGCGCCGGGTGGCCCCTCTGCTGAGTCGGTAATCAGCCTCTGCTGGGTCGGCTGGCCGACTGCGCCCCGGCCGGTCGTGGTTGAGGCTGACCGACGGGGGAAGTCGGGCGGGGGGCCCGGCACGGGAGGGGTGACCATGGCGGGCGAAGCCGGCTCGGGCGCACTGCGTGAACTGATCCTGGTGGTCGCGGTCGCGCTCGCCGGGTTGTTGCTCGCCATGGTTGCAGCCTTCGCGCCCTGGCATGCCACCCCGGCGGGTAACGCTCCCGCCGGTCTGGTGGAGCTGCACAGTCCTGGCGACCCGGGCCTCGGCCCGACGACCGCACACGTGGGCTGAGCAGCGACCGGCCTACCGGTGCCGGCGGAGGGGCAGGCCCGGTCAGGATCGGTACGAGGTGTGGTCGGGTCGGCGGGGCACCGGCCCGACCACATCGCCTTCGCACCCTCCTCGGTGCGCACGAGCACGACGCACCAGCCCAAGGTCGCGCTCGATCCAGGAAGTAGGCCCCTCACCAGGCGGGCGAGGCCACTACATCAATGATCGAGCGCGATCATGCGAGCGGTGCGTCGGTGCTGACCGCACTCGGGGCGTGGGTGAGCAGGTCGGCCAGGGTGGTGCTGTCGACCACAGTGGCGATCGCCCCGTGCACCGCCAGCCAGACGTCGGTGAGCCCTGCGGCCACTCCGTGATAGCCGGCCCGCTCGGCCGGCAGACCGCGCACCGTGGTGAGCGAGCCGCCGACCGCACGCAGCACGTCTCCGACGGTGATCTCGTCCGCTGGGCGGGTCAGCGCGTACCCGCCGTCGGCGCCGCGATGGCTGTGCAGCAGACCGGCCCGGCGCAGGTCGAGCAGGATGCCCTGCAGGAAGCTGAGCGGGATGTCCTGCACCTCGGCCAGGCTGGCCGCCTTCACCAACTCGCCGGCCCGGTCGCCGTCGCCGCCACCACCGGCGGCGGCGACGGCGAGCATCGCCCGGAGCGCGTAGTCGCTGCGCGCGGAGACGAACACGTCACTGACCAGCCTGGTCCAGTACGCCCCAGCGGCGCCGGATCGCCTTGTCCGCAGCGCCGAACGCGGTGTCTACGAGAAGCCCGACGACCAGGATGACGATCATGATGGCCATCAGCCGTTCCGCGTCCGAGAAATCCCTGGCGTAGGTGAGCTGAGCGCCGATCGACGTTCGCGCGGCGATGACCACGAGCAATTCACCGGCCATCAGACTGCGCCACGCGAAGGCCCAGCCCTGCTTGAGGCCGGCGACGATCGCGGGCAGCGCGGCTGGCGCGATGACGTACCGGTACAGGTTCAGACCTCGGGCACCCAGGTTGCGGCCGGCGCGCTGCAGCAGCGGCGGGACGTAGTCCACGCCATGGATGACACCGTTGGCGATGGACGGCGCTGCGCCGAGCACCACCACGAAGAAGATCGCCTGTTCGCTGAGTTCGAACAGCAGGATCGCCAGGGGGAACCAGGCAATCGACGGCATCGTCTGCAGCGCCGTGATCATGGACCCGATGGCGGCCCGGAGCACCTTCGACCGCGAGACGCCGAGGCCGAGCAGCAGCCCGACGGCCACTGCGGCGGCAAAGCCGATCACCGCACGCCGTGCCGTGGTGGCCAGCCCGTCCCAGAGCGCTGAACTCAGGAAGTAGTCGGCGAGGTCGGCGAAGACCGGCCCCGGGCCAGGCAGGGCCCACGGGTCCTTCCACCCGGTCCAGACCACGGCCTGCCAGATCCCGATGGCGATGGCCAGGGCGGCGAGCTTGGGCCAGGTGGCGGCCCAGATCCGGGCGCCCCGGGAGACCTCCTTGTCCCGACCCGCGATCTCCAGCGCGTCGAGGCCGGTGATCTCCGCGTCGGTACGCGCCGAACTGGTGAGGGTGTCACTGGCCATGGCGGCCCACCTCCGTACGGAGCCGCTCGGTGACCTCTGCGGCGATGGCGGCGACCTCGGGGGAGTCGATCCGGCGAGGGCGCGGGATGTTCACCTCGGTGGAGTAGATGATCCGGCCGGGTCGGCTGGAGAGCAGGATGATCCGGTCGGCCAGCCGGGCCGCCTCGCGGACGTTGTGCGTCACGAAGAGCACCGAGAGTTTGCGCTCGGACCAGATCCGTTCCAGCTCGTCGTGCAGGATGTCCCGGGTCATCGCGTCCAGCGCGCCGAACGGCTCGTCCATCAGCAGCACCGGAGTGTCCAGGGCCAACGTGCGGGCGAGCGCGACCCGCTGCCGCATTCCGCCGGAGAGCTCGTGTGGGCGCTTACGGCCGAAGTCGGCAAGGTGCACCGTCCGCAGCAGCTCGGCCACCCGCTCGCGGCGTTGGGCGCGGGGGAGCCGACGCAGCTTGAGCGGCACCTCCACATTGGCGTCGACGGTCAGCCACGGAAAGAGCGCCGGCTCCTGGAACATCAGGCCCGGGTTGGCGTCGCCGGCCAGCGTGATCTGCCCACCGCTGACCCGGTCCAGCCCGGCCACCAGGTTGAGCAGGGTGCTCTTGCCGCAGCCGGACGCGCCGACCAGGCAGACGAACTCGCCGGGCGCGACGTTCAGCGACACACCGTCCAGGGCCAGGACCGCGTTCGCCCCGCGCCCGTACACCTTGGTCACGCCGGAGAGCGCGACCGCGGTGGTCGCGCTCTGCGGCGTCGTCGTGGTCGACGTCATGGCTGGACGACCTCGGCCTTGCCCTGCGCCTTGAGCGCGTTGTTGAGGTACTTCAGGTCGTACAGGCCCTTGAGGTCCACCGGCTCGGTCAGGTCCACGTCGACGGCGTGGTCGAGCCCTGCCTTCAGGGAGGACGAGATCGGGTCGTTCGTGAACTCCAACGTCGGCCACGCCTGCTTGATCAGCTTCAGGTCCAGCGGCTTGCCGGTGATCTTGCCGATCGCGTCGGAGATGGCCTGCTGCGCCTCGTCCGGCTTGGTGTTGACGAACTCGTTGGCTGCCACCTGACCGTCGACCAGCCTCTGCACCACGTCCGGGTGCGCCTTGAGGAACTTCGTGCTCACCAGCAGGTTGGTGATGACGAACTTCTTGTCCGGCCACAGGTCGCGCTCGTCGACCAGAACCTTGCCGCCGGCGTTGACCAGGCGGGAGACGAACGGCTCGGGCACCCAGGCGCCGTCGATCGCGCCGCTGTTGAATGTCTCGATGGTCTGGGCGTTCTCCTGCGGCACGATCTTGACGTCGCCGCCGCCCTCCTTGGTGGTGGTGAGGCCCTGCTGCTTGAGCCAGTAACGGACCGCCACGTCCTGGGTGTTGCCCAACTGCGGGGTGGCGATCTTCTTGCCCTTCAGGTCCTGCGCGCCGGTGATGCCGGGCTTGACGACCAGCGCCACGCCGCCGGAGGCCGCGCCGGAGATGACCCGGACGGCCTCGCCCTTGGACTTGGAGAAGGCGTTCACCGTCGGGTTCGGACCGATGTAGGTGGCGTCCAGCGCGCCGGAGAAGACGGCCTCGATGGCGGCCGGGCCGGCGTTGAAGGTCTTCGGGTCCAGCTTGACGTTGGTGCCGAGCTTCTCCGCGAAGATGCCCTTCTCCACGCCGACGACCGCCGGCGCGTGGGTGATGTTGGGGAAGTAGCCGAGGCGCAGCGTCACCGGGCCGGAGCTGCCGCCCGCGCCCTCGCTGTCGTCGCCGCACGCGGCGGTGCTGCCCAGGGTCGCCGCGCCGAGGGCGGCGAGGGTGGCCAGGGTGACCAACCGGCGCAAGGGGAGGCGTCTCATCGTTCATCCAATCCACAGTATTCCTACTTAGTTGGTAGGAAGAGTGGGCCAGGCTGCGGCCAGCGTCAAGACCCATCCACATGGCGGGATGGCGCGTCTCAGTTATGTCGGTATTTCCTATCAGCTTGCTAGGGTAATCGCCATCCGGTCAACGCCGAGGTCGCGGCCCGCATCGACGAGTACGCCGCGCTCGGCGTGGACGAGTTCATCCTCTCCGGCTGGCCGCACCGTGAGGAGGCCGAGCGGGTCGGCGCCGAGGTGCTGCCCCTGGTGACGGCCCCGGTCGCGGCGGCTCCGGGAAGGTCGCGGGTGGCGGAGGTGTCGACGCGCTAGGGTCGACTCCGTGGCGGCGCGGAGATCCAGAATTCCAGCGACGAAGTATCCGGTCGAGCGGTTCACCCTCGACAACGGCCTGCGGGTGGTGCTCACCCCCGATCGCAGTGCCCCGGTGATCGGGGTGGCGGTGGTCTACGACGTCGGCATCCGCTCGGAGCCGGAGGGGCGTACCGGCTTCGCCCACCTCTTCGAGCACCTGATGTTCCAGGGCTCGGAGAACCTGGAGAAGCTGGCCCACTTCCGGCACGTGCAGGGCGCGGGTGGCACCTTCAACGGCTCCACCCACCTGGACTACACCGACTACTTCGAGACGCTCCCGAGCAACGCGCTGGAGCGCGCGCTGTTCCTGGAGGCGGACCGGATGCGCGGCCCCCGGCTGACCGAGGAGAACCTGCGCAACCA
The DNA here is from genome assembly GCF_007827755.1 of Micromonospora sp. CNZ322. Lineage (NCBI taxonomy): Bacteria > Bacillati > Actinomycetota > Actinomycetes > Micromonosporales > Micromonosporaceae > Micromonospora > Micromonospora sp. CNZ322. The sequence goes on from NZ_VITD01000003.1 coordinate 192,428, forward strand.
GGTCGACGTGGTCAAGGAGGAGATCCGGGTCAACGTCCTCAACCGGCCGTACGGCGGCTTCCCCTGGCTCACTCTGCCGCCGGTCATGTTCGACACCTTCCCGAACGCCCACGACGGTTACGGCTCCTTCGACGACCTGGAGTCGGCGACCGTCGCCGACGCCGCGGACTTCTTCCGCCGCTACTACGCCAGCGGCAATGCCGTGCTGGCCGTCAGCGGCGACATCGACGTGGCCGAGGCGACCGAGCTGGTCACCCGGCACTTCGGCGACGTGCCGGCCCGGCCGGCACCGCAACGGCCCGACTTCACCGAGCCCGACCTGAGCGCCGAGCGGCGCACCTCGTACACCGATGCCCTGGCGCCGCTGCCGGCGGTGGCCGGCGCCTGGCGCGTGCCCGACCCGGTCACCGACTTCGCTGGCTACCTGCCGTACGTGGTGCTGGCCGAGGTGCTCACCGACGGCGACGCATCGCGGCTGGTCGAACGGCTGGTGCAGCGGGACCGCACGGTGACCAGCCTCGGCGGATACCTCGGTTTCATGGGCGACCCGTTCGACGTCCGCGACCCCACCGCGCTGCTGTTGCAGGCGCACCTGCCGCCCGGTGGCGATGTGGACAAGGTGCTGCGCACCATCGACGAGGAACTGGACCGGCTGGCCACCGACGGGCTGACCGACGGTGAGCTGGCCCGCACCCAGGCCCGGATGGCGACCCACCTGCTGCGGGACACCGACGCGGTGCTCGGTCGGGCGCTGCGGATGGCCGTGCTGGAGCAGCAACGCGGCGAACCGGGTCTGCTCAACGAACTGCCCCGGCTGGTCGGCGAGGTCACCGAGGAGCAGGTCCGGGCCGCCGCGGCCACCCTGCGCCCGGAGCGCCGGGCCGCCATCGAGGTCATCGCCGGAGGCGTTCGGTGAGCGCGAGGAGTGAGCCGGTTTTGCGAGCCCCGCAGTCGCGAACGAAGGTGACACAGTGAGTATCGCTACAGCTCCTGCCGGCCCGCGTACGCTGCCGCCGCTCGGGCCGACCCGCAAGCTCAAGGTGCCCAAGCAGGCCGAGCGCAGACTGCGCAACGGGCTCACCGTGATCGCCGTACGCCGGCCCGCCGTACCCCTTGTCGAACTGCGGCTCTGGGTGCCGTTCGGGCGGGTCCACCTGGCCCGCGGCGCGATGCTCTCGCAGACCATGCTCTCCGGCACCGAGTCGATGACCAGCGTGCAGATCGCCGCCGAGTTGCAGAAGGTGGGCGGCGGACTCTCCGCGGGCGTCGACCCGGACCGGCTGATGCTCTCCGGCGCCGGCCTGGTCACCGGTCTGGACCGGATGCTGGAGCTGCTGGCCGAGGTGCTGACCGGCGCCAGCTACCCCGGTGACGAGGTGGCCACCGAACGGGACCGGCTGGTTGACCGGATCCAGGTGGCGCAGAGCCAGCCTTCGCACCTGGCCCGGGAGGCGCTGCTCAAGCGGATCTACGGCCGGCACCCGTACGCGACGCAGACGCCGGAGCCCGACCAGATCCGTGCCGTCCGACCGGCGGCGCTGCGTACCCTGCACTCGGAGCGGGTCCACCCGACCGGCGCGCAGTTGGTGCTGGTCGGTGACGTGCAGCCGGAGAAGGCACTGGACGCGGCCGAGCGGGCGCTCGGCGGCTGGTCGGGTGCCGGGCGCGTGGCCGAGCTTCCGGTAACCCCGCCGCTGGAGCCGGGGCCGCTGCTGCTGGTCGACCGGCCGGGCTCGGTGCAGTCCTCGCTGCGGATCGCGCTGCCGGCGGTGTCGCGCACCGACCCGGACCACGCCCCGCTGCAACTGGCCAACCTGATCTTCGGCGGCTACTTCTCCTCCCGGTGGGTGGAGAACATCCGCGAGGACAAGGGCTACACCTACGGCCCGCACTCGGTGATCGAGCATTCCGTCGCGGGGTCGGTGCTGGTCGCCGCCGCCGACGTGGCCACCGAGGTCACCGGCCCGGCGCTGCTGGAGACGACGTACGAACTGGGTCGGTTGGCGTCGCTCCCACCGAAGCCCGAGGAGTTGGAGCAGGCCCGGCAGTACGCCCTGGGCACCCTCCAGCTCGGCATGTCCACCCAGGCCGGGTTGGCGGCGTTGACCAGCGCGTACGCCGGCAACGGTCTGCGCCTGGACTTCCTCGCCGAGTACGCCGCGAGGTTGGCGAAGGCGAGCATCGACGACGTCGCGCAGGCGGCGGCGCGCTATCTGGCCCCGGCTCGGGCGGCGATCGTGGTGCTCGGCGACGCGGAGCGGGTCAACCCGGGGCTGGCCGCGCTGACCACGGTTCAGACCGAGCACGAGGCGTGAGCGAGCGGAGCGAGCGGGCCATGGGGTTCAGCAGCGGGCCGTCTCACGGCGGCGTGCAGCGAAGCGGAGCGCCGGCGTGAGCGGGGAGGCGGCGCCGCCGTTGGCGCGATCCACGCTGGATCGGGCCGCGCACCGGCGGGGTGACTCGCAGTGGTTGACCGAGGCGTGGCTGCGCGCCCGGGTGTTGCTGCTCGACTCGACCGACGAGGGTCGGACACTGGCCCGCACCGAGACATCGCCTCCGACGTTGGTGCTGTTCGGGGCGGCTGACGTACCCGCCGGGTCAGAGTCGATGGCGATGTTCCTGGGTGTCGAGCCGGACGGGGTGCCGGTCTTCGCTGTCGACGCGCCTCTTCCGGCGATCCCGGGGACCCGGGCGGTCCACCTCCGGGAGGTGGGTCATCTGCTCGCCGACCGGGAGGCCGGCATCTTCACCACAGCGTTGGCGCTGGTCAACTGGCACACCCGACACGGTTATTCGACGAGCACCGGCGCGCCGACCGCGATGGACGAGGCGGGTTGGTCGCGGGTGGACCGCAATGGTGGGCGGATCTGGCCCCGTACCGACCCGGCGATGATCGTGCTCGTGCACGACGGCGTGGACGGCCCGGACGGTCGCTGCCTACTCGGCAACAACGCCGGCTGGCAGGGCACCCCGGGTGGTCGCCGCTACTCCTGCCTGGCCGGCTATGTGGAACCGGGGGAGTCGGCGGAGGCGGCCGTGCTGCGCGAGGTCCGCGAGGAGGTGGGCATCGGGGTCGAGCGCATCGGGTACGTGGGCAGCCAGGCCTGGCCGTTCCCCGGCTCGCTGATGCTGGGCTTCCTGGCCACCGCGAACCCGGCCGAGCCGGTGCGGGTCGACCCGTCCGAGATCGCGTACGCCCGGTGGTTCTCCCGCCGTGAGATCGGGGCGGCGTTGGCCGGGCAGACGGTGGACGTGGGCGACGGTGCCCGGCTGATCCTGCCGCCTCCGTCGTCGATCGCGCTGTTCCTCATTCACCGCTGGCTGGACGGCTGGGTGGACGCCGACCGCTGAGCACGGTCCCGACCCGTGGCCGCCGTTGCCGCGGCGGTCACGGGCCGGGAACACGGGCCGTCGTGGTCGGCGGGTGCGAGTAACGCGGCGGGGGAGCCGGTCCGACCACGACGGACGACCTGTGGAATCAGGTGCCGGTGCGGCCCGGTCTGTGTCGGAAGGCGGGCCGCGACTCGATCAGCGGGAGGACCTTGACCCGTTGCTTGCCGGCGCGGACCGCGCCGACGGTGGCCAGGGCACGGGCCAGCAGCAGCGCGGCGTCCCGGTCCTCGGCGTGCACGATCTGCCGGCGCGGCTCGGGCGTGGTCGTCTCGTCGCGAAGTCGGTGGCCGTCCGCCCACGCGGCGGCGATGTCCCCGTCAGCGACGGCGCGGATGTCGGTGCGAACGATCAGGAACCGCATGAGGGTCTCCGGATGAACCGCGACGGATGAGCCAGTGTGGAAGTTCCACGTATCCGAGGGCCATGTTACGCCCCGTGTTCGTCCCAGCAACTGAAACGCGCCTATCGGTTTCGAGCCTCGTCCGATCGGCGGATGGCTGCTCAGCAGGGTCGCCGGGTCGCAAAGCGACGGGGCCGCCGGCAGTGCGCCGACGGCCCCGTGCCGGTCACCGAATCAGTTCAGATCGAACTGGCCCTTCTTTGCCCCGGTGATGAAGCCGAGCCATCCCGCGCGGTTGAACAGCAGCACCGGGCCGCCCCGGTCCTTGCTGTCGCGCAGGGCGACCGCCGACGGGCCGGTGGCCAGCGGGGCGACCTCCACACAGTTGGAGGTCTGGCTGCGTGTGCTGGTACGCCACGGGGCGTCCGCCAACGAGTGGGCGGAGACGGACGGCGTGTTGCGGATTTCGTTCATGGTTCTGCTCCTGATGTGCAGCGATCCGATGGGACGAGTGGTGCCGCACGTCCCGACGGAGGGTCCCCCGTGGATCACCGCTCCGTCAGTCGCCCTGATTCCCGGCGGCGTTGGGTCGGCGCCGTTGCCGGCCCGAACGCCACTGTGGATGGGGGCGTCGCCTCGGTCAGCCGTCCCGTCGCCTCGATCAGCCAGGAGAGGGTGTCCGAGGCGTCAAGTGCCGCCTTGCATAGCCACTCGAACACCACTTTATAGCGATTTAGCGTGATTGACTCGGTCGACATGACGTCGGTGAAGCCACCTTCGATGGCCAATGTCTCCGGATCGAGGGGATCGGCGAACCGATAGACCGAGAAGGCGGTCGGCGGAAGGTACCAATCCCCGATCTGGGTGTCCCGGGGCAGCACGTGCAGGGCCACGTTTGGCAGCAGCGCCAACTCGCAGAGCTGGAGCAACTGTTCGTGCAGCACCTCCGGCGGCCCGGCCCGGCGGCCGAGAGCCGGCTCCTCCAACACGGCGGTGTAGCGGGGAGCGTGCGGCTCGCGGGTCAGCAGCGACTGGCGGGCCAGCCGCGCCTGCACCTCGGTCTCCGGCTCGTCGCCGGGCTCCGGCTCGCCCGCGCCCGCGTTCACCTGCCGGGCCGACACGATCCGGAGCTGGGCGTACCCGGGGGTCTGCAACAGGCCCGGCACCAGCACCGGGTTGTACTCGGAGATCTCCGCGCAGCCCGCCTCCAACTCGGCCCAGCCGCGCTGTTGCTGCGTCATCACCGGGAAATTCTTCAACCAGCCGCGCATGTCGCCGGCCTCGTTGGTGATGCCCAGCAGCTCGTCGTGCAGCGCCTGGTCGGCGCCGTAGAGGTCGAGCAGGTCGCCGACGTCCTGCGGGTCCGGTCGACTGCGGCCGTTCTCCAAGCGGGACAGTTTGGACGCGGAGGCCCAACCGATACGCTCGATAACCTGATCGCCGGTGAGGCCCGCGGCCTCACGTAGGCGGCGCAGCTCGATGCCCAACCGGCGACGACGCAGGATCGGGCTGGGTGCGGCAGGAGGCACAGTGTCCTCTTTCCCGTCGACCGCCGCAGACGCGACGGTAACTGTATGAAATTCGCCCCCCACGGTCAGTATGGACGGCGCGACCGGTGTCGGAGGTTCCGGCGAGGGCGTGTCTTGCGAAAATCGCACCACGGGAATGCCGGATGACGACGGACCCCGCGGTCGCGGCCCGTCGACCTCGCCCACCTGGGCAGCCATCCCGCCGGAGGGACCCATGCGCACGATCCTGCGCCGACCCGACTTCCGCCTGCTCTTCGGCGGCCTGCTGGCCAGCATGACCGCCGAGTCGATCCTGCTGCTCGCACTCGCCATCTGGGTCAAGGATCTGACCGGCTCGAACGGGTTGGCCGGTGCCACGATCTTCGCGGTCATCGCGCCGATGACGCTGGCGCCGCTGGTCGGCTGGGTCGTCGACCGCTACCCGCGCCGACCGTTCTTCGTGGCCGCGAACGTGCTGACCGCGGCCCTGCTCGCCCCGTTGTTCACGGTCCGCGACGCGGGCGACGTCTGGGTCGTCTATCTGGTGGCCGCCCTGTACGGACTCTCGTCCATCACGCTCGGCGCGGCGCTCAGTGGGCTCATCCGCGAGATGGTGCCGGTCGAGCTGCTGGCCGACGCGAACGGCGTGCTGCAGACCGTACGCCAGGGGATCCGACTGGTCGGCCCGCTGGTGGGCGCGGCGCTCTACGCGGCGCTCGGCGGGTGGGCGCTGGCCGGAATCGGCATGGTCGGATTTCTGACCGCGGCGGCGGTGGTCACCGCGCTGCCCACCCCGCAACAGCTGCCACCGGCCGTACGGCTGCGGTGGCCGGCCGAACTGGGTGCCGGTCTGCGGCACCTGGCCGGCGAGCCGGCCCTGCGACGGGCCCTGCTCGGCTACGGGCTCGGGTCACTGGTGATGGGCTTCAGCGAGTCGCTCATCTTCGCCTACGTCGACCAGGGGCTGAACCGGGATGCCGCGTTCGTGGGGGTGCTGGTCACCGTGCAGGGCGTCGGTGGGTTGCTCGGTGGACTCTGCTCGCCGACGCTGGTCCGCCGGCTCGGCGAGGTCGGCACCCTGGCCGCCGGGGTCGCCTTCTTCTCTCCGGCCGCGCTCGCGCTCGCGTTCCCCGATCTGCGGCTCGGGTTCGCGGCGGTGCTGCTGGCCGGAGTCTCGCTCCCGCTGACGATGGTGGGTCTGCACACGCTGATCCAGCGCCGCACGCCGCCTTCGCTGGTCGGCCGGGTCGCCGCGGCCACCCAGGCGGTGGTCAGCGGGCCGCAGGCGGTCTCCATCGGGGCGGGTGCCCTGCTGGTCGGGTTCCTGGACTACCGGCTGCTGTTCGCGCTGGTCGGGGTGGCCACCCTGGCCGCCGGCAGCTACCTGTGGCGGGGCCGGCACCTGAGCGCGCCGGCCGGGGCCCGCCCGCCGACGCCGCCCACCCGCCCGACGCTCCCGGCACCCCGCCGATCGGCCGAGGACGCCGACCGACCCGAGCTTCCGTCACCCGCCGACCGCCGCCGCCGTGACCCGCTCCGGAACACGACGAGCGGCCGCCCCGGATGGGGCGGCCGCTCGTCGAGAATGAACCGGCAGATCAGGCGTTGAGAGTCTCCAGGTGCTGCTTCACCTGGGTGATCGAGGGATTCGTCAGGGCGCTGCCATCGGCGAAGCGCAGCGTCGGCACCGTCTGGTTGCCGCCGTTGACGCTCATCACGAACTCCGCGGCCTTCGGGTCCTGCTCGATGTCGACCACCTCGTACCCGATGCCCTCCCGGTCGAGCTGCGACTTCAGCCGGTGGCAGTAGCCGCACCAGGGGGTGGAATACATCGTCAGCATCCTCGGATCCTCCAACTCCTCCGGCCGCGGCTTGCGGATCAAGCCGAGCCTGTTCGCTGCAACGCTGGGAGGAGCTGAGATGATTCCTGGTTGTGGCGGTTCACTCAGCGTCGGAACAGGTGCTCGCCGGGCTGGACCCGGAGCAACGCTCCGCCGTGACCGCACCTGCCGGCCCGGTCTGCATCCTGGCCGGCGCCGGCACCGGCAAGACCCGGGCGATCACCTCCCGAATCGCCCACCGGGCGCTCTCCGGGGAGATCTCCCCCCGGCACGTGCTCGCGGTCACCTTCACCGCCCGTGCCGCGGCCGAGATGCGACACCGTCTCACTCTGCTCGGGGCGCACGGTGTCCAGGCGCGAACATTTCACGCGGCCGCGCTGCGCCAGGTGCGGTACTTCGCGCCCCGGCTGCTGGCCGGCCGCGCCATGCCCGAACTGCTGGACAGCAAGGTACGACTGGTCACCCTCGCCGCCGCCCGGGTCGGCCTGCGTACCGACCGGGCCGCCGCCCGCGACCTGGCCGGCGAGATCGAGTGGGCGAAGTCGTCGCTGATCGAGCCGACGGACTACGTGGTGGCCGCGGCCCGGGCACTGCGCGACACACCGCACGAGCCGACGAAGGTCGCCGACGTGTTCACCGCGTACGAGCAGCTCAAACGGTCCAACGGCGTGATCGACTTCGAGGACATGCTGCGGGCCGCGGTGTGGGGCATCGAGGAGCACCCGGACGTCGGCGAGCAGATCCGCACCCAGTACCGGCACTTCGTGGTCGACGAGTACCAGGACGTCAACCCCCTCCAGCAGCGGTTGCTGGACGCCTGGCTGGCCGGCCGCAACGACCTGACCGTGGTCGGCGACGCCAGCCAGACGATCTACTCGTTCACCGGGGCGACCTCCGCGTACCTGGTCGACTTTCCCCGCCGGCACCGCAATGCCACAGTGGTGCGGCTGGTCCGCGACTACCGCTCCACCCCGCAGGTGGTCGGGCTGGCCAACGCGGTGATCTCCCAGGCCCGGGGCACCGAGGCGCGCCTGCGGCTGGAGCTGAGCGGGCAACGCCCACCCGGCCCCGAGCCGGACCTACGGATCTTCACCGACGAGCCGGCCGAGGCGAACGCGGTGGCCGCGCGCTGCCGGTCACTGATCGACGCGGGCACGCCGGCGAAGGAGATCGCCGTGCTGTTCCGCGTCAACGCGCAGTCCGAGGCGTACGAGAAGGCGCTCACCGAGGCCGCGGTGCCGTACGTCGTGCAGGGCGCGGAGCGGTTCTTCGAACGGACCGAGGTGCGCCAGGCGATGGTCGCGCTGCGTGCGGCCACCCGCTCGATCCCGGGGGAGACACCGCTGCCGGCCGCCGTCGTCGAGGCGCTCACCGCCGTCGGCTGGGCTCCGGACGCGCCCCCGGCCGGCGGCGCGGCCCGCGAGCGATGGGAGGCGCTGTCCGCGCTGGTCCAACTCGCCGAGGAGTACGCGGCCACCCCCGAGGTCGTGCCGATCGGCGAGGCCGCCTCGGTGGAGCGCCCGGTCACCCTCACCGACTTCACCGAGGAGCTGGCGCGCCGGGCCGCCCAGCAGCACGTGCCGACGGTGGACGGCGTGACGCTGGCGTCCCTGCACTCGGCCAAGGGGTTGGAGTGGGACGCGGTCTTCCTGGTCGGCCTCGCCGAGGGCACCCTGCCCACCACGTACGCCAAGACCGTCGAACAGGTCGAGGAGGAGCGCCGGCTGCTCTACGTCGGGATCACCCGGGCCCGGGAGTGGCTCTGGCTGTCGTACGCCACCGCTCGCTCGCCGGGCGGACGGGCCCGGCGGCCGTCGCGGTTCCTGCCCCAACTGGACCGCTCCGGCGGCACCGAACGGGCGACCGGCGGCGCTGGTCCGGCCCGCCGTCCCGAGCGACGGCGAACCCAGATCGTCTCCTGCCGGATCTGCGGCGCCACCCTGCTCGCCGGCCCGGACCGCAAGCTCGGCCGCTGCCCCACCTGCCCGTCCGACATAGACGATGAGCTGCACGAACGGCTGCGCGAGTGGCGGCAGCGGGTGGCCGGTGCGCAGAAGGTCCCGGCGTACGTGGTCTTCACCGACGCGACGCTTGTCGCGTTGGCCGAGCGACGTCCGGGCCGGTCGGAGGAGTTGATCGCCATCGCCGGTATCGGCCCGCGCAAGCTGGGCCTCTACGGGGAGTCGGTGCTGGCCCTCGTGGCCGGTGCCGGGGTGGACGATGTCTGCCCGGAGAAAACTTTCGAAATCTCGTCGTAAATTCGTTTGCCCTCGCCCCGGCGCGAGGAATAGCCTCAGGACACACCACGCGAGCGGCGCCATTCCGGCTGCTCACGGGGTGCGGTCCAGTCGATTCGAGGAACGTGAGGGAGGTGGTTCCCGTGAAGATCTTCACCTATGAGCGTCTGGCGGCGATGCCGTCTGTCTGCGCTCCGCTGTCGGCTGTCCGGGTGGCCCTTGCGGCTGCACGACCGTCGGTTCCACAGGTGCACCAGGTTCAGGCCGAGCTGATCCTGACCGTCGCGCCCGCTGGAGTCGAGGGGACCAGTGGCTTCACGGGCAATGGCATCCAGGTCGCCAAGAAGCGCATGGATGTCCGCGGCGTTCCACCTCGAGGTAAACCGGTCTGACCATCAGACTCCGGCTCACCTCGAGGCCGCGGAACCCGCTTACCGGGATCCGCGGCCTCAGTTTTTTGCCCGCCGTAAGTACGTCGGAATGCGATCCACGAGATCGAAGTGAGAGAGAGGTGACCGGGAGATGAGTCTGGCGTTGGCCCCCCTCGACATGAGCGTCGAGATGGAGGCGAACCTGCCCTGCCGGAAGTTCGACCCCGACCTGTGGTTCTCCGACTCGCCCACCGAGCTCGAGCTGGCCAAGTCACTCTGCGGGGACTGCCCGCTGCGTGTCGAGTGCCTGGCCGGAGCCGTTGAGCGAGCGGAGCCGTGGGGCGTCTGGGGCGGCGAGATCTTCGAGCGTGGCGCGGTTGTCCCGCGTAAGCGGCCCCGTGGCCGTCCGCGTAAGGAGGACGTCGCCCGTGACGCCGAGCTTCGGGTCGAGGCCGAGGCGCGCCTGGCGGCCAGTGGGCTGTCCGAGGTGCGTGGCGCGGTCCGGCTGGCAGCCTGACATGTTCCCGACCCGTTCCAACTACGCCGGTGGCACACCGGCAGTGAGTGAGAAAACGATGTTGAACGTTCCGAGTGGAGCCTTCGAGATGCAACTACTCCACGAAGCGTTGACCCGGGCTCGAATGCGCCGGCCTCAGGCCGGTCGTACCACCACGAGCACTGAGGCAACCCGATCCGCCCGTACCGTCGCCATGACCAGCCGCAACCAGGCGGCTCGCGACCTGGGCGTTCTCTAGTACCACCCCACGCAGAAGGGCGGGTGCCGGTCGGCACCCGCCCTTCCCCATGTCGTCAGGCGCCCGGGCCTCGACGGTCAGGCGACCGGGGCGAAGCCGGGCAGCCAGCGCTCCAGGATGCTCCGGTACGGCGCCTTCGCCTCCAACTGGCAGAGCACCCCGATCGACCCGAGTGTCACCCGGTGGATCAGCAGGTACGAGGGGGGCAGATTGAGCCGCTTGCTCAGCTGGTACGTGGGGGAGCGGGGACTGGCCAGTCGACCCGCCTCGGCCCGTAGCCAGGCCCGGGTGAACCGGAAACCGTCCGCCGCGATTGGCTCCAACATGGGGCGGATGAAATCGAGCACCCCCTCGGCGTCGATCTCCTCGGTCGAGCCGATGAACCCCTCCGACCGCAGCCCCGCCACCACCTCGTTGGCATCGCCGCGCAGGGCCGTCGCGGCGATACGGCCGATCGGCTCGGGGGTGCCCTCCGGCATCCGGGCCACCGCACCGAAGTCGATCACCCCGAGCCGACCGTCGGGCAGCAGCCTGAAATTTCCCGGGTGCGGGTCGGCGTGCAGCAGCCCAGCCCGCTGCGGCGCGGAGAGGTGCAGGGTGGCCATCAACCGACCCGCCTCGTCCCGCTCCTCCTCGGTGCCCTCGCGGATGATGTCGGCCAGCGGGGTGCCCGTCACCCATTCGGTGACCAGCACCCGGGGCGAGGCGTTGACCACTTCCGGGATGAAGATCTCCGGGTCGTCGGCGTACGCGGCGGCGAAGGTGCGCTGCGACTCGGCCTCCAACTCGTAGTCCAACTCCTCGGTGATCCGTTCGCGCAGCTCGGCCAGGAGTGGCTTGACGTCCAGGCCGGGCTGGATGGCCCGGAACATCCCACCCAGGCGGGACAGCTGCTTGAGGTCGGCGAGCAGGGCGTCGCCAGCCCCCGGATACTGGATCTTGACCGCGACGTCGCGGCTGTGCGGTGCACCCGATTCGTCGTACCCGGGCTCGCGCCAGCGCGCCCGGTGCACCTGGCCGATGCTGGCGGCGGCGGCCGGGACGTCGTTGAACTCGACGAACAGGTCCCGCCAGTCGGGGCCGAGCTGCTCGGCCAGCACCTTGTGCACGCTGGCGGCCGGCAGCGGTGGCGCCGCCTCCTGCAGCTTCGTCAGCGCCTGCCGGTAGGGGGCGGCGATCTCCTCCGGCAATGCCGCCTCGAAGACCGACAGCGCCTGGCCGAACTTCATCGCCCCGCCCTTGAGCTGGCCCAACACGCTGAACAGCTGCTCGGCGGTACGCTGCTGAATCTCCGCGGAGATCACGTCGGAGGCGAGCCCGGTGACGCGCTTTCCCATCCCGAGAACGGTCCGGCCGGCGAAGCCGAGCGGCAGGGCGGCGAGCTTGGCGGTGCGGGACACGGCGCGGCGCGGGATGTCGGTCACACGGTCATTGTTACCGACCGGAGGGCCCCGCTGCTGCTCTGCGGCTGGGCTGGTGCGGACACTCGGCCTCGCGAGCACCCACACGCCGGGTGTGGCGGCCAACCCCGACGACGGAAACGACCGGCACCGGTGATCTCCATGGCACCACCCAGCGTCTCCGGCTGGCCGCCGTCCAGCTGCGCCAGCGCCTCGGCCACCGCGTACCCGCAGGCGACGAGCAGCGCGCCGGTCGTTCCGGCGGCCACCGGGTCGGCGGCGGCGAGTTGAGCGGCGAGCCGTGGCCAGTCCGGGTCGCGATCGGCCCGGTGCAGCTCGACGCAGTGCAGGCAGGGCCCGGCGGGTGGGCGGACCAACGGCCCGATCACCGGTACGCCTTCGCGCAGGGTGACCAGCAGGTGCGGCTGCCGGCGCTGGGCGAGACCGGCGGCGAGCAGCGCCGGAGGCCGGTCCGTGCCGAGCTGGATCACCAGGTCGATCCGTCCGGCGCGGCTCGGCCGGGTGCCGGTGCCCGGTGCGACGCGGTTGACCGCAGCCCGCACCGCCGGTGCCAGCGGCCGACCCAGCTCGGCGGCGGGGATGCCCGTGCCGATCAGGTCGACGGGGCGTACCGGGCCGGTGAGCTGGGGAATCACCTGCCCTACGCCGGACTGGGCCAACGCCACCGTCAGCGGCCCGCCGAGCGCCCCGGCACCGGTGAGCAGGACGCGGGCCGCCCGCCGCCTACGTAGAACCTGCGCGGGGGTGCCGGGCAGTCGGGCGGCGGCCAGGGCCAGCGCGCCGGCCTCCGCCGCGAGCCGGGCGCGGACCGGGCCGGTCAGGTCGCGGGGGAGCAGGCTGTGCGCGGGCACCAACAGGCCGGCGTCCCGCAGGGTGTCGAGCAGGGTAAGCGCGTCGTCGACGCTGACCTGGGCGGACGCCGCCTGGGCCAGCACGGTGCGCTCGCTGCGGGTGCCGTCGAGCAGATCGAGCAGGTGGGCGGCGCGGGGGTTGGCCAGCTCCAGTAGGGCGGCCGGCCCAGGGCCGACGCCGAGTTGAAGGGTGTGCCGGTCCCGCCAGAGCCGGTTGAGGCCGGGTAGCAGGGTGGGGCGGGGCAGTACGGTGCGGCTCATGGTCACGAATCGTGATCGCAACCTCGCGTTCGGTCGATCGTTGTCCACAGGCGGTCAGGCCGCTGTCCAGCGCTATCCACAGGGTTTGACGGGTTTTCCACAGCCCTTCGCGCCTGTTGTCGGTCACCCGACAGCGCTACGGCAGCGGTGGCACGCACTCCCGATTCGGCAACGGGGGTGGGGCGGCCACCCGGCCACCCCACCCCCGTTCACCCGTTCGGGTCAGACCTTGGCCTTGCCCAGGATGCGGTTCACTGTTGTACCGCATACCGGACACTTGCCCTTGGCCATGTTCATCCCGGTCTTCGAGACCTCGACGTGCCCCTCGAAGTCCCGCTTCTCCTTGCACTTCACGCAGTAACCGTTGTAGGTCGTCTGGGCCTGGTCGGCCACGGTGCCCTCCTCGTCTCGTCCGCCGGTCAATGCCGTTCCGGCGGGGTGCCCGGCGGCGGGCCACACGGGGCGCCGGCGCTGGGTCTCACTCCGCGGCCACCTTCGTGACCGCTGGTTCGCGGACCCTACCCAGGTCTGGGCAGTTCCATGTCAGCTGTGCATCGACACTGTGAGCAAGTCGACGTCGAGAGTGTGCATGGCGAAATAGGTCGGATAAGTCAGTTTGGCGGGGACACGCCGACCAAACCCTGACAGCCACCCGTGCGAGTGCCCCCGCGGCGGCATCCGGGGCGGTGATCACCTACGGTGGAGACGTGCCGCGCACCGGCGCCATCGGCGTTCACCAAGGGTGACGAGATGGCGCGATGGCGCTGCGGTCAACAAATTTTCGGGACGGCTGGCGACCAATCACCATTTTCTGGGCGCGTGTCGTGCGGTTGACTCTTGCGGACCCCTGGTCAGTGGGCATTAGCTTTCCCTCGTGACACGTAGTCGAGGCTGCGCGGGCCAGTGATGGCGGGTGCGCGCAAGCCGGTCGTCGAGGTGCGGCGCAGTCAGCGCCGACGACGCACGGTGTCCGCGTACCGTGACGGTGAGCGAGTGGTCGTCCTCATCCCCGACCAGTTCTCCCGTGCCGAGGAGAGCGAGTGGGTCGACCGGATGCTGGCCCGGCTCGCCGCCCGGGAGGGGCGCCTCGCCCGCTCCGACGACGAACTGCTGGCCCGCGCCAATCGGCTCATCGACCTCTACCTCGCCGGGTACGCCACGAAGGCGGTGCCGGCCAGCGTCCGGTGGGTCACCAACCAGAACGGCCGGTGGGGCTCCTGCACACCGGCGGACCGCAGCATCCGAATCTCGCACCGCGTCCAGGAGATGCCCGAATGGGTGATCGACTACGTGTTGCTGCACGAGTTGGCGCACCTCATCGTGCCCAGCCACAACGCCCGGTTCTGGGCGTTGGTCGGTCGCTATCCCAAGGCGGAACGCGCCCGCGGCTACCTCGAAGGGGTCGCCGCCGCCTCCTCCTGCGCACCGCTTCCCACCTGATCCAGACCCCCGACGCGCGTGATCGACCTAGATCCACTCGCCTTCCTGAGAAACGCTATCCGCGCTGCTGGGACACCCCGACTTCATTGAAGCCGGGTTGGTCATGCCGTCGAGCCGCGCCAGGGCGCTCCGGGGGCGGGCCGGGTGGGGTGGCTGTGTGGGGTGGGGGCGCTAGGGTCGGGGGATGGCGCGACGGGTGGTGGTGGCGTTGCTCGGGCCGGTGCACTGGTCGCCGCCCGGCGTCGACCTGGCGCAGTGGCGAGCGGCGCTCGCGGAAGACGTCATCGATCTGTTCGCCACGCTCAACGAGGTGGAGGTCGCTGTCGCGGTGACCCCGGCCGACCGGGCCCTGGCCGATGCGCTGGTGTGGCCCGGTACGGCGGTGTACGAGGTGGCCGAGCCGACGCCGAACGCCGTGTTCGCCGCGCTGGAGGGGTACGACCAAGCGGCCGTGCTGGTCAGTGACGTGCCTGACCTGCCCGCCCTGACCGTCGGCAAGCTGCTCCGCCCACTCACCAGCCGGCCGGTCGCGGTGGCCCCGGTCGAGGGCGGCGGCCCGGGTCTGCTCGGGGTCGCGGTACGACTGCCCGCGCCGGACTGGCTGCCGACGCTGGAGCTGGACACGGCGACGCCGGCTGAGGCGCGTGCCAACGCCCCGCGCCCGGGTGACGTGGCGGTCACCACGGGTTGGCGACGACTGCGCGGTCCGGCTGACCTGGCCACGCTGGACCCGGCCTTCGAGGGCTGGGAAGCGACCCGCGCCCTGCTCTCCGGGTCGGGCCGACCCATCTGAACCGTCGGCACCGCCGAACGCGCCTCGGGTGCCCGCTGCCGATCTGCGGGCACCCGCGGCGCAGGCCGTCGTCGTGCGGGCGTCAGGACTTGGTGTCGCCCTCGCCGTCGGTCTCGTCGGACGGACCGGGCTGCCCCGACTGACCCGACGGACCGGGCTGATGCAACTGGCCGGGGGCCTTCTCCTCCACCCCGCCGGGGGCGGTGAAGTCGAAGCTGTCCAGCTCGCTGAGGTCCATGTCGTTCATCGCGAAGGCGACCGGGTCGGCGAAGTCGTCGTCCGACGGGAGCAGGTCCGGGTGGCCCCAGACGGCGTCGCGGCCCTCGATGCCACGGTGCTGGGTGAGCGCGGCCCAGAGCGCCGCGGCCTCGCGAAGTCGGCGGGGGCGCAGTTCCAGACCGACCAGCGCGGCGAAGGTCTGCTCGGCGGGACCGCCGGCGGCCCGGCGACGGCGGAACGCCTCGCCCAGCCGGACGACGTTGGGCAGCCGGTCGCTGGCGGCGCTGTCGACGACGTGGCACACCCAGCCCTCGACCAGGGCGAGTGCGGTCTCCAGGCGCGCCAGTGAGGCCTTCTGCGCCGGGGTGTCCTCCGGGGTGAAGATGCCCTCCAGGGCGATCGCCTGCATCGACTCGGGGTCGGTCGGGTCGACCCGACCCATCGCCTCCTCGATCGCCTCCCGGTTGACCCGGATGCCCGAGGCGTACATCTCGACCGCGCTGAGCACATGCCCACGCAGCCACGGGACGTGCTGGAACAGCCGCTGGTGGGCGGCCTCGCGCAGCGCCACGTAGAGGCGGACCTCGTCCTCGGGAAGTTCCAGGCCCTCGCCGTACGCCCGGATGTTGGCCGGGATCAGCGCGGCCGTGCCGGCCGGGCCGAGCGGCAGCCCGATGTCGCCGGCGGAGAGCACCTCCGCGGCGAGCGAACCGAGAGCCTGGCCCAGCTGGCCACCGAAGAGCGCGCCGCCGAGGGAGGCCACCATCGACTGCATCGGGCCGAGCTGGGCGCGCGCCTCCGGTGGCACCAGGTCGCCCATCGCACCGACCATCCGGCTGGCGACGGGGTCGCACAGCTTGCGCCACACGTCCAGCGTCTTGAAGATCCACTCGTTGCGGTTCCACGCAACGGGGTTCTGGATGCCGGAGGGCCACGCCGAGGCGGGCTCCAACCACAGGTCGGCGAGGCGCAGCGCCTCCTCGACCGCGTTGCGCTCGTACATCGACACCGCCGGGTCACCGGCGGCCGCGAGCTGGCTGGCTGCTACCTGCCGGGCCAGGTCCCAGTTGACCGGCCCGCTGCCCGGCGCGGAGAGCAGGTGCTGCAACTGCGACATGAACTGCTGCATCTGCGCGGGATCGTTGGGGTCTGGTGGTTGCCCACCCGGGAGCGCGAAACCGAACGGAATATCAGGCACGACATCTACGGTACGCGGACCGCGCCCCAGGTAGCCGCCGCTGGCGTTGCGCTGAGGGCGAAGTCGCGCGGCGCATCCGGCGGGTGACCCGCAGCCGGTCGGTACGCTCTGCGGCATGAGACGTCGTGGCCTGACGGTCCTGCTCGGTGCCCTGTTCACCGCCCTGCTGAGCATCGGGGTGCTCCGGGTGCCGATTCCGTACGTGGTGCTGGGCCCAGGGCCGACGGTCAACACCCTCGGTACGACCGACGGTAAGGAGGTCATCCAGGTCTCCGGTCGGGAGACCTCGACCTCGGCCGGCCAGTTGCGGCTGACCACGGTGGGGGTGCAGCCCACGGTGCGGTTGCGGGGGGCGATCGCGGGCTGGTTCTCCGACGACGAGGCGGTGGTGCCGCGTGAGCTGGTCTACCCGCCGGGGGAGTCGACGGAGCAGGTCGAGCAGCGCAACGCCGAGGACTTCAAGGCGTCGCAGACCAGCGCGGAGACCGCCGCGCTGCGGGAGCTGGGCTTTCCGGTGCAGGTGGTGATCAAGACGGTGGCCGGGGACGGCCCGGCGGCCGGGGCGCTGAAGGCCGGCGATGTGATCACTTCGGTGGACGGCCAGCCGGTGCCGGTGGCCGCGAAGGTCACCGAGCTGGTCCGGGCCAAGCCGGCGGGCACGGCGTTGACCATCGGCTACACCCGTGACGGCGTGCCGGCCACCGCGACCGTGACCAGTCAGGAGCAGGACGGCCGACCGCGGATCGGTGTCGAAATCGATCAGCAGCAGCCGCACCCGTTCACGCTCGGCATCGACCTGGGGGACATCGGTGGGCCGAGCGCCGGTCTGATGTTCGCCCTGGGGATCGTGGACAAGTTGACCCCGGCCGACCTCACCGGCGGCCAGATCATTGCCGGCACCGGCACCATCGACGACGAGGGCGCCGTCGGCCCGATCGGCGGGATCGCCCAGAAGCTGGTCGGCGCCAAGCGCGCCGGGGCGAAGGTCTTCCTGGTGCCGGCGGACAACTGCGCCGAGGCGGTCCGCAATCCGCAGCCCGATCTGCCGCTGTTGCGGGTGGGCTCGTTGGACGAGGCGATGACCGCCCTGGAGACGTTGCGCGCGGGTGGTCAGCCGACGCGTTGCTGACCGGTGTGACCGTGCCCCGACACGCTCAGGAACACCCCGTACTCTGGGTGCCTGGTCGGAGCCGATCATATCGAGCGTGCGGAGCCAACAGTGGTCATGCGAAGCAGCAGCCCCCTCCCGAGGATGAGCCGGCGCGGGCGCGTCACCATCGCGGTCCTGGTCGGGGTGTTCGTGCTCTTCACCCTGCTTGGCTGGGGTGTCCAGGCGTGGACCGACTGGCTCTGGTTCGACGAGGTCCGCTACACCGAGGTCTTCACCGGCGTCCTGCTCACCCGGCTGGTGCTCTTCCTCGCCATCGGCCTCGGCATGGCGCTGATCGTCGGTGGCAACCTGTGGCTGGCCTACCGGTTGCGCCCGCGACTGCGTCCGCACTCGGTGGAGCAGGCGACCCTGGAGCGCTACCGGATGGTGCTCAGCCCGCGTCTCGGCACCTGGATCTCGCTGACCGCCGCGGTGGTCGGGCTCTTCGCCGGTCTCTCCGCGCAGAACCGGTGGAACCAGTGGCTGCTCTTCCGCAACGGCGGTGACTTCGGCATCAAGGACCCGGAGTTCGGGGTCGACATCGGCTTCTACGTCTTCCAACTGCCGTTCTGGCGTTACCTGCTCGGGGTCGCCTTCACCGCTGTGGTGCTGGCCGTGATCGGCGCGCTGGCGGTGCACTACCTCTTCGGCGGGGTCCGCCTGCAGGGCGTCGGCGACCGGATGAGCAACGCGGCCCGCGCCCACCTGAGCACCCTGGTCGCGGTCTTCGTGCTGTTGAAGGCGATCGCGTACGTGTTGGACCGGCGGGCCATGCTGCTGGAGTACAACGAGGGCGCCAAGTTGTACGGCGCCGGCTACGCCGACGTCAACGCGTTGCTGCCGGCGAAGGAGATCCTCGCCTACATCTCGATCGTGGTGGCGATAGCGATCCTCGTGTTCTCCAACGCCTGGATGCGGAACCTGGTCTGGCCGGGGATCTCGCTGGCACTGCTCGGCGTGTCCGCGGTGGCCATCGGCGGCATCTACCCCTGGGCGGTGCAGACCTTCGAGGTCAAGCCGAGCGCCAAGGACAAGGAAGCGCCGTACATCCAGCGGAGCATCGACGCGACGCGTGCGGCGTTCGGGTTGGGGGCCACCGAGACGACCCCGTACGCGGCGAACAACCTCACCCCACCGGCGAACCTGGCCACCGACACCTCGGTGGTGTCGAACGTGCGACTGCTCGACCCGCAGTTGGTCAGCGAGACGTACACCCAGCTCCAGCAGGTGCGTGGCTTCTACGACTTCGGCCCGAAGCTGGACATCGACAGGTACGGGGTGAACGGCAAGGTCTCCGACTACGTGGTCGGCGTCCGGGAGATCAACTACGGCGAGCTGACCGACCAGCAGAACACCTGGATCAACAGGCACACCGTCTACACCCACGGGTACGGGCTGGTGGCCGCGCCGGCCAACCAGGTGGTCTGTGGCGGGCAGCCGTTCTTCGTCTCCGGCTTCCTCGGCGAGAAGGCCCAGGAGGCGTGCTCCTCGCAGACCGAGCAGATCACGGCCAAGCAGCCGCGCATCTACTACGGCGAGCGGATGGCGGCCGATGACTACGCCATCGTCGGCCAGGCCGACCCGAACAGGAAGGCCGAGTTCGACCGTCCGGTCGGCGACGGTGGCGGCGAGTCCTACACCTACACCGGTGAGGGCGGCGTCGAGATCGGCTCCTTCACCCGGCGACTCCTGTACGCCATCAAGGAGCAGGAGTCGAACTTCCTGCTCTCCGAGGCGGTCAACAAGGACTCCAAGCTGCTGTACGTGCGTAACCCGCGCGACCGGGTGGAGAAGGTCGCGCCGTTCCTCACCCTGGACGGCGACCCGTACCCGGCGGTGGTCGACGGTCGGGTGCAGTGGATCGTGGACGGCTACACCACGGCGGCCTCCTACCCGTACGCGGAGAAGGTCAACCTGCAGACCGAGACCACCGACGAGTTGACGAACCGGGGCACCTTCCAGCTGGCCCGGGAGGACGTCAACTACATGCGCAACTCGGTGAAGGCCACCGTCGACGCGTACGACGGCACTGTGAAGCTCTACGAGTACGACGACACCGACCCGGTGCTCAAGGCGTGGAACAAGGCGTTCGGTGGTGACCTGGTGCTGCCGAAGGCGGAGATCCCGGTCGAGCTGACCGAGCACCTGCGTTACCCGGCGGACATGTTCAAGGTGCAGCGCAACCTGCTCACCAAGTTCCACGTGACCAACCCGGGTGACTTCTACTCCGCACAGGACTTCTGGCAGGTGCCCAACGTGCCGGACGCCCCGGACAGCGGCCAGAAGCAGCCTCCGTACTACCTGTTCACCCAGTTCCCGGGGCAGGAGAGCCCGCGGTTCCAGCTCACCTCGGCGGTCACCCCGAACGGCCGGCAGAACCTCGCCGCGCTGATCTCCGGGTCGTACGTCGAGGGGAAGCCCCGCCTGGAGGTGCTGGAGTTGCCGGATCAGACCCGGATCTCCGGCCCGGTGCAGGTGCACCAGCAGATGACCAACAACGCGAACATCCGTCAGCAGCTCAACCTGCTCTCCAGCAACCAGGCGCAGGTGCAGTACGGCAACCTGCTCTCGTTGCCCTTCGCCGACGGGATGCTCTACGTCGAGCCGGTCTACGTGAAGAGCAACCAGCAGGACGCGTACCCGCTGTTGCAGAAGGTGCTGCTCTCGTACGGTGACGGTGGCTCCTTCGTGGCGCTCGCCGACAACATCAACGACGGCATCAAGCAGTTGGTCGAGCAGGGTAAGAAGGCCGGGCAGGGCACGTCGCCGCCGCCGACGACCGGGGGTAACCCGACGACGCCCACGCCGACGCCTTCGGGCACGGCGACGCCAGCACCGACGGCGACCCCGAGCCCCGGCACCCCACCGCCGACCGGTGACCTGGCCGCCGCCGCGGACCGGGTGCAGACCGCGATCACCGAGGTCCGGGCCGCGCAGACGTCCGGCGACTTCGAGCGGTACGGGCGGGCGCTGAAGGCCCTCGACGAGGCGCTCACCGCGTTCCAGCAGGCGCAGCAGGCCGCTGGTGCGCCGGGTGCCAGCCCGAGTGCCGGCGGCTGACCCGCCACCGCGCGCAGTTCCTCCCCGAGCCCCCGTCGCTCGGACCACATCAGGTCCGAACGGCGGGGGCTCGGCCATGTCCTGATCTGTGCGCATCTGTCACGTCGCCGACAGCACCCTCCACCACCGCAACCTGCGACGCCGGTCCGCCGTCCTCCTTGCGACGGGGTGGGAACGAGGGGGGTCGGCCGTGCGGGACGCGCAGAGCTTCGATGACTTCTACCGCAGCACCGCCCGGCGGACGCTGCGGTACGGCTATGCGGTCGCCGGCGACCACAGCGAGGCGCAGGACCTGGTGCAGGAGGCGTACACCCGGGCCTGGCGGCAGTGGGGGCGACTGTCGTCGCATCCGGCGCCGGAGGCGTGGCTACGGCTCGTGGTGGCCCGGCTGGCGACGGACCGCTGGCGGCGTCTGCACCGTTGGCGGGTGGTGCTGAGCCGTACCGGACCACCAGCGGTCGCACCCCCACCCAGTGAGGACGGGGTGCTCCTGGTCGGGGCGCTCCGGCAGCTGCCCGCCACGCACCGGCAGGCGCTGGCCCTGCACTACCTCTTCGACATGTCCGTCGAGGAGATCGCCCGGGAGATCGACGTCCCGGTCGGCACAGTGAAGTCCTGGCTGTCCCGAGGCCGGTCCCGGCTGGCCGCGCTGCTGCCCGACCTCTGCGCCGTGGAGTTGGAGGCGAACGATGTCAGTTGAACTCTCTGACCTGTACCGGTCGCTCAGCACCGTCGCGGACGGGCAGGAGCTGACCCATCCCGAGTCGCTTCGGCGGCTCGCCGACCGGCGGGCCCGAGCCCGGATAGCCGGCTCGACGCTCGCGGTGGCGCTGCTCGTGGGCGGGGTGGCCGTCGGTGGCCGACTGGCGTACCCGGCGGACGGCTCCGCGCCGCTGCCGCCGCCCGCCGACACCCCTGGCCCGGTGCCGACCGGGGCGACCGCGACGTCCGGGCCGTCACCCACGCCGACCCCGGCGTCGACACTCTCGTCCCCGCCGCCGTCGCGGACCACCACGAGCGGTACGCCGTCGCAGCCGGCCACCGGACCGGCGGCACCTCGGCCGCCCACATCGATCCCGGACCGTGCCTTCTTCGTGCTGGCGGCCCAGAACCGGACCGGGCTGGAATCTTCGGGGGACGGTCCGGCACTGCCGACGCTGTGCGGGACGCGCCTGTCCAGCGACTCGGCCATGGTCCAACGCCGTGGCCGCTACCTGGCCTACAAGTTGTCGGAAACGCCGACGGGGCACGTGCCGGACGGCAGCTACCGGCACACCATCACCATCTACCGGCCAGGCCGCGCCGACGACGCGTTGCGGGATCTGCGGCAGGCCGTGCGCGGCTGCCCCGACCAGAAGCTGCCCGACGACAGCAGGACGTGGCGACAGCGGCTGCTGGCCTCGGGGGTGTACGGGGACGAGTCGGTGCTGTTCGAGATGCGAGCCCCGATGCCGGACGGGATGGGCGAACCGGGTACGGAGGAGATTCGGCTGGTCCGGGTGGTCCGGGTCGGTGACGTGGTGACAGTGCTCTGGGAGCAGGGTTGGGAGCACACGGCGGTCGTTCGGTCCCAGGTCGACGCTGACAGTCGACGGGCGGTCGCGGCGATCGAGAACTGGCTCGACTGACAATGCCCAGGTCAGAGCTGTCCGTGTCGGCGGTATCGCAGTCGCTTTGCGGTGTCCCGGGTCGGTGCGCTACGGTTATCGAGCCGACGCGGGGTGGAGCAGCTCGGTAGCTCGCTGGGCTCATAACCCAGAGGTCGCAGGTTCAAATCCTGTCCCCGCTACGAGAGAAACACCAGTTCAAAGCCCGTCTCCGGTTTGCCGGAGGCGGGCTTTCGGCATTCCGGGGTGCCGGCCACAGGGGATGGAGACCCCACTGATCATCGTCCAGAACGGGTGAGTTAGTCTTAACCAGTCGACGCGGGGTGGAGCAGCTCGGTAGCTCGCTGGGCTCATAACCCAGAGGTCGCAGGTTCAAATCCTGTCCCCGCTACCACTGAAAGTGATATGAGTCCGGCCCCCAAACTGTGGGGGCCGGACTTGTTTGGCGCCGCTGTCGCAATGATGGGCCCCGGAGGGCCGGCACCTCGTCGGCACCGGCCCCGGGGGGGGGGGCTACCGCAGGCCGAAGGCCCGGGTGATGGTCTGGGTGACACCGCCACCGTTGCGCTGCTTGGCGGTGACCCGGATCGACACGAAGTCGGCAAGGTGCGGCGCGTTCAGCGACGCCTGCCAGGTGCCCTTCTTCTCCCGCAGGTCCTGCCGCTGCCAGCTCACCCCGTCGTCGTAGGAGATCTCCAACTGGAGTGACGACACGGCGTCCCGAGCCGCGGTGCTGCCCACCACCACTGGCGTGATCGAGAAGTCGGTTCGGCGCTTCGACCGACCCGCGAAGTCCACGTCGGTTCCGTAGTCCAGTTGGACCAGCGGGATGGCCTGCACCTCGGTGCTGCCGCCGGAGACGAAGCTCCACTCGGTGTGCGTGGCGGTCGAGTACGGGCTGAACTCGGGCTTGCCAGTGGTCTCGACGACCAGTCGGTACGGCAGCTTCTCCGGCGACAGGTCACCCGCGCCGACCTCCGGCCAGCCGTCGAACTGGGTCAGCTGCTTGTCGCCCTGATAGAACGTGGCGATCTGCGACATGCTGGCCCCGCCGCTGTGGGCGGCGCCCGCGTCGCCGAACCCCTGGATGTAGGCGCTCATGGCGGTCTCACCACGGAACGGGATCTCGGTGCTGAGCAGCCGTGGCCGGGTGATGGGCCCGAACCAGCGGTCCTTCTGCACGCTGCCCGGCCGGTACGCGATGGCCTCCGTGTTGGACCGCGCCCAGTCGGCGACGTCGGCGTACTGCATCCACTTGATGCCGCCACCCGCGGAGACCCAGTCGGTACGCTGCCCCGGCTCGACCGGCTCGAACGGGAACGGCCGCGCCGCCGCGTACTCGTACGGCGGGAAGTCCATTCGGGTCTCGCTGGACTGCTTCCCCGGGGGCGGGGAGAAGGTGAGATCGATCCGGGCGAGGTTGCGCGGGTCGGTCTTGGCGGACGGGTCCTTCGGCACCCCGCCACTGTGGTAATCCACCAGGTCGTACAGGTACTTCGCCCTGGGGTGGGCGACCACTACCAGTCGTACCGGGTTGCGGCCCGCGGCGGTGATCTTCTGGATCAACGCCTCGCCCTCGTCCATGGTCACCGAGGCAACCGGGATCGGTCCGGTCGTCACGGCGTCGGGGTTGCCGTACCAGTCGCTCCTGCGGCCCGCCCGGTCGTTGACCACGACGAGCATCGCCGCACCGGCGGTGTGCGCCGCCGCTGCCTGGTCCGCGGGGGTCACCGAGTCGTTGGCGCGGACGACCACGGCCCTGCCGCGGGCGGAGACGCCGGCGTAGTCGGCGGCGCCGCCGACGCCCGCGAAGACGGCGTCCAGACGCGAGGTGCCGTCGGGCAGCGGCGGGGAACCGGGCTGCGCGAGCGGGTCGCTGAGGTGCCGGCCGTGATAGCTGATCGCCAGCGGCGTCTGCTCGGCGCGGATCCGGGTGGTGAAGACGAAGCTGCCCCTGCGCACCTTGTCCCTGGTCGGCAGGGCCCACAGGCTGTCGTAGGCGGCGCCCGGCCAGAACGTCTCGCGGAGGGCGCTCCAGTCGGCGGGTGTCGGTTCGCTCGAGGTGAAGGAGCGGTAGACGTCGATTCTGCTGTTGACGACGGCGGTCGGCTGGGGTGTCGCCACCTTCACCTGGCGGGCTCGCGCGGCGTCGAGTTCCACGACCCGGTTGGTGGTCAGGTCGACCTCGGGAGCGGTCAGCATCGCGAGCCCGAGGGAGCGGGGCCCGCGCAGACCCTCCACGTCCGCCGCCGTGACGACGGTGTAGGAGCCGGGCGCCAGGCGGGCGGTGAGCTTTCCGTCCGGCACCCACATGAAGGCGGAGCCGGTCTCGGCGTTGACGACCTCGACCTCGCCGCTCATGGGCCGGCCGGCGCGGTCCTTCAGGTGGATGGTGAGGTCGTACTTCCTGGACTCGACGGCGACCCCGACGGCGGTGTGCACCTCGCCGGCGGCGAAGCGGGCCGTGACCTGGGCGGAGTACCTGCCGGTGGGAAGGCCGGCCGGGGCCACCACGACGTCGACAGTCGCGCTGGCCCGGGCGGGCACCGTGACGCGGTCGGCGGTTGCCGTGAACGTCTGCGCGGGGGAGGTGCCGTGGTCGACGGAGAGCTCCAACGCGATCGGGCTGTCAGTGGTGTTGGTGTAGGTGATCGTCCGCTTGATCGGCTGTGGTGTGCTGCCCCAGCCGACGAGTCCGGCGTCCACCGACCCGGACGCGACGACCTGGTCCTGGTGGTAGGCGGCGGCGACGTTCAACCGACCGCTGCCGCCCTGGTAGGCGTCGTAGTCGGGCGTGCGGACGCTGGTGCTCATCAGGGCGTCCTTGATCTGCCGCGCGCTCCACGTCGGGTGCTTCTGCACCAGCAGGGCGGCCGCCCCGGCGACGTGCGGCGCTGCCATCGAGGTGCCACTGTCGGTGTAGTAGTAGCCCTCACCCCAGGAGATGTGCTGCGAGCGTGCCGCCAGCACATCCACCCCGGGAGCGGTCATGTCCGGCTTGAGGGCCTCGTCGTTCATTCGGGGTCCGACGCTGGAGAAACCCGCCAGGTGGTCGGAGGTGTCCACCGCGCCGATGGTCAGCGCGGCGTCCGCGGTGCCCGGCGCACCGAGGGTGTACGGGTCTGGTCCGCTGTTGCCGGCGGCCACGACGAAGAGCGCGCCCGTCTCGGCGGTCAGCTGGTTGACGGCCTGGCTCAACGGGTCGTCCTGGGTGTGCCAGGCGCTCACGCCGAGGCTCATGTTGATCACTCTGGCGTGCTCGGCCCGCGCCGCCCACTCCATGCCCGCGATGATCCCCGAGATGGACCCGCTGCCGTACTCGTCGAGGACCTTGCCGATCACCAGGTCGGCGTCGGGGGCCACGCCCCGTTCCCTGCCGCCGGAGGCGGCGCCCGTCCCGGCGACGGTGGAGGCGGTGTGGGTGCCGTGCCCGTTCCGGTCGATCACGTCCTGGCCGGGGATGAAGCTCCGGGAGGCCACCACCTGGTCGGCGAGATCCGGGTGGGTGGTGTCCACCCCGCTGTCCAGGACGGCGACCCGGACACCGCTGCCGGTGCCACCCGCGGCCCACGCCGCGGGCGCGCCGATCTGGGCGGTGGTGTCGGCCAGGGTGGCCTTCGCCTTGCCGTCGAGCCACACCCTGTCGACGCCGGCCGCGAAGGAGGGTGCCGGGGTGGCGGCGCTGCGGCCGGTCGGCGACTGTCCATCGGTGAGGGCCGACCAGAAGTCCGCTGCCTGCGATCGGCGGGTGCGGATCGCCTCACCACGGACGGAGGGAAGCTCCAGCGTGGTCCGCGCGCCCGGCAGCGTGGTGCCGGCCCTGAGCTTCGCCGCACCCGTCGTGCGGGTGACGATCAGGGGGAGTTCAGCGGTCCGAGCGTCGTCGTAGCCCTGGGCGATGAGCTGGGTGACGTCGAACAGCTGCTTGTCGAGTCGACCGGTGGCGAGGTACGGCAACGCCTCGTCCGGGTACACGTAGGTGTCCCGGCCCTCAGTGGAGACGCGTACGGAGCCGGTGGCGCCCGGGGCGCGCTTGACATCCACCGATCCGGTTGCGCCGTGGACGCCCGGGGTCACCGTCACCCGGTCGCCGGTGATCAGCGTGACCGTGACGGGTGTGCGGTCCGCGTCGCCGCTCGGAGCGGGTCTCGTCGGCGGCGGTGGGGGCGGTGGGGCGCCGTGCGCCGCCGTGGGGGTGAGGAGAGCGGCGACGAGGGTGACGCCGACCGCTGCCGCCGCAGATCTTCGGGTGCGAGAGATCCGCGCACTGTCTACAGAGTTGAGCATGAGGCGAATCCGATCACCTCGAGAGATTCATGTAAAGATCATCATCTTTGCCGGGACGTTGCGAGCGCGTTGCGCCCCGGCCGGAGAGCTTCCGGACGATCCGGTCCCGTGATTCGGCGTGGACCGACGTGCCGAGGTTGCGCCCTTCGGCGAGGATGGGCACATGTCTTCATTCGGTAAGTGGTGGGGCCGCCTGAGCGCGGTCTTCGGTGCGGTCGTACTGGCGGTGTTCGTGCCCGTCGCGGCCTGGGCGTCCACGGGCACCGGCGAACTCGTGGTCGAGGCCGCCCGGCGGCGAGGCCGCAGTGGCTTCGGGGTGCTCCCGCTGCTCTGCTGCCTGGTGGTGGTCGCGATCGTCGTGTTCCTGGTGTTGCGTCTGATGCGCAACCGCCGGGGTGGCCCGCCGCGCTGACCGGGCCCGAGGCGTCGACGGGTCACCAGCGGCCGGCTCCGTGCCGGCCGCCGGTGCTCACACCGCCAGGGCCGCGATGGCCTGGGACAGGAAGCGCGCGGTGGCCTCGCGGGTGCCGTCGCGCTTGACGCGGATGCGCTCCGCGGCGGTGACCAGCAGGGTGCGCACCTTGGCGTGCCCCTTGGGCGGCGGCGCCGGTGCAGGCCCGAGCAGGTCGGCGATGCTGGCGCCGAACTCGGCGGCACGTCGCTGCGCCGGGTCGGTGATGCTGCCCTCAACGTAGCGGCGGACCTGGGCACTGGCGTTCAGCCCCCGCTCGTGGCCGAGAACGGCGCCAACCTCACCATTGGTGGTCAGAAAGTTGATCACGTCGGCGACCGCGTCCGGGTGGCGGGTGCCCCGAAACGCCGCCCAGTACATCGACGCTCGCGCCCACTGGGCCCCCGGCGGGCCGGGAATGCCGACGATGCCCAACTCGGACTCGGTGAGTCGTTGCAGCTCCGGTAGCTGGTGCGACCAGGCGAAGGACGCCGCCGTCACCCCGTTCACCACGAGTTGCCGGGCCGGCTCGCCGCTGTCGGCCTGCTCGACCAGGGCCGCGCTCGGCGTGGCTCGGCCCCGGCGGGCCCGCTGCCACAACTCGAACCACGCGATCAGCTCGTCCGCGCCGAAGCCGAGCTGGTTGCCCCGGTAGAACTCGCCGCCCTGCGACCGCAGCCAGAGCCAGAGCGCCCGGTAGTCGCCCGACCCGTCCATGGTGCCGGCCACCCGGCGGTCGCTGGCCTCGGTGACCTGCGTGGCCCAGGAGATGTAGTCGGCCCAGGTCATCCCTGCGCGGGGCTCCGGCATCTCCAGCTCCCGCAGCAGGTCCCGGTTGAACACCACCACGGCGTGGGTCTGCCCGGCGGCCACCGCCATCGTCCGCCCCTCCACCGTGCCGTAGCGGATCAGACCCTCCGGCAGGCCCCGAAGATCCAGGTGGTGGTCGGTGAGGTCGAGGATGACCTGACGTTGGGTGTACTCGGTCAACATGGCGTCGTCGATCTGGATCAGATCCGGTACGTTGCCGCCGCCCGCCTGGGTGGCCAGTCGGTCGTAGTAGCCGTCGGCACCCTGCCAGGTGACCCGGAAGGTGACCCGGGGGTTGCGATCCGAGTAGAGCCGCAGCGCCTTCTCGGTGAGCTCGGCCCGCTTGGTGCCACCCCACCAGAAGACCGACAGCTCGACGGGCCCGTCCTGGGTCGAGGTGGCGGCGCCGTCGGTGCACCCCGCCAGCCCGCCGGACGCGAGCAGAGGTGCGCCGAGCAGCGCGCCGAGCAGTCGGCGCCGGCCCGGGTCGGCACCGAGGCGGTCGAGCGGGGGTCGAACAACGGGCACGGGGCTCTCCTGGACCTACGGGGGTGGCGGTCGGACCATTCACGCAGGCAGCGCACGAAGGTGTCAACGTCCGTCCGGTCACCCTCGGCTGGGTGGTCGAATCAGGCCGTTCCACTGTCGCGTGGTGTACTAGGGCGCGTGGAACTTCTGCACTCGGGCAAGGTCCGGGACGTCTACGCCGACGGCGACGACCTGATCCTGGTGGCCTCGGATCGCATCTCGATCTACGACGTGGCGCTGCCGACGCCGATCCCGGACAAGGGTCGCCTGCTCACCGCGCTCTCGCTCTGGTGGTTCGAGCAGCTCGCCGACCTCGTGCCGAACCACGTCATCTCGGCCACCGACGTGCCCGCCGAGTTCGCCGGGCGGGCCATCCGCTGCCAGCGGCTGGACATGGTTCCGGTCGAGTGCGTCGCTCGCGGTTACCTGACCGGCGGCGGCCTGCGGGAGTACGAGCAGACCGGCGCGGTCTCCGGCGTACCACTGCCGCGAGGGCTGGGCGAGGCGTCGATCCTGCCCGAGCCGATCTTCACACCGTCGAGCAAGGCGCCGATGGGACAGCACGACGAACCGATCACGTACGACGACGTGGTGGACAAGGTGGGTCAGGCCACCGCCGAGCGGCTGCGGCAGATCACCCTCGACATCTACCGGCGCGGCGCCGAGCTGGCCGCCGACCGGGGCATCCTGATCGCCGACACCAAGCTCGAGCTGGGTTGGGCACCGGACGGCACCCTGGTCCTCGCCGACGAACTGCTCACCTCCGACTCGTCGCGGTTCTGGCCCGCCGAGTCGTACCAGCCGGGCCGGGTGCAGTTCTCCTACGACAAGCAGTACGTGCGGGACTGGGCCACCGGCAGCGGCTGGAACAAGCAGGCCCCCGCCCCGGACATGCCGGCCGAGGTGGTCGAGGCGACCCGGGCTCGCTACATCGACGTCTACGAGAAGCTCACCGGCAACCGCTGGGAGTGACCGCCGCAGCGGCGGTCACTCCACCCAGTCGAGGGTGCGCTGCACGGCCTTGCGCCACTGGCGCAGCTCCTTCTCGCGCAGCTGCGGGGCCATGGCCGGCTCCCACTGCGCGTCGGAGCGCCACTGCGCCCGCAGGGTGGCCAGGTCCGGCCAGAAGCCGACCGCCAGACCGGCCGCGTACGCGGCGCCCAGGCAGGTGGTCTCGGTGATCCGGGAACGGACCACCGGCACGTCGAGCACATCGGCGAGGAACTGCATGAGCAGGCCGTTCGCGGTCATCCCGCCATCCACCCGGAGACGGCGCAGTGCCACATCCGAGTCGGCGTTCATCGCGTCGACCACCTCGCGGGTCTGCCACGCCGACGCCTCCAGCACCGCACGCGCCAGGTGCCCCTTGGTGATGTAACCGGTCAGGCCGGCGATCACCCCGCGGGCGTCGCTGCGCCAGTGCGGGGCGAACAGTCCCGAGAACGCCGGCACCACGTAGCAGCCGCCGTTGTCGTCCACGGTGCGGGCCAACTCCTCCACCTCGGCGGCCGTGGAGATCAGCCCGAGGTTGTCCCGCAGCCACTGCACCAGCGAGCCGGTGACCGCGATGGCGCCTTCGAGGGCGTACGCCGGTGGTTGGTCCTTGATCCGGTAGGCGACAGTGGTGAGCAGGCCGTGCGTCGACGGGACCGGGCTGGCGCCGGTGTTGAGCAGCAAAAAGCTGCCGGTGCCGTAGGTGCATTTCGCCTCACCCGGCTGGAAGCAGGTCTGCCCGAACAGGGCGGCCTGCTGGTCGCCGAGCGCACTCGCCACCGGCACCCCGGCGAGCACCCCGCCAGCCGTGCCGTACACCTCGGCGGAGCAGCGGATCTCCGGCAGCATCGCCGCCGGAACACCCATCGCGTCCAGCAGCTCCGGGGCCCAGTCCAAAGTCGTGAGGTCCATCAGCATGGTCCGGCTGGCGTTTGTCACGTCGGTGACGTGCTCGCCGGTCAGCTTCCAGATCAGCCAGCTGTCCATGGTGCCGAAGAGCACCTCGCCGCGCTCGGCGCGCTCGCGCAGGCCGTCGACCTCGTCGAGCAGCCAGCGCAGCTTCGGCCCGGCGAAATAGGTGGCCAGCGGCAGGCCCGTGCGGGCCCGGAACCGCTCCTCGCCGTACGCCGAGGCGAGCTCGCGCAGCAGCGGCCCGGTCCGGGTGTCCTGCCAGACGATGGCGTTGGCCACCGGGCGGCCGGTGGCCCGGTCCCAGACGACTGTGGTCTCCCGCTGGTTGGTGATGCCGACGGCGGCCAGCCCGGACGCGTCGGTGCCGGCGGCCCGCAGCGCCTCGGCGACCACCTGCTCGACGTTGTCCCAGATCTCCTCGGCGTCGTGCTCCACCCACCCCGGTCGAGGGAAGATCTGCCGGTGCTCGCGCTGGGCCACGGCGACGATGTCCCCGGCCCGGTCGAAGACGATGCACCGCGAAGAGGTGGTGCCCTGGTCGATGGCGGCGACGTACTGGGGGGTCACCGCAGCACCGTACCCGGACGGCGGCGCGGCGCGACAGGCGTCACGGCGGGTTCCGGCCCGCCGCCGTCGGCGGCCGTCCGCTTCCCCTACGATGTGCGAACGTGCGCGACATCGCAGTTTTCAGTGGAACCGCCCATCCCGACCTGGCTGCCGAGATCTGCGCCCACCTGGGGGTGCCGCTGCACCCGGTGCGGGTCTCCCGGTTCGCGAACGACTGTCTGGAAGTCCAGTTGCAGGCCAACTGCCGGGAGCGGGACGTCTTCCTGATCCAGCCGTTGGTGCCGCCGGTGCAGGAGCACCTGGTCGAGCTGCTGCTGATGATCGACGCCGCCCGGGGCGCCTCCGCCGGTCGGATCACCGTGGTGCTGCCGCACTACGCGTACGCCCGGTCGGACAAGAAGGATGCGCCACGGATCTCGATCGGCGCGCGGCTCGTCGCTGACCTGCTCACCTCGGCCGGGGCGGACCGGGTGCTCGCGATGACCCTGCACTCGCCGCAGGTGCACGGCTTCTTCAGCGTCCCGGTGGATCACCTGCACGCGCTGCGGGAGCTGGCCACCCACTTCCGGCGCTACGACCTCAGCAACACCGTTGTGGTCTCGCCCGACCTGGGCAACGCCAAGGAGGCAGCGGCGTTCGCCCGGCTGCTCGGCACGCCGGTCGCGGCCGGGGCGAAGCAGCGGTTCAGCGACGACCTGGTCAAGATCAGCGCGGTGATCGGCGACGTGACCGACCGGGATGTCATCGTGCTGGACGACGAGATCGCCAAGGGCAGCACGGTGGTCGAGCTGATGGAGCATCTGCGCGGCCTGAAGGTCCGGTCGATCCGGCTCGCCTGCACGCACGGCCTCTTCTCGGGAGACGCGTTGCAGCGGCTCAGCGACCAGGACGGCGTCCTGGAGATCGTCTGCACCAACACGGTGCCCATCCCGGCCGCCAAGCGGGTCCCCAAGTTGCAGGTCCTGTCGGTGGCCCCCGCCCTTGCCGAGGCGACGCGCCGGATCCACAACGGAGAGTCCGTCTCCGCCCTCTTCGCCTGAACCGCCCCCGCTCCTTGCCCCCGCGATCTTGCAGCTTCTGTGTCAGAATGAGCGGTTTTAGACGATTCGTCGGGACAATAAGTGCAAGATCGCGCGAAGAGGGGGCGCGTGGGGGGGTCAGCGCGGGGTGTGACTGTGGTTGGTGAGGCCCGTGGTGATGCGCACGGTGGTGCCGGCGGTGCCGGTGACGACCTCCATCGCGTCGGTCAGCTCGCGGGCCAGCCAGAGGCCCCAGCCGCCGGCGGTGTCCGGGGCGGGCCGACTGCGGTCGCCCAGCCGTTGCGGGCTGATCCCGTGCCCGTGGTCGGCGACCTCGCAGACCAGCACACCCGACTCGTGCCAGAGCCGCAGCCAGCCGCGCCCGCCACCGTGTCGCACCGCGTTGGTGATCAATTCGTTGATCGCGAGCACGAAGTCGTCCAGCCGTTGGCCGCTCAGACCCGAGGCATGCGCGCAGGAGGTGACCGAGTGTCGAATCTCGGTCACCTGGGCCTGGTCAAAGGCTTCGGCGATCAGGAGGGCAGGTTCGATGGGCACAACCGTACGCCGTGCGTGCGGGTCTGCGTTCGTCATGGGCCCGTCCCGGCGGCGCATCTCGGAGTATTTCGCGGCTTTTCCACCGTACGTCAGGGTTTCCCGAACCGCACTCGCTGCTCGCCGTGCGCCAGCCAGGTTGTGGCATCCTGACCGCCATGCCGTCGCCGCCGGGTGGGTTCGAGGTGCCGCTGTGGCGTGCGCTCACCGTGTTCAGGCTGGCCTCCCTGGCGTACGTCTGCGCGCTCGCGGTGCGCGACGCCGACCGGTACGCCCACCCGTACGCCGTCGGCGCCCTGATCCTGCTGATGATCGCCTGGACCGGCGCGACCGCGATCGGGTACGCCCGACCGGCCTGGCGGCGCTGGCCGCTGCTGCTGGCCGACCTCGGGGTGGTCATGGCCATCGTGCTGGCCACCCCGTGGGTGGTCGGCCGGACGGCGCTCACCCACGGCGTACCCACCCTGGGGGTGGCCTGGATGGCCGGCCCGGTGCTGGCCTGGGCCGTCTCAGGTGGCCGGCGACGGGGCACTGTCGCCGCGCTGCTGGTCGCCGGCGCGGACCTGGCCACCCGGGACCGGATCGGCCAGTCCTCGTTCACCGGGGTGATCCTGATGCTGCTCGCCGGAGTGGTGGTCGGGCACGTGGCCCGGCTCGCGGTGAGCGCCGAGGAGCGGTTGCAGCGCGCGGTGGAGCTGGAGGCCGCCACCCGGGAGCGGGAGCGGCTGGCCCGGGACATCCACGACTCGGTGCTCCAGGTGCTGGCGCTGGTGCAGCGGCGCGGCGCGGACCTGCCCGGGGAGGCCGGCGAGCTGGCCCGGCTGGCCGGCGAGCAGGAGGTTGCCCTGCGGGCGCTGATCGCCGGCGCCGGCCCGGCCGCGAGCCTCCCGGACGGCGGCGAGGCGGTGGACCTGCGGACCCTGCTCGGCCGGTACGCCTCCGCGGCTGTGGCGCTCTCCGCCCCGGCCACCCCGGTGCCGCTGCCCCGACGGGTGGCCGGAGAGTTGGCGGCCGCGACCGGCGCGGCACTGGACAACGTGGGGCGGCACGCCGGTGGGCGGGCCTGGGTGCTGATCGAGGACGAGGGGGCGACGGTGACCGTGTCGATCCGTGACGAGGGGCCGGGCATCCCGGACGGTCGGCTGGACGAGGCGGCCGCCCAGGGTCGGCTCGGCGTGACCCAGTCGATCCGGGGCCGGGTGGCCGACGTGGGCGGCACGGTTCGGATCGTGTCCGCCCCCGAGGCGGGCACCGAGATCGAGCTGAGCGTGCCGAGGTCAACGCGGTGAACCCGATCCGGGTGATGGTGGTGGACGACCATCCGATGTGGCGGGAGGGCGTCGCCCGGGACCTGACCGAGGCCGGTTTCCTGGTGGTGGCGACCAGTGGCGAGGGACGACAGGCCATCCGGGTGGCCGCCGCCGCCCGGCCCGACGTCGTCGTTCTCGACCTGCAACTACCCGACATCTCCGGCGTCGAGGTGATCCTGGGGTTGCGCGCGGCACTGCCCGCCGTACGCGTGCTGATGCTCAGCGCCAGCGGCGAACAGCAGAGCGTGCTGGATGCGGTCAAGGCCGGGGCCACCGGTTACCTGGTGAAGTCGACAGCGCCCGCCGAGTTCCTGGAGGCGGTGCACCGCACCGCGGCCGGCGACGCGGTCTTCACCCCCGGCCTGGCCGGGCTGGTGCTCGGCGAGTACCGCCGGCTGGCCGCCGGACCGGGGCGGGGGACCGGCCCGGCCGGCGCTGCCGAACCCGTTACGCCCCAGCTCACCGAACGGGAGACGGAGGTGCTGCGGCTCGTGGCGAAGGGGATGTCGTACAAGCAGATCGCCCAGCGGCTCGGCCTGTCGCACCGCACGGTGCAGAACCACGTGCAGAACACCCTGGGCAAGCTGCAACTGCACAACCGGGTCGAGCTGACCCGGTACGCCATCGAACGCGGTCTGGACGACTGAGCGGACGTCAGACCGAGCGCGGCGGCTCCGTCTCGTGGATGGCCAGCTCCTCGGCGGTCGCTCCGCCCCCGGCCGATCCGGCGTCGTACGCCACCGAATCGGTCTCCTGGTCGGTGTGCGACCCCTCGTCCGGTTCCACCAGCCGGCCCACCGTGGCGTCGGCCACAGTGCCGAGCTGACCGTGGTCGTAGAGGGAGACCGGTGAGTTCGGGTCCGAGGTCGGCCCGGGATCCATCACGTCGGCGTCCAGCTGAGCCTCCGCCGCGGCTTCCAGGTTGTCCGCCTCGAA
Organism: Micromonospora sp. CNZ322; assembly: GCF_007827755.1. Taxonomy (NCBI): domain Bacteria; kingdom Bacillati; phylum Actinomycetota; class Actinomycetes; order Micromonosporales; family Micromonosporaceae; genus Micromonospora; species Micromonospora sp. CNZ322. Next base: position 227,241 of record NZ_VITD01000003.1, read on the forward strand.
GGCGATCTTCGGGTCGATGGTGCCGGCCAGCGGGTCGTCCGCCGGGCGCTCGTAGACCTCGCGGTCGAGCTTGTAGTCCAACGACTCACCGTCGAGCTGCTCCTCGGCGGTCGTGCCGAACCGGTCCACCGCCACCGGCGTCCGATCGCCGGGCAGTTGGGCCGGGTCCGGGCCGTCCGCCTCGCGCCCGGTGAGGACGTCGTCGTTGGCGGTCGAGTCGTCATCGGCGGTGTCGGGCAGCCCTTGCGCCTCGGTGTCGGACACGGGGGTCGGGTACTCGTTGTCGCGCATGTCTGATCACTACCCGCTGCCCTGCCGCCATAACCGGACGACCTTCGGCGGTACGCCGCCGAACCGGGCGGCGACGGCGAAAGCGCCGTCAGGCGGCCTCGTCGTCCGGGTGCAGCACGCACCAGACGACCTTGCCGTCCGGTACGGCGCTGCTGCCCCAGCGGCGGGTCACCGTGTCGATCAGCAGCAGGCCCCGGCCGCCCACCCGGTTCGGTGGGGATATCCCGGCGAACGTCGGCCGACGCGGGGAGTGGTCCCGAACCGCCAGGTGCAGGGTGCTGTCCTGGGGTGCCAGCCGAACCGTCATCGGGGTCCGGGCGTGCGCCACCACGTTGTTGACCATTTCGGTGACCGCGATGCACGCCGGGTCGGTGAGCGTCGGCATGCCCCAGCGCTCGCAACCTGTGGTGACCAGCTCGCGCGCCTGCCGGGCGGCCCCCACCGCCGGAGCCAGGTCGGCGGTGAGCACCGCCGCCAGTGGTGTCGCCGCCACAGCGGCCAGCGCCCCGTCGAGCGTCGGCCAGGCCGGCACCCCGGCGAGCGCGGCGTCCGGATGGGCGGGCCCGTCGACCGCCGGGTCACACAGCAGCAGGTCCGCGGCGGGCCAGTCGGCGACCTCCCGGCGTACGTCGGCGAAGACGCCGCGCCCGGCCGGGTCGACGACCCGCAGGCCGGTCACGTCGGCCACCACCGGGCCGGGCCGGGCCAGCAGACGGGCGAGCAGCGCGCCGCGTACCGCCTCGGCACCAGCGGCATCGAGCACACCGGTCAGCCGGACCACCGCTGACGACTCGTCGATTTCCACGAGACAGCTCGACATGATCGCCCCATTGTGCGCGCCGGTGACGGTGAGCGCATTCGGGCGCTCGACATCGGCCATCAGCGGTCCGACCGGGAGCGGCGGTTGATGGCCGCCAGGGTGCCGACAGCGGTGCCGGCGGCAGCCAGACCGAACGCGGCGGTCATCCGCACCAACTGCCGCCGCCGACCGTGCCAGCCACCGTCCTGGCGCGCCAGAGCATCGGCGTCGAACACGTTGCCGCTGCTGTCCACCCGGGCGCCCGGGCCGAACTGGGTGCGGTGGGCGTACCAGCCGAGGGTGCGCTCCACCAGCGCGGGCGCCAGCCGCCACTGCAGGCCGATCAGCCGGGCCGCGCCGCCGGCGTACGCCTCGCGGCGGGGCCGGCGCAGCAACCGGACGATGGTCTCGGCGACCATCTCCGGCGGGTAGATCGGCGGAGGCGCCACCAGTTCCCGGCCGCTGTGGTTGCCGGTGTGCCGGAAGAACGGGGTGTCGATCGTGGCCGGCAGCACTGTGCAGACGGAGATGTGACCGCGACCGGTGACCCGCAGCTCCTGTCGGACGGTGTCGGCCAGCCCGCGGATGCCGTGCTTGGAGGCGTTGTACGCCGACTGGTACGGCATGGCCACCTCGGCCAGCACCGAGGCGTTGTTGACCAGCACACCACCACCGGCGGCGCCCAGGTAGGGCAGTGCCGCCTTGATGCCGTGCACCGCCCCGAGCAGGTTGACCTCCAGCACCCGGCGGAACTCGGCGACCGGGATCTCGTCGAACAGCCCCACGGCGCTCACCGCGGCGTTGTTCACCCAGGCGTCGATCCGGCCGAACTCGGCCGCAGCCTGCTCGGCCAGCCGCCGCACCGACTCCAGGTCGGTGACGTCGGTCGGTACGACCAGCGCCCGGCCGCCCAACTCCCGGCAGCGCTGCGCGACCTGTTGCAGGGCGGGCTCGCTGCGGGCGGCCAGCACAACGGCGGCACCCCGGCGGGCCAATGCGTACGCGGTCGCCGTGCCGATCCCGCTGGACGCGCCGGTGATCACCACGGTCGAATCGTCGAGACTGCGGGTCAGCGGCATTCCTGAGCGGTACCCCCGGCCGGCCCTGGTCACACCGGCCACGGCTTGTGGATCATCGTCGAACCCCGCTGTCGTGTGCCGCCTGTGCTTGCCGTGGCGCAAGTGTCGGTGGCACTCGCGCTGACTGTTCCTGATCTGCCAGGTTTCGGCTCCGCGTCGCGGGGTTAATGGGACGCTCTGACCGGGAGGACCACCGCCGAGGAAAGATCGCAGGGAGGTGACCCATGCGCGTCGGCCTCGTCTGCGCGCACGCCAGTTCCTACCGCCACGCCGACGGCCCGCCGGTCGGCACCCGACAGCACACCGCGAGGGTCGCCGCCGAGCTGGCCGAGCGAGGCCATGACGTCCGGCTCTACGTACGCCGGGACGACCCGACGCTGCCGGCGACGATGAACGTCGACGGCTACCAGGTGCACCAGGTGCCCGCCGGCCCGCCCACCCCGCTACCCACCGTCGAGCTGATCCCGTACGTGACGGAGGTCGGCCGTTGGCTGGCCGACGAGTGGTCGGGTTCCTGGCGGCCAGAGGTGGTGCACGGGCACTACTGGGTCGGTGGCCTGGCCGCCGCGCACGCCGTCCGGGAGACCGACATTCCGGTGGTGCAGACGTTCCATTCGCTCGGCATCGAGCAGCTGCGTCACCTGGGCGGCCACTACGACGGGCCGGGCCAGCGGATCACGCTGGAGCGCGCATTGACCAGGGCGGTCGACATCGCCGTGGCCCAGTCCAACGACGAGGTCGACGAGCTGACCCGGATGGGTCTGCAACGCAGCTCGGTCGCGTTGGTGCCGGCCGGCGTCGACATCGACCTGTTCCATCCCGACGGCGAGGCAGCACCGCGCGAACAGCGGCCCCGCATCCTCTCGGTGGGCTCGCTGGCCGCCGGGCACGGCCAGGAGGACCTGATCCGGGCGATGCGGCTGGTCGGTGACGCCGAGCTGGTGATCGCCGGTGGGCCGCCGGTCGACCAGTTGGCCAACCATGCTGAGGCACGACGCCTGCGCGAGCTGGCCGAACAGCTCGGCGTCGTCGACCAGGTACGGCTCGTCGGGGCGGTGCCGCACGACCAGATGGCCACCTGGTACCGGTCGGCGGACGTGGTCGCCTGCACGCCGCACTACTCCTCGGCGGGGCGGGTCTCGCTGGAGGCGATGGCCTGCGGGGTGCCGGTGATCGGCTACGCGATGGGCGGCCTGGCGGACGCCGTCGTCGACGAGGTCACCGGTCGCCTGGTGCCCCCCGGTGACGTACGGGCACTCGGGGTGTCGCTGCGCCGTCTGCTCGCCGACAACGCCGGTCGGTTCGCGTACGGGCACGCCGCGGTGGACCGGGTGCGCAGCAGTTACACCTGGGAGCGGACCGCCGGTGCGTTGGAGCGCCTCTACGAACGGGTGGTCAGTCGCCGCAAGCCGGTCGAGGCCTGAGTCGGCGGTGCTGCGACACCTCTGCCGTGATGCGGTGCCGGACGGTCAGCCCGGCCGGCCGGCACCGACCATGGCGGGGTCCCGACGGCGTGCCACCGAGCGGTGCTGCTGCGGTTCGGCGTACCGGGTCAGGCCGATCACCGCGGCCAGGGTCACCAGGAAGCCGACCGCGGCCAGCCACTCCCGCCCCGGCCAGATCTTGTCGTTGAGCAGCAGCAGGCCGACGATCGCGGCCGGCACCGCGCCGGCGGCGTCCATCGCGGCGACCGCGGCGGTCGTCGAGCCGCGCTGCATGGCCAGACCGAGCAGCAGCTGACCCACTATCGAGTGGGCGATCAGCAGGTAGAACAGCGGGTCGGCGAGGAACGCCTCGGCGGACGGCGCGGATGCCAGTGGCCGGGCGGCAACCGCGGCCGAGCTGAACGCCAGCCCGGCCAGTGAGCCGAGGGCCACCGAACCCGGTGCCCCGTGCAGCCGGACGGCGAAGAAACCGAGCACCGCGATCACGCCCAGCGCCACCAGCAGGGCGATCGAGCCGGCGGTGCCGAGCTGCTTCGACGGTGCCGGCCGGGCGGACAGCACCAGCGCGGTGATCCCCGCGAAGAGCAGCGCCAACAGCACCACCTCCGCCGCTGGCAGCCGCCACTTCAGCACCAGCACCCCGAGGATGGCGGTCACCCCGAGCCCGGCGGCCACGCTGGCCTGCACGAGGAACAGCGGCAGGTCCCGCCGGGCCAGGAAGGCGAGCACGAAACCGCCGATCTGACATCCGAGGCCGATCAGGTACGTCCGGTGCCCGGCGAGGCGCAGCAGCAGGCCCGGATCGAAGGTGTGGTGGACCGTGGTGCGCGCCGCCGCCACCGACTGGAGCAGGTTGGCGAAGCCGTACGCGACGATCATCGCCGCGAGAAAGCACCAACCGGAGGAGACCACCTGGCGAGGATAGAGGTTGCCGGGGGTCAGCGCTCGGCTGGTCGATTGAGGCGGGCGAGGATGTCGGCGTGCAGCACACCGTTGGTGGCCACCACGCTGCTGTCGGTGCCCGGAACCCCGGCGGGGGCCGGCTGTCCGGCCAGATCCGTGACCGTGCCACCCGCCTCAGTGACGATCGGCACCAGCGCCGCCACGTCCCACAGTGACAACTCCGGCTCGGCCATCACGTCCAGTGCCCCCTCGGCCAACAGCATGTAGCCGTAGAAGTCCCCGTACGCCCGGCTGCGCCAGCTGTCCCGCATCAGGTCGAGCACGGCGTCGAGCCGCCCGGCCTCCTCCCACCCGTTCAGCGACGAGTAGCAGAAGCTGGCATCCGCGACCCCACGCACCGCGGACACACCGATCCGCTCGCCGGCCGCGGGGCCCGGCCCGGCGTACGCGCCCGCACCCGCGCTGGCCCACCAGCGTCGTCCGAGCGCCGGTGCGGACACCACGCCGACCGCCGGCCTGTCGCCGTCGTAGAGCGCGATCAAGGTGGCCCAGATCGGCACGCCACGGACGAAGTTCTTGGTGCCGTCGATCGGATCGATGATCCATCGGCGGCCGTTCGGGTTGGCGGACGACTGAGCGCCGTACTCCTCACCGAGCAGCCCGTCGGCCGGTCGGTGCTCGGCCAGCAGGACACGGATCTCCCGCTCCACGGCGGTGTCCGCGTCGGAGACCGGGGTCAGGTCGGGCTTCGCCTCGACGCGCAGGTCGAGCGCCCGGAACCGGGCTGTGGCGATGGCGTCGGCCCGGTCGGCGAGCAGATGGGCGAGGGCGAGGTCGTCGGCGTACCCGGTCATGCCGGCAACCTAGCCCACACCCGTCGGGTCACTCGTCGGGGCCGCGCCGGTCACCCTCGCCGGGGCCGCGCTGGTCGCTGTCGCCGCGCGAGTCACCCTCGCCGGCACGGGAGGCGAGCAACCGACGGTACGAGGCCAGCCGGCGCGGGTCGGCCTTACCGGCGGCCACCCAGGCGTCCAACCCACACTCGGCCTCGTCGGCGGTGTGGGGGCAGTTCGGTGGGCAGTCGACGGTGCCCTCGACCAGGTCCGGAAAGCCGTGCAGCAGGCTGTCGGCCGAGACGTGCGCCAACCCGAAGCTGCGGATCCCGGGGGTGTCGATGATCCAGCCCGAGTCGGTGTCGATCCCGTGCACCGGTGGCAGCCGCAGCGCCACCGCGCTGGTCGAGGTGTGCCGGCCCCGGCCGATCGCGCTGACCACGCCGACCGCGCGCAGCGCGTCCGGAACGAGGCGGTTGACCAGCGTCGACTTGCCCACCCCGGAGTGCCCGACGAGCACCGACACCTTGCCGCTCAGCAGCGCACGGAGCGCGTCGAGGTCGGAGTCGGGGCGGTTGAGCACGTAGGGCAGCTCCAGCTCGGTGTAGTAGCCGAGCACCTCCTCCGGCCCGGCCAGGTCGGCCTTCGTGAGGCAGAGCAGCGGCTCGACGTCCGCGTCGTACGCGGCCACCAGGCAGCGGTCGATGAACCCGGTGCGCGGCGGTGGGTCGGCCAACGCGCTGACGATCACCAACTGGTCCGCGTTGGCCACCACGACCCGTTCCAGCCGGCCCTCGGCGGTGGTCTCGTCGTCGTCTGCGGTGCGGCGCAGCACCGAGCGGCGTTCGGCGATCCGGACGATGCGGGCGAGAGCGCCCTCCGCGCCGGACGTGTCACCGACCAGGCTGACCCGGTCACCGACCACCACAGACTTGCGGCCCAACTCGCGGGCCCGCATGGCGGTCACAGTGGGCAGCTCGGCGCCGACCACGCCGCGTTCGGCCCCGGAGAGCACGCAGGTGTAGCGCCCCCGGTCGACGGCGATGACGAACCCGTCGACCGCGTCGGCGTGCTGCGGGCGGGTGCGCGTACGCGGGCGCGACGACTTTCCGGGTCGGACCCGCACGTCGTCCTCGTCGTACTCCCGCCGTTTGGTCGCCAGGACCTGTCCTCTTCTCGCGTCAGCTCTTGCCGGTCACCATCGCTGACCATAGTGCCGGGAACTCGGGCATGGTCTTGGAGGTACACCCCACGTCGTCCACCTCGACGCCCGGAACGGCCAGCCCGGCCACCGCGGCGGCGTGCGCCATCCGGTGGTCGTGGTAGGTGCGGAAGACCCCGCCGCGCAGCGGTCGGGGCCGGATCTCCAACCCGTCCGGTGTTTCGGTGATGTCCGCGCCGAGCCCGCCGAACTCACGCGCGAGCGCGGCGAGCCGGTCGGTTTCGTGCCCACGGATGTGCCCGACGCCGGTGAACACCGACGGCGAGTCGGCCAGCATGGCCAGCGCGGTCAGCACGAGGGTCAGCTCGCCGACGTCGGACAGGTCGGCGGTCAGACCGTGCACCACGCCGCTGCCACGGACGGTCAGACCGTTGGTGGAGAGGGTGACCTCACCGCCCATCCGCTGCAGCAGCGAGCGGAGTTTCTCGACCGGCTGCGCGCTGCTGTGCGGCCAACCCTGCAAGGTGACCTCGCCGCCGGTGACCAGGGCGGCGGCGAAGAACGGCACGGCACCGGAGAGGTCCGGCTCGATGTCCCAGCCGCGCCCGGTGAGCGGGCCGGGCTCGATGGCCCAGACGTCGGGGGTGCTGTCGTCGACAGCCGCGCCGGCGGCCCGCAGCATCTGCACCGTCATCCGAAGGTGCGGCGCGGAGGGCACCGGCGGGCCGACGTGGCGGACCACGACGCCCCGGTCGAAGCGCGGGGCGGCCAGCAACAACCCGGAGACGAGTTGGCTGGAGGCGGACGCGTCGATCACGACCTCGCCACCGGTGATCCGGCCGGTGCCGAGCACTGTCAGCGGCAGGCTGCCGGTGCCGGTGACGTCGATCCGGACGCCCAGCGAGCGCAGCGCGCCGACCAGCGGGCCGAGTGGCCGGGTGCGCACGTACGGGTCACCGTCGAAGGTGACCTGCCCGTCGGCCAGGCCCGCCACCGGCGGCACGAACCGCATCACGGTGCCGGCCAGCCCGACGTCGACGTGGGCGGGGCCGGCCAGCGGGTGCGGTCGGACCAGCCAGCGCTCGTCGTCGCTGATCGAGACGTGCGCACCCATCGCCCGCAGGCCGGCGGCCATCAACTCGGTGTCACGGGCGCGCAGTGGCCGGGCCAGCGTCGACGGGCCGGCGGCCAGCGCGCTGAGCACCAGGGCCCGGGCGGTCATCGATTTGGAACCGGGCAGGCGCAGCGTCGCCGCCACCGGGTCGGATGCGGTCGGTGCGGTCCACGGCTGCGGCGGCCGGGTCGCGGTCAGGTTGCCCACGGTTACATTCTGCCGTGTCGGCGGGCGGGCGGCGGCGCCCGGCGTTCGTACTCCCGGTTGGCGGGACAGCCGACGGGGCCTCCGACGCGTTAGCGTGTGCCCCATGTGCGGCAGGTACGCGACGACCCGGAGCTCCGGCGAGCTGAGCGCGCTGTTCGAGTCGTCCGACGACTCCGACGGCCTGGTCCGAGCGGACCACAACGTCGCGCCGACCGACCCGGTGCCGCTGGTCCGGGTCAGCCCGGAGGGGCACCGCAGCCTCTGTGTCGGCCGCTGGGGTCTACTGCCGCACTGGTCCCGGTCCGCCTCGGGAGCCGCTCGGATGATCAACGCGCGGGCGGAGACGGTGGCCACCAGCCGGGCGTACGCCGGCTCCTTCTCCCGTCGCCGTTGCCTGGTCCCGGCCGACGGCTGGTACGAGTGGGTCCGGTTGCCCGACGGCGGGCGACAGGCGTACTTCATGACCCCCCGGGACGGCTCGGTGCTCGCGCTGGCCGGCATCTGGTCGGTCTGGGAGTCCGACGCCGAGACCCGGCTCACCTTCAGCGTGCTGACCACCGCGGCGCTCGGCGACCTGGCCGAGGTGCACGACCGGATGCCGGTGCTGCTGCCCCCTGAGCGGTGGTCGTCGTGGCTCGCGCCGACCGACGAGCCGGGGCGGCTGCTCACCTCGGCGTCGGCGGAGCAGTTGGCGGGGTTGGAGATCCGCCCGGTGGGTGCGGCGGTGGGAGACGTTCGCAACGACGGGCCACAGCTGACTGCGCGGGTGGCGGTGGCGCCGACGGTGTCACCGCAGGAGCTGACCCTGTTCTGACGCCGCCGTGCATCGTCGGCCGCCGATTTGCCAGGGTTCCGCGCGATTCGTCTCCTGGCTGTTCAGTCATGTTCCCGGCAGACCCTTGTCCCGGTGTTGTGAAGTGCGATAGAACACAGCGCCGGTAGTGGCTGTCGGTCCGCACGGGGCGGACGACGTCCACAGCTTTTGCCGGTCCCACGGGGGAGGTGGGTGGATGACACGGGCACGTATGCCGCGCCCGCACGAGGTGGCAGCGGCGCGGCGAGATCCGCGACTGCTGCGGGCCGTGCGGGAACGGCGACAGGACGACGCTTGGCGCACCAGAGGAACCTGCCAGAGCGTCGATCCGGAGACATTCTTTCCGGCACCGAACGAGCCGGCGGACGCCGCCGTCGCGCTGTGTCGCAGTTGTGACGTGCAGGGGTCCTGCCTGGCCTGGGCCCTCGACGTCGGTGACTGTCACGGCGTGTGGGGCGGCACCACGCCGCGGGAACGACGGGCGATGCTGGTCGCCTGGCGCGGCGAGGTCGAACCCGATCCGGACGCCATCGACGATGCCGGCCCGCCGGTGCGCGATCGCCTGCTCGCCCTGGTCCCGCTGAGCTGATCGGCGGCCCGGTTCGCACCCGACGCCCGTCCGGCGGCGCAGAATAGGCCGGTGCCAGCCAGCAACGAGATCGACACCCCGCGCGGTCCGGCGCGGATCGACACCGACCTGCCGGTCCGCCCGGCCACCGCCCTGCTCGTCCTCGGGCACGGCGCGGGCGGCAGCGTCGACGCGCCCGACCTGCTCGCGGTCCGGGACGCGTCGGTGGCGGCCGGCCTGGCGGTGGTCCGGGTGACGCAGCCCTACCGGGTCGCCGGTCGACGTGCGCCGGCACCGGCAGGTCACCTCGACGAGGCCTGGACGGCGGTGCTCGCCGAGCTGCGTGACCGGCACGCCGACGTGCCGACGGTGGTGGTCGGTGGGCGTTCAAGCGGCGCACGGGTGGCCTGTCGGACGGCCCGTGCGGTGGGCGCGGTGGGCGTGGTCGCGTTGGCCTTTCCACTGCACCCGCCCGGCCGGCCGGAACGATCGCGCGCCGCTGAACTGGGCACCGGCCTGCCGACGTTGGTCGTCAACGGCGACCGGGATCCGTTCGGGACGCCGGAGCCGGGACCGGCCGTGCAGGTGGTGAGCCGTCCCGGTGAGACGCACGACCTGCGCCGGGATCCGGCCGGCACCGCCGCCGCCGTTCGCGACTGGCTGTCCGCCCAGGGCTGGGCGGCCAGCTGACCCGTCGCGCCCGGCTCGCCGGGGCGACCGTTTCCGGGGCGGGCACGGGTCGTTGCATCCGATGGTGCCGCCGGCCCGAGCAGAGCCGGTGACACCAGTCCTCCCAGGCCCTTCCTGGTCCCAGCGCCGGCCGCCGTCGGGGCCGGGACCAGGAACGGGGAGGGGCCGGACGGAATGCCCCAGTGGTCATCTCGCGTTACTACCCCCGGACGACTTTTCTGTGAGGGGGTGACCGGTGCCAACCGAGACACGAAGCCTGGAACGGGACGAGCGGGACGCCCGGCAGCTGAAGCGGCTGCTGGATGGCCCGGAGTGGCCCGCGACGGCGGGACCGGGCGGGGTGGGTGCGGTGAGCACGGGCACACCGGCCGGAAGTGAATCTGCGGGCAGGTCCGTGCGCGTATCCTCGGCGGGAAAGCATCCGACGCGAGGGGATGTGCGGTTGACCACCGAGAAGACGGACGAGCGCAGGGCCCGATTTGAGCGGGACGCGATGCCATTCGTCGATCAGCTCTACGCTGCTGGGCTGCGAATGACACGCAACCCGGCGGATGCCGAGGACCTGGTCCAGGAGACGTACCTGAAGGCGTACGCGGCCTTCCACCAGTTTGAGCAGGGCACGAACCTCAAGGCCTGGCTCTACCGGATCCTGACCAACACCTACATCAACTCCTACCGCAAGCGGCAGCGCCAGCCGATCCAGGCGCCCACCGAGGAGATCACCGACTGGCAGCTCGCCGAGGCCGAGTCGCACACCTCAAGCGGGTTGCGCTCGGCCGAGACGGAGGCACTGGACCGGCTGCCGGACAGTGACGTCAAGGAGGCCCTCCAGCAGTTGCCGGAGGAGTTCCGCCTGGCCGTCTACCTCACCGATGTCGAGGGCTTCTCCTACAAGGAGGTCGCGGACATCATGGGCACGCCGATCGGCACCGTGATGTCGCGTCTGCACCGGGGCCGTCGTAATCTGCGCAAGCTGCTCGAGCGTTACGCGGGGGAGCGGGGCTTCAGTGCAGCCCGCTCGGCGAAGGGCTCGACCGCCGCTGCCGGCCGGGAGGTGTGACGTGAGCTGTGGGGAGCCGCACGAGACGGACTGCCGCGAAGTGCTCGCGGAGGTGTATCTCTACCTGGATCTGGAGTGCGCCGACGAGCGCCGCTCGCTGATCCGGCACCACCTGGACGAGTGCGGGCCCTGCCTGCGCGAGTACGGGCTGGAGCAGGAGGTGCGGGCGTTGGTGGCGCGTTGCTGTGGCAACGAGACCGCGCCGGATCAGCTGCGCGAGCGGCTGCGGGTCAAGCTCACCGAGCTGGTGGTTTTCGAGACCAGCGACTCCCGTGAGCTGGCCGACTGATCGTCTGAGCTGGCCGACCGAGCGTCGGCACGAGCTGGCAACACCGGTGGCCCGGGTCGATGTCGACCCGGGCCACCGGTGTGCCCGGCCCTTCGGCCGGGTCGAGCTGAGCGGCGACGGGCAACCGGCCCGTCGACCCGTTCAGGAGTTGGGACGCTTGCCGTGGTTCGCGGCGTTCTTCTTACGAGCCTTCTTCTTCCGGGACTTCTTCGCCATGCTGACCTCCTCGTGATGGGTCGGATCCGTCCTGCGCACGACCTCGGCGCGGATGCGGCCACCGGCGGTCCGGCGTCGGGTCCGACCCGCTGATGGTAGTGCTGTCGACACCCGCCGCCTTCCCCAGGGCGGGCCTGCCATCCCGGCTGTGCCGCTGCGCGCCCACCACCGGTCGCCGCATGATTGGATACATCGGCAGGCACGTCGCGAAGAGGGAGGGCCTGGACATGGCCGAGGAGATCCGCGCCGAGATGGTGGCCAACGTCTGGAAGGTCGTCGCCACGGCGGGTGACACGGTGACCGAGGGCGACACCCTGGTGATCCTCGAGTCGATGAAGATGGAGATCCCGGTCGTCGCCGAGTCCGATGGTGTGCTCCAGCAGCTCGTCGTCAACGAGGGCGACGTCGTGCAGGACGGTGACCTGATCGCCGTGATCGCTTGACCGGGTTGCGGGTCCGTCCGGCCGAGTCGGCCGACTTCCCGGCGGTGGCCCGGCTGACCGTGGCCGCGTACGAGGCGGACGGCCAGCTCAAGGGCGAACACGGGTACGGCGAGGTGCTGGCCGACGTGCCGACCCGAGCCGCCAGTGGCGAGGTGCTGCTCGCGGTCGACGAGGTGACCGGGGCGGTGCTCGGCTCGGTCACGTTCGTGCTGCCGGGCACCCCGTTCGCCGAGCTGGCCGGGCCGGGCGAGGCGGAGTTCCGGATGCTCGCGGTCGACCCGGGCGCTCAGGGGCGGGGTGTGGGTGCCTCGCTGGTCGAGGCGTGTGTCGACCGGGCGACCGGGTTGGGTTGCACGGCGGTGGTGATCTGCGTACGGGCCGGGATGGCTGATCCGGCGCACCGGCTCTACTCGCGGCGCGGTTTCGTCCGTTCGCCGGAGAAGGACTGGTCGCCGCTGCCGGGTGTGGACCTGCTCGGCCTTCGGCTGGAGCTGACGCGCGGCTGAGCCGGCGACCGACGAGCCCGGGCCGGCACGGTCACGCCCGGTCAGGCGTTGGGCTGCGTGCCGATGGCGGCCAGCAGTTCGTCGGCCACCTCCAGGGCGAGCTTGCGGCGTTCGTCGTCGCTGATGTGCGGCGCGCGGACTGCGAACCAGCTGGTGTGCACCGCGAAGATTGACAGCGCGGCGCGTAGTTGGGCGGCGGGGGATTCATCGCCCCGGCAGAGCGCGTCGGCCAGCTCCAACATCCGACCGCGCATCTTCTTGCCGGCGGAGAGGCTCTTGAGCGCGGTCTGGTTCTGCTCGAAGAAGCGCATCACCGACGGCTGGGTGCCGTCGAACATCGTGTCGGCGTACCGGGAGATCAGCTCGCGCCGGGTGGCCAGGGTGGCGGGCTGGGTGGCGGCCCAGGCGATCAGTGCGTCCATCCCCTCCAGCCGGTCCTCGACGAAGCTGGCGACGATGTCGTCCTTGCTCTTGAAGTGGTAGTAGAGCGCGGCCTTGGTGACGTTGAGGCGCTCGGCGATTTCCCGGAGCGAGGTCTTCTCGTACCCCTGCTCGGTGAAGAGTTCGAGCGCGACGGCCTTGATCCGTTCCCGCGTTCCGCCGCCTGTGCTCTCGCTCACGCACGCCCTCCAAATGGCTTGACCGTTACTCGTACCCAACTTACCGTGCGGCTAGTAAGGTGACTAGCCGGGCGGCAAGTAAGTACGGCAATCTTCGGGGGAGCTTACCCATGACTCAGGCAACCCAGGCCGGCACTCGACCCAACAACATCCGGGTCGTGCTGTTCGGGCTGATGATCGCGATGATGCTCGCGATGCTCGACAATATGATCGTCAGCACCGCGTTACCGCGGATCGTCGGCGAGTTCGGCGGGCTCAACCACTTCACCTGGGTGGTTACCGCGTACGTCCTGGGCACCACCGTCTCCACCCCGATCTGGGGCAAGCTCGGTGACCTCTACGGCCGCAAGTCGGTCTTCCTGACCTCGGTCGTCGTCTTCCTGGTCGGCTCCGCCCTCTGTGGCATGGCCGGCTCCGGGATGCTCGGCGGTCCGGAGGACGGCATGGTCCAGCTCATCGCCTTCCGGGCCGTGCAGGGCCTCGGCGCCGGCGGCCTCATGGTCGGCGTGATGGCGATCATCGGTGACCTGGTCCCGCCCCGCGAGCGCGGGCGCTACCAGGGCATGATCGCCGGCATCATGGCCATCGCCATGGTCGCCGGCCCGCTGGCGGGCGGATTCATCACCGACCACCTCTCCTGGCGCTGGGCGTTCTACGTGAACCTGCCGCTGGGCGGAATCGCGCTGCTCGTGCTGATCACCACCATGCACCTGCCGAAGTACCGCACCGAGCACCGGATCGACTGGCTCGGCGCCGGGCTGCTCTCGGTCGGCATCACCGCGATCGTGCTCATCACCACCTGGGGCGGCAACGAGTACGACTGGACGTCCCCGCAGATCCTCGGCCTGGCCGTGCTGGCCGTCGTCGCGTTGGTGGCGTTCGGCCTGGTGGAACGCCGGGTCCAGGAGCCGATCCTGCCGCTGGCGCTCTTCGCCAACCGCAACTTCGCGCTGATCTCGGTGATCGGCTTCCTGCTCGGCTTCGCGATGTTCGGCGCGATGAACTTCCTGCCGCTCTACCAGCAGACTGTGCAGGGGGCGTCGGCCACCAACAGCGGTCTGCTGCTGCTGCCGCTGATGTTCGGCATGCTGGTCGTCTCGCTGGTCATCGGCCGGGCGATCACCCGCAACGGCAGGTACCGGGCGTACCCGATCATCGGTGGTGTGGTGATGACCGCGGGCATGGCGCTGCTGTCCATGCTCGACACCGACACCAGCAAGCTGATGTCCTCGCTCTACATGATCGTGCTCGGCGTCGGCATGGGCTTCCTCATGCAGACGTCGATGCTGATCGCCCAGAACAGCGTGGAGCAGAAGGACCTTGGCGCGGCCAGCGGCGCGGCCACCTTCTTCCGGTCGATCGGCGGCTCGTTCGGCATCTCGCTGTTCGGCGCGATCTTCGCCAACCGGCTGGCCAGCTCCGAGGGCGGTCGGGCCTTCGGTGGCGGCGAGGCCGGCGCCGGGATGGACCTGGAGAAGCTCAAGGAGCTGCCCGCTCAGGCGCGCGAGGCGGTGCTCGGTGGTCTCTCCGACGCCATCTCGCACGTCTTCCTCTGGGCGGTGCTCTTCACCATCGTGATCCCGGTGCTCGCCTGGTTCATCAAGGAGATCCCGCTGCGCACCGCGAACGAGGCGCCGCCGCAGGCCACCCCGGAGGAGGACGCCGAGGTCGCCCTCGGCAAGGCGCCGGTCGCCTGACCCAACCACGCGACACGCGCCGCGTCGACCGTCACGGTCGGCGCGGCGCGCGCCTGCTCAGGCGTTGCCAGAGGCGGCGCAGAGGGTTGCGGGGGCGGGGAAGCCGGGGGGAGTGGGCGACCAGCAGTTCGGTGGCCAGTGCCGCCGTCGCCGGATCCAACTGCGGGGCGGCGAGTGCCAGGTGAGCCAGCGAAGCGGCGATCGGGACCGGTCGGCTCCGCGCCACGGCAGCCACGTCGGCCAGCCGCTCCGCCACAACCCGGGCCACGTCCGACCGCACCGACGGGTCCACCCAGGCGGCGGTGACCAGGGCGAACAGTGCCGCCTCGGTGACCCAGTCCTCGACGCCCCAGATCAGATCGAGCAGCACCCGGCGCCGGGTCGAGCCCTCCCACGGCTCGTCGGTGCGGTGGTGCAGCAGCCCCAGACACGCCCACACCTGCACGCCACGGACCCAGACCGACGGGTCGTGGGCCGCCAGCAGCCGACCCACCGCGTTGGCCGGCGCCGCCGGCGGATGCACCAGCAGACCGAGCAGGTCGCCCAGGTCGAGGCCGGCCAGGCCCACCGCCGCGTCGTACGCCGCCGGTGGGTGTGCCCACGCCGGGTGGGCGATCTGCCCGATCCGTTCGACCGCCGTCGCCGATGGCGCCGCCAGCGCGGGTGTGGGGACCGCGTCCGCGTAGTGCCACAACCGCGCAGCGGACTCCCGCCGGGGCTCGCGCGGGTCGGGCTCCGGCGCGCCGACGACCTCGATCCGCAGCCCGGGGGCGGTGGAGATCGCCGTCCCGACCGCGCTCGGCGGGGCGGCGGCGGGTAGGCGTACGGCACCGCCGAGACCGTTGTCGTCATCGGCCACCGCCTGGCGCATCGCGTCGACCAGGGGCCCACCGGCCGGGGTGAGTTGGCCGAGCCAGGGCCGACCTCGGCAGCACTGGGCCAGGTCGCCGTGCTCGTGGCTGTCGTCCGGATGGTCCCGCACGAAGTCGGCGAGCGCGACCAGGTGGGCGAGGTCACCGTCGCGCAGGTGCCGCAGGCGGTGGGCGGTGTGCACAGCGCAGTCGAACGACGGATCGCGCGACAGCGCCCGCTCGGTCCACTCCAACGCCTCGTCCAGCCGGCCGATCTCTGCCAGGGTGCCGGCGATGTCCGCGTAGATCGCCAGGTCGTCGGGGTCGAGCTCGACGGCCCGACCGAGGGCCGCGAGGCCGTCGCGGGTCCGGCCCGAGCTGCGGTACGCGTACCCGAGCCACACCTCGCCCATCTTCGAGGGCTGTGCGCGTACCCCTCGGGTGGCCCAGCGGACCGCCAGCTCGACCTCACCGAGGCGCCGGGCTAGCGCGGACGCTGCGCCCAGCAGCAGGCCGTGTTCGGGGTGCACGGTGGCGGCGTTGCGGGCGAGCGTGAGGTACGGGGTCAGCGGGGCCCGGCCGATCCGTGGCACCGGGTCGGGCAGTGCGGCGCAGACCTGCATGAGGACGCGGGCGATGTGCTCCGGGTCCAGTCGTTCGGCCAGCTCGGGCGCGGTGACCCAGGGCACGCCGGCCCACTCGGTGCCGGGGGCGTACGACGTTGCCGCGGCCAGCAGCTCCAGCCCTTCGGCGGGGCGCCCGGCGGTGGCGAGGAGGTGGGCGCGGGCGACGACCGCACCGACGAAGGTGTGGTGATTGATCGGGAAGAGGTCGAGGCCGCCGCCGCTCGTCGCGGCGAGCCGGGCCAGCGTCTCGTGCACCTCCGGCAGGGTGGGGGCCCGTGCCAGAGCGCCGGCGAGATGGCCGGCGGCGTGGTGCAGGTCGCCCTCGTCGAGTGCCAGCCGGGCCAGCGCCAGCTCCTCCGTCGCGGAGAGCGCGGGATCGTCCGTTCCCTCGGGCACGTCGTCCTCTCGTGGCAGTTAGACCGGGCACAACGGGTAAAGCCTAGTTGATATTGAGATCAACTGGTGATCACCTGCGCAGTCCTGCTCGTTCGATTGCTGAGATACGCTCAAAAGTGCAAGACTGAGCAAGAATCGCGCGGCAACCGCGCAGGGGGAGGGGTTTCCGTGACACGTGCAGGGGCTGGAATGGCCGCCGACATCGACGAGCAGCCAGCTGGCTACGCGCGCCTGCTCTCCGCCGCCAACGCCGCCGAGATCGCCCGGGTGGCGGCGGTCATCGCGGAACGTCGGCCACGGCACGTGGTCTTCACCGCGCGGGGCACCTCCGATCACGCGGCGCTCTACGGGGCGTACCTGACCGAGATCCGGCTCGGCCTGCCCGCCGGGCTGGCGTCGCCCAGCGTCGTCACCCTGTACGGGGCTCGCCCCGACCTCTCCGATGCGCTGGTCGTCGGGGTCAGCCAGAGCGGCGGCTCGCCCGATCTGGCCGAGGTGCTGCGCGCCGCCCGAGCCTCCGGTGCGCTGACCCTCGCGGTGACCAACGCCCCCGACTCGCCGCTGGTCGACGTGGCCGAGCTGAGCGTCGACATCGCCGCCGGGCACGAGCGGGCGGTGGCCGCCACCAAGACGTACACCGCCGAGCTGCTCGCCCTGCTGATGCTGGTGGAGGGGATCCGGGCCGGCGACGGCGTGCTCCCGAAGGCCGAACGGGAGGCGCTTGACGCACTGCCCGAGCTGGCCGCCCGCACCCTGGCCGACGGCACCCCGGCCCAGCTCGCCCCGCGTTACCGGTTCGCCCGTCAGCTGGTCACCACCGGCCGGGGGTACGCGTACCCCACCGCGCGGGAGGCCGCGCTGAAGCTGATGGAGACCTCGTACCTGCCGGCGCTCGCCTTCTCCGGCGCCGACCTGCTGCACGGCCCGCTCGCGATGACCGACCCGGAGGTCCCGGTGCTCGCCGTGGTCGGCTCCGGCCCCGGTGGCCGGTCGATGGGTGAGGTGCTGCCCCGCCTCGGCGAACGCCGCGCCGACGTCGTGGTGGTCGGCTCCGCCGACGTGCCGGGTGCCACCCGGCTGGCCGTCCCCGAGGTCGACGAGCGGTACGCCCCGCTGCTGGACATCCTGCCGATGCAGCGGTTGGCGCTGGCACTGGCACTCACCCGAGGCGAGGACCCGGACGCGCCGCGCGGTTTGAAGAAGGTCACCGCGACGATGTGAGACGCGGCGTGGCACCCTGGTCACCGTGTCCACGCTGCGCGACCTCGCCGAGGAGCACACCCATCTCCGTCCGGCCGACATCGACCACCTGCACCGGATTGCCGGCGACTGGCAACTGCTCTCCGACCTGTCCTTCGCTGACCTGCTGCTCTGGGTGCCGGTCGACGCCGACGGCACGTTCCTCTGCGTCGCCCAGGTGCGCCCGACCACCGCACCGACCGCCTACCAGGACGACCAGGTAGGTCGGATCGTCGGCGGGCCGGAGGTGGCCCACCTGGAGGTGGCGTACTCCCAGGGCCGGATCTGGCGCGAGGGCGACCCGGTCTGGTACGGCGACGTGCCTGCCCGGCACGAGGCGATCCCGGTTCGGCTGCGTACCGCCGAGGGGGAGGCCGGCGAGGTGATCGCCGTGGTGGGGCGGGACACCAACCTCTCCACCGCGCGTACGCCCAGCCAGCTGGAGCTCAACTACCTCACCACGGCCGACGACCTGGCGCAGATGATCGCGGACGGCACCTTCCCGCCGCCAAGGCATCCGGGCGAGACCACCTCGGCACCCCGGGTCGGCGACGGCCTGGTCCGGCTCGACGCCGGCGGCAAGGTCACCTATGCCAGCCCGAACGCGCAGTCCGCGTACCGCCGACTGGGCTACGCCTCGCACCTGGTGGGGGAGGACCTGGCCGCGTTGCACCGTCGGCTGGCCGGTGACCCGCTGGACGGCACCGAGGCCTCGAACGGCATCCTGGCCGCGCTGCGCGGTGAGGCGCCACCCCGCCGGGAGATCGACGCACGAGGTGCCACGATGCTCACCCGGGCGCTGCCGCTGATGCCGGCCGGGGTGCCGATCGGAGCGTTGGTGCTGGTCCGGGACATCACCGAGGTTCGCCGCCGGGACCGGGCACTGATCACCAAGGACGCCACCATCCGGGAGATCCACCACCGGGTGAAGAACAATCTCCAGACGGTGGCCGCGCTGCTGCGGTTGCAGGCCCGCCGGGTGGCGATGCCGGAGGCCCGGGTCGCGCTTGAGGAATCGGTCCGTCGGGTCGCCTCGATCGCCCTGGTGCACGAGACGCTCTCGATGTCCAGCGACGAGGCGGTGGAGTTCGACGGCATCGTCGACCGGGTGGCAAGCGCGGCGACCGAGGTCGCGGCGACCGAGGTGAGCGTCGGCATGCGCCGGCGGGGCAGCTTCGGCGTACTGCCGGCGGAGATCGCCACCTCGCTGGTGATGGTCCTCAACGAGTTGCTGCTCAACGCCGTCGAGCACGGCTTCCCGCCGGCCGACGAGGCGGAGGAGGCGCCGGTGGCCGCCGCCTCCGGCATGGTGCCGGTCGCCGCTCCCGAGGTGGACCCGTCGCTGCGGCCCGAGGTGGTGGTCTCCGCGCACCGGTTCCGCAAGATGCTGCACGTCTCGGTGACCGACAACGGGCGCGGCCTGCCCCCGGACTTCGACGCCGAACGCGGCAGCCGGCTCGGCCTCCAGATCGTCCGAGCCCTGATCACCGGTGAGCTGCGCGGCACCATCGAACTGCGCGCCGGCGCCAACGGTGGCACCGAGGCCATGCTGATCGTCCCGCTGGCCCGCAACACCCACGACGGCCGCTCGCAGGCCTGACCGCCGCGCCGCTCGCCCCCTTCCGCGTGCTGCGGACCGGCGGCCGGCCCGGCGGAGGCGCGCCTAGCCGTAGCCAGAGCGCTGGCAGCGCGTGACGCGTTCGCGGGCCCGGCGTGGTGGCGTGTCCGGCCGAGCGGTCGCCGTTGTGAGCGCTGGGAACGGCCCGAGCAGCGACGGGCCCGACGCGGCAACCCGGGGCTGTGTCAACGGGTCAACGGTCGGCGCGGTTGGTCAGCAGGGCGACGGTGAGGCCGGGGCGCTGCCAGACCTGGGTGACGATGAAGTCCCTGCGCAGCGCGTCGCCCTTGGCGCCGGGCACGGCGGCCAGCGGCTCGGCGTTCCGGCCGGAGACGACGAGCCACACCCGTGTCGTACCGGCCAGGCACTGTGCTGGCTGTGGGCACTCAGCGGCCCACAGATCGCCGCGGCGGACCTCGTCCTCGGTGACCAGCACGTCGCGTGGCGGGTCGCTGAGGTGGTACTTGATGCCGAGATCGAGGAAGAGCCAGCTGTGCCGGGGCGAGTAGACCACCGCGTCCCCCGGGCGTTGACCGTCGGCGATCACCCGGGCCGCCCCCGCATAGTCCACCGGCGCGCTGCGCGGCCACTCGTGGGTCCGTCGCAGCGCGGCCTGGTCGGGTAGGCCGAGCAGCCCGGCCAGGACCACCACGGCGAGCGCGGCCGGAGCGGCCACGGCAGCCAGCGCCGCGCCCGCCAGCAGGCACGCGAAGGGCACCACGAAGACCAGGTACCGGGGCACCCACAGCGGTACGACAGTGCCGGCGGCGAAGAGCAGCAGTACGGGCAGCAGCACCGCGCCGACCGGCAGCAGGGCGCGTCGCCCGAGTCGGGCCGCGCCCAGCGCGGCGACCCCGACCAGGAGTCCACCGACCACACTGCTCTGGGTGACGCCGCCGGGCAGCGCGGTGAGGTCGTCCAGCCGGGCCAGGTGGACCCAGTTCAACTGCCGGGACTGCTGGGTCCGGGCCTTGACCAGCAGCGGGCCGGTCAGCAGCGCGACCGGCACCACGGCGACCAGCCACCGCCACATTCGCCGGTCCCGCCCGGCGTCGGGCTGGGACGGGGTGGCGATGCCGGCCGAGGCCGGGCCCCGCCACCAGGCGATGAGAACGACCAGCGCGTGGGCGGCGAGCACTGTGAGCGCGATCAGGTGAATGAGCCCGAGAGCGGCGACGGCGGCGGCGTAACCGGCCCAGCGGGACCAGCTCGGTCGACGCAGCGCGGTCACCAGCAGCACTGTGGCGAGCACGGCGAGCATGGTGGCCAGCGCGTACGGGCGAGCCTCCTGCCCGTAGCGGGAGGTGCCAGGGAGCACCGCGAACAGCAGCCCGGCGAAGAGGCCGCCGCGCCGGTCGACGAGCCGCGCGCCGAGCACGGCGAGCAACCCGGCGGCCACTGTCATCGCCAACACGGCCGGTACGCGCAGGGCGATCGTGGAGTCGCCGAAGACCCTCGTCCAGAGGTGCATCAGCAGGTAGTACGGCCCGGTGGCGGCGTCGATGGTGCCGGCCAGTCGGGCCAGGTCGCCGGGCGACCGGGTGGCCGCGCTCCACGTCGCCAGCTCGTCGCGCCAGAGCTGGGCGGAGCCCAGCCCGGTCAGGGTCACCGCCAGGGTCAACAGCGCCGGGGGGAGCCAGACCGGCAGGCGGCGCAGGTGCTCCCACGTCGCTCCGGCCGACCTCTCGGACAATTGCCCCACGGTCCGAGCCTGCCACGGCCACCCCCTCCGTGGGCGTCAGCCGGCGGCAGGTGGCGGGCGCCAGGCGGGCATCACGTCGTTCGGCCGGGCGGTCTTCGCCGGATCACGCTCCACGAGTTCGTCGAGAACGGCGTCGATTTCGGCCATCAGCTCGTCGTCGAGCCGTACCAAGGCGGCCTTGGCCGTCTCGGCGAGCTGTTCGGGCCGTGACGCGCCGACGATCGCGCCCGCCACGGTCGGCCGGCGCAGCACCCACGCCACCGCCAACTGGGCCATCGTGCAGCCGGCGGCCTGGGCGATCGGCCGGAGCTGGCGTACCCGGGAGAGCAGCAGATCCGACGAGTAGCGGGCGATGAACGGGCCACCGAAACCGTCGGTGGCCCGGGAGCCGGCGGGCGGGCGTCGGCCAGGTTCGTACCGACCGGTCAGCACGCCCATCGCGAGCGGCGACCAGGCGAGCTGGCCCAGGCCGAGGTCGGCGCAGGCGGGCGACACCTCGGCCTCCACCACCCGCCACAGCATGGAGTACTGCGGCTGGTTGGCGATGAACGGGATGTGCAGCTCGGCGGCGAGCCGGAGGCCCGCGCGCAGCTGCGGGGCGGTCCACTCGGAGGCGCCGACGTAGAGCACCTTGCCCTGGCGGACCAGGTCGGCGAAGGCGAGCATCGTCTCCGCCAGCGGCACGCTGTCGTCGTACCGGTGCGCCTGATAGAGGTCGAGGTAGTCGGTGCCCAGCCGGCTCAGCGAGGCGTGACAGCCCTCGATGATGTGCTTGCGGGACAGCCCGGCGTCGTTGGCCCCCGGCCCGACCGGCAGGCACACCTTCGTGCACAGCTCGACCGAGCTGCGCCGGACACCGCTCAGCGCCTTGCCCAACGCCTCCTCGGCCCGCCCCTGGGCGTACCGGTCGGCGGTGTCGAACGTGGTGATGCCCGCGTCCAGGGCGGCGGTCACGCACGCGGCCGCCGCGTCGTCGTCGAGCTGGTTGCCGTGGGTGACCCAGTTGCCGTACGCGACCGCGCTGACGCGCAGGCCCGACCGGCCCAGTTGCCTGTACTCCATGGCGAGAATCGTCGGGCCGCCCGGCGCTGTCGCCGAACCGTTCGAACGTGGTCGAATCGGTGGGTGATCGAGGTCCGGTTCTCGCCCGACGACCTGAGCCGGGTCAGGTTCGTGCACTCGCCCCTGGCCGAGTTGGTGGCCAGCTCCTGGGCGTTACGCAAGCCGGCGAAGTACTGGATGCACCGGCCATGGCGGGAGCGTGCGGAGCGGTTGCTGCCGGATGCCGGCCTGGAACCGCTGTTGGCGGTGCTCAGGTCGTCCAACGGTTACGTGCCGGATTTCCTCACCCCGATCGGAGTGGCACCGAACCTGGCCGCCGAGCTGCGGGCGGTCGCCGGCACCGACCCGTCCCGGATGCGCCGGCAACTGGAGCGGGCCGGCGCACCCCGGCTGTCCCCGGACGAGTTGGTCGCGCAACTCCACAGGTACTTCACCCTGTTGATCGCACCGGACTGGCCCCGGTTGCGGGCGCTCGCGCTGGCCGACATCCGGCGGCGGACGCTGCTCGCCGCCGAGCAGGGCGGGCGGACCCTGCTTCGCGAGGTGCACCCGTTGATTCGGTGGGACGGCGCGGCGCTGCGGGTCGCCGTCGGCACGACAGTGCCGGCCGGCCTGGACGGACGCCCGTGGACGCTGCTGCCCACCGCGTTCTCCGGGCCGACGGTGCACGCGATCATGGAGGGCGACGCCGGGCCCGCCCTCTGCTATCCACCGACCGGGCTGGGCGGGCTGTGGGATTCGCCGGCGCCCAGCGCGGCGCTCGGCGCCCTGCTCGGCGGTACCCGGGCGGCGGCGCTCTCCCTGCTCGACTCGCCGCTGAGCACCGGGGAGCTGGCCGCGATGCTGGGTCTCGCGCCGGCGACGGCGTCGCACCACCTCACCACGCTGCGGGACAACGGCCTGATCGTCGGCGTACGACAGGGGCGGGTGGTGCGTTATGCCCGAACTGTCCTTGGTGACCAGCTGGTCGGCTGAGCCGCGGCCCGTGATGTGGGATCCAGCACGTGGACATTGGCCGGCCCCCTTGGGGTGTGGCAGCATGGGCCCATGACCGCCGCAGTCGTCCGCCGCTTCGTGGCACGTCGCCACGTCGATTACGGCCGCGTGCGCAGCGCGATCTGTCCGGCCTACTGACGACGCCCGACCATTCTGTCTCGGGCGCGCTCCGCGCCGGCTGTCTGAAGACACCGTTGTCCCGCCCGCTTCGCCGGGCCGGCCGCCGCGCCCCGCGTATCCCGAGGCACAGCAGACAACGGAGGACGCCGCGATGGCGGTCAGCAGCATCCCGGCCCGTTCCGAGGACCCGACGGCTCGCCCGACCCGAGCGCCGCGCCGGCCACGGGGTGAGGGTCAGTGGGCGCTCGGCCACCGCGAGCCGCTCAACCCCAACGAGCGGATCAAGAAGGACGACGACCCGCTCAACGTCCGGGCCCGCATCGAGACCATCTACGCGCACCGCGGCTTCGCCTCGATCGACCCGCAGGACCTGCGGGGCCGGTTCCGCTGGTGGGGCCTCTACACCCAGCGCAAGGCGGGCATCGACGGCGGGCGTACCGCCGTGCTGGAGCCGCACGAGCTGGAGGACGAGTTCTTCATGCTCCGGGTCCGCATCGACGGCGGGCAGCTCAGCCTTGCCCAGCTGCGCGTGATCGCGGACATCTCCCGGGAGTTCGCGCGGGACACCGCCGACATCACCGACCGGCAGAACATCCAGTACCACTGGATCCGGGTCGAGGACATGCCGGAGATCTGGCGTCGGCTGGAGTCGGTCGGTTTGCAGACCACCGAGGCGTGCGGCGACTGCCCGCGGATCGTGCTGGGCAGCCCGGTCGCCGGGGTGGCCCGCGACGAGCTGCTCGACCCGACTCCGGCGATCGACGAGATCGTCTCCCGGTACGTCGGCGACAAGCAGTTCTCCAACCTGCCCCGCAAGTTCAAGACGTCGATCTCCTGGCTGGTGGACACCCCGTACGAGTCGAACGACATCGCCTTCCTCGGTGTCGACCACCCGGAGCACGGGCCCGGCTTCGACGTCTGGGTCGGTGGGGGCCTCTCCACGAACCCGATGCTCGCCAAGCGGCTCGGCGTCTGGGTGCCGCTGGCCGAGGTGCCGGACGTGTGGGCCGGAGTGGTCGGGATCTTCCGCGACTACGGCTACCGCCGACTGCGCAACCGGGCCCGGTTGAAGTTCCTGGTGGCCGACTGGGGCGTGGAGCGCTTCCGCGAGGTCCTGGAGAAGGACTACCTCGGTCGTACGCTGCTCGACGGCCCGCCGCCGGTCCTGCCGTCGAAGCCGGTCGACCACGTGGGCGTGCACGAGCAGTCCGACGGGCGGCACTACGTGGGCGCCGCTCCCGTGGTGGGGCGGGTCTCCGGCGCGCAGCTCAGCCAGCTGGCCGACGTGGTCGAGGCGCACGGCAGCGATCGGGTGCGGCTCACCCCGTACCAGAAGCTGCTGGTGCTCGACGTGCCGTCGGAGCGGACGGAGTCACTGATCGACGCGCTGCGCGGGATCGGTCTGGAGGCCCGGCCGTCGGCCTGGCGGCGCGGCACGATGGCGTGCACCGGCATCGAGTACTGCAAGCTCGCCATCGTCGAGACGAAGGCCCGCGGCGAGGAGTTGGTGGCCCGGTTGGAGCAGCGGCTGCGCGACTTCGACGCGGATATTTCGATCCACATCAACGGCTGCCCGAACGCGTGCGCACGCACCCAGGTGGCCGACATCGGGCTCAAGGGTCAACTGGTGGTCGGCCCGGACGGCCGGCAGGTCGAGGGTTTCCAGGTGCACCTGGGCGGCGGGCTGGGCATGGCCCAGGGGCAGACCGCCGGTTTCGGCCGCAAGCTCCGCGGCCTGAAGACCACCGCCGACGAACTTCCGGAGTACGTGGAACGGCTGGCCCGTCGCTACCTGGCCGGTCGGAGCGAGGGCGAGACGTTCGCCAACTGGGTGATCAGAGTCGACGAGGAGGAACTGCGGTGAGCAGCGAGAACCGAGCGGCACCTCTGTACTGCCCGTACTGCGGCGAGGAGGACCTGCGGCCGCACGAGGCGGGTCACGGCGCCTGGGAGTGCCACGCCTGCACCCGGGTCTTCTCGGTGAAGTTCACCGGGTTGCTGAGTCGGGCGGTGACCTCATGAGTCTCGTCTCGGCCGCGAGCCTGCGACTGGTGGGCCCGGGCGGCTCGACGCCGGCCGACCCGACCCGGCGCGACCCGGACGAGCTGCGGTCCCTGGCCGAGCAGGCCGCTCGGGACCTGGAGGGCGCCCCGGCACTGGAGATCGCCCGCTGGGCGGCGCAGACCTTCGGTGAGCGGTTCTGCGTGACCAGCTCGATGGCCGACGCCGTGCTGGCGCACCTGGTCTCCCGGGTGGCCCCCGGGGTGGACGTGGTCTTCCTCGACACCGGCCTGCACTTCCCCGAGACGCTGCGGGTACGCGACGAGGTCGCCCGGACGCTGCCGGTGAACGTCAGGTCGATCCGGCCCCGGCTCACCGTCGGCCAGCAGGACGGCCAGTACGGGCCCCGGCTGTTCAACAAGTCGCCGGACGACTGCTGCCAGTTGCGCAAGGTGGAGCCGCTGGAACGGGCGCTGACCGGGTACGACGCCTGGGCTGCCGGTCTGCGTCGGGACGAGTCGCCGAGCCGGGCCAACACACCGGTGGTGACCTTCGACGCGCGTCGGGGCAAGGTCAAGGTCAACCCGATCGCGGCCTGGTCGCAGAAGGATGTGGACTCCTACATCGCCCGCTTCAACGTGCCGGTCAACGAGCTGTTCAAGCAGGGTTACGGGTCGATCGGCTGCTGGCCGTGCACCCGCCGTACCAAGGCCGGCGAGGACGCGCGGGCCGGCCGGTGGGCCATGTTCGAGAAGACCGAGTGCGGGCTGCACGTCTGACCTCCCCGGCGGCGACCCTGACCGGCCCCGGTGCGGCTGGCGGGGCGGACCCGGTGGTGCTGGTCGCGCACGGCAGCCGTGACCCGCGGGCGGCCGATGCCACCCGGGCGCTGGCTCGGGCGGTGTCGGCGGCCCGGCCGGGCACACCGGTGTGGGCGAGTTGGCTGGACCACACCGAGCCGGGGCCGACCGAGGTGCTGCGCGACCTGGCCGTGGCCGGTCATCGCCGGGCGGTGCTGGTGCCTCTGCTGCTGACCGCCGCGTACCACCATCGGGTGGACATTCCGGCGGCGGTTGCCGCAGCGGCACGGTCCGGGCCACCACTGTCGGTACGGGTGACCGATGTGCTCGGCCCGGCGGACGACACGCCCGATCCTGCGCTGCTGGCCGGGTTGTGCCGGCGGCTGGGTGAGACGCGTCCGGGCCGCTTCGACGCGTTGGTGCTGGCCGCGGCGGGCACCCGGGACGCGCGGGCGCGACGATCGGTGGGCCGGGTCGCCGACGCGCTCGGCGTGGAGTTCGGGGTGCCCTGCCGGGTGGCGTACGCCTCGGCGGCTCCACCGGCGACCGGTGTGGCGGTGTCCCGGCTGCGGGCATCCGGCGCGCGCCGGGTCGCGGTGGCCGCCTACTTCCTGGCGCCGGGGCTGTTCCACGACGCGGTGACCGAGGCGGCCGGGGCGGCGGGTGCGGTGGCGGTCGCCGCGCCGCTGACCGACGCACCGGAGTTGGTCGAGCTGGTGCTGCGTCGGGTCGACGACCTGCCAGTGCTGGCGTCTACGGGCTGATAACCCGTGCTGGCACTGTGTGATCCGGTGCCGGACAGCAGAACGCCCCGGTGGGCGAACCCACCGGGGCGTACAGCTGTGTGTTGGGGATCAGGCAGAGTGAGCGCGCAGCACCCGGAGACCGCCACGCCGCTTGACGGCGCGCCGCTCCTCCTCGCTCATTCCGCCCCAGACGCCGGCGTCCTGACCAGACTCGAGTGCCCACTGAAGGCACTGGTCGGTCACGGAGCAGCGCCTGCAGACGGCCTTGGCCTGCTCGACCTGCAGCAGAGCCGGTCCGGACGTCCCGATCGGGAAGAACAGCTCCGGGTCTTCGTCGCGGCAGACACTATGGTGACGCCAGTCCATGGCGGCAACACTCCTCATTCTGGATGGGTGGCGAACAATTGCTTGGTCGTGCTTTTCCTATATGCATCCGCAGTGCCGATGGTGACAGTTAGCATCCGTCCATTCGGCAGTGCGTGAGCAGGCGTTCAGCGCCGGGGACCTGCTGGAACAGCTCAACCTGACGAGCATATCCAGGCAATGTCCCGGTAACTCAAGTTCGCTTGTGAATACTTTCACGAACAGTCGCGATGTCAAGGGTGACGCTCGGAAAAACTCCGGTCGGTGAGCAAGCCCACAACCCCTTTGTCCGGGTTCCAGTGCTTTCCTGGTTACCCGCCGTGCCACAGCCGAGGATCAATATAGTACAGTCCGCGTGACATTGCTGACATTTCCGGCACCCGCCCCTCGGTGTGGCGGCGACCAGGTCGATCGGTTGTGGCCACCGTGTCGACCAAGGGCAGTACCCGAGACCTAGCAGATTACTCTCAGTGCGGCCGGAACGGAGGTGAATCTGACTTTCTCCCGCTCGCCGAGATAGTCCCCGTCCAGCTGGAAGGCCTGCGGACGGCTGGAGACCAGCGTGAACTTCGCCGTGTCATGGAGTCGTAACACCTGCCGACCGTGCGGATCCGGTTGCCGGGACAGGAACTGCGTCACTGTCCGTGTTGTGCTAGCCACCCGGAGCTGACGCAACGCCAGCACATCCAGCCCGAGATCGAACGACGCCGCCGGGTTCGGGTTGACCTCCCGGTCGCCCAGGTACGTCCAGGGGGCCGTGTTCTGGATGATGACGGTGGCCAGCTCAGCCTCCGCTGGCTCTCCCGGACGCTCCAGCACGATCGCCGGGTGCCGCCGGTCCGAGGCGAAGAAGTACTGATTCATGATCGAACGCAGATAGAGCGACGGTGTGGAGACCCGCCCCTTCCGCCGGGCCTGCTCCACCCGGTGGATCACAGCGGCGTCCAGGCCGAAGCCGGCGCAGAAGGTGAAGTAGCGGTCGTCGGCGAGGCCCAGACCCACCGTCCGGCTCCGGCCCAGCCGCAGTCCTTCCAGGATCATGCTGGTCGCCTCCGGCCACTCCCGGGGCAGACCCACCGCACGGGCGAACACGTTTGTCGAGCCACCGGGGACGGTCGCCAGCGCGGGCAGTCGCTCGGCCATCGGCGCGTCGCCGGCGCGAGTCGGCGGTTCGGCCGTCATCAGGCCGTTCACCACCTCGTTCACCGTGCCATCGCCACCCAGGGTGACGACCAGGTCGACGCCCTCAGCGGCTGCCTCCCGGGCCAACGCCACGGCGTGCCCACGCCGACGGGTGTAGCGCACGCTGAGATCGACTTCGCTGCGCAGCGCCCGGACGAGCACGTCCCGGCTGCGTTCGCTGGTGGTGGTGGCCTTCGGATTGACCACCAGGACGGCCCGCATGGGCGGCACTGTACCTTCCGGCAGCCCGGGTATCGTGGCGCGCGTGACCATCGACTCGGACCCGATCCCCGTCACGCTCCGCTGGGCGGTCCGGCTGCTGTGGGCGGAGGCGGCCGTCGTCGGGCTGATCGCCGTCTGGTTGGTCTGGGCCGACCTCACGGCCACCCGTACCGACCTGCTGGCGGCGTTGCTGGTGACCGCGTTCGCCATCGGGGCGGCCGTCGTGCTCTGGGCCCTGGGTCGCGCGCTGCTGCGCCGTCAGGCGGGCGCACGAGCTCCCGCGATCGTGCTTCAGCTGATGCTGCTGCCGATCGGGTGGTTCATGATCCAGGCTGGCCTGGGCTGGCTGGGCGTGCCGCTGATGGCGCTCGGCCTGGGCGTGGCCTGGCTGCTGATCTGCCCTCCGACGACCCGCGCCCTCGGCTTCGAGTGACCGCGCCGGTGCGTCGGACCGGTCAGTAGCCGCCGGAGCGGCGGGTGAGCAGCGCGATCGTGGCTCGATCGCCGGCGGAGGTGGCGGACGCCGAGGTGGTCAGCGCGGTGAGCACCTTCCAGGCGAAGGACGACTCGGCGGGCAGGGTGGCACCGCGCACGGTCGGCACTGTCACCTCGACTGTCAGCGCGTCCTCGGTGACCGCGAAGCGGCACTCCAACTCGGCGTCGCGGGTGGCGATGGCGAGCAGCATGGCGCACGCCTCGTCGACCGCGATCCGCAGATCCTCGATCTCGTCGAGCGCGAACTGCAACCGGGCCGCGAGACCGGCGGTGGCGGTGCGGAGCACGCCGAGGTAACCGCCGTCGGCAGGCACCGTGAGGTGCACCACGTCGTCGTCGATCGCTGGCTGGCCAGTCAGTTGAGTCACGCCTCATCCCCCCGGTCGGGGACTCTACCCGGTCAGCCGTCCATACGCGTGCCGGCGGTGGTGGCGTGCCCGGCCAGCTCGCGGAGCGCGGCGCCGCTGAGTCGGTAGGGAACCCACTCGCTCATCTGCTCGGCGCCGATCGAGGCGTAGAAGCCGGCGGCCGGATTCCAGTCGATCATCCACCACTCCAGCCGCTGGTAGCCGCGCCGGACGCAGATGTCGGCCAGCGCGGCGAGCAGAAGTCGACCGGCTCCGGTGCCGCGGGCGGCCGGCCGGACATAGAGGTCCTCCAGGTGGATGCCGTGCACGCCGGCCCAGGTGGAGAAGTTGAGGAACCACAACGCGAAGCCGACCGGCTCGTCGCGCTCGTCCACCGCGACGTGACCGAAGAGCGCCGGAGCAGTCGTGAACAGCGCCGAGGTCAGTTGCTCGGTGGTGAGGTGGCACTGCTCCGCGGCGCGCTCGTACTCGGCCAACTCGTGCACCATGGCGACGACGGCCGGCACGTCCTTGGGACGTGCCGGCCGGATCGTCGGGATGACCGGGGAGGTCACGCCTTCTTGGTCTCCCAGAAGATCTTCGAGATCTCGTCGATCTTCGCGAGCAGCTTGTCGGCGGTGGCCGGGTCGAGGCTGCCCTTGACGCCACCGGCGCCGGCGAGCTTGGTGGCCTCGTTGAACAGCTGGTGGAGCTGCGGGTACTTCTCGAAGTGCGTGGCCTTGAAGTAGTCGGTCCACAGCACCCAGAGGTGGTGCTTGACCAGCTCGGCGCGCTGCTCCTTGATGATGATGGCGCGGGTGCGGAACTCCGGGTCGGTGTTCGCCTGGTACTTCTCGCAGATCATTTTGACCGATTCGGCCTCGATCCGGGCCTGAGCCGGGTCGTAGACACCGCACGGCAGGTCGCAGTGAGCGCTCGCGGTGACGCGGGGCGCAAGGATGCGCGGAAGTCGCATCGGGATCCTCCATGGGAAGTTTGCGATGATCAAAGGCGACATTACTCCTGGGAATGCTCCCCGAACCGGGTGGAGGTGAAACCAGTGGCCGTCGATCACCCGGCTGAGGTGCCCCGGCTGCGGAAGCCGCTGACCGCCGTTCTGGTGACCGGCCCGTCCATGGCCCCGACCCTGCGGCACGGTGACGCGGTACTGGTTCGTCCCGGTGGCCGCCCGATCCGAGCCGGCGACGTGGTGGTCGCGGTCTTCCGGACCCGCCCCGATCTGCTGGTGGTGAAGCGTGCGGTCCGGCCGCAGGACGGCGGCTGGTGGCTGCGCGGCGACAACGACCTGATCACCGACGACTCCCGGGCGTACGGGGTGGCCGACGTACGAGGACGCGTGGTGGCCCGCTACTGGCCGCGCCCCGGGCGGGTACCCCGTCGTCAGTTATGACCCTGCTCACATCCGAGGGGTGGTGTCGACACTATGCTCGGAAAGTGCCCGGGTGACCCCCCGCACCGCGTGCCACCGCTCGCCGCCCACCTCGCGGCGGGGCCGGCCGCCTCACATCTGCTCGACAGATCCTGGAGTCACCACCATGTCTTCGTCCACCGTGGACCCCGCTGATCCCGTCTTCCTGCTGCACCGGGGCGGCAAGATGGCCGTCACCTCGACCGTGCCGCTCACCAGCCGGGAGGACCTCTCCCTGGCGTACACCCCGGGGGTGGCCCGGGTGTGTGAGGCGATCGCCGCCGACCCCGCCCTGGTGGACGACTACACCTGGGTGTCGCACACGGTCGCGGTGGTCACCGACGGCTCGGCGGTGCTCGGGCTGGGCAACATCGGTCCCCGGGCCGCGCTGCCGGTGATGGAGGGCAAGGCGGTGCTGTTCAAGCAGTTCGCCGGGGTGGACGCAGTGCCGGTGTGCCTGGACACCCAGGACGTGGACGAGATCGTCGCGGTGGTGCGGGCGCTGGCGCCCTCGTTCGGTGGGATCAACCTGGAGGACATCAGCGCGCCGCGCTGCTTCGAGATCGAGCGTCGGCTCGACGAGGCGCTGGACATCCCGGTCTTCCACGACGACCAGCACGGCACCGCCATCGTGGTGCTCGCCGCGCTGCGCAACGCCGCGACGTTGCTCGACCGCAAGCTCGGTGACCTGCGGGTGGCGGTGAGCGGCGCGGGCGCGGCCGGCGTGGCCGTGACGAAGATGCTGATCGCCGGGGGCGTCAACCCCGACCAGGTGGTGGTCTGTGACTCCAAGGGGATCATCGGCCGGCACCGCACCGAGCTGACCGGCACCAAGGCCGAGCTGGCGGCGAGCACCAACGCCGACGGCCGCCAAGGCGACATCACCGAGGCGTTGCGCGGCGCGGACGTGCTGGTCGGGGTCTCCGGCGGGCAGATCCCCGAAGCGGCGGTGGCCGGGATGGCGCCCGGCGGAATCGTGTTCGCGCTGGCGAACCCGACCCCCGAGGTGCACCCCGAGGTGGCCGCCCGGCACGTCGCGGTGGTCGCCACCGGGCGCAGCGACTACCCCAACCAGATCAACAACGTGCTGGCCTTCCCCGGTGTGTTCCGCGGTGCGCTCGATGCCGGTGCCACGCGGATCACCGAGGCGATGAAGGTCGCCGCCGCGGACGCCATCGCCGGCGTGGTGGCCGATTCCCTGACCGCCGACGCGATCGTTCCGTCCCCGCTCGACCCGCGCGTCGCGCCGGCCGTGGCCGAGGCGGTCGCCGAAGCCGCCCGCCGCGACGGCGTCGCCCGCCGGTAAGCGCACTTGACCGGGGGCGCTCTGCGCCGCCGGCCTGTGCGCACGCGTGGGCCGGGGGCGCTCCGGCGCAGCATGCGCCGCCGGCCTGCGCGCAGGCTTCTTAACGAGCCCTCAGCTTGTTACCGTGCCGATCATGCGTGCTGCCTTTGCCTCCCGTTTCGACGACGCCGATCCGCTCGCCGCGCTCACCGTCGGCGAGCGGCCCGAGCCGACCCCTCCGGCCGACGACTGGGTGACCGTGCAGTTGCGGGCCACCTCGCTCAACCACCACGACCTCTGGTCGCTGCGCGGGGTGGGTCTCACCGAGGCCCAGCTGCCGATGATCCTCGGCTGCGACGCGGTCGGGCTGGACCCGGAGGGGCGCCCGGTGGTCGTGTACCCGGTGGTCGTCACGCCGGGTGACCCGCGCGGGGTGTCCATCCTCTCCGAGCACTTTGCCGGGACGCTCGCCGAGCGGGTGGCCGTACCCCGCTCGAATCTGATCCCGCTGCCCGACGGCATGGCGGCGACCGACGCGGCGTGCCTGCCCACGGCCTGGCTGACCGCGTGGCGGATGTTGACCACCAAGGGCCGCGTCGCGGACGCCGACAGCGTGCTGGTCCAGGGCGCGGGCGGTGGCGTGGCCACCGCGGCCGTCGCGCTCGCCGTCGCGATGGGCAAGCGGGTGTACGCGACCAGCCGCGACGCCGTAAAGCGGGACCGGATCTCGGCCCTCGGCGCCATCGCCGTGGAGCCCGGTGCCCGGCTGCCGGAGCGGGTGGACGTGGTGATCGAGACGGTCGGCGCGGCCACCTTCGACCACTCACTGAAGTCAGCCGCGCCGATGGCCCGGATCGTGGTCTCCGGCGCGACCGCCGGGCACGAGCCGTCGGTCAACCTGCGCCGGGTCTTCGCCATGCAGCTGGAGATCCTGGGCACCTCGATGGGCACGCCCGGCGAGCTGTACGAGCTGCTGGCGTTCTGCTCCGACAACGAGGTGCGCCCGGTGGTGGACAGCGTGATCCCGTTCAGCCGGGTCGAGGACGCCTTCGCCCGACTGCACTCCGGCGACGCCTTCGGCAAGGTCGTCATCGACCACACCGCCTGACGCGCACCGCATCGCCGCCGCGCTGCTGCCGCCCGGCCTTGCCTGACCTGGCGCGGCCTGGCCCCGCCGCAAGATCGCGCAACATCATGGAAATAGTGGCCTCCGCGTCGTGGGAGGCCACTATTTCCTGGTTACTGCACGATCTTGTGGCGGCCGGAGCGGCTATGGCGCACGGCGCGGGCGGGCCTCAGAGGTGGTCGTCAAAGGTGGCGATGTCGCCGCGCGTCGCGTCGGTGGGGATGCGCTTCCTGGCGTCCGCGTCGCCGTAGAGCGACCAGCGCAGGAACTCGACAGACGTGTCCGAGACGACCCGCAGCGTCGCGCCGTCGCTGAGCAGCGCCCGCCCGTGGTCGCCCTTGGGCAGGCTCAGCATCGCCTTCGGCCAGGGCACCTTGTCGTACGCGGCCCTGCCCGCCGCGTACTCGACCACCTCGTCCAACTCGCCGTGCACGAACAGTTGCGGTGCGGCAGCGCCGGCGAACGCGGTGCCCACGCCGAGCGCCGTGCCCGCGAACACCACACCCGCGTCCAGCCGCTCGTCCCGGCTCGCGGTGAACAGGCCGATGGTGGTCACCCCGCCCGCCGAGTGGCCGGCCGCAGCCACCCGCTCGCCGTCCAACCGGCCGCGCAACGCGTCGTCGGCCTTGCCGTTCAACGCCAGCACCTGGTCCAACGCGTACGACACGTCGGCGGGCTGGTTGAGCACGTCGAGGACGTTGTTGTCAGCGCCCCGCGAGGTGTGCGGGAACGTCGGCGCGGCCACCACGAAACCCGCCGCCGCCCAGCGGGTCAGCAGCGTGGCGTAGTCGTCCGGCCGCCCACCCAGGCCGTGACTGAACATCACCACCGGAAACCGGCCCTCCGCCGCGGTCGCCGACCGCTTGGCCGCGCCGCCGGACTGCCCGGCCGCCGGGTACCAGAGCGTCGTCGGCAGCGCGCGGCCGTCCCGGTTCAGCTTGAGCTGGCGTACGCCGACCGCGAAGGCGCGCTGCGGGGCCTTGCCGGCGGGCACCTGCGGTGTCGGTGTGGCTGCGGGTGGTGGTTCGACGGGCGCCTGCTGGCCCTCGGTCTTTCTGGCGTCCGCCGAGCAGCCGACCAGACCGGCCATGAGCACGGCGCTGGCCAGCAGGGCGGGGGTGACGCGACGTGGCATGAATCCAATTGTGCCCTGCCCCGCTGACGTGCCCGGTGGACTTCGACGCGGTGTGCCCGTCGACTCACCTAGCGCTGCCCGGCGGCCGGTATCAGGCCGCAGCACGTTCGGCGAGCGGGCGTCGCCGTCGTGCGGTGTCGGTCAGCGCGCGCAGAGGAAAGGCGGCGTTGGGGTTGTACCGGTTCGTTCCGGGCGGAACGATCTCGTCGATCCGGTCGAGGGTCGCGTCGTCCAGGGTGAGCGTGGCGCCCTTGAGTAGGTCCTCCAGTTGCGGCATGGTTCGCGGTCCGATGATCGCCGAGCTGACGGCCGGATGGGCCACGGTGAAGGCGATGGCGAGCTGCGGGAGCGTGCAGCCGATGCTCGCCGCGAGGTCGACGAGCTGTTCCACGATGTCGAGCTTGGCGGCGTTCTCGGCGATCGTGGGGTCGAACTGCGCCGGCCGGAGCACGGCCCGCCCGGTCGACAGGTCGATGGGCCGGTCCCTGCGGTACTTGCCGCTGAGGAACCCGAAGGCGAGCGGGCTCCAGACCAGCACCCCCATGCCGTAGCGCTGGCAGACCGGGAGGGTCGACGCCTCGACGCCGCGGGCCAGGATCGAGTACGGCGGCTGCTCGGTGCGCAGGCGTCCGAGGCCACGACGCTCGGACACCTGGTGCGCCTCGACGATCTCCTCGGCCGGAAAGGTCGAGCAGCCGAAGGCGCGGATCTTTCCGTCGCGGACGAGGTCGGTGAGCACCGAGAGGGTCTCCTCGATGTCGGTCGAGGGGTCGGGACGGTGGATCTGGTAGAGGTCGATCCAGTCGGTGTTCAACCGTCGCAGGCTGCCCTCGACGGCCTTGAGGATCCACCGCCGCGAGTTGCCACCCTGATTGGGCCCCTCGCCCATCGGAAAGTGCACCTTGGTGGCCAGCACGACGTCGTCCCGGCGCCCCCGCAGCGCCTTGCCCACGATCTCCTCGGACTCACCCCGGCCGTACATGTCGGCGGTGTCGACGACGTTGATGCCCTGGTCGAGGGCGGTGTGGATGATGCGGACGCAGTCGTCGTGGTCGGGGTTGCCGACGGCACCGAACATCATGGTCCCGAGGCAGTGGGTGCTGACCTCGATGCCGGTGCCGCCGAGCGTGCGATAGCGCATGCCGATGCTCCCTTGGGTGATTCAGTAATGATCAGCTGGCACGCACCCTAGGAGCTTGAGTCGGCTCTAGGTCAACCCCTCGTTACCCTGCTCGGCATGGCTGAGGTCACCGCGAGTCTGAGCATCGGGCAGATCGCCGAACGCACCGGCTTGAGCGTGCACACCCTCCGCTTCTACGAGCAGGAGGGCCTCTTCGTCAGTCCCGTACGCCGGGGGCCGGGCGGGCGTCGCAGCTACACCCAGGACGACGTGGACTGGCTGACCGTCTGCATCATCCTCCGCGCCTCCGGCATGCCCCTGCCCGCGCTCCGCCGGTACACCGACCTCGTCCGGGAAGGCACCGGCAACGAGGAGGAACGGCTCGCGCTCCTGCGTGAGCACCACGGTCGCGTCACCTCCCAGATCGACAGGCTCACCCAGAGCCTGGATCTGATCACCTTCAAGGTCGGGCTCTACGAGGATCTGCTTGAGCAGGACCGGCGCGCAGCCGGGCCAGGTCGTCGGCGTCCTTCGGGCGGCGGGGACGTTCCGGCATCCAGACCGGGTACATCTGCTTGAACTCGATCTGGGCCGCCACCGAGATGGTCGGCGCGGTGAGCGGGCCGATCCGGCCGGGTGGGGCGTCCAGCATCCCGGCCGGCAGCGGGGTGCCGGCCCAGGATCCGGCACCGACCGTCGGTCGGCCGGCGGCGTCGCGACCCAGGTACGCGAAGCTGACCTCCACGTCGGCGGCGAAGAGGTCGAGCTGCGACTCCACCGGCATTCGCGAATCGGGAAGCCAGCCCCGGGCCAGCAGCAGGTCAGCCAGCCGGTCCGCGTCGTCGCGCCAGCAGTACCAGTCGACGTCGAGGTGCGGGCGGGTCACCGTACCGAGCTGGAAGTCCATCGCCCAGCCGCCGCGCAACCACACCGGGACGCCGACCGCCCCTGCCACCGCGAGCACCTCGGCGATGCTCGCCAACTGCCGGCGCGCAAGCTCGTCCACCGCAAGACCGTACCGGTGTCGGCCGGATCAGTGGGACGGGCGGGACTCGTAACGGGTCACTGTGGGGGAGTGGGCGTCGGCCGGGAGGCGGGCACCGGCGGCCCGGTCACCGTAGAGGGTCCAGCGCAGGAAGTCGGTGGTGGTGGCGAGGACCGGGGCGAAGCCCGGATGGCCCGGTGTGAGGTACGCGCCGTGGTCCTGGCCGAGCAGGCTGAGGAACGCGGCCGGCCCGGGGGTGCGCGCGTACGCGGCCCGGCCGACCGTCACCGGCACCACCGGGTCGGCCGTGCCGTGCACGAAGAGCACCGGCGCGGCCGGCCCGGCGAAGCTGCCCGGCAGCCCACCGCCGGCGATCACGATGCCGGCGCGTAGCCGGGCCGGGTGGCCCTCGCTGAACATGCCGGAGGTGGTGAAGCCGCCCGCCGAGTGGCCGGCGGCGGCGACCGAGGTCAGGTCGAGGTGCCCGGCGAGGGGATCGACAGGGCTCCGGTCGAGGTCGCCCAGAAATCGGATCAGTCGCCAGGCGTCGGCCGGCTGGTGGCGTACGTCGGCCCGGGTGAAGTTCGCGGCACCCTGCCGGGTGTGCGGGTACGCCGGTGCGGCCACCACGAAACCGGCCCCCGCCCAGCGGGTGGTTAGGCCGGCGTGCAGCTCGGGCAGGCTGCCCAGCCCGTGGCTGTAGATCACCACCGGGAACCGTCCGGCCGCCACCTGATCGGTCGACGCCGGGTACCAGATCGTCACCGGCAGGGGGCGCGCCGAGCGCGGATCGAGGGTGAGCGTACGCACGCCGACGGCGTACGACCCCTCGGGCGCCCGACGCGCCGACACCGGCCCGGTGGCTCCGCCGGCCGTGGCCGTGGCCGGCGCACAACCGGCAAGCAGCGCTGTCACCAGTACGGCCATCAGCCGGCCCGCCCCCATCGTTCCACGGTAGGTGCCCGGGCGGGCGTAGCGGCCCCGCCGTCCGGCTCGGGTGCATCCGCCACCCGGTCGGGTCACCTCCGCCGGCCGGGTCCACCCCTGGGACGCCGCCGGCCGGGGACGGTGCCGCGTGATTAGCTTCGCTAGGGTCACCGGCATGCCTGAGAACTACACGGACCCCAGCGGCAACACCGAGGCGTTCCGCGCCTTCAACCAGACGCCGGAGACTGCGGCGCCGACGGAAGCCCCGTCCCGCCTGCCGCTCATCATCGGTGCGGCAGTGGTCGTCGTGGTGCTGGTGGCACTCGTCGCCTGGCTGGCGACCGGCTGACCGAGTCGCCTGGCTGGCGCCGCACCGGTCAGGTCGCCTGGCTGCGGCCGTACTGAACGGGCTTCACCGACTCGCGCGCACCCTCGGGCCTCCCGGGGGTGCGCGCCTCAGTGGCGTCGGGCCGCCGCGACCACGTCCCGGGTCTGCCTGGCGATTTCCCGCTCCTCGTCGGTGCGGATGACGCAGACGCTCACCTCGGCGCCATCGGGGGAGATCATCCGGTCGCCCTCGCCGTTGTTGCGGGCTTCGTCCACGGCGATGCCGAGCCGGCCCAGCCCGGCCAGCGCGGCGGCCCGCACCGGCGCGGCGTGCTCGCCGACCCCGGCGGTGAAGGTGATCGCGTCGACCCGGCCGAGCAGCGCGTAGTACGCCCCGACGTACTCGGTGATCCGCCGGCAGTACACGTCGAAGGCCAGTGCCGCCGCCCGGTCACCGGCGGCCCGGCGTTCGAGCACCTCGCGCATGTCGTTGACCCCGGTCAGCCCGAGCAGGCCACTGCGGTGGTTGAGCAGGTCGTCGATGTCGTCCACCGACAGCCCGCCCTCGCGGCGCAGGTGGAAGATCACGGTCGGGTCCACGTCGCCGCTGCGGGTGCCCATCACCAGCCCCTGCAACGGGGACATGCCCATCGAGGTGGCGACGCTGCGACCGTTCGCCACCGCGCAGGCGCTGGCCCCGTTGCCCAGGTGCAGGGTGATCGTGTTGACCTGTTCGTACGGGCGGCCCAGCAGCTCGGCGGTGCGCCGGGACACGTACGCGTGTGAGGTGCCGTGAAAGCCGTACCGGCGGATGTCGTACCGCTCGGCGGTGTCCCGGTCGATCGCGTACGTCGCGGCGGCCTCCGGCAGGGTGTGGTGGAACGCGGTGTCGAAGACGGCGACCTGCGGGACGTCCGGCAGCGCCGCGCGGGCCACCTCGATGCCGGCCAGGTTGGCCGGGTTGTGCAGTGGGGCGAGCGGCACCAGATCCTTGATCGCGGCCAGCACCGCGTCGTCGACCAGTACCGGTGCGCTGAACGTCCGGCCACCGTGCACCACCCGGTGTCCGACCGCCGCCAGCCCGGTCAGGTCGAGCCCGTCCAGGATCTGCCGGACCGCCTCGGTGTGGTCCGCCGGGCCGCCACCGGGCTCACCGATCCGCTCGACGGTGCCGTGGTCGAGTGCCCGGTCACCGTCGTAGCGGCGCCACTTCACCGACGACGACCCGCAGTTGAGCACCAGCACCTGACTCACGACGCCTCCTCGGTGGCCGCCTGGATGGCGGTGATCGCCACCGTGTTGACGATGTCCGGCACCGTGGCGCCCCGCGACAGGTCGTTCACCGGCCGCCGCAGGCCCTGCATGACCGGGCCGACGGCGACCGCCCCGGCGGAGCGCTGCACCGCCTTGTACGTGTTGTTGCCGGTGTTCAGGTCCGGGAAGATGAAGACCGTGGCGTGCCCGGCGACGGGGCTGTCGGGCAGCTTCGTGGCCGCCACCGCCGGGTCGATCGCCGCGTCGTACTGGATGGGCCCCTCGACAAGCAGGTCGGGCCGGCGCTCCCGGACCAGCGCGCTGGCCGCGGCGACCTTCTCCACGTCGGCGCCCGCGCCGGAGCTGCCGGTCGAGTACGACAGCATGGCCACCCGGGGTTCGATGCCGAACCGGGCGGCGGTGTCGGCCGACGAGATCGCGATGTCGGCGAGCTGGGCCGCGTCCGGGTCGCGGTTGACCGCGCAGTCGCCGTAGACCAGCACCCGGTCGGCGAGCAGCATGAAGAAGACGCTGGAGGCCACCGAGACGTCCGGCAGCGTACGGATGATCTCGAACGCCGGCCGGATGGTCGCGGCGGTGGTGTGCGTGGCGCCGGAGACCATGCCGTCGGCTCGGCCGGTGGCCACCATCAGCGTGCCGAAGTAGTTGGGCTGCGCAACGATGTCGTGCGCCAACTCGGCGGTGACGCCCCGGTGGGCGCGCAGCCTGGCGTACTCGGCGGCGAAGTCGTCGCGCCACTCGCTGGTGCCCGGGTCGACCACCCGCATGTCGCCGAGGTCGATGCCCAGCTCCCGGGTGCGCCGGGCGATGTCGTCCGGCCGGCCGAGCACCGTCAGCTCGGCCACTCCACGCCGTAGCAGGATCTCCGCCGCGCGCAGGATCCGCTCGTCGGTGCCCTCCGGCAACACCAGGTGCCGGGGCTTCGAGCGGGCACGGTCGATCAGCTCGTTCTCGAACATCAGTGGGGTGACGCGCGCCGACCGGCTGACCCGCAGCCGACGGGCCAGGTCGTCGGTGTCCACACAGCGCTCGAACGCGCCGAGCGCGGCCTCCACCTTGCGGGGATTGGACGCGCTGGGCCGGCCCTCGATGCGACTGGACGCGGCCACCGTGTCGTAGCTGTCGAGACGCACGGAGAGCACCGCCAACCCGGTGTTGAGGCCCTCCACCAGCCGCATCACCCTGGGGTCGGGCTGCTCGCCGAGGGTGAGCACCAGCCCGGCCACCGACACCTGCCCGGCCACGTGCGCGGCGCTCGCGGCGACGAGCAGGTCGGCCCGGTCCCCAGGGGTGATCACCAGGGCGCCCTCGGTGAGGTGGCCCAGCAGAGTCGGCACGTGCGCCGCGCCAACCACGAAGTCCAGCACGTCGCGACCGAGCGCGGCGTCGTCCCCGGCCAGCAGGGTGGCGCCGAGCGCCGCCGCCACCTCGGCCACCGTCGGCGCGGACACGCTCGGCACCTCCGGGATGGCGTACGCGGGGACCGGCAGGTCGGGCAGCGTCATCGGCTCGGTCACCCGGTTGGCGATCACCGCGAGCACCGTCGCGCCGAGGTCGGCCAGATCGTGGTACGCCCCCCGCATCGCCGACGCGACCGCCGCCGGCTCCTGCCCGAAGCCGTCCACCACCGGCACCACCACGCTGCCGAACTCGGTGGCCAGCCGGGCGTTGAAGGCAAGTTCCCGGGGGTGGGCCGGGTCGCCCGGCTCCTCGAAGTCACTGCCCACCACGACCACCGCCGGGCACTGCCGCTCCACCGCCCGGTAGCGCCCGACGATGGCGGAGATGAGCTGCTCCCGTCGGCCGTCGGCGACCAGCGCCGAAGCCTCGGCGTAGCTCGCCCCGGCCAGTTCGGACAGCGGCACCTCGACCCGGTAACGCTCGCTCAGCAGGGCGAGGATCGGGTCCTGGCCGGTGTCAGCCACCAACGGCCGGAACACGCCGATCCGCCCGACCTGGCGGGACAGCAACTCGGCGAGCCCGAGGGCGATCGTCGACTTGCCTCCGCCCGAACCGACGCTGGTCAGATACACGCTGCGAGCCACGTACCCACCCTAGAAGATCGCGAGGCCCCCCACCCGGGCCGTCCGACCCTGCCCCCCGGCCCCGGCCCCCGCGGTCCTGCGGCCCCGACCCCCACCCCGGTGATCATGGAGTTATCGCCCGACACGCCGACGACACGCGCGGACAACTTCATGATCAACGCGCGGGGGTGGGGTAGGGGTGGGGGTGGGGGTGGGGGTGGGGGTGGGGGGGTAGGGGGTTAGGCGTCTTCGTCGTCGGGATCGTCTAGGCGGGCCAGGTAGGTGGCCAGGCGCTCGATGGGGGTTTCGAAGTCGGGGTTGAGGTCGACGAAGTCGCGCAGGCGCTCGCCGAGCCACTCCAGGGTCACCTGCTCCTCGCCCCGGCGCTCGACCAGCTCCTCGATGCCACGGTCGGTGAAGTACATGGGGTACGTCCTCGTGCTCGGCCCGGCTCGGGCCGGGCGGGTGGTGGGTGGATGGTCAACCGGCCGGTGGGTGGACCAGCGGACCTACGAGAGCCGGGGCAGGACCGTGGTGAAACGGCCCTGCCCCGGTTTCCGTGCTCAGGTCAGGTCACGGGCGGGGGAGAGCCGCCTCGATCAGCGCGTTCTGCTCGACCTCGTGGGTCTTGGCCGAGCCGACCGCCGGGGCGGCCGCGGCCGGGCGGGAGATCCGCCGCAGCCGAACGTCCGTGAGGTGCTCCAGCAGGTTGAGCGCGACGAATGACCAGCCACCCTGGTTGGCCGGCTCCTCCTGCACCCAGGCGAAGTCCTCGGCGTTCGGGAACTGCGCGAGGGCGGCCCGGATCTCCTCCACCGGCAGCGGGTACAGCTGCTCCAGCCGGAGGATCGCGGTGTCGGTGACGCCGCGCTCCTGCCGGGCCTGGAACAGGTCGTAGTAGACCTTGCCGGAGCAGAGCAGCACCCGCTTCACCGCCTCCGGCGCCGGGGCGGCCGTGTCGCGCAGCACCGGCTGGAAGGTGCCGGTGGTGAAGTCCTCCACCGACGAGACGCAGAGCTTGTGCCGCAGCAGCGACTTCGGTGTGAACACCACCAGCGGCTTGCGCTTGGACGACAGGGCCTGGCGGCGCAGCAGGTGGAAGTAGTTCGCCGGGGTCGTCGGGATGGACACCCGCATGTTGTCCTCGGCGCACATCTGCAGGAACCGCTCCGGCCGACCGGAGGTGTGGTCCGGGCCCTGACCCTCGTGGCCGTGCGGCAGCAGCAGGGTGATGGCGGAGCGCTGGCCCCACTTCACCTCACCGGACGAGATGAACTCGTCGATCACCGACTGGGCGCCGTTGACGAAGTCGCCGAACTGGGCCTCCCAGGCGACGAGGGCGTTGATGTTCTCCACCGAGTAGCCGTACTCGAAGCCCATCGCCGCGTACTCGCTGAGCAGCGAGTCGTGCACGAAGAACCGGGAGCGGTCGCCGTCGCCGGTGAGCGACTTCAGCGGCAGGTAGTCGTCGCCGGTGCGGGAGTCGACCACCGAGGCGTGCCGCTGGACGAACGTGCCGCGACGAGAGTCCTGCCCGGCGAGCCGGACGGTGACCCCGTCGTGCAGCAACGCCCCGAGCGCGATGATCTCGCCGAAGCCCCAGTCGATGTTGCCCTCGACGGACATCTTGGCCCGCCGGTCCAGCAGCTGCTGGATCCGCTTGTGCGGGGTGAAGCCCTCCGGCAGGTTGATGTGCGCCTCGCCGATGGCCTTGACCACTGACGCGTCGGTAGCGGTGTCGACCTGCGGCTCCGGCTCCTCCTCGCGGCGCGGCCGGTTGAGCTGGCGCGGTGCCGAGGCGGCGTCCCGGGTGGCCTTGAAGACCTTCTCCAGCTGCGCCTGGTAGTCGCGCAGCAGCTCCTCCGCGTCCTCCACGGTGATGTCACCGCGACCGATCAGCTCCTCGGTGTAGAGCTTGCGGACCGAGCGCTTCGAGTCAATGATCTTGTACATCTGGGGGTTGGACATCGACGGGTCGTCGCCCTCGTTGTGCCCGCGCCGGCGGTAGCAGACCATGTCGATCACGACGTCCTTGTTGAACGTCTGCCGGTATTCGAACGCCAGCCGGGCCACCCGGACCACGGCCTCCGGGTCGTCGCCGTTGACGTGGAAGATCGGCGCCTGGATCATCCGGGCCACGTCGGTGCTGTAGAGGCTGGACCGGCTGTACTCCGGCGCGGTGGTGAAGCCGACCTGGTTGTTCACCACCACGTGCACGGTGCCGCCGGTGCGGTAGCCGCGCAGCTGCGACAGGTTGAGCGTCTCGGCGACCACGCCCTGCCCGGCGAACGCGGCGTCACCGTGCACCGCCAGCGGCAGCACGGTGTAGCCCTCCAGCTTGAGGTCGATCCGGTCCTGCTTGGCCCGGACGATGCCCTCCAGCACCGGGTCGACGGCCTCCAGGTGCGACGGGTTGGCCACCACCGACACCTTGACCGCGTGCTCGCCGTCGGGGGTGGTGAACTTGCCGTTCTGACCCAGGTGGTACTTCACGTCGCCGGAGCCCTGCGTCGAGCGCGGGTCCAGGTGACCCTCGAACTCCGAGAAGATCTTCTCGTACGGCTTGCCGACGATGTTCGCCAGCACGTTGAGCCGACCCCGGTGGGCCATGCCGATGACGACCTCGTCCAGCCCGTTCTCGGCGGAGGACTCCAGCACCTCGCCGAGCAGCGGGATCAGCGACTCGCCGCCCTCCAGCGAGAAGCGCTTCTGGCCGACGTACTTCGTCTGCAGGAAGGTCTCGAACGCCTCGGCGGCGTTGAGCCGGTTGAGCACGTGCTTCTGCTCGTCGGCGGACGGCTTCTCGTACTTGCGCTCGATCCGTTCCTGGACCCAGCGCCGCTCCTCCGGGTCCTGGATGTGCATGTACTCGATGCCGACGCGGCGGCAGTACGAGTCGCGCAGCACGCCGAGGATCTCGCGCAGCTTCATTCGCTGCCGGCCGGCGAAGCCGTTGACCGGGAACTCGCGGTCCAGGTCCCACAGGGTGAGCCCGTGCTGGAGGACGTCCAGGTCGGGGTGCTTGCGGATCTTGAATTCCAGCGGGTCGGTGTCGGCCATCAGGTGACCGCGCACCCGGTACGCGTGGATCAGCTCGTGCACCCGGGCGGTCTTGTTGATCTGACCCTCGGAGTTGACAGCGACATCGCGCATCCAGCGCACCGGCTCGTACGGGATGCGCAGCGCGGTGAAGATCTG
Source organism: Micromonospora sp. CNZ322 (assembly GCF_007827755.1). Taxonomy (NCBI): domain Bacteria; kingdom Bacillati; phylum Actinomycetota; class Actinomycetes; order Micromonosporales; family Micromonosporaceae; genus Micromonospora; species Micromonospora sp. CNZ322. The sequence continues at coordinate 271,574 of NZ_VITD01000003.1, forward strand.
GTCGTAGAAGCCGTGCTCGCCCAGGATCAGCTCGTGCATCACCTTGAGGAACTCGCCCGACTGCGCGCCCTGGATGATCCGGTGGTCGTAGGTGCTGGTCAGCGTGATGATCTTGCTGACCGCCAGCTCGGCCAGGGTGGCCTCGGACATCCCCTGGTAGGGGGCCGGGTACTCCATCGCGCCGACGCCGATGATCGCGCTCTGCCCCTGCATGAGCCGCGGCATCGAGTGCACGGTGCCGATGCCGCCCGGGTTGGTCAGCGAGATCGTGGTGCCGGAGTAGTCCTCCATGGTCAGCTCGTTGCGCCGCGCCCGTCGGACCACGTCCTCGTACGCCTGCCAGAACTGCCGGAAGTCCATCGTCTCGCAGCCCTTGATGGAGGGGACCACCAGGTTGCGGCTGCCGTCCGGCTTGGCGAGGTCGATCGCGATGCCGAGGTTGACGTGTGCCGGGCGGAGCACCGCCGGCTTGCCGTTGGCCTCGGCGAAGGAGTTGTTCATCTCGGGGTGCTGGACCAGCGCGCGCACCATCGCGTAGCCGACCAGGTGGGTGAAGCTGACCTTGCCGCCCCGCCCACGGGCGAGGTGGTTGTTGATCACGATGCGGTTGTCCACCAGCAGCTTGGCCGGGACCGCGCGCACGCTGGTCGCGGTGGGCACGCTCAGCGAGGCGTCCATGTTCTGGACGATCTTCGCCGCGACGCCCCGCAACGGCGTGGTCTGCGGGCCGTCGGCGCTCGGCGCGGCGGCCTTGGCGGCCGGCTTGGCCGGAGCGGTCTTCTCCGGCGCGGCCTTCGTGGCCGGACCGGCGGGCCTGGCCGGCGCCGGCGGGGCGGCGGCCGGCTTGCTAGCGGTCGCCGGCTTGGCCGGGGCGCTCGGCTGGGCGACGGTGGCGGCTGCCTCCGGCTGACCGTCCGGCTCCGGGGCGGCGGCCGGCTTGTCCGACGATTCGGCGCCGCGCGGAGTGCCCGCGCCCGGTGCCGGTCGGTAGTCGGCGAAGAAGTCGTGCCAGGCCGAATCGACGCTCGATGGGTCGGCGAGGTAGCGCTGGTACATCTCCTCGACGATCCACTCATTCGGGCCGAAACCCGCCAGTGGGTTCTCCTGCGAAGTCTGCTGGGTCGACACGGCCGGTAATCGCCTCTTTCACGCGGGTTTGTGTGGCACGCGGTGGGTCCGTCGCGCCCGATTAGGAGCACGGACTAGACGGCTCCCAGGCTACGCCGTACCGATCCCGCAGGCATTTCCGCCTCGGTCCCGTGGCCGGTTTCACAGAAGATGCCAGAAGTTCAGCAACGCCTGCGCGCACCGTGTCGAACTGGTAACACCCGACCCTCGCACGGCCGGTCGCCGAGGGTGACGCCCGACCCCGGGGCGGCCAGCTTGTCGTCGCCCCGGGGTCGCGGACGCCATCAGGCGATGTCGCGCCGCCGGGTGAGCAGGATTCCGGCGATTCCGCTGACCAGCGCGTAGCCGATCAGCACCAGGGCCCCGACCCACCAGGACGGTGTGAACTCCGAGGTGCCCTCCGTGATCATGACCTGGGACGCCACAGCGGGCCAGACCACCTGCCACTTGAGCACCGCCTGGCTGTCGAGCACGTTCGACAGGAGCAGGAACAGCAGACCCACGACCTGGGTGCCGATCAGATAGAGCACCGCCGCCGTGATCACCGCACCGAGCTGGTTGGTGATCAGCGTGCCGATGCCCACCCCGAGGATCGTCCAGATGGCGTAGGCCAGCAGGTTGAACAACAGCGCCCGCTGCACCGGCCACTCACCGAGCTGAGTGCCGTAGTCGTTCGCGGACAGGAAGATCGCGCCGGCGGCCAGGTCGATGAGCGTGGTCGCCAGCCAGAACATGAAGCCGAGCAGGCTGGCCGCGACGAGCTTGCTGACGATGACCGACGTTCGCCGGGGAGTCGTCAGGAACGTCGTGGTCGCGGTCTGGTGGAAGAACTCGTTGGTGACCATCAGGATGCCGATGAGCATCACGAACATCAGCCCGAGGTACTGGCCCGAGGTGTAGAGGTTCGCCGCCTGCGCCGGCGCGGTCGCCTGCTCGGCGCTGACGCCGATCTCTTCGGCGTCGCCGCCGAGCGTCGTGACGGCCAACCACGCGTTGATCGCGAACGCCAGGGCGATCGAGAGGAACGCGCCGAGGGCCAGCCACCACCAGGTGCTGGTGGTACGGATCTTGAGTAGCTCGGATCGGACCAGGTTCATCGGATGCCCGCCTTTCCGGCCGTCAGCTCCAGGAAGACCCGTTCCAGATCGGGCCGTTCGGTGGTCAGTTCGTGCAGCTCGACCCCGGCCGCGAGGGCGGACCGGCCGATCGTCGGGGCGTCCACCCCGCCGACCAGCAGCACACCCTGCTCGTCGGTCTCGATGGTCGCCGACTGCGCCTTGAGGGCGGCGGTCAACGCCTCGGCCTGCGGGGTGCGGACCCGGACGCGGGCGCCCTGGGCCATCGACCCGAGCACCTGGTCGACCGGACCCTGCCGGACCAACTGCCCGGCCGCGATGATCACCACGTCGTCGGCGAGCAGCTGCATCTCCGACAGCAGGTGGCTGGAGACCAGCACCGTACGACCCTCGTGGGCGAGGTTCTTGAGGAACCCACGCATCCACCGGATGCCCTCCGGGTCCAGCCCGTTGGCCGGCTCGTCGAGGATCAGCACACGGGGGTCACCGAGCATCGCGGCGGCGATGCCGAGCCGCTGCTTCATGCCCAGCGAGTAACCCTTGAACTTGCGCTTCGCCGCCGGGGTCAGCCCGACCAGGGCCAGCGCCTCGTCGGCCCGCTGCTTGGGCAGCCCGGCCGCCGCGCAGATGACCCGGAGGTGGTTGATGCCGGTGCGGCCCTTGTGCGCGCTGGACGCCTCCAGCACCGCGCCGACCTGCCGCAGCGGGTTGGCGAGGTCGGCGTACCGCTGGCCGCTGATGGTGGCCGTGCCGGCGGTCGGCGTGACCAGATTCAGCAGCATGCGCAGCGTGGTGGTCTTGCCTGCGCCGTTCGGGCCGAGGAAGCCGGTCACCCGTCCCGGCGCCACTGTGAAGGACAGGTTGTTCACCGCCCGGACGTTCTTGTACTGCTTCGTCAGACCGGACACCACGATCTGACCGTCGCTGGTGGGGCTTCGCTGCCCGTCAGTCATCGTTCTCCTCCCGTGTGTGGCGTCGAGGTACGCCGTGGCACAGCGTGACGGCCCGTGGCAACAAGGTCAATCAGGCGCGGTCGGTACGTTTGCCTCCGTCGCGGGGCGGACGCGACTCATCCCTGCGGACTACGGCAGGGGGTCAGCGGGCGATCCAGGTTGCCCCCGCCGCGCCGAGCAACGACCCGTCCGGGCCGTACAGGCTGGTGTGCACGAGCGCCTTGCGCCCATCGACGCGCAGCAACTCCCCGGTCACCACGCACTCGTCGCCCGGCCCGGGCAGCGCCGCGACCACTGCGGCGATCCGACCCAGCAGGTACGGGCGGCCCGGCGCGAGCACCGCCCAACCGCCGGGGCAGTCCAGCGCGGCCCAGATCGTGGCCGCGCTGACCTGAGTGGGCGCGCGGAACGGCGCGGCGGTCCGGCCGTCGGGCAGCTGGCCGGGGAAGATCCGCAGCCCGTCGGCCCGCTGCGGCCCGCAGACGTAACAGCTGGGGAACGGATGCTCGACCAGGCCGGGGTAGCGGGTCGCGGCGGCCACCGCCGTCTCCAGGTCGACCGGGGGTACGACGGCATCGATCACCCCGGCCGGGCGCACCTCGGCCACCAGTTCGCCGGCCGGGTCCCGGACCTCGCCGTCTACCAGCGTCAGCTCGGTCTCCAGCGGTGGTGGCCGACGCAGTGTCACCTCGACCGGCCCGCTGCCGCCCGCCTCGGCGGCGAAGGTCCCCGCGCTCCAGCCGCCGTTGCCGGAACCGGCGGGCCCGTTGTAGCGGGTTTCGATGCGCATCGTCGACCTCCGGTGGTGCGTGTCGGCGCCGTCGCCGGCCTGGTCCGGCAGCCTCGCACGGTCCGCGTCGGGCGTCGCTAGCGGTCTCGCCTGCCGGCGTTCATCCGATCGACACCGGTGGTCCCCGTGGATGGCAACCCGGGCACCTACACAGATCCCATGGCCGTTCTGCATGCCGCTGGCGCACCCCTGAAGACCAGCGGATACACCCTGCTGATCGCCGACGACCCCACCCAGGTCGCGGCCGCGCAACGCCTGCGCCACGAGGTGTTCGCCACCGAGCTCGGCGCCACCCTCCTTCCCGGTGAGGCCGGGTTGGACGTGGACCCCTTCGACGCGTACTGCGACCACCTGATCGTCCGCGAGGACAGCACCGGCGAGGTGGTCGGCACGTACCGGCTGCTGCCGCCGGGGCGCACCACCCGGCGCTACGCCGAGGACGAGTTCGACCTGAGGCCGCTCGACCCGCTCCGCGACGACCTGGTCGAGGCGGGTCGGTCCTGCGTGCACCCGGACCACCGCTCCGGCGCGGTGATCAACCTGATGTGGGCCGGCATCATCCGGTACCTGCACCTGCGCGGCTCCCGCTGGCTCGGCGGCTGCGCGTCGGTGCCGGTGGCTGACGGCGGGCGGACGGTGGCCGAGGTCTGGACCCAGGCTCGGGCCCGGCACCTGTCGCCGCCGCCGCTGCGGGTCCGCCCGTTGCGGCCCTGGTTCACCGAGGCGGCTGCCGCCGGCCCGGTCGCCGCCGCCCCGGCCGGTCGGGTGGCGGTTCCACCGTTGTTGCGTGGTTACCTCCGGCTCGGCGCGTGGATCTGCGGCGAGCCGTCGTACGACAGCGACTTCGGGTGCGCGGACTTCTACGTCCTCTTCTCCCTGGACCGGATGAACCCGCGCTACCTGCGGCATTTCCTCGGCGGTGAGCAGCGGTGACCGCCGTGCCGCGCGACCTGTGGCGGCCCTATTCGGGCTGCGACGACAACTGCCTGCCGGCGACCGGCGAGGTGCCGACGGTGCCGGTGGCCCGCCGGGTGCTCCGGCTGGTCGCCGCGCTCGGCATGCTGCTGGCCGGGGTCCCGGTGGTGGCGCTTCTGCCTGTGCTTCCCACTCGGGAACGGCAGGCGCTGGTCAGCGGCTGGGCGCGGGCCACCGCGCGCGCCTTCGGCGTCCGCCTCCTGGTCCGGGGTCGGTTGCCCCGGCGGCGCGCGCTGCTGGTCGCGAACCATGTCTCCTGGCTGGACATCCTCGCGGTGCTGGCGGTCGCGCCCACCCGGATGGTGGCGAAACGGGAGATCCGCTCCTGGCCGGTGGTCGGTCTGCTGGCTGCGGCGGCGGGCACTGTCTTCGTGGACCGCGCCCGGCCGTTGGCGCTGCCGAGGGCCGTCGCCCGGGTCGCCGACGCGCTGCGCGCCGGGCGGTCGGTGGCGATCTTTCCGGAGGGTACGACGTGGTGTGCCGGGAACGGTGCCACCGACTGCCGCCCCGGCGGTGGGTTCCGGCCCGCGACGTTCCAGGCGGCCATCGACACGGGCAGCCCGGTGGTTCCGCTGCGGATCACCTACAGCTGTGCGACCACTGGGTCGACCACCACGGCAGCCGCCTTCCTCGGTGCGGACACCCTGTTGCGTTCGGTGGCGCGGGTGGTCGCGGCGCGGGAGCTGGTGGTATCGGTGACGATCGCCGCTGCGCTGCATCCGGCCCGTGACGCCGACCGGCGGTTGCTGGCCCGAGCCGCCGAGTCGGCCGTACACCTGGTGCCGACGGCGGGTGCCGTGGCGCGGGCCCGGCTGCTGTCGGTGCCGACGGTGACCAAGGCCGTTCCCGTGCCGGCTCCACTTGCCGATCGGGAGCTGGACCTGGCGGCCTGAGGGGAGCACGCCGAGCCGAGCCGGCGACCAACTCACGACCTGCCTTGTGGTGTCGCGATGTATCGCGTTACAGTCTCCTCCTGTTCGGCGTGCCTCCCGCGCGTCGTCGAGAGGGGGACGCCATGGCCGGATGGACGGTCGAGAGCCCACAACGGCTCACACTGGACGCTCCGGTCGTCCGCCTGGACGTTCGACTGATCAGTGGGCGGCTCAACGTGGTCGCCACCGACGGGCCGACCCGGATCGACGTGACCCAGGTCGGCCGCCGGCCGGTCCTGATCGACCACACCGACGGTCGGCTCAGCATCCGTCAGGAGCGCGGTCGGGGCTGGTCGGACGTCCTGCGCTGGTTCCGGATGATCCACCGCTATCCCCGGGTGGACGTCTCCATCGCAGTGCCCGCCGACGTCCTCGCCGATCTGGGCCTGGTCGCGGGCTCGCTGGTCGCCTCCGGCCTGCGCCGGCAGACCACCGCCAATGTCGTCGCCGGCCAGATCACCCTGATGGGGCTGCGCGGCAGCACCTCCGCGAAGCTCACCTCGGGGCCGGTGGAGGCGCTCGGCGTCCGCGGCGACCTCACAGTGGAGACGGTCTCCGGGGAGGTGATCCTCGCCGACAGCGCCGCCGACCGGGTGCGGGCACAGACCGTCTCGGGCGCGATTACCTGCGATTTGGACAACCCCCGGCGCAGCGAGATCCGGTTGACCACCATCTCGGGCAGCATCACCGTCCGGGTCCGCGCGGACAGCGACCTCGCCGTCCAGCTGAACACCGCCTCCGGCCGGATCACCAGCGGCTTTCCGCAGCTGCGCACCTCGACGTTCCCACTGCCCAGCAGCGAGGGGGTGCTCGGCGCCGGCGACGGTAAGCTCTGGGCTTCCGCGACCTCGGGGAGCATCGCCCTGCTCGCCCGAGCCGTCGACGACGATGCAGAGGAGCTGCCGTGACCGCCGTGTTCAGCCACGGGCGGCTCCGGCTCTACCTGCTCAAGCTCCTCGACGACGGCCCGAAGCACGGCTACGAGCTGATCCGCCTGCTGGAGGACCGCTTCCTCGGGCTGTACGCGCCCAGCGCCGGCACCATCTACCCCCGCCTGCAACGGCTGGAGGTCGAGGGTCTGGTCAGCCACACCGCGGCCGGCGGCCGCAAGACGTACGACATCACCGATGCCGGTCGGGCGGAGCTGCGCCAGCGGGCCGGCGAGTTGACCGCGTTGGAAACGGACATCGCGGCCTCCGTGGCGGACCTCTCCAGCCTGGCCGGCGAGATCCGCAGCGAGGTACGCGGGTCGGCACGCGACCTCAAGCGGGAGCTGAGCGAGGCCACCCGGCAGACCCGGCGGGCCCGGTGGGAGGCGCCCGCGCCGCCGCCCCGCCCGGCGGCGACCGGAGGGCCGCAGGCCGAGCTGCTCGACGAGTTGGACCAGCGGCTGGCCGCGTTCACCGCCGAGGTGGGCCGGCTGATGCGCGCCCGACAGTTCAGCGACACCCAGTTGCGCACCGCGATCCGGCTGCTCGACGGCGCCCTCGACGGGCTGCGTCGCCTGCTGCGCTGACCGGCGTCGCCGGACGGCCGGCGACTCACAGCCTTTTTCCAGGAAGCGTCCAGCGCTGGCGCAGTGAAGTCACCGATGATGGGCGCATGCCCGCTACCCAGACCGAGGCGCGACTGCTCGTCGTCGAGGACGACCCCAACATCCTCGAACTGCTCTCCGCGAGCCTGCGGTTCGCGGGCTTCGACGTGGCCACCGCGACAAGTGGAAGCGCGGCGCTCAACGCCGCCAAGGACCACCGGCCCGACCTGGTGGTGCTCGACGTGATGCTCCCCGACCTGGACGGCTTCGAGGTCATCCGGATGCTCCGCGAGGGCGGCACGCGTACCCCGGTGGTGTTCCTGACCGCCCGGGACGCCACCGACGACAAGATCCGCGGGCTGACCCTGGGCGGCGACGACTACGTCACGAAGCCGTTCAGCCTGGAGGAGCTGACCGCCCGGATCCGCGCCGTGCTGCGCCGCACCACTACCGGCGAGCAGGCCCCGTCCCGGCTCACCTTCGCCGACCTGGAGTTGGACGAGGAGACCCACGAGGTGCACCGTGCCGGCCAGCGGGTGCAGCTCTCGCCGACCGAGTTCAAGCTGCTGCGGTACCTGATGCTCAACGCCAACCGGGTGCTGTCCAAGGCGCAGATCCTCGACCACGTCTGGAACTACGACTTCCGGGGCGACGACAACATCGTCGAGTCCTACATCTCGTACCTGCGGCGCAAGGTCGACACCACCCAACCCCGGCTGATCCACACTCTTCGCGGCGTCGGCTACGTCCTGCGCAAGCCGGCGGCGTGAACGCGGTCCAGCAGGCGAAAGGGCGGGTCCGCAGCGTTCCGTTGCGGGTGAAGCTGGTCACCTCGGTGCTCGCGCTGGTCGCCGTCGCGCTTCTGGTGATCAGCTCGCTGACCGCGTACTTCCTTCGCAACTACCTCGAGGGCCAGGTCGACGGGCAGGTCCGGTCGACCGCCCAGGGCCTCGGCCAGGTGCTTCTTCTGAAGCTGCGCAGCGGTGAGGTCGGCGCGGTGCTGCCCAGCGACTACGTCGTGATCGTGGCCGACGAGCGGCGGGTGTACGACCCCCAGTACGACAAGCGCAACTTCAACCCTGAGCAGCTGCCCACGTTTCCTGCCAGCCGTAAGGACTTCGAGGCGGCGGAGGGCGAGCCACACACTGTCGTCTCACACGATCGACTCACCCGGTGGCGGGTCTACTACGCGGCTCAACCGGACGGCTCGGTGCTGGCCGTGGGTCAGCCGCTGACCGAGGTGGACCGGGCGGTGAAGCAGCTCGTCTGGATAGACCTCCTGGTCGGTGGCGCAGTGCTGATCATGCTGGCCTCGGTCGGCGCGGCGATCGTCCGGACCAGCCTCAAGCCCCTCGTCGAGATCGAACAGACCGCCGCCGCGATCGCCGGCGGTGACCTGACCCGCCGGGTGCCCGACCCGGAGGAGGGCCAGGCCGAGCCGACCTCGGAGCTGGGCCGGCTCTCCCGTGCGCTGAACGCGATGCTCACCCAGATCGAGGCGGCGTTCACCGCCCGAGCCGCGTCGGAGACCTCGGCCCGGTGGGCGGAGAGCGCCGCCCGGGATGCCGCCGCCGCCGCTCAGGCGTCCGAGGCGCGGGCCATCCGCTCCGAGGAGCGGATGCGGCAGTTCGTCGCCGACGCCTCGCACGAGCTGCGGACTCCGCTCACCACCATTCGTGGCTTCGCCGAGCTGTACCGGCAGGGTGCGGCAAGTGCGCCGGAGCAGACCGCCGGCCTGTTGCGCCGGATCGAGGACGAGGCCGCCCGGATGGGGCTGCTGGTGGAGGACCTGCTGCTGCTTGCCCGGTTGGACATGGAACGGCCGCTCTCGCTGACCCCGGTGGAGCTGCCGGTGCTCGCCTCCGACGCGGTGCAGGCGGCGCGGGCAATGGCACCGGACCGGCGGATCGAGCTGGAGATCGCGCCCGAATCCGGCCCACTCGTCGTCTCCGCCGACGACGCGCGGCTGCGGCAGGTGATCGGCAACCTGGTCACCAACGCGCTCACTCACACCCCACCAGAGGCCGAAGTTCGGGTACGGCTGCGCGCCGAACCGGGTGGTTTCGCCGTCGTGGAGGTGGCCGACACCGGCCCCGGCCTCTCGGCCGCGCAGGCGGAACGCGTTTTCGAGCGGTTCTACCGGGCCGACGCGGCCCGTACCCGACGGGCTGACGGAAACACCGGCACCGGCCTCGGCCTGGCCATCGTGGCGGCGCTGGTCGCCGCCCACCACGGCTCGGTCGAGGTGGCCGAGACGCCCGGCGGCGGGGCCACCTTCCGGGTTCGGCTGCCGCTGCTGCCGCAGGTCGACGGAGCGGGCGAGTGACTTTCAGCCAACTTCCAGGACGGTTCCAGGTTGATTGCAGTGCCGGGGGAGAAGGTAGTGCCATGACCGAGTTCGAGTCCGACCCGCAGCGCCGGCCGGCCCCCACCGACGCCGAGCCGTCGCACCCCACCGCCGAGCTGCCGCGCGACGAGCGCGTGCAGTCCGACTCCCCGACCACTCCCGTACCGGTCGTCTCGACCGGCGGCGACCCAACGGTCGCCGCCCCCACCGGTGACGCCGAGGCCACCGCCGTCACCCCGGCCGGGTACACCGGCTCCTCCGCGCCCGCCGGCCCGCCGGCCGCCGCTCAGCCGACCGGGTACGAGCCGTCGACCGGCTACGAGCGCCCGGCCGCCACCCCTTCCGCGCCGCCGTACCCGGTCTCCGGTCACCCGGCGCCCGGCCAGCCCGGCTACCCACAGCCGGCCGCCGGCCACTACCCAGGTGCTCCCTGGTACCCGGGCCAGCAGTCCGGCTGGGCCGGCGGGGGCCAGCCGGGGATGCCGTACGCCCAGCACCAGCAGCACCCCGGGCAGCACGCCCAGCACCCCGGACAGCACCCGGGCCAGCCGGTCCCGCCGTGGGGCCCGCAGGTCGCGCCGCCCGGCAGCGGCCCTCGGCCGGGTCGGATCGCCAAGTTCGCCGGTGCCGGTGTCGCGGTGTTCGCCCTGATGCTCGGTTCCGGTGTTGCCGGTGGGGCGCTCGCGCTCGCCCTCGACGGCGACGGCGGTGGCATCACCCGCACCTACTCCGCGGCTCCCGTGATCAATGGCGCCGACCTGCCGAAGATCGCCGCGTCGGTGCAGGACAGCGTCGTCTCGATCACCACCGACAGCGGTGAGGGCTCCGGAGTGGTGCTCAGCGCCGACGGGTACGTGCTGACCAACAACCACGTGGTCGCGTCCGCCGCGGGCGACGCCGTGCGGGTGGTCTTCGCCGACGGCAAGACCGCCGACGCGAAGATCATCGGCACCGACCCGAAGACCGACCTGGCCGTCGTGAAGGCCAACGGGGTGAGCGACCTCAAGCCGGCCAAGTTCGGCGACAGCGACGCCATGCAGGTCGGCGACCAGGTGCTCGCCCTGGGCAGCCCGCTCGGTCTGCAGGGTTCGGTGACCTCGGGCATCCTCAGCGCCCGGGACCGCACCATCCGGGCCGGTGAGGGGCAGCCGCAGGACCCGACCCAGCAGCAGAGCCAGCCGGTCAGCTCCATCTCCGGCCTGCTCCAGACGGACGCGCCGATCAACCCCGGCAACTCCGGTGGTGCGCTGGTCAACACCCGGGGTGAGGTGATCGGCGTCAACACCGCCATCGCGACCTCCGGGCAGAGCACCGGCAACATCGGTGTCGGGTTCGCCATCCCCAGCAACAAGGCCAAGGACGTCGCGGGCAAGCTCCAGCGGGGCGAGAAGGTCAGCCACCCGTCCCTCGGAGTCGGCGTCAACCAGGCCGAGGGCGGCGGCGCCCTCGTCGCGTCGGTCACCCCGGGCAGCCCGGCGGAGAAGGCCGGCCTCCAGCGCGGCGACGTAGTCACCCGGTTCGGCGACAAGCCCGTCAACGACTCGGACGACCTGGTTGGCGCGGTGCAGGCCGGCAAGGTCGGCGACCGGGTCGAGGTGCAGTTCAAGCGCAACGGTGTCGAGAAGTCGGCGACCGTGACGCTCGCCGAAACGTCCTGACCAGTTATCTGAACCTGCTTCCTCCCTCCGGCGGCGGGTGGCGGGCCGAGGGGGTCGGCTCCGTCACCCGCCGCTTCTTTCCGCCCGGACGGCGGTTCACCCGGATCGGGTGAACCGCCGTCACCCGTCCGCCCGGCAGGTTCGGAGGGCGACGACCGGAACCGGGGGTGGGGTGCCATGACCGAGATGGTGGGTGTCCGCGACGACCAGCGGATCCAACGCGACGTTCTGGCCGAGCTGGCCTGGGACGCCCGGCTGCAACCGAACGAGATCGGGGTGACAGTCGACCAGGGCGTGGTCACCCTGACCGGATTCGTGGACGGTGCCGCCCGCGGCTGGGCCGCGACGCGGTGCGCACAGCGGGTTCGCGGCGTACGGGCGGTGGCCGACGAGATGGAGGTGCGGCTTCCCGGCACCCCGGGGCGTACCGACGCCGAGGTCGCCAACGCCGCCACCCGCGCCTTGGAGTGGGACAGCTTCGTGCCCGCCGAACGGCTGGACGTGACAGTGGCCAACGGCTGGCTGATGCTGCGCGGTGAGGTCGAGTTCGGGTGGCAGCGGCGGGCCGCCGAGGGCGAGGTGCGCCGGCTCGACGGCGTACGGGGGATCACCAACCTGATCGAGGTACGACCCGCGGCGCCACCGGCTGCCGAGCGGTTGCGGCGGGACGTCCAGCGGGCGCTGCTGCGCACGCTCGGCGGCGAGCGGGTGACCGTCGAGGTGGACGGCGACACGCTGGTCCTCGCCGGCGTGGTCCGTTCCTGGTGGGAACGCGATCAGGTTGAGCGGGTGGCGTGGTCCGCGCCCGGGGTGCGGGTGGTCCACGACCAACTCCTGGTGGGCGGGTGATCGTCCGCCATGTCCGGTTTACCCGGGACGCCATCGGGAAACCGCCGCCGACCGGCGGTGCCGCCGCACCGGGGGAGCAACGGGGAGGACTCGTGGCCGTGAACCACCCGCCTGCGGGCCGCCCTGAGGAGCGGTCGCTGCGCATCGCGATGGTGGTTCCGCCGTGGTTGTCCGTACCGCCGCCCGGCTACGGCGGCCTTGAACAGGTCGTCGCCGCCCTGGTGGACGCACTCTGCGGGCAGGGGCACTCGGTGACCCTGTTCGGCGCCGGAGGTGACCACGGCACGGCGGCCGACGGCTTCGTCTCCACGGTGGCCGAGGTCCAGTACGAGCGGCTCGGAGAGTCACTGCCCGAGCTGGCACATCTGGCCCGGGTGAATCGGCTGATCAGCCCGGCCGACTTCGACGTGATCCACGACCACACCACGATCGGTCCGCTGGTCGCCGGCCGCCGGGCCGTGCCGACGGTCGCGACCGTGCACGGCAACCCCGTGGGGGAGTACGGCGACGTGCTGAGCGACATCGACGCGGGCGTCGCACTGGTGGCCATCTCGCACGCCCAGCGCCGGCTGAACCCGAACCTGCCCTGGGCCGGCACGGTGCACAACGCGCTCGACATCCGCGGCTTCCCGCGCAAGCACACGCCCGGCGCGGGGCCGGTGCTGTGGCTGGCCCGGTTCAGCCCGGACAAGGGCCCGGACACCGCCATCCGGGCGTGCCGGGCGGCCGGACTGCCCCTGCTGTTGGCCGGCAAGTGCAACGAGCCGGCCGAGCGCCGCTACTACGAGCAGGTCGTCGCGCCGATGGTCGACGACGACGTGACAGTCGTGCTCAACGCGGACCGCGCGACGACGCTGCGGATGCTTGTCGACGCGCGCTGCCTGATCATGCCCATCCAGTGGGACGAGCCGTTCGGCATGGTGATGCTGGAGGCGATGGCCACCGGCACGCCGGTGGTCGCGCTCAACCGAGGTGCGGTGCCGGAGCTGGTGCGGCCGGGGCTGACCGGGCTCGTCGTCGAACGGTCGGAAGAGCTACCCGCGGCGTTGCTCGCGGCGGAGCGACTCGACCCGGAGGACTGCGTGGCGCACGTCGCGCGGAACTTCTCGGTCGAGCGGATGGCGAGCGGCTACGCGGAGGTCTATCAGCGCTTCGCCCTCGGCCGGCACGACGTCCGTGAACCGGCCCGGGTGCCGGTGCGCTGACCCACCGGTCTCCGCCGGGTCAGGCTCCGGTCGCGCCCAGCTCGGCGATGGCGGCGTCGAGCCGAGAGGCGTACGCCGGGCTGATGCCGCCCTCACCGAGACGGACGGCGACCTTCGCGCGCAGCCGGGCCACCGGCGGCGCCAGCTCTTCGCGGCCGGAGCTGACCGCCACGGTCAGGTTGCGCAGCTCGTTTCGCAGGTCGAGGGCCACATCGTCGCGGATCTCCCCGGCGCTCAGGCCGGCACCGATCAACCCATCGACCCGGTTCGCGACCTCGGTCAGGGTGCCCGGGTTCGAGGTGGGCGCCCCGGTGGTCGGCTTCGTCGTCGGCGCCGCGGTCGGCGGGGTCGACGTGATCGGCGCGGACGACTCGGGGGCCGGCGGGTCGGTTGACGGGGCCGTCACCGGCCCGGCGGAGGGCTGCGCCCGGCGGGTCGGCTGCTGTTCGGGCAGCAGGGCCACCCCGGCCAGCGTCACCCCGACGGCCAGCACCAGCAGCAACACCAGCCGCCGCCGCGACCAGCCGGACCCGGTCGCCGGCTCGTCCAGGCCGGAGGAGGTCCCGCCGTCCGAGGTGTCTGGATCCAGTCGTGCCGCCGCCGAAGGGCTGGACGCCGCGACGACGGGCGACTGTGGTGGCAGGGGCTGGGTGGGCACCCGGATGGTCGCCGTCGGGGGCTCGGCGGGCAGCGAGTGGTCGCGGAGCGCGGTGGCGACCTGCCGGGCGGTCGGCCGATCGGCCGGGTTCCGGGCGAGGCTGCGCAGGCAGATCTGGGCCACCGGTGCGGGCAGGTCCGGTAGGTCGGCCAGCGTCGGCGGCGGACCACTGGCCAAGGCTGCGCTGAGCTGCTCCCAGGTGTCCGCCGGATACGGGACCCGGCCGGTGAGCGCCTCGTGCAGCAGCACGCCGAGGGAGTAGACGTCGGTGGACGGTTGGGCCGGCGCGCCGTCGAGGCGTTCCGGGGCGACGTACGCCGGGGTGCCGAAGGTCTCGCCGTCCTCGTCCTCGTCGGGCGCGCCGATCCGGGTGGCGATGCCGAAGTCGAGGACCTTGACGCCCGTCCCGGTCATCATCACGTTGGCCGGGGTGATGTCCCGGTGCACGATGCCGAGCCGGTGCGCGGCGGCCAACGCGTCCGCCACCTGCGCGCCCACCTGGACCGCCTCGGTCCACGGCAACGGCCCCTCGGTGAGCCGCAGCTTCAACTCCTCGCCGCTGAGCAGCTCCATCACCACGAACGAGGTGATCGAGCCGTCCGGGTCGACCGTCTCGCCGTAGTCGTGCACGGAGGTCAGGTGCGGGTGCACCAACTGGGCGGCAGCCCGTGCCTCCTCGCGCACCATGCCCCGGAACCGTGCGTCGGCGGCGAGTGACGGGGCGAGCACCTTCAGCGCGACCACCCGGTCCAGTACCTCGTCCCGGGCACGCCAGATGACCGACATGCCGCCGGCGCCGATCTGGTCCAGAAGTCGGTATCTGCGAGCCAGCAATCGGCCCGGATGCAGTGCTGCCTTCACGGATCGCACCTGCCTCAGGGGTGGGAGCGGTATCAGGTTGCGCGAATGCGTCCTGCCTGTCAACGCCGTCGCCACCAGCCGTCGACGGACGGTGCCTGCCGTGCGCTGACCGCCGGTCGACAGCGGCCCACCGGTCGGCGGCGGGCCCGTGCCAGGATGAGAGACATGGCGGGGGGACCGGTGGCGTTCGTGCTCGGCGGCGGGGGAGTGCTCGGCGCGGTCGAGGTCGGCATGTTGCGTGCCCTGTTCCGGGCCGGCATCCAACCCGACATGGTCCTCGGCACCTCGATCGGCGCGGTCAACGGCGCGCTGGTCGCCGCCGATCCGTCCGAGGCGGTGACCGACCGGCTGGTCCGGCTCTGGGCCTCACCGGAGGCGAGCGAGGTGTACGGCGACTCGGTCGCCCGGCAACTTCGCCGCTTCGCCGCCCGCACCCACCTGCACTCGCCCCGGCCGCTGCGCCGCCTGCTCGAGAACGAGCTGGGGGTGGACACCACCTTCGCCGACCTGCGGGTGCCGTTCCGGTGCTGCGCCGCCCACATCGAGCGGGCCGCCGAGCACTGGTTCGACAGCGGTCCGGTGGTGCCGGCGGTGATGGCGTCCGCCTCGGTGCCGGGCCTGCTCCCGCCGATGGAGATCGACGGCGCGCACTACGTGGACGGCGGCATCGTCAACTCCATCCCGATCGGCGAGGCGGTGGCCGTCGGTGCCCGCCGGATCTACGTCCTCCAGGTGGGTCGGATCGAACGGGAGCTGACCCCGCCCCGTCGGCCGTGGGAGATCGCGCAGGTCGCGTTCGAGATCTCCCGCCGGCACCGCTTCTTCCGGGAGCTGGCGGCGCTGCCGGAGGGGGTGGAGGTGCACGTCCTGCCGACCGGCGGGCTCAACCCCCGCGACGACACACCGTGGGCGTACCGGGACATGGCGGCGGTGGGACGGCGGATCAGCCGCGCGTACACCGCCTCCCGGCGTTACCTCGCCACCCACCAGGAGCGTTGATGCCGCTGCCTCCGCGGTGGCTGCGTCGGCTGCTGATCGCCCCCGCCGTCGTGCTGCTCGCCTTCCTCGTGGTCACCACGTTGCCGATCTGGGCGCTGCTCGCCGCAGCCGCGTCCCCGCTGGTCCCGGACCGGTTGCGCCCGCTGCGACTGCTCTGGATCGGCTGCTTCTACCTGGTCTGGGACGCCGCCGCGCTGCTCGCGCTCTTCCTGCTCTGGGTCGTCTCCGGCTTCGGCTGGCGGACCCGGTCGCCGGCCTTCCAGCGCGCGCACTACGTGCTGGCCGGCTGGTTCCTGCGGGTGCTGTTCTGGCAGGCACATTGGACACTGCGGTTGCGCATCGACGTCGTGGGCACCGACCCGGACACCGCGCTGCCCGGCCGGCCCGAGCTGGTGCTCTGTCGGCACGCCGGGCCGGGCGACTCGTTCATCCTGATCCACGGGCTGGTCAACTGGTTCCACCGGGAGCCACGGATCGTCCTCAAGGACAGCCTCCAGTGGGATCCGGCGATCGACGTGCTGCTCAACCGGCTGCCCAACCGGTTCATCGCGCCGACCCCGGAGCGTGGCGAGGAGACGGTACGCCAGGTCGGGCACCTCGCCACCGGCCTGGACGACAACGACGCGTTCGTGATCTTCCCCGAGGGCGGCAACTTCACCCCCCGGCGACGGCTGCGCGCCATCGCCCGGCTGCGCTCCCTCGGCCTGGAAAGGATGGCCCTGCGCGCCGAGCGGATGCGCCACGTGCTCGCCCCGCAGCCCGGTGGGATGCTCGCCGCGCTGGACGCCGCACCGGACGCCGGGGTCATCTTCGTCGCCCACACCGGGCTGGACCGGATGCTGACCGTCGCCGACGTGTGGCGGGAACTGCCGATGGACAAGCGGATCGTGATGCGGTTCTGGTCCGTGCCGCCGGAGGACGTACCGACCGGACGGCAGCAACGCATCGACTGGCTCTTCGATTGGTGGGCGCAGATTGATGCCTGGATCGCCGCTAATCGGTAGATGTCCGCGTAGGGTGCGGGCGTGGACGAGATCTGCGTGGTGACAACGGTGGTGGATGCGCGTTCGGTCGCCGACGTGCTGGCGGCTGCGGCCGTCGCCGGCAGGCTCGCCGCCTGCGCCCAGGTGGGTGGTCAGGTGGACAGCACCTACTGGTGGCGGTCCGGGATGGAGACGAGCACCGAGTGGTCGGTGCAGTTCAAGACCGCACCGGATCGGCTCACCGCGTTGCTGGACCAGATCCGGGTCAGCCACCCGTACGAGGTGCCGGAGATCCTGGTGTCCAGGGTGGAGAGCGGCAACCCCGACTACGCCACCTGGGTGTACGAGCACACCCGATCCTGAGTACGCGCACTCTGGGTCGCACGCCGGTCGGTTGTCGATGATGACCCGGTGGACGACACCCGTTACCCCTGCCCCGCCTGCGGTGCGCCGGCCGATCTGAGCGCCGGTTGCTCCGGCTGCCGGCGTGCGCCCGACCCGATCGCCGCTGAGGTGGTTCGGCTGAGCCGGGAGGTCGCCGAGCTTGAGCCGCAGGTGGAGCGGGCTCGCCGCGCGTACACCGAGCTGGCCGGACGGCTGTCGACCGTGTCCGGGCGGCGGGCCGAACTGGCCGCGGTCGTCCGCGCAGGGTTGGCGGCCTCGGTCGTGGCGGGCCCGGCGCCTGTCGTCGGCCCGACGCCGTTCATCGGCCCGGGTCCCGGCGTCGCGACGGATACGCGGCCGGGTGCGGCGGAGACCTCGACCCGGACGGTCCAAGGTCTGCTCTTCGTCCTCGGTGGACTCCTGCTGGGCACCGCGGCGGTGGTGTTCACAGCGGTCGCCTGGGCGGCGGTGGGGGTCGCCGGGCGGGCGTTGATCCTGGTGGCGTTCACAGCGCTCGCGCTGGGCGTACCGCTGCTGGCGGTCCGCCGAGGGCTGCGCGGTACGGCGGAGACGTTCGCCGCGGTGGGGTTGCTGCTGGTGGTGCTGGACGGCTACGCGGCCTGGTCGGTGGACCTGGCCGGCGTGACCGGCTGGCCGGGCAGCCGGTACGCCGCGCTGGTCGGGGGGGCCAGCGCGGCGGTCGCCGTGGCGTACGGCCGGTGGAGCGGGTTGACGGGGCCCTGGTTCGCCGCCCTGGTGGCCGCTCAGCCGGTGTTGCCGCTGCTCGCCGCCGAGGCCGGGCTGGGTGCGGCGGGGTGGGCGTTGGTACTGCTCGGGGTGGCGTCGCTGAACCTGGCGGTGCTGGTCGCGCTGCGTGGCCGGGGAGGGGCGGCGCAGCTCGTCGGCCGGGTCCTGGCCGGCGCCGGTCACGTCGGCGCGCTGCTGGGCGCCTGTGCGTGCGCGGTGGTGCCGCTGGTCGGTGGGCGGGCGGGGGGCTCGCCACTGCTGGCCGGGGTGCCGCTCTTGCTGGTCGCGCTGACCGGGTTCGGTGCGGCCTGGCTCGTCGGGGGGCGGGCGCTGCGGGCGGTGGCGGCCGGGCTGCTGGTACCGGTGCTCGCCGCCGCCCTGCTGCGTCCGGTGGCGGAGCTGCGGCCGTCAGTGCTGCTGCTCGCGGCGGCGACGGTGGCGCTCGGGATGGCCGCCGCCGTGCGGCTCCTGCCGGCTGTGGCGGCGGTGGACGGTGGCGGCGGTTGGCGGACCGGCCCGCGGGCCGGCGCGCTGTTCGTCGCGGCGGGCACGGCGCAGGTCACCGTGTTGATCACCATTGGGCTGGCGGTCGCCGCCGTCGGCCGGTCGCTGCCGCCCTGGGGCGGGGCTGGGACAGGGCCGGACCTACGCTGGGGTTGGCAGCTGGCACCCGCGGTGGCGCTGGCGATCGGCGCGACGGCGCTCCTGCTGCCTCGTGGCGCGCGGGCGGTGCTCGCCACGGCCGGCGCGGTGGCGGTGCTGTTCGCCGTACCCGCCGGCTGGTCGGCCTCCTGGCCTCAGGTGGTGGCCGTCGACCTGGTCGGTGGGGTCGCGCTGCTGCTCGCCGTGCTGGCCCGACCGATTGCCACACCGGTCGCCCTGCGCACCCGTGCCCTCGGCGGTGCCGTCCTGCTCGGGCACGGGCTGCTGGTCGCCCTGGCCGCCCCGACCGGTGCCCTGGTGGCGCTCGGCGTACTCGCCGTGGTCGGGCTGGCACTGGCCGTCCGACGGGGGGCCGGCGCGTACCGGGAGGTGGCCGGTGTGGGTCTGCTGGTCGGGCAGCTCGCGCTGCCCGGGATCGCGGCGGTGGCGATGTTCGCTGCGGGCGGGCCGCCGTGGTGGCAGGCCCGGCTCGCGCTGGCCGTCGCCGGGCTGTCGCTGGTCGCGGCGCTCGCGGCCCGCCGCCACCGGGTGGAGCTGATCGGGTACGCGGTGATCGGCGCCGTCGCCGCGGTGACCGTGCCCGGCCTCGCGCCGCTGGTCGGGGCGGGTGACGAGCCGCTCGTGCTGTACGCGGCGCTGGCTGCGCTGGGTGTCGCGTTCGTCGTCTACCTGCTGCCGTCGGCGAGCGCCGCCGACCAGTCGGCCCTCGGGGACCGGCCGGCGGCCGACGGGCGCGAGTCGGCCCGGTCGGCGCTGTTGCTGGCGGCCGGCGGAACGCTGGCGGTGGTCGCCGTCCTGGCGGCCCTGCCGACGGTGCTGACCGCGATCGGGTCGCCCTACGGCGGCTGGAACCGGGTGTGGTCGGGGGTGCCCACTGTCGTCGCCGACCCGTCGGTGCTCCCGGTCGGGTTCGCGCTGGTCGTGTTGGCGCTGGCCGGCGCGCTGGCCGGTCGGCGGGTCGGCCGGCCGGTGCCGCCCGCGCTGCCGTTCGTCGCGGCGGCGCTGCCGGTGCTGCTCATCGCGATCGGCGCACCGTGGCCGGTGCTGCCGGCCGCCGTTCTGCTCGCCGGCCTGGCGGCGCTGCTGTTCACCGCGCTGGCGGCGGCCCGCCCGGCGCTCGCACCGGTCGCCGTGCCGGTGGGCGTGGTGCTGGTGGCCTCCGGTGTGCTCGGTCTGCTGGCCACCCGCGCCGGGACGCTCGCGGCCGAGGGGGCGCTGCTGGTGGCGGCGGTCGCGGTCGCCGCCGGGGCGCGCCGGTTCGAGGTACGGGTCGCCGGTTGTCTCGCCGCCGTGGGCGCGGCGTCCGCGTTGGCGGTGACCGCCCCGCTCGCCGCTGGGCTGCCGTTGCGGGCTGCCACGTACCCGCTGTTGGCGGTGGCCGCGTTGGTGCTTGCCGCCGCGGCGGTCATCCCGGCGCGGGTCCGGCTGGGACGGGTGCTGGACGCCACCGCGCAGGCTGTGGCGCTGGTGGCGGCGGTGCTCGCCGTCGAGGCGGCGCGGCAGCTCGCCACCGTCTGCGTGCTCTGGGGCGTCGCAGTGGCGCTGCGACTGCTGCGCCGGGGCGAACCGGCCGGTCGGCGGTGGACGTTTGCCGGGATCGCCGCCGGCAGCGAGTTGCTCGGGGCCTGCGTGCTGCTCGCCGCCGGTGGGGTGACAGTACTGGAGGCGTACACCCTGCCGGCCGCGGCGCTCGCCGTCGGAGCGGGTCTGTTGGCGCTGCGCACCCGGCCGGGGCTGACCAGCTGGCCGGCCCTCGGCCCGGGGCTGGTCGCGGCGTTGCTGCCCAGCCTCGTGTCGGTGCTGGCCGGGGCGGACCCGCAGCCGTGGCGGCGACTGCTCCTCGGCGCGGCGGCGACCGGCGCGGTGCTGGCCGGCGCGACCCGCCGCTGGCAGGCGCCGGTGCTGCTCGGCGGCGGGGCGCTGACGCTGTTGGCGCTGCACGAGCTGGCCCGGGGGTGGGATCTGCTGCCCCGGTGGATCTACCTGGGAGTCGGCGGGCTGGCGCTGGTCGGGCTCGCCGCAACGTACGAGCGGCGGCGACGTGACCTGGCTCGACTGCGCGCCGCGGTGGGTCGACTGAGCTGAGTCGAACCAATGGGGGGTAGGGCCTGCCCTACCCCCCATTCGGGGGTTGTCGGGTTTACTCACCGCTAGTGCGATCGGGAGACTTGACATTAAGCCCGAACCACCCCGGTACGGGCGCAAGCGGAACGGGAGCAGCGATGGCGCTCGGAGCGGTGGCGGAACCGCCGGTACGACGGCGAGGTAGTGACTACGCACAGTTGTCCCGACGGATCAGCCAGGCGGGCCTGCTGGAGCGGCGGCCCGGCTGGTATGTCACCCGCATCGTGCTCACCCTCGGTGCGTTCGTGGCCGGCTGGGTGGCCGTGTTCCTGCTCGGTGACTCCTGGTGGCAGCTTCCGCTCGCGGCCCTGATGGCCGTGGCCACCACCCAGGTCGCGTTCCTCGGTCACGATGCCGGGCACCGCCAGATGTTCCGTCGGCGTGGCCCCAGCGAGGTGGTGGGGCTGTTCGCCGGCAACGTGGCGGTGGGGATCAGCTACGGCTGGTGGGTCGACAAGCACAACCGGCACCACGCCAACCCGAACCACGAGGACGAGGACCCGGACGTCGGCGCGGGGGCCCTGGTGTGGACGCCCGAGCAGGCGTTGGAGACCCGGGGGTTCGGCCGTTGGATGGCTCAGCGGCAGGCGTACTTCTTCTTCCCGATGCTGCTGCTTGAGGGTCTGAGCCTGCACGTGGCGAGCATCAAGGCGATCGTCGGCCGGGAGGACGGCAAGTACGCCGTCCCGATGCGGCACCGGGCGGTCGAGGCGGCGTTGCTCGTCGCGCACACCGCCGCCTACGTGGCGCTGCTGTTGGCGGTCATGTCCCCGGTCAAGGCGCTGCTCTTCGCCGTCGTGCACCAGGCGCTGTGGGGCCTCTACATGGGCTGCGCGTTCGCGCCGAACCACAAGGGCATGCCGATGCCGACCGCCGAGGACGAGCTGGACTTCCTGCGTAAGCAGGTGCTGACCTCCCGCAACGTGCGCGGCAGCCGGCTGGTGGACACCACGCTCGGCGGTCTTAACTACCAGATCGAACACCACCTCTTCCCGAACATGCCGCGCGCCAACCTGCGCCGGGCCCAGCCGATCGTGCGGGCCTACTGCGTCGAGCAGGGCATCCCGTACGCCGAGACCGGGCTGGTCGAGTCGTACCGGCAGGCGCTCGGTCACCTGCACGAGGTGGGGCGGCCACTGCGCAGCTGAACAGCACGGCCGCTGCGCGGCTGACGCGATACTGATTGGCGGGGCGGCATCTGATGATGCCGCCCCGCCGTCGCGTTTCTGGCCGGCACCGCCGGCAGGAGACCCTGGGCTCGAGGGAGCGCGTCCGGTCAGCCAGCCGTCCCACCGGTAGGGTCTGGTCATGGCAGACCTGCTCACCGCGGACGCGGTGCGAGAAGAGCTGAGCCGGTTGCCCGACTGGTCGGGTGACCCGACCGGCATCGGTCGTACCGTGCAGCTCGGCAGTTTCCCGGCGGCCATCGCGGTGGTGGACCGGGTGGCGACGGTGGCCGAGGAGCTCGACCACCATCCCGACATCGACATCCGATGGCGGACCCTGACCTTCCGCTGTGTCACGCACTCGGCCGGTGGGGTCACCCACCGGGACATCGAGCTGGCTCGGCGAATTGACGACATCGTCCGGAGTGCGGCATGAGATTCGAGATCAGCAAGGTTCTGGATGCCATCGAGGGTCGGGTCTGCACGGACCCGTCACTGGCCCGAGCCGTGGTCGATCTGGCCGAGGTGATCCGCTACCAGGACATCGACGGTGGTCGGCCGGCCAGCCTGCTCCGCCTCGGCATGGTCATCGACGCGCTCTCCCGCGAGTTGGAGGAGGACAGCGTCCAGGTCTACGCGGTGGTACACCGGGCGTTGCTCTCCGACGCCGACCTCACCTCGAACGAGCGGATGGTCGTCCGCCGCTGGGCCGACGACGGGCTCGTCGAGGTGCTCGACAACCCGGGTGACCGGATGTTGGAGGTCGCCGACCTGCTCGGTCTGCCGGTGCTCAGCCGGGTCCGCTTCGACGGGTTGCGCGGGCGGTTCCCGTGGCTGGTCGAGCAGCCCGGTCGGGTGGTCGCGCCGGTGCCGGGCGCCGGCGGGCCGGTGTTCATCGCGCACGTCGGTGGTGGGCACTCGCCGGTGGCCGGCAAGCGGTCGCCGACCGGCGTCAAGCTGTTGGCCCGCCAGTGGCGCTGCCCGGAGTCGGGCTGCGCGCTGTTCGGCGGCGGTGGTGGGGGTGGCGCGTTCGCCGACCTGGCCGGGGGCGCCGACCGCAGCCCCGCAGCGCAGCCGCCGCCCGCCCTGCGCAACGGCGCGCCGACCTGCCCCCGGCACGGCGTACGGCTCGGTGACGGCG
This sequence comes from Micromonospora sp. CNZ322, assembly GCF_007827755.1. NCBI lineage: Bacteria > Bacillati > Actinomycetota > Actinomycetes > Micromonosporales > Micromonosporaceae > Micromonospora > Micromonospora sp. CNZ322. The sequence goes on from NZ_VITD01000003.1 coordinate 294,747, forward strand.
GCCCGCGTCCGCGTACCGAGGTGCTCGCGGTGCGCGTCGGCGGCCTGGTCCGGCGGCGGTTCGTGCTCAGCGAGGAGCAGCCGATCGTGGCCGGTCGGGCTCCGGAGCAGGACGGCGGGATCATGCTCGGCCAGTGGCTCAACGACGAGGCCCGTCGCTGGATCAGTCGTGGTCACGTCCGCTTCGAGCTGCGGGTCGGCGAGGTCATCGTGACCGACGTCAGCACCAACGGCTCCGGCATCCGCCCGGCCGGTTCGATGGCCGAGTCCGACCGGATCCCGCTGGCCCCGCAGCAGTCCCGGGTGCTGGGCGAGAACGACATGGTGGAGCTGTATCCGGGGGTGCAGATCGGTCGGGCCGAGGAGTTGCCCACCGGCGCCCCGTTCACCCCCACCTCGGTGATGGCCGAGGCCCCGACCATGGCCATGCGCCTGCCCCGCCCCTGACGCGAAAGGCGGGCGCCGGAACCCCGACGCCCGCCTTTCACCACGTTCCTGGGTCAGCCGGCCAGCACCTCGGCCAGCTGGGTCACCGCCAGGTCGATCTCCTCCTCGGTGATCACCAGCGGCGGGGCGAGCCGGATGGTGGAGCCGTGGGTGTCCTTGGCGAGGACTCCGCGCGCGGCGAGCCGCTCACACGCCTCCCGACCGCTCATCAGCGCCGGGTCGATATCCAGACCGGCCCACAGGCCACGGACGCGTACCCCCACGAGGCCCTTGCCGACCAGCCCTTCCAGGCCGGCCCGCAGCCGCTCACCCAGCTCGGCCGAGCGGCGCTGGAACTCGCCGGTGGCCAGCAGCCGGACCACCTCGATCGCCACCGCGCAGGCGAGCGGGTTGCCGCCGAAGGTGGAGCCGTGCTGGCCGGGCTTGAGCACGCCGAGCACGTCGGCGTTCGCGGCCACCGCGGACACCGGCACGATGCCGCCGCCGAGCGCCTTGCCGAGCAGGTACATGTCCGGCACCACGCCCTCGTGGTCACAGGCGAAGGTCGCGCCGGTACGCCCCAGACCCGACTGGATCTCGTCGGCGATGAACAGCACGTTGCGCTCGGTGCAGACCTGGCGTACACCCGGCAGGTAACCCTCCGGCGGCACCACCACACCCTGCTCGCCCTGGATCGGCTCCAGCAGCACGGCCACTGTGTTCTCGTCGATCGCGGCGGTCAGCGCGGCCAGGTCGCCGTACGGCACGACAGTGAACCCCGGGGTGTACGGCCCGAAGTCGGCGCGGGCGTCCTCGTCGGTGGAGAAGCTCACGATGGTGGTGGTCCGCCCGTGGAAGTTGCCCTCGGCGACCACGATGTTGGCCTGCCCGGCGGCCACGCCCTTGACCTGGTAGCCCCACTTGCGGGCCACCTTGATCCCGGTCTCCACCGCCTCGGCGCCGGTGTTCATCGGCAGCACGAGGTCCTTGCCGCACAGCTCGGCCAGCTCCCGGCAGAAGTCGGCGAACTGGTCGTGGATGAACGCCCGGCTGGTCAGCGTCAGCCGGTCCAGTTGGGCGTGCGCGGCGGCGATCAGCTGCGGATGCCGGTGACCGAAGTTCAGCGCCGAGTAGCCGGCCAGGCAGTCCAGGTAGCGGCGGCCGTCCACGTCGGTGAGCCAGGCGCCCTCGGCGGACGAGATAACCACCGGCAGCGGGTGGTAGTTGTGCGCAGTCCAGCGCTCGGCGTCCCGGACCGCTCCCGGCGTACGCAGCTTGTCATCCACTATCACTTGCTTGCCTTTCCCTGACGGAGTCGCAGCGTGCAGCACTTCGGTCCGCCGCCGGCCTTACGTAGCTCGGACAGGTCGACCCCGATGGTCTCGTAGCCCCGGTCGCGCAGCTTGGCGGCCAGGTCGGTGGCCTGCGCGGGCAGCACCACGTGCCGCCCGTCGCTGACCGCGTTCAGCCCCAGCACCTCGGCGTCGGCCATGGTGGCATGCACCGCGTCGGGGTAGAGCCGGCGCAGCACAGCCTGGCTGCCCGGGGAGAACGCCTCCGGCAGGTACGCCACGGTCCGCTCGTCGAGCACTGTCAACGCGGTGTCCAGGTGGTAGAAGCGAGGGTCGACCAGTTGCATGGTGATCACCGGGTAGCCGAAGACCTCCTGCAACTGGGCGTGTGCGGCGTGCGCCGTGCGGAAGCCGGTGCCGGCCAGCAGGTGGTCACCGGCCAGTAGGACGTCGCCCTCGCCCTCGTTGACGTGCTTCGGGTCGTACATCTCGAAGCCGGCGGCCTCGAACCAGGCCCGGTACGCCGGCGCCTCGTCGGCGCGCTGCGGGTCGCGGAACTGTACGGCCATCGCCTTGCCGTCGATCACGGTGCCGCCGTTCGCGGCGAAGACCATGTCGGGCAGGCCGGGCACCGGAGTGATCTCCTCGACGGTGTGGCCCAGGTCAAGGTACGTCTGGCGCAGCTGCTCCCACTGGCGGACGGCCAGCGCGGCGTCGACCGGCGCGCTCGGGTCCATCCAGGGGTTGATCGCGTAATCGACGGCGAAGTACGTCGGCCGGCACATCAACAGGCGCTGGCTGGTGGCGTCCATCGTCATTGTCCTGCTCCCAGGGGTCGGGCGCGCCCGGCCACCGTGGCCCACGGGCTGGCGCCGTTGCTCAACGGTATGCGGCGTCAGCGGCAGGATCCACCACCGAGAGTTGCGCAGACCGAATATTCGTTGCGTCTGGGCGCTCTCCAACTGTGAATCATTGCGTTGGGGGCCCATCTCGGGCGGGAGTTGTGTTTCGGGCCTGGCCCCGGAAACACTTCAGGGGCGGCGAACCGCCGCCCCTGAAAGGGTGTCGCCCGGCCGGTGAACCACCGGACTGATCGGGCTGCCGGCGAACCGCCGGCTGTTCGCCGGTGCATCACCGGCGAGCGGAACAGTGCCCGCTAGAAACGATCCACAAACTGTGAGTCAAGCCACTCTCGGAAGCGCGGCACCCAGTCGCCGTCGGTGGTTGGCCAGTCGAACTGGCCGGTCATCGCGAGCACCCCGATCACGACCGCGGCCAGCCCGATCAGCACGCCGAAGAGCGCGTCGGTCTTGCCGGCGACATGCCGACGACGGGTGGCCATCAGGCCGAGCACCGCGAGCACCGCACCGAACGCGCCGAGCCCGATGCCGTACCCGGCCAAGGTCCCGGTCAGCACGAACATCGCGCCGGCGACCGAGACGATCAGGCCGAGGGTGGCGAGCAGGCTCGCCCGCGGCTTCGGGCCACGCGTCACCGGCGGCTCGGGCGTGCTCACGCCCGGGGTCGGGTCGACCGGGCGGTCGGTGGTGACCCGGTCGGTGGTGTCGGGCCGACGGGTGGTGCTGTCGAGGTCGGCGTCCCGCTCGGCGGCGCGCGCCGTGGTCGGGGCGACGGTGGGCCGGGACCCGGTCTCCACCGTGTTGGCGGTGCCGGTGCGGGGCTCGGGTGTGACCAGGCTGGTCGTGCCGTTCACCGGCTCGGGTGCGACCGGCCGTGCCGTGCCGCCGTTCACGGGCTCGGGTGCGACCGGGCGGGAAGCGGTGCCCCGCGACTCGGTCTCCACCGGTCGCGCGGTGGCGGCTCGGGCCACCGCCGCCCGCTCGTTGGCCCGCCGCTCGGCCTCGCTGGTCTGGCCGCCGGTCGCGCCGGCGCTGCGGTACGTCGTCTGGTCGGCGTCCCGGTCGGTGACCACCGGGCGGCCGACGCTGTCGTCGGACTGACCGGTCTCGGTGACCGGGGTGTCGCGGCCGTCTACGCGGCCGTCGAGGTTCTCGTCCCGCGTCGGTGCCGGCTCGGACCGGCGGGACAGCGAAGGAATCCTGACCACTACACACCTCCTGATGAATGCGTGGTGGCCGACGGAAAGGGTGGCACCCACGCGGTGTCGGCCCTCAAATACCCACCTGGGCGTTTCCTGACACCAATCCTGGGTAGGGATGCCGAGACCGGCCTTGACCGGCCCTGGTCCCGGTTGGGTCCGGCCTTGATCGACTCGCTTTCCTGGAAGTCGGGGTGTCCCGCTCCTTGCAACACCGCGGTTTCCTGGAGCCCGAGTCGATCAACGCCGCAGGGACCGAGTGGATCGACGTGGCGAGGGCTGGGTCGGTCGAGGCGGCGCTGGGCCGAGCCGAGCAGCGCGCTCCCCTCGGGCGGGGCTGGCTATCCTTGGCACCTGTGCCAGAGGGACACACGATCCATCGCCTGGCGGCCCGGCACGCCGAGTTGTTCGCCGGGGACAAGCTGCACGCCGCGAGCCCGCAGGGCCGCTTCGCCGAGGGGGCCGCCCGGCTCGCCGGGACCGTGCTGGAAGGCACCGAGGCGTACGGGAAGCACCTGCTGCACCACTACGCCGGCGAGCTGACGTTGCACGTACACCTCGGGTTGTACGGCAAGTTCACCGACGGGCCGGGGGAGCCGCCGGAGCCGATCGGGCAGGTGCGACTACGGCTGGCCAGCGACCGGCACTGGCTCGACCTGCGCGGGCCGACGGCCTGTGAGCTGCTCACCCCACCCGAGGTGGCCGCGCTGCGGGACCGCCTCGGGCCGGACCCGTTGCGCGCCGACGCCGACCCCGAGCGGGCGTACGCCCGGATCGCCCGCAGCCTCACCCCTCTCGCCGCGCTGCTGCTGGACCAGTCGGTGGTGGCCGGCACCGGTTTGATCTTCGTGACCGAGGCGCTGTTCCGGGCGGGGCTGCCGCCCACTATGCCGGGCCGACAGTTGACCAGGACCGGCTGGGACGCGCTCTGGGCCGACCTGGTCGGCTTGATGCGGCTCGCGGTCGAGCACGGCCGGATCGACACGGTCCGCGACGCGCACCTGCCGGAGGCGATGGGCCGGCCGGCGCGGGTGGACCGGCACGGCGGCGAGGTGTACGTCTACCGCCGCCCGGGAGCGCCCTGCCACGTCTGCGGCACCGAGGTCAGTCGCGGCGAGTTGGCGGGCCGCAACCTGTACTGGTGCCGTACCTGCCAGGCCGGCTGAACCGCCCTGCCCGTCCCGCGCCCCGGTGCCCGCCTCGCGGCGATCCTGCAGTTTCTGTTGTTGACATGGGTGGATATGCACGTTGGGTCGGGACAGAAAGTGCAAGATCGCAGAGCTGGGTCGGGCCGAGCCGGAGCTCAGTCGGTGTCGAGCAGCCAGCGGACCACTTCGATCTTCTCGGGGAAGACTGTGTCGTCGGCGACGCTCCAGGCCAGCGTGTGCCCGATCGTCCAACCTCGGACCCGTTCCCAGTCCAGCCCCAGTCCGGTGCTGAGCCGGTGCAGCCGATGCCGGACGGCGGCCGGTGAGTGGCCCAACTCCGGGCCGCGCACCATCGGTACGACCGAGAACTCCCGTTCCCCGGTCAGCGGCTTCGGGTCGATCGCCAGCCACGGCCCTCGGTCGGCGGCGAGCGCGTCGGCGGCGAGGATGTTGCCGGCGTGCAGGTCCTGGTTGAGCAGCACCTGCTCGCCCTGGCTCGACGCCAGGCCGGTGAGCAGGTCGAGCGCCCCGTCGAGCAGCCGTCGCTCGTACGGTCGGCCGGCCCGTTCCCAGGCCCTGGGCATCCGGTCGATCCAACCGGCGGCCTCCTGTGCCAGCGGGGTGAACGGCGCGCCGGCCGGTCGCCAGAGCCGGGGGAGCAGTCCGATCACCACGTCCAGCGCTCGATCCGGCGGAAGGTCGTACAGGGGAGTGCCGGGCTGGCAGCGTTCGAGCAGCAGGGCACGCCGCCCGGGGTCGTGGGCGAGCAGACGGATCGCCGCGTCGCCGTCCCAACGGGCCAGGGCGTCGGCCTCGTGCCGGCTTTCCTCGTCGGGGTACTGGAGTTTCAGCACCGCCGTCGTACCGTCGGGCAGGTGGGCGGGAAGCGCCAGTGACGCGTACGCCTGCCGGAAGGGCGGGCCGACCCGCAGCGACCACCGTTCGGCGCACTCCGTCAGCCATGTCGGGAGGGCGGCCAGCCAGGCGCGACCGGCCGGTGATCCGCGTACCCAGTCGAGTCCCTCGGGCAGATCCATCCGGCGCTCCTGAGTCGTACGGCGATTCGTGTCGGCTGCCAGGTGATTCAGCCGGGCCACGGCGTTCACACGCCGGTCCACAGTGGCTAGCGTGGACGGGTGCAGATTGGCGTGAACGTACCGAACTTCGCCCCGGGCACCGACCCCGACGTCCTGCGTCGGTGGGCGCAGACGGTGGAGGGTCTCGGCTTCGACCTGTTGATGGTCTCCGATCACATAGTGGTGACCGCGGACGTGGCGGAGCAGTATCCGGCGCCGTTCTACGAGCCGTTCACCACGCTGTCCTGGCTGGCCGGGGTGACCAGCCGGGTTCGGCTGGGCACCACGGTGCTCATCGTCCCGTACCGGCACCCGCTGCTCACCGCCCGGATGGCGGCGAACCTCAACCGGCTCAGCGGCGGCCGGCTCGTTCTCGGTGTCGGCGTCGGCTGGGCCCGGCAGGAGTTCGAGGCGCTCGGCGTGCCGTTCCGGCAGCGCGGGGCGCTGACCGACGAGTACCTGCACACCATGCGCGAGGCATGGCAGGACACCGAGGACTACGACACGGCTGCGATCCCGATCTGGGTCGGTGGCAACAGCGAGGCCGGCATGCGGCGCGCGGTACTGCTCGGTGACGCCTGGCACCCGCTGCGGGTCACGCCGGTACGGCTGGCCGAGGCTGTCGGACGGCTGACGGACATCGCTGGCGAGTTGGGTCGTCCGGTGCCCGCGTTGGTGCCGCGGATCGCGCTTCAGGAGACCCGAGAACCGATCACCGACCCGGACCGGCTCGCCGGTGTCGGCACCATCGATCAGATCGTCGCCGACCTCGACCAGCTTCGTGCGCTCGGCGCGGAGACGGTGGTGCTGGACCCGTTCAACGGCGACCTGGCCGAGATCCGCCAGCCCGAACGCGCCTGGCGGACCCTTGCGGCAGTGGCCGCACATCACGCAACCCAGGAGGACCGATGACCCCCGACGACGAGAAGTTTCTCCGCCATGCCGTGGAAATCGCGAGGCGGGCGGGGGCTTCCGGCGAACGGCCGTTCGGCTCTTTGCTGGTCGACGCGGCCGGCGTCGTCCTGATCGAGGACCACAACACAGTGGTCTCCGACGCGGACATCAGCGCCCATCCGGAGTTGAAGCTGGCCCGCTGGGCGGCTCGGGAACTCTCCCCCGAGGTCGCCGCCGGCACCACCATGTTCACCAGTTGCCAGCCCTGCGCGATGTGCGCGACGGCGATCGACCGGTCCGGCCTCGGGCGGGTGGTGTACGCGCTGTCCACCGAGCAGTTCGAGGAGGTCAAGCCGGCCACCCCACCGCTGCCCCCGGTCCGCTACGAGGGGCCGGCGCTGTTCGACGAGGCACGCCGGCCGATCGACGACTACTACTGACCGGAGCTGCCCCGGGGCGGTGTGACGCAGCCGGAATTGACAGTCGGCCGGCTGCCAGAGCAGGGTTGAGCGGTGACAACGATGTCAACGGGCAAATGGGAGGAAAAGCCTCCCGCCGCGTGCCGACCCTGGCCAGTCGATTCGTGGCGTACCGTTGGCGGTTTTGCGGCGCGGACCCGGTCCGTCCGCCGATCCTGGCCGTATGTCCCTTTCCTACCCGACGGTGACCAGCTGAAATGACCGACGTGCCCCGATCCGACGCCGCAACGGCCCCTGCTCCGGCGGGGTCATCAGACCTGCCCGATCTGGACGAGTTCCTCGTCGACCAGACCCGGACGCTGCTCGACACCGCCCGCCGCTCGGTCCGGCCCGAGGGCGGCTTCTGGTGGCTCACCGACGACCGCACCCCGGATCGCGGCGAACCGATCCACACCTGGATCACCTGCCGGATGACCCACGTGGCCGCCCTCGCCCACCGCAACGGCGATCCGGACGCCGCCGCCCTGGTCGACCACGGGATCGCCGCGCTCAGCACGCTGCTGCGTGACGACAGGTACGGCGGCTGGTTCGGCGCGGTGGACCAGCAGGGAGTGCCAGTCAACGACCGCAAGGCCGGCTACGACCACGCGTTCGTGCTGCTCGCCGCTTCCGGCGCCGCGCGCGCCGGACGGCCCGGCGCGGACCGGCTGCTCGCCGACGTGCTGACCGTCGTGCGGGACCGGTTCTGGGACGACGACGCCGGCGCGGTCCGCGAATCGTGGAACCGGGACTGGACGGTCACCGAGGACTACCGGGGCGCCAACAGCAGCATGCACATGGTCGAGGCTTTCCTCGCCGCTGCCGCCGCCACCGGCGACGCGAGCTGGGCCGACCGGGCCCTGCGGATCGCCACCCACCTCGTGCACGGTGAGGCGGCCCGACACGACTGGCGGCTGCCCGAGCACTTCACCACCGACTGGACGCCGCTGCCCGACTACAACCGGGACCAGCCCGCCGACCCGTTCCGACCGTACGGCTCCACGATCGGGCACTGGCTGGAGTGGGCCCGGCTGCTGCTGGAGTTGGAGGCGGTGCTGCCGCAGCCACCCCGCTGGCTGCTCACCGACGCCCGCGCCCTGTTCGCCGCGGCCGTGCGGCGCGGCTGGGCGGTCGACGGCGCGGACGGCTTCGTCTACACCATCGACTGGGACGACCGGCCGGTGGTGCGCTCCCGGATGCACTGGGTTCTCGCCGAGGCCATCGGCGCGGCGATCACTCTGCACCGCCGTACCGGGGACACGGTCTACCTCGACTGGTACCGGGTCTTCTGGGCGTACGCCCGCCGCGGTCTCATCGACCAGACCGGATGGCGGCACGAGTTGGACGCGCAGAACCTGCCCGCCGACACGGTCTGGCACGGCCGGCCGGACGTCTACCACGCCTACCAGGCGGTACTGCTGTCCCGCGCGGCCGACGGGCTCGGCGGCCCCGGCCCGCTCGCACCGGGGGAGGTGACCGCGTGATCGTCGTCGCGGGTGAGGCGCTGATCGACCTGGTCGTCACCGCCGAGGGGCAGCGGGCCGTGCCCGGTGGCTCCCCGGCGAACGTCGCGGTCACCCTGGCCCGGCTCGACCAGCCGGTACGGCTGCTGGCCCGGCTCGCCAGCGACGATTACGGTCGGCAACTCGTCGAGCATCTGAGCGCCAACCGGGTGGACCTGGAGTGGGCGGTGCGCGCCGAGGAGCCCACGTCGGTGGCGGTGGCCACCCTGAACGCCGCCGGGCAGGCCAGCTACGAGTTCCGGCTGGCCGGTGCCGCGGACTGGCAGTGGACGCCGCAGGAGCTGCCCGAGCTGGCCGGTTCACCGGCGATCGCGCTGCACACCGGCTCCCTGGCGCTCGCGTTGGCACCCGGCGCGGAGGCGCTGGAGGGCCTGCTCGCCCGGGAACGCCAGCGCGACGGGCTCACCGTCTCCATCGACCTCAACCTGCGCCCGAGCATCGTCACCGACCGCGCGGCGGAGCAGGAGCGGGTACGCCGGCAGATTCGCCTCGCGCACCTGGTCAAGGCCAGCGACGAGGACCTGGCCTGGCTCTACCCGGACCGTTCGGTGGCCGACGTGATGACCGAATGGCGTACGGCCGGTGTGTCCTGCGCCGTGGTGACCCGGGGCGGGGATGGCGCCTGGCTCCTCGCGCCGGACGGCTCGCTGCACGAGGAGCCAGCGGTCCGCACCACGGTGGTCGACACCGTCGGTGCCGGCGACTCGTTCACCGGTGGCCTGCTGGCCGCACTGGCCGACCTCGACGCGCTCGGCGACCGCCCGGCCGACCGGCTCGCCGCAGTGACCGGACCGCAGTGGGGTGCGGTGCTCCGACAGGCCGCCACTGTGGCCGCGCTGACCTGCGCCCGCCGAGGCGCCAACCCACCGACCCGCGCCGAGGTGGAAGCACTGCTCAAGACCGCCTAGGCCAGGCCGCGCTTCAGCAGTCTGGTGGGCAGGACCGTGGTGGAGGGTGGGGTGTCGTCGCCGGCTACTCGTTGGAACAGTCGCTCGGTGGCGACCCTCGCCAGCTCCCGGGTGTCGTACGCGACGACGGTCAGCGGTCGGGGCATCAGGTGGGCCAGCTCGAAGTCGTCGAAGCCGACCAGCGCGGCGTCACTGCCCCTCCGGTGCAGCTCCTGGAGCGCGCCGACGGTGAGCCGGTTGTTGGCGCAGAAGAACGCGGTGGGCGGCTCCGGAAGGTCGAGCAGCGCGGCGACCGCCCGGCCGGCCTCCTCGGGAGCGATGAGCCGCTCACGGATCAACGACTCGTCCGGCTCGACCCCTGCAGCGTCCAGCGCCGCCCGTGCCCCGGCCAGCCGCTCCCGCATCGTGGGCACACTCGGCGCGCCCAGCAGCAGCCCCACCCGTCGGTGCCCCTCGTCGAGCAGCGCGCTCACCCCGGCGTGGCTGCCACCCCGGTTGTCCAACAGCACGGCGTCGGCCTGCAGCCCCTGCGGCGGCCGGTCCAGGAACACCACAGGCATGCCCAGCTCGACCTCGCGACGCAGGAACGAGTGGTCGAGCCCCGCCGGCACCACCAGCAGGCCGTCGACCCGACGCTGGGTGAAGTCCTGAAGCAGGGCGCGTTCCCGCTCCGGGTCCTCCTCCGACGACGCGGTGATCAGCATGGTGCCGTGGGCGGCGGCGATCTCGGCGGCGACGCTGGCGATGGTCGCGTAGAAGGGGTTGGCGATCTCCTCGATCAGCAGCCCGACGGTGGCGTTGAGCTGCCGGGAGCGCAGGTTACGAGCGATGTCGTTGCGCCGGAAGCCCAGCTCGGCGATCGCGGCCAGCACCCGGCCGACCAACTCCTGCCCCACCGGCTCGTCGTTGACGACCCGGGAGACCGTCTTCAGGCTGACGTCGGCCCGCCGGGCCACGTCGACCATCGTGGGACGCCGACGCACGGTCGGCCGGGTCGGGGTCTGGGTCACGGGGTGGTCCTCCACGGCGGGCGCGGGTCAACGGTCGAGGGCGGCGAGCGCGTCGACCGCTTTTCGGGCGGCGATGAGCACCGGATCCCACACCGGCGCGTACGGCGGAGCGTAGCCCAGGTCCAGCTGCGTCATATCGTCCACCGTCATGCCGTTCCACAGCGCCACGGCCAGCGAGTCGATCCGTTTGGCAGCCTCGGACCAACCGACGATCTGCGCGCCGAGCAACCGGCCGCTGGGACGCTCGGCGATCAGCTTGACCGTCATCGGCCGGGCGCCCGGGTAGTAGCCGGCCCGGTTGGTCGACTCGGCGATCACCGACACGAACTCGAAGCCGGCAGCCGTGGCGTCGCGCTCGCGCAGACCCGTCCGACCCACCTCCAGGTCGCAGACCTTCGTCACCGCCGTGCCGATCACACCCGTGAAGGTGGCGTACCCGCCACCGATGTTGATTCCGGCGACCCGGCCCTGCTTGTTGGCGTGCGTGCCGAGCGGCACGTGCACCGGCAACCCGCTGACCCGGTGCAGGGTCTCCACGCAGTCACCGGCCGCCCAGACCCCGGGGTGCCCGGGCACCCGCATCCGGCGGTCCACCCGGATCGCGCCGGTCGGCCCGAGGGGCAGCCCGGCCGCTTCCGCGAGCGCGGTGTTGGGGCGTACGCCCAGACCCATGACCACGACGTCGGTCGGGATCGGCCCCTCGGCGGTGACCACGGCGGACACCCGGCCGTCCCGCTCCTCCAGGCCGCTCACCGGCAGGCTGCCGCGGATCGTGATGCCGAGGCCGCGCATCGCCTCGGCGACCAGCTCGCCCATGTCGCCGTCGACAGTCGACATGGGCTGCTCGCCGGCCTCCACCAGGGTCACCGAGAGGCCGCGTTGGATGAGGGCCTCGGCGATCTCGACGCCGATGTACCCGCCGCCGACCACCACGGCCCGGCGCGGCTGCGGGTCGGCGTCCAGCCAGTCGCGTAGCGCCGCACCGTCGTCGAGGGTCTGCATGCCGAACACGCCGCCCGCGTCGGTGATCGCCCACGACGGTTTCACCGGCACCGCGCCGGTGGCGTACATCAGGTCGTCGAAGCGTTCGCGGACCTCGCCGCCGCCCTTCAGGTCCCGTGCCACCACCTCGCGGCGTTCCAGGTCGATGGCCGTGACCTCGTGGCGCATCCGGACGTCCATCGCGTACTCGGTGCGGAACGTCTCCGGGCCCCGGGCGATCAACGCCTCGGGGCCGGGCACCAGGCCGCTGATCCAGTACGGGATGCCGCACGCCGAGTAGGAGGTGAAGTGGCCCCGCTCGAAGACCACGATCTCCAGGTCACCGCGGTCACGGCGGCGTCGGGCCTGGGACGCCGCCGACATTCCGGCGGCGTCCCCGCCGATGACGATCAGCCGTTGCGCCACGGGTTCATCCTGTCACGCGGTGATCAGCCGCGGGTCTGCCGTGCGACGTCCTGCACCACGTCGGTGAGTCGGCCGGTGCGCTCGAACACCGCGCGCTGCCGCGCCGCGCCGCTGCCGTGCCGGCGCAACCCACCCAGCAGGTCGGTCACCTCGGCCCAGTCGCCGTGCTGCTCCAGCGCCGGCCGCATCCGCTCCACGAACCGGTCCAAGAGTTCCCACGCTGGGCGCAGCTCGCCGTTGGTGACGTCGACGGCCTCGCCTTCCAGTCCGTCATGGGCGGCCCGCCAGTGCGCGCCGACCAGCAGGTGGTGGTCGGTCTGCAACGCCGGCCGGCCGGCCTCGACATCCGCCATGGCGGTGGCCACCAGCGCCCGGACCAGCGCGGCGACCAGCACCGCGTCGTCCACCGACGGGCAGACGTCGCCGATCCGCAGCTCCACCGTCGGGTACTTCGCCGACAGGCGGGCGTACCAGTAGAGCATCCCCTCGTCGAGCATCACCCCGCTGGAGATCAACTGGCGGATCAGTCGCTGGTAGTGCTCGTGCGACTCCAGGAACGGCGTCGGCGCCACCGACGGCCAGCGCTCCCACTCCACCGAGCGCCAACTGGCGTAGCCGGTGTCCTCGCCTCGGGAGAACGGTGAGTTGGTGGTCACCGCGTGCAGCATCGGCAGCCACGGCCGTACGTGGTTGAGCACCTGCACGCCGGTGTCCGGGTCGGGCACCCCGACGTGTACGTGCATGCCGTTGTTGCCGGGGCCGGGGACGAGCAGCCGGAAGCGCTCGATCATCCGGTCGAAGCGGGGCTTGTCCACCACCGGCGGCACCGGGCCGTCCACCGGGCCGGTGCCGATGGCGAGCAGGCGTACGCCGGCCTTCTCGGCGGCGTCGGAGAGCGCCCGACGCAGGACCCCGAGGGAGTGCCGGATCGACGAGAGCTCCAGGCCGGGCGGGCTGCCGATCTCGATCTGACTGGTCTGGAACTCCCGCTCGACCTGCCCGCGAAGTTCGGCCGGCACCTGCTCCATGACCAGGTCCACGGCCGGAACCGCGGCCCCGGTGTGCGGGTCGACGAGCAAAAACTCCTCCTCGACACCCACGGTGAGCAACCCGGTCGCCGCAGCCATGTCGCTGGGCGCCTCCGCCACCTGACCGGTCATCGACATCACCCGTCCGTTTCCTGCCGTTCGCGGTCCGTCCGCGTTGGTCCGCCGTTGGTTACCCAACGTGGCGATGCCGGGAAACGTGGCGGCGGCGGGTCGTACTCGGGGCGGGCCGCCGGATTCGGCTGGATGACGTGACAGCGGGTCCTATGCTGAGCCCGTGCCGGTGCTGCTGGGCTATGTCGGGGTCGCGTGGATGTCCGCGTACGCCCAGCTCACAGTGCTCGCGGGCCGACCGGCCGACCTGCTGGCGGGCGCCGCGTTGACCGCCCTGGTGCTGCTCGCGGTGGTGCTGGCCGCCCGGGTGCACGACCGGGCGGGCGCGCCCGGTGCCGGGCCGCGGTGGGCCGGCCTGCGGGCCCGCTCCCGAAGTCGCCGAATGCCTCGCCAGATCGACCCGGATGCGGCCGGTCGTCCTCGTCCCCGTGCCCCGGGGCACCCCTCGGCCGCGTAGCGCCTCGCCGCCGCGTGGCCGATCCCGCCGTCACCGGCCCCCCTTGCTGAGCGGATACCGCCAGGGGGAGGGCCTCACCGGAATCGGACCGAGGGGTTTCCCATGCTTGCCTTCGCACCACTGCACGACACTGTCGCCGCTGCCGGCAGCGCGTTGTCCTGGCTCACCGAGCTGCTCGAACCACTGGCCGGCGGCGGAGCGACCGCCGCCGCCATCGTGCTCTTCACCATCGCCGTCCGCCTGCTGATCTCGCCGCTGACCGTCGCGCAGGTCCGTGGCGAGCGGCGCCGCGCGGCGCTCGCCCCACAGGTGCGTGACTTCCAGAAGCGGTACGCGGACGACCCGGCGACGCTTCAGCGCGAGGTGTTCACGTTGTACCGCGAGGCCGGCGCGAACCCGGTCGCCGGCTGCCTGCCGCTGCTCATCCAGGCACCGTTCCTGCTGGTGCTGTACCGGTTGTTCAGCACCAGTGAGGGCGGCACCGGGTTGCTGGACGAGCGGTTGGCCGGCGTGCCACTGGGTCACCATCTCAGCGACGGGCTGGCCGGTGCGGCCGGACCGCTGTTCGGCGTACTGCTATTGGTGTTGCTGGTGGTGGCCTGGTGGTCGTCGCGGCGGGCCCGCCGGGCGTCGGCGGCGGTAGGCACGGTGGCCGGTACGCCGACCGAGGGGCCGGGGGCGGCCACGCTCGGCCGGCTGCTGCCCCTGCTGCCGTTCACGACCGTGCTGGTGGCGCTGGTGCTGCCGCTCGCCGCGGTGATCTACCTGGTGACCACGAGCGTGTGGTCGGCCCTTGAGCAGGCGGTGCTCCGCCGCCCGCAGGCAACTCCAGCCGCCGACATAGATCGACGTTGACAACTGTGTTGACGGGACGTACAACTCTGAGAGAGCGCTCTCTCGATCCGTCCCCCGCAGAGAGGCATAGCCATGCCACCTCCCCTGGCGGTCACCGCCGCCCCACCCGTCCGCCGCCGACTGTTGGCGTCCGTCCTGCTCGCAGCTACCACCATCGCCCTGGCCGGCGTCACCATGACCGCGCAGGCCGCCGTTCCGCCACCGCCCGCCGGCTGGAGCACGGTCTGGAGCGACGACTTCACCGGCGCGGCCGGCACCCTGCCGTCGGCCGCCAACTGGATCATCGACACGGGGCACAACTATCCGGGCGGCCCGGGCAACTGGGGCACCGGCGAGATCCAGAACTACACCGCCAGCACCGCCAACGTGAGCCACGACGGCGGCGGCAACCTGCGGATCACCCCGCTGCGCGACGGAGGGGGAGGCTGGACCTCCGCCCGGATCGAGACCGTGCGCAGCGATTTCAAGGCCCCGGCTGGCGGCGTGCTGGCGATCGAGGGCCGGATCCAGATGCCGAACGTCACAGGTGCGGCGGCGTCCGGCTACTGGCCGGCATTCTGGGCGCTGGGCGCGCCCTACCGGGGCAACTACCAGAACTGGCCGGGCATCGGCGAGTTCGACGTGATGGAGAACGTCAACGGCATCAACTCCGTCTGGGGCGTGCTGCACTGCGGCGTGGCCCCGGGCGGACCCTGCAACGAGTCGAACGGACTCGGCGCGTCAAGGGCCTGCCCGGGCGCCAGCTGCCAGTCGGCCTTCCACACGTACCGGTTCGAGTGGGACGCCTCGATCAGTCCCCAGCAACTGCGCTGGTACGTCGACGGGCAGCTCTACCACACCGTCACGCAGAGTCAGGTCGGTGCGTCAGCCTGGTCGCAGATGACCTCGCACGCCGGCTACTTCCTGCTGCTCAACGTGGCGATGGGCGGTGCCTTCCCGAACGGGGTGGCCGGCAGTGGCACGCCGACCGCGGCGACCATCCCGGGTCGACCGATGCTGGTCGACTACGTGGCCGTGTACCGCCGGGGTGGGGGGACCACGCCGCCGCCGACCACCCCGCCGCCGGGCGGGACGAGGGACGCGTACGGGCAGCTCCAGGCCGAGTCGTTCAACGCCCAGAACGGGGTGGCTGTCGAGGCGTGCGCCGAGGGCGGGCAGAACATCGCCGCCCTGCGTAACGGGGACTGGGCGCGCTACGACGGCGTCGAGTTCGGCTCCAGCGGGCCTCGCGACTTCGTGGCCCGGGTCGCGTCCGGCGCGGCGGGCGGGGTGAGCGGTCTGGTGGAGGTGCGGCTGGACAGTCCGACCGCGGCTCCCATCGGCAGCTTCGCGGTCGGCAACACCGGCGGCTGGCAGAGCTGGCGCTCGGTGCCCGGCAACGTCGGCGGCGGGGTGACGGGCCGGCACACCGTCTATCTCACCTTCACCAGCGGCCAGCCCAACGACTTCGTCAACGTCAACTGGTTCACCTTCCGCCGCTGAGGCGGACGCACTGCGGCCTCCCGTCGCGCCGCCCGCGCGACGGGAGGTCCGCTCACCCGGGCAACCCCTGGACAGAAACAGTTAACTGTCTTAATAATTAGCAGTGACGTTGACGTCCATGGATGCCCGTTGCCGGGCGTGGAGGGTCGCATGAAGCCTGCCAGATCCCTTGTCCTGTCCCTCGTCGCCGCTCTCGCGGCGACACTCGGCGCGGCCTGGGTGGCGCTGCCCGCGTACGCCGCCGGGGCCACCGCCAGCTTCGTCAAGACCGCCGACTGGGGCTCCGGCTGGGAGGGGAAGTACACCATCACCAACGGCGGCAGCTCGACCATCAACGGCTGGAGCCTCGCCTTCGACCTGCCGTCCGGCACCACCCTCGGCAGCTACTGGGACGCGTTGCTCAGCTCATCCGGCCAGCGGCACACCTTCACCAACAGGTCCTGGAACGGCACGATCGCCCCGGGCGCGTCGGTCTCCTTCGGCTTCCTCGCCAGCGGCTCCGGCTCACCGGGCGGCTGCCAGCTCAACGGCGCGTCCTGCGGCGGCGGTACCCCACCGACCACGCCACCGCCCACCACGCCCCCACCGACCACGCCCCCGCCCACGACGCCACCGCCGACCGACCCGCCCACCGGTGGACTGCCGAAGCACCTGCTCACCGGTTACTGGCACAACTTCGACAACCCCGCCGTCGAGCTGCGGCTACGCGACGTGCCCGCCGAGTACGACCTGGTGGCGGTCGCCTTCGCCGAGGCCACCGCGACGCCGGGAGCGCTCACCTTCGGCATCGACCCCGGCCTGGCCGCCGCGCTGGGCGGCTACACCGACGCGGACTTCACCGCCGACGTGCGCACCCTGCACAGCCGGGGCAAGCGGGTCATCCTCTCCGTCGGTGGCGAGACCGGCCGGGTCGCCGTGAACAACGCCGCCTCGGCCACCGCGTTCGCCGACACGACCGCCGCGTTGATCGCCCGCTACGGCTTCGACGGGATCGACATCGACCTGGAGAACGGGCTCAACCCCACATACATGGCGCAGGCGCTACGCGCGCTGCGGGCCACTGTCGGGTCGGGGCTGATCATCGCGATGGCGCCGCAGACCATCGACATGCAGAACCCGGCCGGTGGTTACTTCAAGCTGGCGCTCGACATCAAGGACATCCTCACCGTCGTCAACACCCAGTACTACAACTCCGGCGCGATGCTCGGCTGCGACCAGAATGCCGCGTACGGCCAGGGCACCGTGAACTTCATCGTCGCGTTGGCCTGCATCCAGTTGGAGGCCGGGCTGCGCCCCGACCAGGTCGGTCTCGGCCTGCCCGCCGGAGCGGGGGCGGCCGGCGGTGGCATCGTCGCGCCCAGCGTGGTCAACGCCGCCCTGGACTGCCTGGCCCGGGGCACAAACTGCGGCAGCTTCCGGCCGCCGCGCACCTATCCCGGCATCCGGGGCGCGATGACCTGGTCGGTGAACTGGGACGTCAGCAACGGCAACGGCTTCGCCCGCACTGTGGCCCCGCACCTGGACACCCTGCCCTGAGCAGTGCCGACGTCCGCACCGGCGTCGGCGCCACCACCTGCGCGGCCGGCACCCCCGCTCGCGCAGGGCATCGGCACCATCCGCCCGCGCCGAGCGCCGCTCGACGACGCAGGCGAAACCCCCCACCACACCGGTCCCTGGAGGCCACCATGAAACTCCGATCCCCCCGCGCGGCGACCTTCGCCGTCGCGCTGGCCGCCGCACTGGTGGCGGCCACCGTCGTGGCGCCGCAGGCCGCGTCCGCCGCCACCGCCGCCTTCGCCCGCACCAGCAGCTGGAGCAGCGGGTACGAGGCGAAGTTCACCGTCACCAACAACACGTCCATGGCGATCACCTCCTGGGACGTTCAGTTCGACCTCCCCCCGGGCAGCACGGTCGGGTCGGCCTGGGACGCCCTGGTGAGCAGTTCGGGTCAGCACGTGACCGCCCGAAACCAGTCCTGGAACGGCGCGCTGGGGGCTGGCGCGAGCACCTCGTTCGGCTTCATCGTCGCTGGCACCGGTGACCCCATCAACTGCACTGTCAACGGTTCGCCCTGCGCGGGCGGCCCGACCACCCCACCAGGCGCCCCCGGCACTCCGGGCGGTCTGCGCGTCACCGGCACCACCGCTTCGGCGGTCTCGCTGGCCTGGAACGCCGTCGGCGGCACGGTGACCGGCTACCGCGTGTACGAGGGCTCGACGGTCCGCGCCACCGTCACCGGCACCTCGACGACCGTCTCCGGCCTGGCCGCCTGCTCGGCGCACAGCTACACGGTCGCCGCGTACAACTCCGCGGGGGAGTCGGCGCGGTCGACGGCGGTCGCCGCGAGCACCACCGGCTGCACCGGTGGCGGCGGTTCGATGGCCGTCGCGCCCTACCTCTACCCGGGCTGGGGTGACCCGCCCGCCCCGGCGACGGTCATGTCGGCGACCGGCGTGAAGTGGTTCACCATCGCGTTCGTGCTCTCCGGCGGTGGCTGCACCCCGGCCTGGGACGGCGGTGGCCCGCTCACGGGGGGCGCGCACGCCAACACCATCGCGGCCATCCGGGCGGCCGGCGGCGACGTGATCCCGTCCATCGGCGGTTGGAGCGGCAACAAGCTCGGCCCGAACTGCTCATCGGCCAGTGCCCTGGCCGGGGCGTACCAGCAGGTGATCAACGCGTTCGGGCTCAAGGCGATCGACATCGACATCGAGAACAGCGACGAGTTCGAGAATGAGGTCGTGCAGGACCGGATCCTCGGCGCGCTGAAGATCGTCAAGCAGAACAACCCGGGGCTGAAGACCATCATCACGTTCGGCACCACGACCACCGGCCCGTCGTACTACGGCACCCGGCTGATCAACCAGGCCGCCGCGCTGGGCGTCAACATCGACACCTTCACGATCATGCCGTTCGACTTTGGTGGCGGGGCCAACATGTACCAGAGCACTGTCAACGCCGCCGAGGGGCTGAAGAACACGCTGAAGACAGCCTTCGGTTGGTCCGACGCGACGGCGTACGCGCACATGGGCATCTCCGGGATGAACGGGCTCTCCGACCAGCAGGAGCTGACCTCACCGGCCACCTGGACCCAGGTCCGTGACTGGGCGAAGGCACGCGGGCTGAGCCGGTTCACGTTCTGGTCGGTCAACCGGGACCGGCCGTGTCCGGGCGGGGGCGTCGTCTCCAACTGCTCCGGCATCGCACAGAACACGTGGGAGTTCACGTCGATCAGCGCCCAGTTCGGCTGAGCGGGACGCGGGTCAGCGACCGGCGGTCACCGACCGCCGGTCGTCGCGTGCCCGACGCTTGCGAACCTTGCGGATCACCCAACTGGCCACCATCACGACGAAGACCGCGACGATCGCGTAGTTGAACCAGTCGCTGTAGCGCTCGACGTCCTGCCAACGGCTCCCGAGCGCGTAACCGGCGCCCACGATGAGACCGTTCCACACCCCGCTGCCGATGGTGGTGAGCAGGATGAACTCACCCAGCGGCATCCGGTTGGCCCCGGCCGGCACGGAAACCAGGCTGCGGACCACCGGCACCACCCGGCCGATCAGCACCGCCCACCGACCGTGCCGCTCGAACCACTTGTCGGCCTTCTCCAGGTCGTCGCTGTCCACCAACGGGATGTGGTCCAGCCAGCGCTTGAGCCGCTCCTCGCCCAGCGCCGCGCCCAGCCAGTAGAGCACCAACGCGCCGACCAGCGAGCCGACCGTCGCGGCCAGCACCACGACGACGACGTTGAACTTGCCCTCGTGGGCCAGGAAACCGGCGAGCGCCAGCACGATCTCGCTGGGGATCGGCGGAACGATGCTCTCCAGCGCCACCAGCAGCGCCACGCCGACCGGGCCCATCACCTCGATCACCGAGGCCACCCAGCCGGTCAACCCGGTGAACTCGGACGGGTCGCCAGCCTGGGCGTACGCCATGGTCGTCCTTCCGGTCGGCTGTCGGGGATCGGAGGGTCATACCCAGCGGGGCCCGAACTACACCTGCACTCAGTGCTCCGGGTGCAGTGCGGTGTCCGCCGGTCCCTGCCGCCAACCGGTGAACACCACTGTCAGACCGGCGCGGGACGGCGCGCAGCAGAACGGGCCGGCGACGGCCTCGGCCGTCGGGTCCAGCGGGGCGAGCCGGACCAGTTGCCACGGCTCGTCGTCGACCCGGGCGCGGATGGTCAGCGCGTCGCCGGCCCGGCTGACCCGGACTGTCACCTCCCGGCCCGCCCACTGCGGCACCGGCCCCACCGACCAGTCGGAGAACTCCCGGGTCACCACCGCGCCGAGCTGCACCTCGCCGTCGCTGATCTCCACACCGGCCTTGGTCCAGGTCCGTTCGTCGACGCGGACGAACGCACCGGCCTGGTCGAACTGCGCCGAGAAGTCGAGCCGGAAGCTCACCTCCATGGCGGCGCCCACCGGCAGCGGCGCCAGCAGGGCCGGGCCGTTGTCGTGCACGAAGCCGTAGCTGGTCCGCCGCCAGAAGTCGCTGTCCGCAGCCGGCTCGACGACCAGCTCGCCGGCCGGGCCCTCCTCGACGCGTACCGGCGGGTGCAGCCAGCTGCCCCGGGACCAGTCCAACAGTTCGCTCGGCGGTACGAGGTCGTTCTCCATGACCGGCACGGTAACCAACGCCGCGCGCCGCCCGGCGCCCGCCGGACGGGTTTGCCGCGGTGATCGAACGGAGATGTTCCTTCGGCATGGGTGACCGTTGGTATTCCGAAGCCGTCGTCTACTGCCTCGACATCGACACGTACGCCGACTCCGACGGCGACGGGGTCGGTGACATCCGTGGGCTGATCGGGAGGCTGGACTACCTGGCCCGACTTGGGGTGACCTGCCTGTGGCTGCACCCGATCCACCCGTCGCCCAACCGCGACGACGGCTACGACGCCACCGACTTCTACAACGTGGACCCGCGCTTCGGCACGCTGGGCGACTTCGCCGAGCTGCTGCACCAGGCGCAGAACCGGGGCATCCGCGTGATCATCGACCTGGTGGTCAACCACACCTCCGACGAGCACCCGTGGTTCCAGTCCGCCCGCTCCTCGCCGGACTCGCCCTACCGGGACTGGTACGTCTGGTCCGACACCGAACCGGACGACCGGCACCAGGGCATGGTCTTCCCCGGCGAGCAGAACGAGACCTGGAGCTACGACCGGACCGCCAAGGCGTGGTTCTACCACCGGTTCTACAAGTTCCAGCCGGACCTCAACTTCGCCAATCCGCAGGTCCGGGACGAGATCAAGAAGATCATGTCGTTCTGGCTCCAGCTCGGCGTCTCCGGCTTCCGGATGGATGCGGTGCCGTTCATCATCGAGCTGACCGAGCCGGGCAACCCGAACTCCCCGAAGGACTTCGAGTTCCTCACGGAGATGCGCCAGCACATCCAGTGGCGTCGCGGCGACGCCGTCCTGCTGGCCGAGGCGAACGTCGAGCCAAACCAGCTACCGACGTTCTTCGGCGACGCCAGCGGTTCCGGCAACCGGATCCACATGCTCTTCGACTTCATGCTCAACGGTCGACTCATGCTCTCCCTGGCCCGGCAGGACCCGGAGCAGCTGATCGACGCGTTGCACGACACCCCGAAGCTGCCGGTCGGCGGGCAGTGGGCCACCTTCCTGCGCAACCACGACGAGATCGACCTGTCCCGGCTGACGACCGAACAGCGCAACCAGGTGTACGCCGAGTTCGGCCCGGACGAGAACATGCGCATCTACGACCGGGGCATCCGTCGCCGGCTCGCCCCGATGCTCGGCAACGACCGACGGCGCATCGAGCTGGCGTACGCCCTGCAGTTCTCGATGCGCGGCACGCCGGTTCTGCGCTACGGCGAGGAGATCGGGATGGGCGAGGACCTGTCGCTGCGCGGTCGGGACGCGATCCGTACGCCGATGCAGTGGTCGTACCAGCCGAATGCCGGCTTCTCCACCGCGGACCCGGAGAAGCTGGTCCGCCCGGTGATCGACAAGGGTGAGTTCGGCTACCAGAACGTCAACGTCACCGCCCAGCGCAGCGACGCCAAGTCGCTGCTCGCCTGGTTCGAGCGCATGATCCGTACGCTGCGGGAGGCGCCGGAGATCGGCTCCGGCTCGACCAGCCATATCGACGTGCCGGTGCCGCCCGGCGTGCTGACGCACCGGGCGGACGGGCCGACCGGGACGATGGTCTTCGTGCACAACCTGGGCACCGACGACGTCGAGGTGGATCTCAGCAGCCTCGAACCGGAGGCAGACCTGCCGATCGACGTGCTCGCCGACCGTGGCTATGGAGAGTTGGGCAAGCTCGGTGCGGTGAAGGTCTCCGGCTACGGATACCGGTGGATTCGCCTATGCCGAGGGTCGGCCTGTTGAGGTTAAGCTCCTCCGATCGACCCCAAGTTACCGGGAGGTAATCATGTCGGAGGAGTCCCGCGTCGCCATCGTCACCGGAGCCGCACGCGGCATCGGCGCGGCCACCGCCCGACGGCTGGCCGCCGACGGAATGGCTGTCGCCGTGGTCGACATAGAGGAGGCGGCCACCAAGGAGACGGTGGACGCCATCGCCGGTGCCGGTGGTCGGGCGCTCGGGGTGGGCGCCGACGTGTCCGACCGGGACCAGGTCGAAGCGGCGGTGAGCCGGGTCGCCGCCGAGCTGGGCGCACCCACAGTGCTGGTCAACAACGCCGGTGTGCTCCGCGACAACCTGCTGTTCAAGATGACCAACGCCGACTGGGACACGGTGATGGGCGTGCACCTGCGGGGCGCGTTCCTGTTCAGCCAGGCCGCCCAGAAGCACATGGTGGACCGGAAGTGGGGGCGGATCGTCAACCTCTCCAGCACCTCCGCGCTGGGCAACCGGGGCCAGGCGAACTACGCCGCCGCCAAGGCCGGTCTACAGGGCTTCACCAAGACGCTCGCCATCGAGCTGGGCCCGTTCGGGGTGACAGTGAACGCGGTCGCGCCCGGCTTCATCGTCACCGACATGACCGCGGCCACCGCGGCCCGCATGAAGGTCGACTTCGACGACTTCCAGAAGCACGCCGCCGCCGAGATCCCGGTCCGTCGCCCGGGCCGGCCGGAGGACGTCGCGCACACCATCTCGTTCCTGGCGAGCGAGGGCGCAGGCTTCGTCTCCGGTCAGGTCATCTACGTCGCGGGCGGCCCACGGGACTGACCCGTACTCCCGACGAGGGCGCTCCGGCAGGTGAGCCGGCGCCCTCGTCGCCGGGTCTGCGCCCGATCGGGCGCAGGTGCGCGGCGGGTCAGCGGGTGCGGCGGGTCAGGCGGGTGCGCGGCGGGTGCGCCAGAGCCAGATCAGGCCGAGCACCGGCAGCACCAGTGGGATGTAGCCGTACCCGCTGCCGAACTGCGACCAGACCGTCTCGTCCGGGAAGAGGTCCTTGTCGACCAGGCTCAGGATGCCGACCGCGACCACACCGACCAGCTCGACCGAGCAGCACGCCAGCGCGACCCGACGGCCGGTGTGCCCGGCACGGGCCAACCCCACCGCCGCCACGATGTAGATGAGCGCGGCCACCCCGGAGAGCAGGTACGCCACCGGCGCCTCGTCGAACTTGGTGGCGAGCTGCAGACCCGCCCGACTCGTCGCCGCGATCGCGAAGAGCAGGTAGACCGCGATCAACAGCCGACCCGGGCCGGAGTTCGTGCGCTGCCGAGCCGATCCTGTCTCAACCACCGAGCACCTCCCAGGTCTGCTGCAACCGGACCACCACCACCGGGGTCACCAGGCAGACCGCGCACACGATCGCCGAGCCCCAGCGGGTCGGTTCCATCCGGGCCAGCACCCAGGCCAGTGGCGGCAGGCACACCAGCGTGACCAGGTAGCCGAAGAAGGCACCGGGCTCGCCGGGCCGATCCCCGCCGCCGACCGCGACGAGCGCCAGCACGCTCAACACCAGCAACGCCAGTTCGAGTACGGCCAGACCGACGAACTGCACCCGGTCCGGCGGCCGGTGGCGTACCGCCGCCACCAGTGCCCACACCGCCACGAGCAGCGACAGCACGATCGGCACGGTCGCGACGATCCCGTCCACCGGAGAGTTGGCGCCCACGCTGGTCACCGGCACCACCCGGTCGTTGCCTCGGTCACCGGCACAGCCTACTAACCGTCGTAGTAAACGGGTGCCCTGCCTCTCCGCGTGTGACACGCGCCCGTCGAGGTGCCCGCAGTCCCGGTGCCCGCGCCTCTCGGGTGGGCGTCAGTCGTCTGCTTGCAGCCAGTAGACGGAGATGGCAACGAGCGGGTCCGGTCCGTCGTTCCGAATCTGGTGCGGCACCCTGCTGTCGAACGCCGCGACGTCGCCGGCCCGCAGGACGCCCGTCTGGTCGGCGAACGTCAAGGTTCCCGTCCCGGACACGATGATCCACACCTCACGAGACCGATGGACGTCGAGGTCGTTGGAGGTGTTCGGGGCCACCGACCAGCGAGCGACCTCGAACGGGGCGGGCGCTGTCGACGGAAACGGCAGCAGCGCGCGGTGCACCGGGCCGCCCTCGGTGAAGTCGTACCAGTGGTCGAACGTCGCGACACCGCTGGTGGTCGCTGGATTCGTGCTCTGCATGCCGTCGAGACTGCCTCGCCGCACCTGGTGCGTCTGGCGGGGATCGGACCTGACGCTACCGAGAGCGGTGCAGGCGGTGCCGGCAGACCACGGGGCGGACCGCTGCACCGACAGCCGGGCGGGTAGGTCGACCACCGGCCCGGAAATGAAGGTGAGCTGCTTCGATTGGTCGAACCCGCCGCCGTCATGGCCGCCGGGGCGACTAGCGTGGATCACGTCCGTGGCGTTGCCGCGGTGCGGGGAAACAGCGGAGGTACACGTGCTGCGGTTCGGCTTGTTCGGCACCGGTCACTGGGCGATCGAGACGCACGGGAAGGCGCTGCACGCACATCCCGACGCGGAGCTCGTCGGAGTGTGGGGTCGCAACCCGGAGCGGGCCTCCGCGCTGGCCGAGCGGTACGGGGTGCCCGCCTACGCCGACGTCGACGCGCTGATCGAGCAGTGCGAGGCGATCGCCGTCGCGCTGCCGCCGGACATCCAGGCCGACATCGCGGTCCGGGCCGCCCGCGCCGGTCGGCATCTGCTGCTGGACAAGCCGCTGGCGCTCAGCGTGGCCGACGCCGACCGGGTCGTGGCCGCCGCCGAGGAGTCCGGGGTCGCCTCGGTCGTCTTCTTCACCCAGCGGTTCCAGCCGAACGTGACCGCGTTCCTCGCCGCCACCGCCGCCGCCGGGGGCTGGCAGCACGGCCGGACCACCGCGTTCGCCTCGATCTTCCAGGACGGCAGCCCGTACGGCGGCTCGTTGTGGCGTCGCGAGCACGGGGCGCTCTGGGACATCGCCCCGCACGCGCTCTCGATCCTCCTGCCGGTGCTGGGCCGCGTGACGCAGGTGGCGGCGATGGACGGCCCGAGCGGGATGGTGCATCTGCTGCTCACCCACGAGGGCGGTGCCACGAGCAGCGCCTCGCTCTCCCTGGATGCCCCGACCGAGTCGATGGCCCGGGAGTTCGTGTTCTACGGCGAGAACGGCATCGAGAACGTCCCGTTCGGCGAGAACGACGCCGCCACCGCGTTCGGCGTCGCCATCGACCAGCTCGTCGAGCAGGTTCAGGCCGGCACCCGGGACCACCGTTGCGACGTCCGCTTCGGCCGCGAGGTCGTCGCCATCCTCGCCGCCGCCGAAACCGCCCGAGCAGAAGCCCGCACAATCCCCCTCCCCTAACCCCACCCCGCCAACCCAGGTTGATCAAGAGGTTTGCGTCACGGCACACCGCTCGGCATGACGTAAACCTCTTGATCACCGGGCCAGGCTCAGGCCGGGCCGGGGCCGGGCGGGGTTGGGCCGGTCAGGAGGAGGTGGAGAGGGCGGCGTTCAGCTCGTCGGGGGAGTTGAACTGCTCGGGTGGTAGGGCCTGGAGCATCTGCAACATCGCCGTGCTGGCCCCGTTCTCCTGACCCCAGCGGATCAGGTCCTCGCGGGAGACCGGGTAGTCGAGCCCGGCGAGGTACTCCTGCAACTGAACCCCGGTGACGGTCATGTCGGCCGGCTACCCGCTCGCGGTGGTCGTACACCGGCTTGGTTGGGGCCCACGACGGCCCGGCGGCCGGCGTGTCGCCCGCGACGCGCGCGCGGTTTGCCGCAACGGCGGCCGGGTAGCCGCTGACATGCTGGTTCAGCGGCTCGGCGCGCCGAGCGATTTCGACCCGTTGCTGGAGCGCGTCCGGAACGCCAGGGTGGTGATGATCGGTGAGTCCACCCACGGCAGTTACGACTACTACCGGTTGCGCGAGCAGCTCACCCGCCGGTTGATCGCGGAGTGCGGTTTCTCCTTCGTCGCCGTGGAGGGTGACTGGCCCGACTGCGACCGGGTGCACCGGTCGGTGACGGCCGCGCCGGGCGGCGCGCTCGAACCGCAGGTCGCACTCAACCAGTTTGAGCGATGGCCGACCTGGATGTGGGCCAATGCCGAGGTGTCCCGGTTCGCCAGTTGGTTGCGGGCCTGGAACGTGGAGCGGCCGGAGGAGCAACGGGCCGGGTTCCACGGCCTCGACGTGTACAGCCTCTGGGAGTCGATGCAGGCGATCTTCGACTACCTGGGGGAGGAGGACCCGAAGTCGCTGGAGGCGGCGCAGGACGCGTACCGGTGTTTCGAGCCGTACGGCAAGAGGGTCGAGGAGTACGGCGCGGCCAGCCGGTTCGTCTCCGCCCGGTGCGAGGAGGAGGTTGTCCGGTTGCTCGCCCGGACTCGCGAACATGCCCTCTCCGACGGCCCGGACCGCTTCTCGGCCTGGCAGAACGCGGAGGTGGTGGCCGGTGCCGAGCGGTACTACCGGGCGATGGTGGCCGGCGGGCCGGACTCGTGGAACATCCGCGACACCCACATGCAGGACACCCTGGACCGGCTGCTGGACCGCTACGGTCCCGACGCCCGGGGCATCGTCTGGGCGCACAACACCCACGTCGGGGATGCGCGGGCCACGGACATGGCCGCCGACGGGATGATCAACATTGGTCAGTTGGCCCGGGAGCGGCACGGCGAGGACGCGGTGGCCCTGGTCGGCTTCGGCAGCTACCGCGGCACGGTGATCGCCGCGCCCCGCTGGGGCTCGCCGCCCGAGGCGATGGTGGTGCCCCCGGCTCGGGAGGGCTCGATCGAGCGGCGGTTGCACGAGTTGATGCCGGAGCGGGCGGTGCTGATCTTCGGCGGTGACGACCAGCCGGGCTGGGTCACCGAGACTGTTGACCACCGGGCGATCGGGGTCGTCTACGACCCGTCGTTCGAGTCCTGGGGCAACTACGTGCCCACCCGGCTCGGCGACCGCTATGACGCCTTCATCTGGTGCGACGACACCACGGCCCTGCACCCGCTACCGGTGCCAGCGGCCCCCGGCGAGAT
The DNA here is from genome assembly GCF_007827755.1 of Micromonospora sp. CNZ322. Lineage (NCBI taxonomy): Bacteria > Bacillati > Actinomycetota > Actinomycetes > Micromonosporales > Micromonosporaceae > Micromonospora > Micromonospora sp. CNZ322. Next base: position 322,306 of record NZ_VITD01000003.1, read on the forward strand.
GGAAACCTACCCGGCGGGCGTCTGACGCAGTGGAGGTGTGGTGCCCACTGGGCACCACACCTCCACCTTCGGGTGGGTCAGACCCGCGTGGGGGTCCGGTCCTCCAGGTGTTCGCGCAGGCCCTCGCCCTCGATGTCCACGTTGGGCAGGGCGCGGTTGAGCCAGCGGGGGAGCCACCAGGCACGGTCGCCGAGCAGGGACATCACCGCCGGGACGATGGTCATCCGGACCACGAACGCGTCGATTGCCACGCCGATGGCGAGCGCGAAGCCCATCGACTTGATGATCGGGTCGTCGAGGAACACGAAGCCGCCGAAGACGGACATCATGATCAGCGCGGCGGCGGTGACCACCCGGGCACCGTGGCCCATGCCGCTGATCGTGGCCTCACGCGCGGTCTCGCCGTGCACGAAGTCCTCCCGCATCCGGGAGACCAGGAACACCTCGTAGTCCATGGCCAGGCCGAACAGGATGCCGATCAGCAGGATGGGCAGGAAGCTGACCAGCGGGGCCGGGCTGTCCAGGCCGACCAGGTCGGCGAGGTGGCCCTGCTGGAAGATCGCCACCGTGATGCCGAACGTGGCGGCCACGGTGAGCAGGAAGCCCAGCGCCGCCTTGAGCGGCACCAGCAGCGAGCGGAACACCAGCATCAGCAGCAGTACCGAGAGCCCGACGACCAGCAGCAGGTAGATCGGCAGCGCGTCGGAGAGCTTCTCCGAGACGTCGATTCCGATCGCCGTGGCGCCGGTGAGCAGCACCTCGGCGCCCTTGACCCCGCCGACCGCGTCGCGGACGTCGTGCACCAGGGTCTCGGTGGCCTCGTCGGTCGGGCCGGTCTTCGGCACCACGCCGAGCAGGGCGGTCCGACCGTCCGGACTCAGCTGCGGTGGCGCCACCGCGAGGACGTTCTCGGTGCGCTGGATCATCGCGGTCACCTGCGGCACTGCGGCTGCGGTCGCCTGCGCGTCGTCGCCCGCCACGACCACCGCGAGCCGGCCGGTGAAGCCGGGACCGAAGCCCTCGGTGGTGAGGTCGCTCGCCACCCGGGCCGGGGAGCCCACGGTCGCCGTGCTGGCGTCCGGCAGGGCCAGCCGCATGTCCGGCGTGGGCAGCGCGAGCAGCCCCAGGCCGAGCAGCGAGACCAGGATGACCGGCACCCGGAAGCGGGTGACGAACCGCGCCCAGCGGAAGCCGAACCCGGAGCGGTCCTCGACCGGCAGCGTCTCTTCGCCCACCGGCTCACCCGGCGCGGCGGAGGCGACAGTGGAGCGCAGCCGGCGCGGGAGCACCCGGTTGCCGGCGAAGCCGAGCAGTGCGGGCTGGAGGGTGATCGCCACGAGCACGGCGATGGTGACCGTACCGGCGGCGGCGAGACCCATCACGGTGAGGAACGGAATGTTCACCACGGCCAGGCCGGCGAGGGCGATGACCACTGTGGCGCCCGCGAAGACGACAGCGGAGCCGGCGGTGCCCACGGCCCGGCCGACCGCCTCCTCCGGAGACAGGCCTTCGAGCAGGTTCTGTCGGTGCCGGGAGGTGATGAACAACGAGTAGTCGATGCCGACGGCGAGGCCGAGCATCAGCGCCAGGATCGGCGCGGTGCTGGTCAACTCGATGACACCGCTCAGCGCGAACAGACCGGCCATGCCGACGCCCACGCCGATCAGCGCGTTGAGCATCGTCATGCCGGCGGCGACCAGGGAACCGAACGTGATGATCAGGACGATCGCGGCGACCAGCACGCCGAGCGCCTCGGTGGAGCCGATCTCCGGCTCACCACCCAGCACCTCGCCGCCCGGGGCGACCTGCCAACCCTTCGCCTCGGCGGAGGCGCCGACCTCCTCGTACGCGGTGCGCTGCTCGTCGGTCACCTCGTCGCCGCCGGTGGCGAACTGAACCTGGACCAGCGCGTACCGGCCGTTGGGTGAGACCGCGCCGACCTGGAGCGGGTTGACCGCGCCGACCACGCCGGGCAGTGTCGAGGCCTCCTGGACGAGCTCCTGCACCACTGCCTGACCCTGCGGGGTCGCCAGTTGGCCGTCGGCGGGCGCCTTTACCGCGATGGTGCCGGTGGCGCCGCTGGCCGCGGGGAACTGGTCGGCCAGCAGGTCGAGGGCGCGCTGGCTCTCGGTGCCGGGCATGGTGAAGTTGCTCGCCGTCGGGCCGCGCAGGGTCGCCGCGGCCAGGCCGGCGACGACGAGTACGACGAGCCAGAGCGCGACGACGAGCCGTCGCCGGCGCAACGCGCCCCGGCCGAGCCGGTAGAGCAGGGTGGCCATCAGGAGTCCTTGTCCTCGGTCGTGGGTTGTTGGGGCGGGAGTGCGTCGACGGGTTCGACGGCCCGTCGGACGAGGGTGAGCAGGGCGAGGCGCAGTTCGTCGTCGGTGATGTCGGCGAACTCGCCGCACGCCTCGGAGATGCCGGCGAGCAGCACCAGCGCGGCGATCCGGGCGCCCGGCCGGTCGGAGTGCCCGGCCAACGCGTCGCGCAGCCGGTCGGAGATCTCCTGGATGTGCGCGAAGGCCGGCTGGCACAGCAGCTCCGGGAACTCGCCGCGCAGTACCGCGATCTCCTGCCGGAACCGGACTGCGAGGTCGACGAAGCCCTGTGCGGCGACCTCCTGGGCGGCTGCTCCGGTCAGGCCGGTGAGCTGCTCGTCGAGGCTGCGGAGCACCTCGATCGCGGGGGCCATCAGCTCAGCGAGCAGGGCTTCCTTGTTGGCGAAGTGGTAGAGCACTGTCGCCTTGGAACAGCCGACCTCCCGAGCGATGTCCTGCAGGGAGGTGCCCCGGTAGCCGGTCACCGTGAACTGCCGCGCCGCCGCGGCGAGGATCTCACCGTGCGTGTCTGGTACCGCTCTGACCATGCGCTGGTCCACCTCCCGCAGACCAGCATGCCTGACCGATCGGTCAGACCCTGACCGATCGGTCAGATGGAAGCGGTGGCGTTCACCACACCACTGGTCGGTTTATCCCGCGTGCTGGGCGTCGTACCTGGTCCGCGCCTCGGCGATGGCCCGGCGGTGCCGCTCGGCCCAGCTGGTCAGCGCGACCAGCGACTCGTATAGCTCCAGCGCCATCGGGGTGGCGGTGTACTCGACCTTGGGCGGAACGGTCGGGTAGACCGTGCGGTGCAGCAGGCCGTCCCGTTCCAGGTTGCGCAGCGTCAGCGTGAGCATCCGGCGGCTGATGCCCTCGATGTGCCGCTCCAGCTCGGTGAAGCGCACCGGGCCGTGCGAGGCGGCGACCAGGATGCCAATGCTCCACTTGCCGCCGACCCGGTCGAGCACCTCGCGGACGGTGCACGCCCGGGCCTGACCCGGGGTGAACGGCACGTTCTCGGCCGCGCAGGTCAGCTCGGCCTCGACCAGCGCGGACACATCGCTGTTCCTCTGGGACATCAAAGTGCCTCCTTCCGCTCCGGTTCATGGTCACAGACGATGACCTCGGTAACAAACCGTGCACCAAGGAGGGTTCCGTGGAGCGTGTCGTCCCATCCCGTTGGCCGGCGTTGCTGGTGCTCTGCGCCGGCAGCCTGATGATCATCCTGGATGGCACCGTCGTCGCGGTGGCGCTGCCCGCCATCCAACGCGACCTGGGCTTCAGCGCCGCCGGCCTGGCCTGGGTGGTGAACGCCTACCTGGTCGCGTTCGGCGGGCTGCTGCTGCTCGCCGGCCGGCTCGGTGACCTGCTGGGCCGGCGCAGGGTCTTCCTGGCCGGCGTCGCGCTGTTCACGGTGGCCTCGCTGGCCTGCGCGGTCGCCACCGGGCCGGCCCTGCTGGTGGGCGCGCGGTTCGGGCAGGGCGTCGGCGGCGCGTTGGCCATGGCGGTCAGCCTCGGCATGATCGTCCGGCTCTACCCCGAAGCGGCCGAGCGGGCCCGCGCCATCGCCGTCTTCAGCTTCACCGGCGCGGCCGGTGCGTCGGTCGGCACGGTCGCCGGAGGGGTGCTCACCCAGGCCGCCGGGTGGCGGACGATCTTCCTGGTCAACGTGCCGATCGGGGCGGCCATCCTCATCGCTGCCGTCCGCCGGCTCCCGGCCGAACGAGGGGTCGGCCTGCGCGCCGGCCTGGACCTGCCCGGCGCGCTTCTCGCCACCGCCGGTCTGATGGCCGCCGTGTTGGGCATCGTCGGAACGGGAGAGCACGGCTGGACCAGCCCTCGGACGCTCGGCGCGGTGGCCCTCGCGGCGCTGCTGCTCGGCGGGTTCGCGCTGCGCCAACGCGTGGCGGCGGCCCCGCTGGTGCCGTCCCGGGTGCTGCGCGTCCCGGGCCTGGTGGCGGCGAACGCCGTCCAGTTCCTCATGGTCTGCGCGTACTTCGGGTTCCAGTTCCTGCTCGCCGTGGAGCTGCAACTGGTGCTGGGGCTGGACGCCGCCGCGACCGGCTGGGCCTTCCTGCCCACCCCGGTCGTGATCGCCGTGGTCTCGCTCGGCCTGGCCGGTCGGCTGATCGCCCGCTTCGGTGCCCGGATGGTTCTGCTGGTCGGGCTCGGCCTGGCGACCGTCGGTTTCCTCCTGCTCGCCCGGCTGCCCGCCGACGGCGCCTACGTCGCGGACGTACTCCCCGCGATGTTGATCTTCGGGGTGGCCGGCGGCCTGACCCTGCCGGCGGTCACCACAGTCGCCATGGCCGGCGCGACCGACACCGACGCCGGGCTCGCCTCCGGCCTGGCCAACACCACCCAACAGGTCGGCGGAGCGGTCGGCCTGGCCGCGCTGGCCACCCTGGCCGCCGCCCGCAGCGACGGGCTGCGGGCCGCCGGCTGGGCCGAGACCGCCGCGCTCGCCGGCGGATACCGGACCGCGTTCGCCGTGGCCGCCGGTCTGGTGGTCGCCGCGTGGCTGGTGGCGCTGACCACAGTGCCCCGACATTCGGCCCGGCCGTCGTCGGTCACCGATCCATCGGGCCCGGCCGGGGTGGGTGCCGGAACAGATCCGTACGGAAGCGCCGCGTCCAGTTGACCGACGGCAGCGGGGCCGGGAGGGTGGTCGGGTGAGCGAGGCTGACGAGACCCGGGACGGCGTGGCCCTGACCAACCTGGACCAGCCGTTGTCCGACCGCGATGACGCGACAAAGCGTGACCTGGTGGACTACCTCGACGCGGTCCGGGACCGGCTCCTCCCGCAGCTCCGGGGCCGACCGCTCTCGGTGATCAGGGTCCGCCCCGGCCAGCCGCCGTTCATGCAGAAGAACCTGCCCCGCTACACCCCGGACTGGGTCGGCCGGGCGCCGGTCTGGGCGGAGGCGTCGCATCGGGAAATCTCGTACGCCCTCTGCGACGACCGCCGCACCCTGCTCTGGTTCGCCAACCAGCGGGCGGTGGAGTACCACCCGACGCTGGCCACCGTGGCGGATCTGCACCGCCCGACCCACCTGGTCCTCGACCTGGACCCGCCGGACGGCGACGGGTTCCGCGCGGCGGTCGCCGCCGCCCTGCTGGTCCGTCAGGCGCTCGCCGATGCCGGCCTGGCCGGTGCCGTCAAGACCAGCGGCGCCAAGGGTGTGCACGTCTTCGTGCCGGTGACGGACGAACCGACGGCCGAGGAGTTGGCCGCCGCCACCCGGGCGCTCGCCGTCCGCGCCGAGCGGCTCGACCCCGTGCTGGCCACCACGGCGTACATCAAGGAGGACCGGGGTGGCCGGGTCTTCGTGGACGCCACCCGGGCGGGCGGGGCGACAGTGGCCGCCGCGTACAGCCCTCGCCTGCGCCCGGGGATGCCGGTCTCGTTCCCCGTCGACTGGGCCGACCTGACCGAGGTGACCCCCGCCGACTTCACCATTCGGACCGCGCCCGCACTGCTCGCCGACGGCGACCCGTGGGCCGCGCTGATGCCGGCCCCGCAGTCGCTCCCCGCCGACCTGGTCGCCGAGGGCCGGACCATCCCGGCGGCCAGGGTGCAGGCCATGCATGAGGGGAAGCGCCGGGCCCGCGCCCGCCGCGAGGCCGGCTGACCGGCGCGTCGGCCCCCGGCTCGGCCCGTGCTCGGCCCCGGATCGACCCCGCTCGCGCCCGGCGGGCGGCCGATTGTCGGTGGGTTGTGGCACGATTTCGCAGGTGAGCAGCAAAGCCGACGCGACCCAGCGACTGGCCGACCTGGCGCGGCTGCGCCGGGTCCGCGACCGGATCGACCGGGAGTACGCGAAGCCGTTGGACGTCGAGGCGCTCGCCCGTGGCGCCCACATGTCGGCCGGGCACCTCAGCCGCGAGTTCCGCCTCGCCTATGGCGAATCTCCGTACAGCTACCTGATGACCCGACGGATCGAGCGGGCGATGGCCCTGTTGCGCCGTGGCGACCTGAGCGTCACCGACGTCTGTTTCGCGGTCGGTTGTTCGTCGTTGGGCACCTTCAGCACCCGCTTCACCGAGCTGGTCGGCGTGCCGCCCAGCGTCTACCGGCGGCAGGCGGCGCAGGCGACGGCGGGGATACCGTCGTGCGTGGCGAAGCAGGTGACCAGACCGGTCAGGAATCGAGAAGCGCGGGCCACCGAGCCGCAACTAGCGTGACCAGCATGGACATCACCATTCACTCGAGTTTCCTCCCGCACACCGATCCGGAGGCCTCGCTGGTCTTCTACCGCGACATCCTCGGCTTCGAGGTCCGCCTCGACGTCGGGTACGAGGGGATGCGGTGGATCACGGTGGGGCCACCCGGCCAACCCAGCACGGCCATCGTCCTGCACCCGCCGGCCGCCAACCCCGGCATCACCGACGACGAGCGGCAGACCATCCTTGAGCTGATGGCCAAGGGCAGCTACTTCGGCGTCAACCTCGCCACCACCGACCTCGACGCCACCTTCGCCAAGCTGGAGGCCAGCGACGCCGAGGTCGTCCAGGAGCCGACCGAGCAGCCGTACGGCGTGCGCGACTGTGCCTTCCGGGACCCGGCGGGCAACATGGTCCGCATCCAGGAAGTGCGCTGAGTCCTGCGCGCCCGACAGATGGAGTCACGATGAGCACGGCCAGCCAGCCGTCCGCGCCGCACGTCGCCGACAGCCACGACCTGATCCGGGTGCAGGGCGCGCGGGTGAACAACCTCAAGGACGTCAGCGTCGAGATCCCGAAGCGGCGACTGACGGTGTTCACCGGTGTCTCCGGCTCCGGCAAGAGTTCGCTGGTGTTCGGCACCATCGCGGCCGAGTCGCAGCGGATGATCAACGAGACCTACAGCGCCTTCGTGCAGGGCTTCATGCCGACGTTGGCGCGGCCGGAGGTCGACCTGCTGGATGGCCTGACCACGGCGATCATCGTGGACCAGGAGCGGATGGGTGCCAACTCCCGTTCCACCGTCGGCACCGCCACCGACGCCAACGCGATGTTGCGCATCCTGTTCAGCCGGCTCGGGCGGCCGCACATCGGCTCGCCCAACGCGTACTCCTTCAATGTTCCCTCGGTGAAGGCGACCGGGGCGATCACCGTCGATCGCGGCGCAGGCAAGACGAAGACCGAGAAGGCGACCTTCAACCGTCTCGGCGGCATGTGCCCGCGGTGCGAGGGCATGGGTGCGGTGACCGACATCGACCTGTCGGCGCTCTACGACGACAACCTCTCGCTCAACGAGGGCGCGATCACCATCCCGGGTTACAGCATGGAGGGCTGGTACGGCCGGATCTTCCGGGGCTGCGGCTACTTCGACCCGGACAAGCCGATCGCCAAGTTCAACAAGCGGGAACTGCAAGACCTGCTCCACCGGGAGCCCACCAAGATCAAGATCGACGGGATCAACCTGACGTACGCGGGCCTGATCCCGTCGATCCAGAAGTCCTTCCTCGCCAAGGACATCGACGCGTTGCAGCCGCACATCCGCGCCTTCGTGGAGCGCGCGGTGACCTTCACTACCTGCCCCGAGTGTGCCGGCACCCGGCTCAGCAAGGAGGCCCGGTCGTCGAAGATCAAGGGCAAGAACATCGCCGACGCGTGCGCGATGCAGATCAGCGACCTGGCCGCCTGGGTGCGCGGGATCGAAGAGCCGTCGGTGACGCCGTTGCTGGCCGGCCTGCAACACCTCCTCGACTCGTTCGAGGAGATCGGGCTGGGCTACCTGTCGCTCGATCGACCGTCGGGCACCCTCTCCGGCGGTGAGGCGCAGCGCACCAAGATGATCCGCCACCTCGGCTCCTCGCTCACCGACGTCACCTACGTCTTCGACGAGCCGACGATCGGGCTGCACCCGCACGACATCCAACGGATGAACGAGCTGTTGCTCCAGCTGCGCGACAAGGGCAACACCGTGTTGGTCGTGGAGCACAAGCCGGAGGCCATCGCCATCGCCGACCACGTCGTCGACCTCGGGCCCGGCGCGGGCACGGAGGGCGGGACCGTCTGCTACGAGGGCACCGTGGAAGGTCTGCGGGCCAGCGGCACCATCACCGGCCGCCACCTCGACGACCGGGCGGCTCTCAAGGAGACGGTGCGGACGCCCACCGGCAAGCTGGAGATCCGGGGCGCCACGGCCAACAACCTCCAGGACGTGAACGTCGACGTACCCCTCGGGGTGCTCGTCGTCGTGACCGGCGTCGCCGGATCCGGCAAGAGTTCGCTCGTGCACTCCTCGATTCCAGCCGGCGCGGGCGTCGTTTCGATCGACCAGGGTGCGATCCGCGGTTCACGGCGCAGCAACCCGGCCACGTACACCGGGTTGCTCGACCCGATCCGCAAGGCGTTCGCGAAGGCCAACGGGGTGAAGCCGGCGCTGTTCAGCGCCAACTCCGAGGGTGCCTGCCCGAGCTGCAACGGCGCTGGCGTCATCTACACCGACCTGGGGATGATGGCGGGCGTCGCCGCACCCTGCGAGGACTGCGAGGGCAAGCGGTTCCAGGCATCGGTGCTGGAATACCGCTTCGGCGGTCGCGACATCAGCGAGGTGCTCGCGATGTCGGTGACGGAGGCCGAGAAGTTCTTCGGCGCCGGCGAGGCGCGTACGCCGGCAGCGCACGCCATCCTCGACCGGCTCGCCGACGTCGGGCTCGGCTACCTGAGCCTGGGGCAGCCGCTCACGACTCTCTCCGGCGGTGAGCGGCAACGGCTCAAGCTGGCCACCCACATGGCCGAGAAGGGCGGCGTCTACGTCCTCGACGAGCCGACCACCGGCCTGCACCTGGCCGACGTGGAGCAACTGCTCGGCCTGCTCGACCGTCTGGTCGACTCCGGCAAGTCGGTGATCGTCATCGAGCACCACCAGGCGGTCATGTCGCACGCCGACTGGATCATCGATATCGGTCCCGGCGCTGGCCACGACGGTGGCCGAATCGTCTTCGAGGGCACACCCGCGGACCTCGTCGCCGCTCGCTCCACCCTCACCGGCGAGCACCTGGCGACGTACGTCGGCACCTGACGGCCGGCGTTCACGCCACCGATGGCCGGACGCGGCGTGCCGTCGTGGTGGCGAGGATTCCGCAGGTGGCGGCGACCAGACCGAGGCCGGCCGTGCCCGGGGTGACGTATCCGGGCACGGACGAGGCGACGTACGTGCCGCCACCACTGAGGCGGCACTCGAAGCGCAGCGGTAGGAAGCTGACGTCGTAGCCGACGACCAGGCTCGCCACCTGTGGTCCGGCCTCGCGACAGGGTCCGACCGGGGCGGATCCGGCGCCACCGTCCTCGGCCTGCAGCACCGCGTAACCGAGGTGGAGCAGGCCCCAGGCGTACAGGGCGACGGCGCCCGCGCCGACGAGCAGCGCCGCCGTGCGCAGGCGGCCCGACCGTTCGCCCTTCCTGAACATCGCGCGGAACCCACGGACGGTGAGGACGGTCGCGACGACCGCCCCACCCAGCGCGGCGAGGAGTAACCCGAGAAACAGCATGATCGACATTCTTGATTATGCAGGGTCACGGGTCTTCGCCGGATGCGGAAGTACGGCGGCCGGCACTGTCTCGTTCTCCGGGTTGGGTGGGCGACCCGGGCAACACGCGACGCGGGGTGCCTGGTGGTCGTTGCACCGGGTGTGATCCCTGTCCCCACCGGCTCGTCCACCGCCACCCGCTGGGGACGGCGAATCGTCATCGGCCTCACCGTGGCCGCGTTCGGCCCGTACCTCGCACCAGGCCTCCGTACCGAGCAGGTGGCCGTGTACGGCGCGGCCGCCCTCTGTGTCTAGTCGGATTGTGGATGCGCCCCGCTTCGCCGGCACCGCCGTCTGGCCTGCGGGACGCACCTCAGCCTGGTCGCGGTCCGCCACCATTGGCGTGGTCCTTCCGCCGCACGCCGAACTACACGACGTATGAGGCCGGGGACGTCGTCGCGGGTTTCGACAACATCTTCCCGCCGCTGGTGGTCGTCGCGGTCGTCGCGATGCTTGTGAGGGCTGGCGCGGACCCGGCCCGGATGCAACGTGCGGTGTGCACGGTGACCGTCCTGGCGATGGCTGTCAACGCCCTCATCGCCGTGTCCGCAGCGGACGGTGTGGAGAACGATCTGCTGGCTCGATTCCGACTCTTCGGAGAGGAGGAGAGCGTCGCCGACTGCGCGGCGGCGAACGTCGCCGCCTGGTTCACCGCCAACGCCTACCTGGATCAGCGGGCCGGGCAGCGGTTCGCCATGCGACTGTTGCCCGGCGGCGGCGACCGACCAACTCAGCCTCTACATCGCCGGCGGGTGGGTGGTAGTCCGGCTTGTAGCAGGCCGTGGACGTCACTCTCCCCGGCGTCCGGAATATCAACAGGCATGCTGAACTGCTCAATCTCCCGGTAGTGAACGAGGGTTCTAAGCCCCGATTTTCCTGCTTCAGCGGGGACTGCGATCCGCGAGCTCGTGCCCGGGGCTCGGCCGAGGCAGGATGCGTAACAAGGACGACCTGCCGCGCACCGCCAATCGAGGGAAGCCGCCGCGTCATTGCTTACTACGTCGATGCACGGCGCGCCGCGCTCGCCCGCCACGGTGTGAGACGTGGCCGACGTTGCCTACCGTGAGTTCGTTAGGTGCGCGTTACGGCGATCGCACCGGCAGTATCGGTCTGCGTGGGATGAGCTGCACTGTCGCTGCTGTCCCGTTCGTCGCGAATACGGCAAGGTGGCGGGAGGCTCTAGACCAGGTTAAACCGTACGGGCCTCCCGGACCAGGACTTGATCCCTTAGCATGGCTGGAGGCGCATGGCCGAGCACTCTACACGAAACGATTGCCCGACGTTGTACTGTGCGTAGTACCTACGGATTGGCGCCGAGCTTCGACGGTCAAGAGATAACCAAACATATGGCAACCGGCAGCGCGTTCTCTTGGTTGCGGAAAGCAAATCGGACAGACCGCGCGGGATCACTTTTGGATAAGGAAACACCCATGGAGCAGCAGGACCATCCTGGTCGCCACCAATTGTCTTTGTGGTATCTGGCAGCCATGGTAGCGCAGCCAGGTGACACATTGTCGATAGATGAGGGAGGTGTAGCTGTTGCGAATTCGTTGGGAGTCCCGCTCGGTAGGTTGGAAATTCTGGATTCACCCAACGACGACGACCACGTGGTGATTGATGGAGTCGGTTGGTTTGCCGTAGCAATGAAAGGCACATCCGCCTCCAGTATCGAACCAATCTCAATCGACCGTTTGGAGAACGCTTGGTCTAGCCTGAACGGCCGGGCCGGCTCAACTGTTCTTCTGTCGGCAAACCTGAGATCGATCAGACTGGAGCAGTTCGCGCGGATGTGCGGACTTCCGATTCAAGTGGTCGCGCGTCTTCTAAACTGGACAGACGCAATAAATGACGTAGATTTCGGCGCTGGGGGACAAGTTGTTGGTCGCGGTTGAGGGTATCGATGGCGCCGGGAAGCGAACTTTTGCCGAACGCCTCAGAGTTCGTTGCGAGGAAGCAGGGCTGACTACAACGATCTTTTCATATCCTCGTTATAAAACCCCTCCCTTCGGCGTTGCAATTAGCGAAATGTTGGCGGATGGTACGATTCTACGTTCACTCGCCGCCTCGGTATCGGGATCTGCTACTCTCTTCGCCCTTGACAGGGCTCACTCGCTGCCCGACTTGGCTGCTGCCATGAAGACATTTGACGCGGTAATCGTGGATCGGTACATCGCATCTAATGCTGCCTATGGGGCTGCCCGTATTGACAACGAGCGGGCTCGCGAAGAATACATCGAGAATATTGCAGAATTAGAGACGCGATTCCTAGGCATCCCAGTGCCGGACATCCAAATTTTGGTTCAAGTTGAACCGGAGGTCGCCTGGTATAGGGCGCGCGCACGAGCGCGTGCGGACGAAAGTCGAACAATTGACTCGTTTGAGCGCAACGAGGAACTCCAGCGGTCAGCTGCTGAACTCTACGAAGGCTTTGCCTCGCGGAATTGGCTCTCGGAGTGGCGAATGCTTGATGTGTCCAACTTTGATGAAGTTGCTACCTACATCATCCAATCGGGTTCCCTGGCTTCGGCGAGCTGACGAGTGACGGTGACGGCATAATGAGGCGCACGGCGCCCGAGAAAAGACTTGCCGGCTTACTGCACAGCGCCGGTCTCACGATTTCTTCGCCCAGCATCGACGTAGTCGTGCGATTAGCGTGTCGACCAATTGCGCGCCCGAGGGCGGAACTCGTCTATTTTCTGCGCCGATTCCCAGAAATCGACAATGATGCCCTTGAAGGCGCTCTAGACGAGCTGCAACATGCTCAGATCATTGAATCGTCAATTGAATCTCATGGGCGCGAGACCCTGCGTATTGCCAACGGCCTTCCAGCAGTGTTGGGTCTGGACGTGTCAGCAGCAGCCTCGGTTCGACGGGCAATACAATTGGCTCGTCGAGAGATTAGTGCAGGTTGGACCTTCAATGATCTCGGGAAAGTGACCGGAGAGTATGACCATTTTAGCACTTGGATTGACTATATCCGATCGTCTCGCGTTGAAGTGCTTGTTTGGGTTATGAACTCCGCGTACCCCGCTGTGAAACAGGCGCTCGGCGAGGCGGCTGAGCGTGGAGTGCAGATTAGGGTACTTATTGGGGGGCCACAGGCGGTAGGCAAGCTACGTGGGCGGTCAGAGGCCCTGAGGGCAGGTGAAGCTGCGAAGGATTGGGCAAACGAAGCTCGTAAGCACGATTGCTTCAGCGTGCGGGTGGTGGCCACAGCCCAAGATCTGTACGGCGCAGGATCTACATTGATTGACCGTCAGATCTTCCGCACCACTGTGTATGATCCTGTTCGCCAGCATGGCAGTGATGGAATCATGTTCGAAATTGAGAACACGGACTTCAATCACGAGGTCAATCTTGTAACGATGTATGAGAATGCTTTCTCGCTCGCTTGGAGTAGGGCTGATCCGGCCGTATTTGGCTCTCGTGCGCGATTGCTGTTCCCCTATATCATTTTCCGGGCATCGGCGTTGTTGATGGTATTGCTCTGGCTGCTAATCTCAGCACTGCTGGCCGCTTTGCCGGTCATTTTTTCCCGCCTATATGGCGCACTTTCTGTAGTCCCGTCAGCCTCGTGGGTGGACGCCGAGAAGAACATTTGCTACGGGCTAGCGGCAGCCGCACTCGGCCTAACATGTCGGAAGGTGTTCCTCGCGGTTCGCGCAAGAAGGGATAGAATGCGTGTCGTTAGGCGGTGAAGCGCCTAGGCGCAATTCGGACCGAACGACCTTTTACGCCGTAGGTCACATTGGATGGGATTGCGCCCGACTTGCTCCCAATCAGCCGACAGAGCGTCTGCCGGGAGGAGCGCTCATGCACTTCGCCGCAGGCTTTTGTTTCGTCAGGCGAGGCATTCGCATGCTTTCCTTAGCTGATCGAAGCGAGTTCGGGGAACCCATCGCTATTCTCGAAGAGAATGGTGCCGACCTCTCTCAAATACAGTTTCACTCACCTCCGATAGAATTCGATCTCGATTATGACTTGAGTAAAAGTCAGGAGCTGCTCTCCCTCCGGATAAGGAATGCCCTCGTTCCAGGAAGTCTAGGTGCGTACGCGATCGAAATTATCGAGCCCGGCAGCATTGTCCACGCGTGTACAATGCCTCTCGATGATTTAGAAGTACTGATAAGGGCCGCTAGAGATCTGCAATGTGCTGTTAGCGTGCAGCTGCACGAGTATCACCTCTCCGTGCAGCCCGCACGGCTCCTTGGGCTACTGGCTGCGGCTCACAGAATCTTTGTCAGCGAGACGGAATTTTTACATCTCTGGCAGTCGAAGAATTTCTCACAGGCTGTGAACCGCTGCCTTTCTGATTCGTCTCAGACGTGGCTAGTGACTGCGCTGCATCGGGTAACAATTGTTGATGGACTTACTTCGGAAACCATTCGTGTGGAGCCTCTTCGTGCCGTTGACCCGACTGGGGCAGGCGATGTGTTCGCTGGTGCGGCGTCCGCAGCATTGATTGCAACCGGTCACCTTGGTGTTGCTGCACGGGTGGGAGCGGCTGTCGCGGCAATCAAGGTTCTGGGGCGCGCTAGTGAGGCCGTATTTTCTGCCTTGAAAGATAGGTAGCTTATATCAGGTGGTATACCTGCCCAGGATTTCGGTTGGCTACGGCCCGGACGGCCGGCTGTTCGTGGGAGAGCGCAACAAGGAGGAGCTGACCAAGGGGGCGACTAACCGCCTATGGAGGCAGGCGCGCGTCGCCGTGTTCACATCCGGGGTCTCCGCCTCCCTGCTGGCACTCACCCCGTACGACCTGCGCCAAGCCGCCGTGTCGACACAGCTCAACAGGGAGTGCCGCCTACTCAGGCGGCCGACTGGGCTGGGCAGTCGGTAGAGCTGCCACTCAGGATTTACATCAAGTGCCTAGACGGCGGTGAGGCTGCTCTCCGAAAGCGTGCCGAAAGGGCGTTTGGCCACGACCGACCTGCGGGCTGATATGGCACAGATGGTCGCATTGGTCGCTGGCGGTCGGACATAGCCGACACATGAGTAAGGCCCCCGACCGGGTTTCCCTGGTCAGGAGCCTCTGGTGCTGGTCAACCTTGGTGCCCCCGGCAGGATTCGAACCTGCGCCCCCGCCTCCGGAGGGCGGTGCTCTATCCCCTGAGCTACGGGGGCTCAGCGACTGGAGAAGACTAGCAAACCTCCCCTGCGTACGCCGAATCGGTATCGGGTGAGCCGATCGTGTCGGACCGGCCCACCCGGTGCTCAGGCGGCTACCACCCGCCCGCAGCTGGGCAGCGGGTGCAGGACGATTCGTCGGGGGAGCCGGCGCGGCCACTCGTTGCGCGGCCAGGAGCCGTCCACGATCAGGTGGACGGTGCGCTGCTCCTCGCCACTGAGGCGCAGCACGAAGTCGCGGGGGAGCGGCGGGTCCACCGTCGGCGTAGTGATCATGAAGCGGACCCGACCGCGGGACGAGACAGCGGAGATCACGTCGGCGGCCGGCATCGTTCCGCGCAGCCGGACCCGGCCGATCCAGTAGACCTCCGCGAGGTGCTCCTGGGCGGCCCGGGTGATCGCCGGGTACTCGCTGCGGACCCAACGCTCGACCGCGCTGACGCAGAGCCCGCAGGCCCGCTCACGCGGCTCCCGCGGACCCAACCCCCAGGCCCGCAGGTACGCCCCGACCGCGCCAGTGTCCAGCGGCAGTTCGAAGCGCCGCTGGATGAGCGTGGTGAGGCTCTGCCGCGTCCACAGCTCCTCGTCCAGGCCGAACTCGTCGGGATGGACGCCCCGCAGCGTGTCGATCAACTCGAGTTCCTGTTCGCGGCTGAGCATTCCCGGCTCGCCCTGCCGCTGTCCGCGACGGACGGCTGCCACCGCCCCGTCACCACCGATGGTGTGGCGTCGGCACCAACTGGTGACCGAGCGCCGTGCGTCTCTGAGTGCAACCCCCACGTCTTGGGCAACGAGCCCGAATCGCAACTGGTCACGATATGTGGGGAGAAAACTCTCTAAGCAACGTAATCGCCTGTGCCACGCAAAACGCCCACAAGGGACGAGAGGGGTGTTCGGGTCATACGCGACGGGTAGCCGTCTTGATCGACTCGGGTTCCTGGAAACCGGGGTGCCGATCGCGTCGACCGCCCGGTTTCCTGAAAGCCGAGTCGATCAAGGCCGGGGCTTGCGCTGGGGGCCCCGGCGGGGGCGGGGGCTCGCGTCGGTGGCGGGCGGCGCAGGTCGAGCGGCGTGGTGCGTTGTGTCGGCACGGTGCGGCCCGCGTCACCGCCACGGAGCGGCGGGGACGCGGGCCGGGTGCACCGTCCGGTCGGTCAGCCCTTGGCCTGCGCCTGGAGCTGCCGGAGGTTGTTCAACTCGGTCTGCTGGGTGGCCTTCATGGTGTTCGCCACCCGCAGCACCTCGGCGTTGTCGGTCGCGCCGAGCGCCGCGTCGATCATGTGGATGCCGCCCAGGTGGTGGGCGTACATCAGGGTCAGGAACTGCCTGTCGACCTCGATGCCCTGAGCGTTGCGCAGGGCGGTCATCTGTTGCGGCGTGGCCATGCCCGGCATCAGGCCGTCCTTGACGGTGGCCCCGTCGGACATCCACGACATCGGTGGCTTCGACCCGGTCGGGCTGAGGCCCCATTCGCGCAGCCAGGTCTGCATCGCGCCGATCTCGCCCTGCTGCCCGGTGGCGATGTCGACGGCGATCTGCCGCACCTCGGGGAGGGTCGCCGACCGGTACGCGATCAGGCTCATCTCCACCGCCTGCGCGTGGTGGGTCGTCATGTCCCGGGCGAAGCCCGCCTCGACCGAGGCGTCACCGGGCCGGGTGATCCGTGGGGTGAGCAGACCGCCCGCGTACCCGAGGAGGAG
Source organism: Micromonospora sp. CNZ322 (assembly GCF_007827755.1). Lineage (NCBI taxonomy): Bacteria > Bacillati > Actinomycetota > Actinomycetes > Micromonosporales > Micromonosporaceae > Micromonospora > Micromonospora sp. CNZ322. The sequence continues at coordinate 338,974 of NZ_VITD01000003.1, forward strand.
CCCCACCACCAGCATGATGGCGAGTGCCAGCACGCCGTAGCGCGACGCCGGGGCCCGGCCGCCCTCGTCCGGGGCGGCCGGGATCTCGTCGTACTCGCTGTCGGTGGTTGCCGGAGCGGTCATTGCCGTCCTTACTGGGTGGGCTGCTGCTGGAGTTCACGCGGCGTGGTGCCGGTGGCGGTGATGCCGGTGTTGCAGAGCGCCGTCGGGCCCTCGACGGAGGCGTTCACCCGCAGGTCCTTGATGAACTCGTCGATCCGCGAGTCGTCAGCGTTGTCGACCTTGAGCTGGTAGCCCCAGGCCTGAAGCGAGATCGGCTTGTCCAGGCCCTCGTACGGGCTCATCAGCGTCTTCTCGACGCCGCGCACCTTGCTGGCGAGCTTGTCGACCTGGTCCTTGGGCAGGTCCGGGCGGTAGGTGATCCACACCGCGCCGTGCTCCAGGCTGTGCACCGCGTGCTCGTTGGCGATCGGGGCGTCGTACACGTCGCCCATGCAGTTCTGCCAGGCGGCGTTGTGCACCCCGCCCACAGGCGGCGAGTAGTTCCAGGTCAGCGGACCCGACTTGTGCGACTCGTACTTCAGGCTGTCCGGGTCGGACTTGCGGATGTTGGCGATGCCGTCGATGGCGTTGGCCCGCTTGTCCCACGGCTTGGAGCCCTGGAACGACGCCCAGGCGCCGTAGCCGATGATGCCGGCCGCGAGCACGCCGACCGCGACGAAGAGCGCGATCGGCCCCCACGCGCGGCCCTGGCTCACCTTGACCGGGGTGACCGGCTTGCGCGGGCCCTTGCCCCCGGCCCGGGGGGAGCCCGTCGGCTTGCCGGAACCGGCCTTGGCGCCGGACGCCGGCCGGCCCGCGGCCGGCTTCTTGCCGGTGCTGACCACGGTCGGGCGGCGCTCAGGGCCACCCGGGGTGCTGATGCTCATCGTGCCTCGTCAAGTCGGTCGGTCAGGGGAGTGGCGGGCCGGATGACGCGCAGGGGAGCCGCCGAGTGCCCGAGTCTACCCCCGATAACATGGTTGGGTGACTCCTGCAGAACTAGCCTCGGTCGTCCTTGCCGCCGCCCACGCCGTCTTCGAGCAGCGTGGGCTCGACAGTGCCGCGTTGCCGGCGAGCACCGTGGTGGAGCGACCGCGCAACCCCGAGCACGGCGACTACGCCTCGACGCTCGCGCTGCAGTTGAGCAAGAAGGTGGGCGTCCCGCCCCGGGAGTTGGCGACAGCCCTGGCCGACGAGCTGGGCCGGGCACCGGGCGTCAAATCGGTGGAAATCGCCGGGCCGGGCTTCCTGAACATCCGGCTCGACGCCGCAGCGGCCGGTCAGCTCGCGCGGGTGATCGTGGAGACCGGCGCGGAGTACGGCCGCAGCGACCGGCTCGCCGGCGAGAAGATCAACCTGGAGTTCGTCTCGGCCAACCCGACCGGGCCGGTGCACATCGGCGGGGTCCGCTGGGCGGCCGTCGGTGACGCGCTGAGCCGGCTGCTGCGGGCCACCGGCGCCGACGTCGGCACGGAGTACTACTTCAACGACGCCGGTTCGCAGATCGACCGGTTCGCCCGGTCGCTGCTCGCCGCCGCGAAGGGTGAGCCGGCGCCGGAGGACGGCTACGGCGGGGCGTACATCGCCGAGATCGCCAGCGAGGTGCAGGCCCGCCGGCCGGAGGTGCGTTCGCTCGACGACGACGCCGCCCAGGAGGTCTTCCGGGTCGAGGGCGTCGCGCTGATGTTCGACGAGATCCGCACCTCGCTGCGCGACTTCGGGGTGGAGTTTGACACCTACTTCAACGAGAAGGACCTGCACGACCGGGGTGAGCTCGACCTGGCGTTGAACCGGCTGCGCCAGCAGGGGCACCTCTACGAGTCCGAGGGCGCCACCTGGCTGCGCACCACCGACTTCGGCGACGACAAGGACCGGGTGCTGCGCAAGTCCAACGGCGAGTGGACGTACTTCGCCGCGGACTGCGCCTACTACCTGGACAAGCGCGAGCGTGGCTTCGATCGGGTCGTGATCATGCTGGGCGCCGACCACCACGGCTACATCGGCCGGATGAAGGCGATGTCCGCCTGCTTCGGCGACGACCCGGAGCGCAACCTGGAGATCCTCATCGGGCAGCTGGTCAACCTGCTGCGCGACGGCGCGCCGATGCGGATGAGCAAGCGGGCCGGCACCGTGATCACCCTGGAGGACCTGGTCGACGCGATCGGCGTGGACGCCTCCCGGTACGCGTTGGCCCGTTACTCCAGCGACTCCCCGATCGACATCGACATCGAGCTGTGGACCCGGGCGACCCGCGACAACCCGGTCTACTACGTGCAGTACGTGGCAGCCCGGACGGCGGGCGTGGCCCGCAACGCCGCCGAGGTGGGGCTGATTCCGGGCGACGCCGACGCGTTCCGCCCCGAGCTGCTCGACCACGAGAAGGAGAACGAGCTGCTCAAGGCGCTCGCCCAGTTCCCCGCGGTGGTGGCGACGGCCGCCGAGCTGCGGGAGCCGCACCGGGTGGCCCGCTACCTGGAGGAGAGCGTCGCCGCCTCCTACCACCGGTTCTACGACAACTGCCGGGTGCTGCCGCTGGGCGACGAGGAGATCACCGACCTGCACCGCGCTCGGCTCTGGCTCAACAACGCCACCCGCACGGTGATCGCCAACGGCCTGTACCTGCTCGGCGTCTCCGCACCCGAGAGGATGTGACATGAGGGCTCATGAGGCCGGTGCGCTGCACGCGGACATCAGCAATCAGGGGCCGGCCTGGCTGCGTACCCCGGCCGACGTCAACGCCCTCGTGCCGGCGCTGTGGCCGCGGTCGGTGACGCGTGGCGCCGACGGCGCGGTCGCCGTCGCGGGCCTGAGCGTCCGCGACATCGCGGCCGAGTTCGGCACCCCGGTGTACGTCCTCGACGAGGCCGACCTGCGCTCGCGCTGCCGCGACTTCCGGGCGGCCTTCCCAACCGAGGACGTGTTCTACGCGGGCAAGGCGTTCCTCTGCCGGGCGGTGGTCCGGATGATCGCCGAGGAGGGGCTGCACCTGGACGTCTGCACCGGTGGCGAGCTGGCCACCGCGCTGTCGGCCGGAATGCCGCCGGAGCGGATCGGCTTTCACGGCAACAACAAGTCGGTCGCCGAGCTGGGCCGGGCGCTGGACGCCGGGGTGGGCCGGATCATCGTCGACTCGTTCACCGAGATCGACCGGCTCACCGCGCTGGCCCGCGAGCGCGGGGTCCGGCCCCGGGTGCTGGTGCGGGTCACGGTGGGCGTCGAGGCGCACACCCACGAGTTCATCGCCACCGCCCACGAGGACCAGAAGTTCGGCTTCTCGCTGGCCGGCGGTGCCGCCGCCAACGCCGCGTTCAAGATCCTCGACGAGGGCGTGCTGGAGCTTCGCGGGCTGCACTCGCACATCGGCTCGCAGATCTTCGACGCCAGCGGCTTCGAGGTCTCGGCCCGGCGGGTGCTCGCCCTTCAGGCGCAGATCCGCGACGCGCGCGGAGTGGAGCTGCCCGAGCTGGACCTGGGCGGCGGCTTCGGCATCGCGTACACCACCCAGGACGACCCGGCGACGCCGCAGGATCTGGCCAAGCGGCTTCGCAAGATCGTTGATTCGGAGTGCGCGGCGGAGAACCTGGCCGTGCCGCACCTGTCGATCGAGCCGGGCCGGGCCATCGTCGGGCCGGCCGTGTTCACCCTCTACGAGGTCGGCACGGTCAAGGACCTCGACGGCCTCCGGACGTACGTCAGCGTCGACGGCGGGATGAGCGACAACATTCGCACCGCCCTCTACGACGCGTCCTACTCGGCGACGCTGGCCTCGCGGGCCTCGACCGCGCAGCCGTTGCTCGCCCGCGTGGTGGGAAAGCATTGTGAGTCCGGGGACATCGTGGTGAAGGATGAATTCCTGCCCGCCGACGTGCAGCCCGGAGATCTTGTCGCAGTGCCCGGCACCGGTGCGTACTGCCGAAGCATGGCCAGCAACTACAACCATGTGCCCCGGCCACCGGTGGTCGCGGTGCGCGACGGCCAGGCGCGCCTGATTGTCCGGCGGGAAACCGAAGAGGACCTGCTCGCATTGGATGTTGGATGACGTCACCTGTGCGCTTGGCGCTGCTCGGCTGTGGCACTGTCGGCCAGGAGGTGGTCCGGCTGCTGCACGAGCAGTCGGCCGACCTCACGGCACGGATCGGCGCTCCGCTGGAGATCGCCGGCATCGCCGTCCGTCGGCTCGGCCGCGACCGAGGTGACCTGCCGGTCGACGAGGACCTGTTCACCACCGACGCGCTTGGCCTGATCAAGCGCGACGACGTGGACGTGGTGATCGAGGTGATCGGTGGCATCGAGCCGGCCCGGAGTTGGCTGGTCGAGGCGCTGCGCGCCGGCAAGAGCGTGGTCACCGCCAACAAGGCGCTGCTCGCCGAGGACGGCGTGGCCCTGCACGAGGCGGCGGCCGAGGGCGGCGGCGACCTCTACTACGAGGCGTCAGTGGCCGGGGCCATCCCGCTGCTGCGTCCGCTACGGGAGTCGCTGCACGGCGATCGGATCAATCGGGTCACCGGGATCGTCAACGGCACCACCAACTTCATCCTCTCCGCGATGGACGCGACCGGCGCCGGCTTCGCCGAGGCTCTCGAAGAGGCCACCGCCCTGGGGTACGCGGAGGCCGATCCGACCGCCGACGTGGAGGGCTTCGACGCGGCGGCGAAGGCGGCGATCCTCGCCTCGCTGGCGTTCCACACCCGGGTCGGCGCCGCCGACGTGCACCGCGAGGGCATCACCGAGGTGACCGCCGCGGACATGGCCAGCGCCCAGGCGATGGGCTGCACGATCAAACTGCTCTGCATCGCGGCCCGGGGTGTCGACCCCACCGGCCGGGAGACGGTCAGCGTCCGGGTGCACCCGGCGATGATCCCGCGCAGCCACCCGCTGGCCAGCGTCGGGGACGCGTTCAACGCGGTCTTCGTGGAGGCGGACGCGGCCGGGCAGTTGATGTTCTACGGTCGGGGCGCCGGTGGCGCGCCCACCGCCAGCGCGGTGCTCGGTGACGTGGTCGCGGTGTCCCGCAACCGGCTCGCCGGGGTGCGCGCGGCCAGCGAGAGCGCGTACGCGGACCTCGCGGTCCGGCCGATGGGTGAGGCGTTGACCCGCTACCACGTGAGCCTCGACGTGGCCGACCGCCCGGGTGTGCTGGCCTCGGTGGCGAGCGTGTTCGCCCGGCACGACGTGTCGATCGCGACGGTGCGGCAGGGTTCGGCGGGCGGGCCAGCGGGCCGCGACGGCGACGCCGAGTTGGTCATCGTCACGCATGTGGCACCGGACGCCGCGCTCGCCGCGACCGTCGGTGAGCTGCGCGGTCTGGACATTGTCCGTTCGGTGACCAGTGTGCTGCGGGTCGAGGGCGGCGCCTGAGTCGTTGCATCATCGACGGGGCGGCTCGCGCGTCCCGCCAGGTGGGTAAGCCGGGGTGTGCCATTGACCACTCCAGCGGGCTGGTCCAAGGTGGCCCTGACAATCGGGTGGGCGCGGCGGTAGAGGCGAGGAGAGCGACATGTGGCGGGGTCTGATCGAGGCGTACCGGGATCGGCTGCCGGTCACCGCGGCCACGCCGGTCGTGACGCTGCACGAGGGCAACACCCCGCTGTTGCCGGCGCCGGTGCTGTCCGCCCGGCTCGGTTGCGACGTGCACCTCAAGGTGGAGGGCGCCAACCCGACCGGCTCCTTCAAGGACCGGGGGATGACCCTCGCGGTGTCCAAGGCGGTCGAGGCCGGCAACAAGGCCATCATCTGCGCCTCCACCGGCAACACCAGCGCCTCCGCCGCGGCGTACGCGGCCCGGGCCGGATTGACCTGCGCCGTGCTGGTGCCGCAAGGCAAGATCGCGCTGGGCAAGCTGGCCCAGGCGCTGGTGCACGGCGCGAAGCTGCTCCAGGTGAACGGCAACTTCGACGACTGCCTCGCGACTGCCGCCAAGCTCGCCCAGGACTACCCGGTCGCGTTGGTCAACTCGGTCAACATCGACCGGCTGCACGGCCAGAAGACCGCCGCCTTCGAGATCGTCGAGGCGCTCGGTGACGCGCCCGACATCCACTGCCTGCCGGTCGGCAACGCCGGCAACATCTCCGCGTACTGGATGGGATACGCGGAGGAGTTGGCCGCCGGCGCCACCACCCGTACCCCGAAGATGTACGGCTTCCAGGCCGCCGGGGCGGCCCCGATCGTGACCGGTCAGGTGGTGCCGGAGCCGTCGACCATCGCCACCGCGATCCGGATCGGCAACCCGGCGAGCTGGACCAAGGCGTTGGATGCCCGGGACGCCTCCGGTGGCCTGATCGCGTCGGTGACCGACCGGGAGATCCTCTCCGCGTACCGTCTGCTCGCCCGTGAGGTGGGGGTCTTCGTCGAGCTGGGCAGCGCGGCCAGCGTGGCCGGCCTGCTGCAGCAGGCCGCGGCGGGCGCGGTGCCGCCCGGTTCCACGGTGGTCTGCACGGTGACCGGCCACGGGCTGAAGGACCCGGAGTGGGCGATCTCCACCGCGCCGGCGCCGGTGACCATCGCGAACGACCCGCTGGCCGCGGCGCGCGCCCTCGACCTGGCCTGAGCGCGCCGCCGTCCGGGTGGTGACCGACGGCGGGTAGCTGGACGGCGGTGCGGCCCGGGGGCGGCGGGGGTCGGGGTATGCGAGTCCGGCACACTTTCGGGTATCCCCGCCCGCATTCTCGTTCAGGAGTGAGCCAGGCCGATGTCGCTGCTCGCCAGATTCAGCCTCGCCAACCGAGGGCTGATTGCCCTCATCGCGGTGGTGACCACGGTGTTCGGAGCGTTCGCCGTGCCGTCGCTGAAGCAGCAACTGCTGCCGTCGCTCGAGTTCCCGGCCGCGTTCATCGTGGCTCCCTACCCCGGCGCCGGCCCCGAGATCGTCGAGTCGCAGGTGACCGAGCCGATCGAGAACGCCCTCCAGGGCATCCCGGGGTTGGACCAGGTCACCTCCACCTCCCGCGAGGGGGCGGCCACCGTCCAGGTGACGTACGAGTTCGGCACCGACCTCGACGACGTGGTCAACAAGATGCAGACCGCGTTGAGCCGGATCGACGCCCAGCTGCCGGAGGGCGTCGACCCGCAGGTCATCGCGGGTAGCACCGACGACCTGCCGGCGGTGGTGCTGGCCGCGGCCGGCACTGCGGACGAGCGGGCGCTCGCCGAGAAGCTGCGCGCGACAGTGGTGCCGGAGCTGGAGGGCATCGAGGGAGTACGCACTGTCGAGGTGACCGGAACCCGCGACGACGTCGTGGTGGTCACCCCGGACCCGGCGAAGCTGGCCGCCGCGAAGATCCAGCCGACGGCGATCGGTGCGGCGCTGAAGACAAACGGCGTGGCGGTTCCGGCCGGCGCGGTGACCGACGGCGCGTTGGCCCTCCCGGTGCAGGTCGGCACGCCGATCTCCACCCTGGAGGAGCTGCGCGGCATCGTGGTCGCCCCGGCCGCGGCACCCGTTCGCCTCGGAGACGTGGCGACTGTCGAGCAGCAGCTCGCCCCGGCCACGGCGATCACCCGGACCAACGGCAAGGACAGCCTCGGTATCGCGGTCACCGCGGCGCCGGACGGCAACGCCGTGGAGATCTCGCACGAGATCCGGGACCGGCTCGACGACCTGAAGGACGCCTCCGGCGCGGAGCTGACAGTGGTCTTCGACCAGGCGCCGTTCGTCGAGAAGTCGATCGAGTCGCTGACCACCGAGGGTCTGCTGGGCCTGGTGATGGCTGTCATCGTCATCCTGGTCTTCCTGCTGTCGGTGCGCTCGACGGTGGTCACCGCGGTCTCCATCCCGCTCTCCGTGCTGGTGGCGCTGATCGCCCTGTGGATCGGTGACTACTCGCTCAACCTGCTCACCCTCGGCGCGTTGACCATCGCGGTCGGTCGGGTGGTCGACGACTCGATCGTGGTGTTGGAGAACATCAAACGACACCTGGAGTACGGCGAGGAGAAACGGCACGCCATCATCACCGGCGTCCGGGAGGTCGCCGGTGCGGTGACCGCGTCCACCCTCACCACGGTGGCGGTGTTCGCGCCGATCGCGCTGGTCGGCGGGTTCGTGGGCCAGCTCTTCGCGCCGTTCGCGATCACCGTGACGGTGGCCCTGCTCGCCTCGCTGCTGGTGTCGCTGACAGTGATCCCGGTCCTCGCGTACTGGTTCCTCAAGCCGCGCGGCGGCACCGCGGACGACGAGGCGGTTCGGCACGCCGCAGAGGAGAAGGAGCTGCGCAGCCCGTTGCAGCGGGCGTACCTGCCGGTGATCGGGTTCGCCACTCGCAAGCGGTCGACCCGTTGGATCACCGTCGGGCTGGGCCTGCTGGTGCTCTTCGGCACCTTCGGTCTGGCGCAGAAGTTGGAAACCAACTTCCTCGACGACTCCGGCCAGGACACCCTCAACATGAGCCAGGAGCTGCCGGCCGGCAGTGGCCTGGCGGCCACCGACGCGGCGGCCAAGCAGGTCGAGTCGGTGCTGTCCCGCACCGACGGCGTCGAGACGTACCAGGTGACAGCGGGCGGTGGCGACAACCCGTGGGCGGGCGGCGGCGGCAACAACGTCGCCAGCTGGTCGCTGGCGCTCGACGGTGACACCGACGCGAAGCAGATGCGTGAGGTGCTGCGCAAGGAGTTCGACAAGCTCGGCGCCGGTGTGGGTGAGATCAGCTTCGGTGGCGGGCAGGAGGCGTCGACCAGCCAGCTGGAGGTGATCGTCCAGGCCAGCAACCCGGAGGCGCTGACCCGGGCCGCCGAGGAGGCGCGGGCCGCGATGGCGGGGGTCCCGGACGTCGAGGACGTCTCCACCAGCCTGGCCGCGCGGGTGCCACGGGTCGACGTGGTCGTCGACCGGGTCGCCGCGGGTCGGGTCGGGCTCACCGAGGCCGCCGTGGGGCAGCTCGTGTCGCAGGCGTTCCGGGGAGCGCCGCTGGGTCAGGTAGCGCTCGACGGCCAGCAGCAGAACGTGGTGCTGCGGTTGGGCACGCAGCCGCCGACGACGGTGGAGCAGCTGAAGGCACTGCCGGTTGGTCCGGTGAAGCTGGGCGACATCGCGCAGGTCACCCAGGGCGAAGGCCCGCAGCAGGTCACCCGAATCGACGGTGAGCGCAGCGTGTCGGTGACCGGTGCGGCGACCGGCTCGAACCTGGGCGCGACCAGCCAGGAGTTGCAGAAGCGGTTGGACGGCATCAACGTGCCGGGTGCGAGTTTCACCATCGGTGGTGTCAGCGCGGATCAGGCGGACGCCTTCGCGGACCTGGGCCTGGCGGTGCTGGCCGCGATCGCCATCGTCTTCCTGATCATGGTGGCCACGTTCCGCAGCCTCACTCAGGCGCTGATCCTGCTGATCTCCATCCCGTTCGCGGCGACCGGTGCGATCGGTCTGCTGTTGGTCACCGGGACGCCGCTCGGTGTGCCGGCGCTGATCGGTGTGCTGATGCTGGTCGGCATCGTGGTGACCAACGCGATCGTGTTGCTCGACCTGATCAACCAGTACCGGGCGCAGGGCATGGGGGTCCGGGAGGCGGTGGTCGAAGGTGGCCGTCGCCGGCTTCGCCCGATCCTGATGACGGCGGTGGCGACCATCTTCGCGCTGCTGCCGATGGCGTTCGGGTTGACCGGTGAGGGCGGCTTCATCTCTCAGCCGCTGGCGGTCGTGGTGATCGGTGGTCTGCTCAGCTCGACGCTGCTCACGCTGATCCTGGTGCCGACGCTGTACACGATGGTGGAGCACACCAAGGAGTCGCTGCGGGGTCGGCGCGCACGGCGGCGCTCCGGAGGGTCGGCGGTGACCACGACGGAGGCCGACGAGGTGCCAGCGCCGAACCAGGTAGCGGTGCCGAGCGGCGCGCCCGCCCCGGTCGCGGCTGAGGGTGTGCAGCCGGCCGGGCGACCCGCGCCGTCGGCCGCGTTGGTGGAGGGCACTGACCAGTTCGAGGTGCTGCGGCTGCCGCGTAGCCGCACCTCGCCGCTGCCTCCGGCGGAGCCGACCGAGTAGGTCGTAGCGCGGTTCGGAACGCCCCCGGCGGATTTTTCGCCGGGGGCGTTCCAGGTTCATTCGACCGAAAACACTCCGACTCGACGACCCCACACCTTGTGTAACTTCTTGCATACTCCTCGTAGGCAGGTGGGGGTGTGGGTGAAGCGAGGGCGGGCGGATGGCCGAGGGCGCGCGCGGGTGGGGGCGGCGCGATCTGCTGCGCCGTGGCCTGCTGGTGGTGGGCGGCGTGGCCATCGGTGCCGGGACGTCGGAGGCGTGGCGGATCACCCATCGCCGGATGCCGATCGCCGGCGGTCCCGCCAGTGCCACCCTCGGCAACGGCCTGCAGGATGTCAGCTCCGGCGCGCTGGAGGTCGTCTGGTCCGGGCGGACCAACCAGCGCCTGGTGGCCCTCACCTTCGACGACGGCCCGGCGCCACAGTGGACTCCCATGGTGCTCGACACCCTGGCCCAGTACCGGGTTCCGGCCACCTTCTTCATGGTCGGGGCGCAGGTCCGCCGGCACGCCGACGTCGTCCGCGACCGGCTCGCCGGGCACGAGGTGGGAAACCACAGCTGGGAGCACCGGGACCTGGCCGAACTGGACGCCGCCGAGGCGTACGACGACCTGCGCCGCAGCCACGACGCGATCGCCGACCTGACCGGGGTGCCGCCGGCATTCCTCCGCCCGCCGTACGGCCATCTGGGCGGAGCGGTGCTGCACGCGGCGGCCCGGCTGGACTATCGCCTGGTGCTTTGGTCGTTGCAGATGGTGGAGCGCGAGTTCCCCGACGATCCGGCCGGTCACGCCCGACAGATCGTGGCCGCGGTCCGACCGGGAACGATAGTGCTCGGCCACGATGTGGGGGCGCGCCGACGACTGGTCGCACTGCGGGGGCTGACTGACATGATCAACGGGCTACGGTCGCGCGGCTACACCTTCGTCACGGTCTCGGCGCTGCTGGGAGCGGGTATGGCTTCGACGACGACCAGGTAGGGTCGCGCTCCGTGGCGTCCACCCTCTCGGTTCTGACCGGCAATCGGAGCTTCCGCAACCTCTTCCTCGCCGAGCTGGTGGTCTTCGGCGCCGACTGGTTCGTCATGGTGCCGCTGCTGGTGCTGCTGCCGCACCTGACCGGCAGCGGCGTCTGGGGCGCGCTGGTGTTGGCGGTGGACACCGGCATCGTGGCGTTGCTGCTGCCGTACACCGGCACGATCGCCGACCGCTTCGACCGCCGGAAGATCATGATCGCCGCGAACGTGGCCGCGCTGGCGGGCGTGCTGCTGCTGCTCGGAGTGCGCGACGCCGGAACGGCCTGGCTGGCGCTGGTCGCGATCGGCGTGGTGGCGGTCGCCAAGGCGTTCTACTCGCCGGCCGCCCAGGCCGCCCTGCCCAACGTGCTGGAGCCGCACGAACTCGCCGCTGGCAACGCCGTCGCCGGCTCGGCCTGGGGCACCATGACAGTGGTCGGTGCGTCGCTCGGTGGCGTGCTCAGCACCGCTGCCGGCCCGTACGTCTGCTTCTGGGTCGCGGCGGCGGGCCTCGCGGTGGCCGCGGCCCTCGCCACCCGGATCCGCCGGCCGTTGCAGGCGCCCCGGGACGCCGACCAACCGGCCCAGAGGACCTGGTCGGCGGTCCGCGAGGCGCTTGGCTACATCGGTCACCGGCCCCGCGTGCTCGCGCTGGTCACCGTCAAGTCCGCGGTGGGCCTCGGCAACGGCGTGTTGACCGTGTTTCCGCTGCTGGCCGGCGTGTACGGTGTCGGCTCGCTCGGCGCCGGCCTGCTGTTCGCGGTACGCGGCGCGGGAGCGTTGGTGGGGCCGATCCTGATGCGCCGGGTGTTGACCAACCGGGCCTGGCTGCTGCCCGGGCTCGCGCTGTCCATGTCGCTCTACGGCCTGTCCTACCTGGGCACCTCGGTGGTGCGATGGTTTCCGCTGGTGCTGCTGCTGGTCTTCGTGGCGCACTTCGCGGGAGGCAGCAACTGGGTGATGTCGAACTTCGCCCTTCAGGGTGAGGTTCCGGACCGGCTGCGGGGCCGCGTCTTCGCCACCGACATGATGCTGGCGACGCTGGCGATCTCGGTGAGTCAACTGGCGGTGGCCCTGGTGGTGGACTCGGTCGACGAACGGGTGGTGCTCGCCGGCTGCGGTCTGATCACCCTCGTGTACGCGGTGGGCTGGCGGATCGCCACCCGCCGGCTGTCGCTCACCGATCCGGCCGTCGAGCCGGTCCCGGACCCCGCCGGCTGAACTCTGCGGTCCCAGGCAGCGGGCTCGGAACCGGTTCGTCGGTCCCGAGCCCTAGCATGAGCGCGTGCCGACGAACTTCACCGCCGAGCCGGTCCGGGTCCGCGTCCCGGCGACCAGCGCCAACCTGGGCCCGGGATTCGACGCGCTGGGTCTCGCCCTCGGGCTCTACGACGACGTGGCCGCCGAGGTCGCCTCGGGTGGTGTCCGGGTGACAGTGACCGGGCAGGGCGCCGGTGAGCTGCCCGACGACGACCGGCACCTCGTGGTGCGGGCCATGCGCGCCGCGTTCGACGCGCTCGGGGCCCACCCCGCGGGGCTGAGCGTGGAGTGCGTCAACCGGATCCCCCAGGCACGTGGGCTGGGCTCCTCGTCGGCCGCGATCGTCGCCGGGGTGCTGCTGGCCCGTGCCCTGGTCGTCGATGGGGAGCACCGCCTCGACGACGCCGGCGCGCTGCGACTGGCCGCCGAGATCGAGGGCCACCCCGACAATGTGGCGCCGTGCCTGCTCGGCGGTTTCACAGTGGCCTGGTCCGAGCCGGAAGGCGCCCGGGCGGTCTCCCTGCCGGTCGCCGCCGCGGTGCGGCCCACTGTTTTCGTCCCTGCGGAACGCGGTTTGACCGCGACCGCGCGGGCCGCTCTGCCGGCAACAGTGCCGCACTGTGACGCCGCGTTGACCGCCGGGCGGGCGGCGCTGCTGGTGCACGCGCTCACCACGGACCCGACCCTGCTGCTGCCGGCCACCGTCGACCGGCTCCATCAGGATTACCGCGCAGCCGGGATGCCAGGCACGTCTGCCCTGGTCAGCGCGTTACGAGCGGCCGATGTGGCAGCTGTGGTCAGTGGGGCGGGGCCGACTGTGCTGGCGCTCAACCAGCCCCCAGCGGGCTTCCCAGTGGGAACAGACTGGGAGATCTGGCAGTTACCGATAGACGTCAGCGGCGCACGGGTCGCCCGGGGTAGACTTGGACACGCCGAGCGGGACCCTGTTGCCGCAGGTCGGAAGAGTTGATTACGCTCTAGACCTAGCACAGCCGCGAAGCACGCGATCTCCTGCGGGGCGGCGCACCCCCGAAGCTCTCGGCGGTCAGCCCGTCTACCCCTGCCAAAGGCCCACGCCGCACCGCAGTTTCCACAGGTCGCCGCAGACGGCGAGACCTGCTCACCGACGTTGGTGAGTCGGGATACCGACCGGCTGCTGTGTCACAGACTCCCGCGACGCGTCCTTGCGAGGCGGGTGCACCGAGGCCGCCCGGCCACCTGAGCTCCGACTCCGGGCAGTCCCGGCCTTATCGAGGGAAGGAATCCATTGAGCGACACCACCGACGTGACGTCGGATGTTTCCAACGTCGCTGGCGATGCCACCGCCGCCGCTCCCGCCCGTCGTCGGCGTAGCGGCACCGGTCTGTCGGCGATGCTGCTGCCAGAGCTGCAGAGCCTGGCTGCGTCGCTCGGCATCTCCGGCACGGCTCGCATGCGCAAGGGCGAGCTGATCGCCGCGATTTCCGAGCGGCAGGGCGGCAACGCCGCCGGGACCCCTCGACCACGGGCCGAGGTCGCGGCCGCGGCCGCCCCGACCCGTGAGGGAGTGCGCGCCGAGGTGCGGGAGACCGCCGACCGGCCGGCAGCCGAAGGACGCGGTGCCGAGCAGGCGCCGGCCGAGCCGGCCGCCGAGACCGAGGGCCGTAGCCGCACCCGGCGGAGCCGGACCGCAACTGCGGAGGCCCGTACCACCGAGGCTCGCCCCGCTGAGGCGCGTGCGACCGAGGCGCGGGCGACTGAGGCGCGGGCGACTGAGGCGCGGGCGACTGAGACGCGGACCGACGAGGCGGAAGCCGGCGAGCGGGCCGACCGTGGCGAGAACCGCCGCGACCGGGCCGAGCGTCCGGAGCGTGCCGAGCGTGCTGACCGGACCGAGCGTGCCGACCGGGGCGAGCGGACTGAGCGTGCCGACCGGGGCGAGCGGACCGAGCGTGCCGACCGGGGCGAGCGGACCGAGCGTGCAGACCGGGGCGAGCGGACCGAGCGTGCCGACCGGACTGAGCGTGCCGACCGGGGCGAGCGGACCGAGCGTGCTGACCGGGGCGAGCGTGCCGATCGTGGCGAGCGCAACGACCGGGGCGAGCGTTCCGATCGTGGCGAGCGTGCCGATCGTGGCGAGCGCAACGACCGGGGCGAGCGTTCCGATCGTGGCGAGCGTGCCGAGCGCAACGACCGACCCGATCGCGGTGACCGCAACGACCGCAACGACCGCAACGACCGTGGTCAGCGTGTCGAGCGGGACAGCGACGACGACGACGAGGGCGGCGGCCGGCGCGGCCGGCGCAGCCGTTTCCGGGACCGTCGCCGCGGGCGCGGCGAGCGCACCGAGACCGGTGCCGACACCGGCGGGCGTGAGCCGCAGGTCAACGAGGACGACGTGCTCGTCCCGGTGGCCGGCATCATCGACGTGCTCGACAACTATGCCTTCGTGCGGACGACCGGTTACCTGGCCGGCCCGAACGACGTGTACGTCTCGATGTCCCAGATCAAGAAGTACGGCCTGCGCCGCGGTGACGCGATCACCGGTGCGGTGCGGGCGGCCCGAGAGGGCGGCAACAGCGGCGACCAGCGGCGCGACAAGTACAACCCGCTGATGCGGCTGGACACGATCAACGGGATGGAGCCGGAGGAGGCCCGGCGTCGTCCGGAGTTCTACAAGCTCACCCCGCTCTACCCGCAGGAGCGCCTGCGGCTGGAGACCGAGCCGCACATCCTGACCACCCGGGTCATCGACCTGGTCATGCCGATCGGCAAGGGCCAGCGGGCACTCATCCAGTCTCCGCCCAAGGCGGGTAAGACGATGGTGCTGCAGGCGATCGCGAACGCGATCACCCGCAACAACCCGGAGTGCCACCTGATGGTGGTGCTGGTGGACGAGCGGCCTGAAGAGGTCACCGACATGCAGCGGTCGATCAAGGGCGAGGTCATCGCGGCCACGTTCGACCGTCCGCCGCAGGACCACACCACGGTGGCGGAGTTGGCCATCGAGCGGGCCAAGCGCCTCGTCGAGCTCGGACACGACGTCGTCGTGCTGCTCGACTCGGTGACCCGGCTCGGTCGGTCGTACAACCTGGCGGCGCCGGCCAGCGGCCGGATCATGTCGGGTGGTATCGACTCCACCGCGCTCTACCCGCCGAAGCGCTTCCTCGGCGCGGCCCGCAACATCGAGAACGGCGGGTCGCTGACCATCATCGCCACGGCGCTGGTGGAGACCGGGTCCATGGCGGACACGGTCATCTTCGAGGAGTTCAAGGGCACCGGCAACGCCGAGTTGAAGCTGGACCGGAAGATCGCCGACAAGCGGACCTTCCCGGCCATCGACATCAACCCGTCCGGTACGCGTAAGGAAGAGGTCCTGCTCGCACCGGAAGAGCTGGCCATCATCCACAAGCTCCGGAAGGTGCTGCACTCGCTGGACTCGCAGGCCGCGATGGATCTCCTGCTGGACCGGCTCAAGCAGTCCCGCACGAACATCGAGTTCCTGATGCAGATCGCGAAGTCGACGCCGGGGGAGTAACCATCCCCGGGTGACGACGTAGGGGCACGGCCATCGCGGCCGTGCCCCTTCGTCATGTACCTCGTCGCCTTTGCCCGGGAGAGGGTGGCCGGCCCGGCGCCTGCGATCGGTGGGAGTCGCAACGGGCCGGGGACGACGCCAACGGAACCGATGCCCGCGCGGCGAGTTGTTGGAATTTTCCTTCGGTTCAGTCGACAGGTATTGAAACTTCTATTCATATCCGGGTTGACTGTCGTCCATGCGTACCCGCAGACGATCCGCCCGCCGCACCGGCGTCCTGCTGCTGACGCCGCTGCTCGCCCTGGCCCTGTCGCCGCCGGCCACCGCCGCGCCCACCATCGACCCGCCCACCGTGGCCTCATCGTCAGTGGCCTCACCCACCATCGCCGAGGACGCGCCGCCCGCGTCCTCCCGCCCGGCCGGCTCGGTCAGCCTGGCCGCCGCCCCGACAGTCGCGACCGCCCCGACCGCCGACGCTGGCGGTGTGGAGCCGGCCGGCGGGCTGGAGACCACGAAGGCCACCCGGCCGGTCGCGCCGGGCGTCCAGCTGACGTCCTTCGACAGGTACGACGCCGAGGGCTGGCTGCGCGCCGATGCGCTCACCACCGACCTGGCCGGCGGCTCCACCGTCGACTACGTCAACTCCGGCGCGGTCAGCCGAGCCGAGCCGCTGCGAAAGGCGGTGGACCAGTCGCACGCTGTCGCCGCGGTCAACGGCGACTTCTTCGACATCAACAACTCCGGCGCCGCCCAGGGTGCCGGCGTCCGGAACGGCGAGCTGATCCAGTCGGGGGTCAGCGGTCACCGCAACGCGGTGGCGGTCACCACGAACGGGCTCGGGCGGGTGATCGAGGTGAACTTCGACGGCAGCGCCACACTGCCCACCGGGGCGGTCCCGCTGACCCAGTTCAACAACATGGTGCAGGCCGACGGCATCGGCGCCTTCACCGAGCTGTGGGGGACGTACTCCCGGCAGCGTGCCGTGGAGGGCGCGGCCCGGGTGGTCGAGGTCACAGTGACCGGCGGTCGGGTGGCCGCTGTGGGAAGCGTGGCCGGTAGCGGCCCGATCGTCGCAGGCAGCACCGTGCTGCTCGGCCGCGACCTCGGCGCGGACGCGCTGGCCGGCCTGCGCCCCGGTGACCCGGTGGCGGTGGCCTGGCGGCCGAAGCCTTCCGACGGCAGCACCCTGCACGCGGCGGTCGGGGGCGGCAACGTCCTGGTCCGCGACGGCGTCGTGCAGAGCATCGCCGACCCGACCCTCGCGCCCCGCACCGCCGTCGGGTTCAGCTCTGACGGTCGAAAGATGATCATGCTGACGGTGGACGGCCGCCAGGTCGACAGCCGCGGCGTGACGCAGACCGAGATGGGCCGGATGATGGCCGAGTTGGGCGCCCACCACGCGCTCAACCTGGATGGTGGCGGATCGTCCACACTGCTGGCCCGGGAGCCGGGCGCACCCGCAGTGCAGCTGGAGAACGGCCCCTCCGACGGCAGCGAGCGGGCCGTGCCCAACGGCCTGGCCATCTATGCCCCGAAGGGGAGCGGGCGACTCACCGGCTACTGGGTCGAGACGGCCAGCGACCCCACCGCCGCCCCCGGCGTCTCACCGGTGCGAGGTGGGCGGCCCGACCGGGTCTTCCCGGGGCTGACCCGCACCCTCACCGCATCCGGCTACGACGAGACGTACGGCCCAGCGGCCGGCGCCCCCACCTGGCGGGCGACCCCGGCGGTACGCGGCCGGGTCGGCCGTGACGGCGTGTTCCGCGCCGCCGTACCGGGGGCCAGCACGGTCACCGCCGCACGGGGGCACGTCACCGGCTCGCTGAACCTCACAGTGCTCGGCCCGCTGGCCCGGATCGGCACCACCGCGCCGCGGGTCGGGCTGACCGGCCGGGACGGTAACGCGGTGGTCGGTGTGGTCGGGTACGACGCCGAAGGCAACACCGCACCGATCGAGCCGGCCGACCTCACAGTCGACTACGACCGGGACCTGCTGCGGATCACCCCCACCGGGGACGGCAACCTGTCCATCGCCGCGTTGCGGGACACCGGCTCGGGCCTGGTGACCGTTCACGTCGGACGCACGAGCGCTGTCCTGCCGGTCACCGTCGGGCTGACCGACGTGCCGGTCGCCGGTTTCGACGACGCCGCGACCTGGCGGTTCAGCCAGGCCCGCGCCAGCGGTTCGGTCGCGCCGGCGCCCGGGCACACCGGCACCGGCCTGCGAATGTCGTACGACTTCAGCCAGTCCACCGGCACGCGGGCCGCGTACGCCGACCCGCCCGCCTGGATCGAGGTGCCCGGTCAGCCGCAGGCCTTCGGGATGTGGATCCATGGCAACGGCACCGGGGAGTGGCCCAGCCTGCACCTGCACGACGCCCAGGACACCCAACACGTGCTGCGTGGCCCGCTGATCACCTGGACCGGCTGGCGGTACGTGGAGTTCGCGGTGCCGGCCGGGGTGCAGTACCCGGTGCGGGTACGCCGTTTCTACGTGGCCGAGACGAACGCCGCGGCGCAGTACACCAGCGAGGTGATCATCGATGACCTGGTGGCGAAGGTGCCCCCGACGGTCGACGTGCCGGAGGTGGCCCCGCGTACCGATCGGGTGGTGGTCCGCGACGGCACTGTGGACGGCGCGCCGTGGCGGTTCGCGGTGCTCTCCGACGCCCAGTTCGTCGCCGCGGACCCGGACAGCGACCTGGTCGCCCAGGCCCGGCGGACGTTGCGCGAGGTGCGGGCGGCCCGGCCGGACTTCCTCCTGATCAATGGCGACTTCGTGGACACCGCCTACCCGGCCGACTTCGCGCTGGCCCGGCGGATCCTCGACGAGGAGTTGGGCGACGCGCTGCCCTGGTACTACGTGCCCGGCAACCACGAGATCATGGGCGCCCCGATCAGCAACTTCGCGGCCGCGTTCGGTGCCACCTCCCGGGTGTTCGACCACAACGGCACCCGGTTCGTCACGTTGAACTCGTCCACCGGGACACTGCGCGGCGGAGGCTTCGACCAGGTACGGATGCTCCGCGAGACGCTGGACGCGGCGGCCACCGACCGGCGTGTGGGTTCGGTCGTCGTCCTGCACCACCACCCGCCGCGCGACCCCAGCCCGGCGCAGGCCAGCCAGCTCGGCGACCGCAAGGAGGCGGCGCTGCTGGAGCAGTGGCTGGCCGACTTCCAGCACCGCACCGGCAAGGGCGCGCTGTTCGTGGGCGGGCACGTCGGCACCTTCCACGCCGACCGGGTGGACGGGGTGCCGTACGTGATCAACGGCAACGCGGGCAAGGCGCCGTCCACCCCTGCCGACCAGGGCGGCTTCACCGGCTGGACGGAGTTCGGCGTGGACCCGGTGACCCCGGCCGAGGCCGACCGGGCCCGCCGTAACCCGCTCGCCGAGGGCCCGCGTTGGGTGGACGCTGAGTTCCACGCGCACGCCGACCGCCTCACGGTGGCCGCCCCGGCCAGCGTCACGGTCGGCACCCCCGCGGCGGTCACCGCCACGCTGACCCAGCCCGGCGGGCGTACGGTCCCGGTGGCCGCTCCGGTCAGCGCCGACTGGTCGGCCTCGCCGGGAGTGCACGTCGGCTCGGCGGCTGGGGTGCGCCCCTGGCACACCGCCCGATTCGATCCGGCCACCGGCACCCTGACGGCACTGCGGCCCGGCGCGCCGATACGCCTGACGGTCGAGGTCAACGGCGCCCGTGCCGAGGCCACCATCACCGTCACCGGGTGAACTGTCCGGACGCGCCCCCACGCGAGGGGCCCGTCCGGACACCTCAGAAGTCGCCGTCGGCCACCTGAAAGACGGTGAGACCGAGGGATCGCCACATCTGGACCACCTGGACGCGGTCGTCGAAAACGCCGGCCACCCGGTAACGGTCCCGGATCTCCCGGTCGTAGATCTCCCGCTTGACGATCGAGTCCTTCCGGGAGTCGCCGACGGCCCGCAGGTGCAGGCCCAGGTAGGGCACTCGTACGTGCCGGGCCAGCCACGCCTCGGTGGCCGCGCGGGCGGAGGCGTCCCGCCCGGAGCAGAAGACCACCCCGTACCCGGCGGCGTGCATCGCCCGGACCGCCGCGATCACCGCCGTGTTCGGCTCGTCCTGGCCCACCCGGGTCATGTCGTACGGGCTGCGGGAGACGGCCAGCGCGACGGTGCCGTCGATGTCCACCAGGACGATCTCCGGTGGCTCGGTCGACGGCGGGTGCACCACGGCGGGGCGTCCGGTACGGGCCTGCGGCACCGGCAACGGCAACTCCCGACCCTCCAGGTACCGCTCGTGCAGCCGGCGGATCGCGTCCGCGCCGACCTGGTCGGCGGCCGGCCGGGCGGCGTCGCGGCGCAGACACTCGTCCAGCGGCACGTCGGTGAAGTCGTGCATCTCGAAGTCCGCGCCGTGGCGGGCGGCCAACTCGGCCCAGTCACGCAGCGTCCGTGAGCGCAGGTTGGTGTCGTCCACGCAGACGTCCGCGCGGGCCCGCAGCAACGCCTCGACCTGGGCCCGTTGGACGACGGTCACCTGCGCCTCGGCCCACTGGGTGAAGAGCCGCTCGCCGTGCAGCATCCGGCGCAGGTCGTCCCGGTTGACCCGGACCACTGAGGGCTGGAGCGTGCGGGCGAACGTCGTCTTGCCCGAGGCGGGCAGTCCCCGGGTGGCGATCAGGCGGGTCATCGACGCACCTCCGGCTCGACGGGCGTACCCCGGCCGGGGTACCTGGCGGCGATCCGCCGGGTGCGCGAATGCCCCGTTGGCCGGCGGGAATGCGGACGGGTAGGCACGTGTTGACGATGCCGGACGAGGTGTGCGGCCCGACTACCGGGTCGGCTCAGGCCCATGGCACACTGGTCAATCGGCCACCGGTTCCGGTTCACGCCCGAGCCCGTCGCGTACGGCGCGACGAGCGATGACGGCGACCCGGCGACCACCAACGAGAGGACCGAGGCGAGATGAAGGCAAACATCCACCCGGAGTACGTGACCACCGAGGTCAGCTGCTCCTGTGGCAACACGTTCACGACCCGCAGCACCGCCAAGGGCGGGGCGATCCACGCCGAGACCTGCAGCGCCTGCCACCCGTTCTACACCGGTAAGCAGCGCGTTCTCGACACCGCCGGCCGGGTCGCGAAGTTCCAGCAGAAGTACGCCAAGGTTCAGGCCAAGAAGGCCAAGTAACTCCTCGTTCGGCGCCCGCGTCCGGTTTTTCGCCGGATGCGGGCGCCGTCCGCATTTTCCTCCGTTTTCGCCCGGCCGCTGGCCCCCCGACCCCGGCCCGGGTCGTCGCGCACCGTCGAAGGAGCATCCGCAGCATGAGCAGCGAGCGTCTGGCCGGCCTTCTCGACGAGTACGCGGAGCTGGAGAAGCGGTTGGCCGATCCGGCCATCCACGCCGACCAGGCCACCGCGCGCAGGGTCGGCCGCCGGTACGCCGAGCTGGTGCCGCTGCACAAGGCCGCCGACGAGTTGGAGCAGGCCCGCGCCGATCTGGTCGCGGCTCGCGAGCTGGCCGCCGAGGACCCGTCCTTCGCGGCCGAGGCGGATGCCATCGCCGGTTCCCTGCCGGTGCTGGAGGAGCGGCTCGCCGAGCTGCTCATTCCGCGCGACCCGCACGACGCCAAGGACGTGATCGTCGAGATCAAGGCCGGTGAGGGCGGTGAGGAGTCGGCGCTGTTCGCCGGTGACCTGCTGCGGATGTACACCCGGTACGCCGAGCGGCACGGCTGGGTCACCGAGGTGATCGACGCACAGGATTCCGACCTCGGCGGGGTCAAGGACGTCTCCCTGGCGATCAAGACCAAGGGTGTGCCGGACGGCGGCAACGGCGTTTGGTCGCGGCTCAAGTGGGAGGGCGGCGTGCACCGGGTGCAGCGTGTCCCGGTGACCGAGTCGCAGGGCCGGATCCACACCAGCGCCGCCGGGGTGCTGGTGCTGCCAGAGGCCGAGGACGTCGACGTCACGATCGACCAGAACGAACTGCGCATCGACGTGTTCCGCTCGTCCGGTCCGGGTGGCCAGTCGGTGAACACCACCGACTCGGCGGTGCGGATCACCCACCTGCCGACCGGCATCGTCGTCTCCTGCCAGAACGAGAAGTCCCAGTTGCAGAACCGGGAGCAGGCGATGCGGATCCTGCGGGCCCGGCTGCTCGCGGCCGCCCAGGAGCAGGCCGACGCCGCCGCCTCGGACGCGCGCAAGGCGCAGGTGCGCACCGTGGACCGCTCGGAGCGGATCCGCACCTACAACTTCCCGCAGAACCGGATCACCGATCACCGGATCGGCTACACCGCGTACAACCTGGATCTGGCACTCGGCGGCGAGCTGGACGGGGTGCTGGACGCCCTCACCGAGGCCGACCGCGCCGCCCGGCTCGCCGGCGACACCGAGCTGACCCGCCGCTGACCGCGGCGTCGAGCCACAGCGCGTCTCGACGCCTGCCCGGAGGGTCAGCTCGCGCGGGGGCGGGTCTTGGCGCGGAGCATTTCGCGGTCGGCCTGCTCGAACGCGACGCTGAGCGCGTCGCGTAGCCCGCTGCCACCGGAGACCTCGGCGAAGCCGATGCTGACCCCGACCGGGGTGCCGGGGACCAACGACTCCCAGTCCTCCAGGCGGACCGCGGCCTCGATCCGGCGGGCCACCTCGGCGGCCTCGGTCATGCCGGTGTCCGGCAGCACCACCACGAATTCGTCACCGCCGTAGCGGGCCACGAAGTCGCCCCGACGCATCACCCGGTTGATCACACCGGCGATGCGTTGCAGCACCAGGTCGCCCGAGTGGTGCCCGTGCCGGGTGTTGACCGCCTTGAAGCCGTCCAGGTCGCAGACGCCGATCACCACCCGATCGCCGCGGGTGACCACGGCCGTGATGTAGCGCTCCAACCGGCGGCGGTTGGGCAGCCCGGTGAGCGGGTCGGTCAACGCCTCGCCCTCGAAGCGTGCCGCCTCGCGGCGCATCTCCTCGTGGTCGATGCGGGCGGCGATGCCGTCGATGTAGACGTCGCGCAGCCGGTCGTTGCGTTGCGCGGCGAGCCGGAACGCCAATCGGTCGGCCCGGTGCGCCGCCAGGTGGTCCCCGGCGCGGGTCAACGCGATGCTGCGCAGCCGGGCCGGCTCGGCCGCCCCGAGCGTCTCGTTGGAGACCTGGACGGTGTCCAGTCGGGCGACCGCCTCGATCGGCCGACCGTCGGCGACGGCGAGGCACACCTGCCCGAGCTGACGCAGGTCGCGGGCGCGGGCACTGTCCCCACCGTGGGTGATCAACCGGGCCGGCTCGGGGCCTTCGGTCGCCACCTGGTCGCCGAGCGCGGCCTGTCGGGCCGCCGCGTAGCCGTACGCGGCGAGGCTGCTCGGGCGTAGCTGGCTGGCCCGCCCGGCTCGGACGAAGCGGGTGAGGTCGGCGGCCACGTCCCGGAGCACCCGCAGACAACCGTCGCTGTCGCCGTTGTGGTCCAGGGCCACGGCGTTGCGCAGCCGGATGCCCGGCGCGGCGAACGTCTCCTCCGGGATCCCGGCGGTCAGCCCGAGCTGTCGGGCCCGCTCGATGGCCCCCAGGGCGTACCCGTGGAAGCTGAGGTAGCTGTAGGCCATGGCCAGGTCGTGCCAGCCCCAGGCGGTGTCCCGGTCCGGGTCGGCGACGGCGCCCAGCGCCCGGGCCGCCCGGACGAGGTGCATGACACAGCGGTCCAGTGCGCCCTGGTGGTGCGCGGCGAGCGCGGCCAGCGCGTTGAGGTGACCGTGCAGATAGGGCTCGGCGAGGTCGCGGACCGCCGCCGACGCCTCCTCGATGGCCCGGGTGAACTCCGCTGTCCGACCGAGATTGATCAGCGCGGAGAGGCGCTGCACCATCGCGTCCGCTCGCGCCGCCGGATCGTTGGTGGTGCGGATCACACGCTCCAGCAGGACGTACGCCTCCGCGGAGCGGCTGGCCTCCTGCAACGCCCGGGCGTGCGTCAGGGCGTCAACCTGGTCATCGACCCGGTCGAGCCAGCCCACCCGCCAACCTCCTGTCGTGCGCGCCTGGGCGCACCTGTTCGTCACGCCGCCCGCGACGCTTCATGATTATGTCGTGAGTACTTTGCCGCAACACCCCCCCGAAGGGACAGGCCCCACCCGGCCGTCCGCCGCGGTGGCCCGAGCGGCCCGCGCGCTCGCCGCCGCCGGGGTCGGCTCTGCCCGGGTGGAGGCCGAGTTGCTGGCGGCGTACGTGCTCGGGGTTCCCCGGGGTCGCTTGGCCCTCGCCGACGACCTCAGCGACGACCAGCTGGTGCGGCTCAACGAGTTGACGCGCCGCCGCGCCGCGCGCGAGCCGTTGCAGCACCTGACCGGTCGGGCCGGGTTCCGGCACCTGGAGCTGTCGGTCGGCGCGGGTGTCTTCGTGCCCCGGCCGGAGACCGAGCTGTTGGCCGGCTGGGGTGTCGAGCAGGCGCAGGGCCGGCCCGACCCGGTGGTGGTGGACCTGTGCAGCGGCTCGGGCGCGATCGCCCTGGCGTTGGCTCAGGAGCTGCCGGGAGCGCGGGTGATCGCGGTGGAGCGGTCCCCGGCGGCGCTGGCCTGGTTGCGGCGCAACGCGGCGGAGCGCGCCGCGGCGGGAGACCGGCCGATCGAGGTCGTCGAGGCCGATGTGACAGCGCCGGACCTGCTGGCCGAGCTGGTGGGCCGGGTGGACGTGCTGCTCTGCAACCCGCCGTACGTGCCGGACGACGTGGTGGTCCCGCCGGAGGTGGCCGGGCACGACCCGGCGGAGGCGGTGTTCGGCGGCGCGGACGGTCTGGTGGTGATCCGGCCGGTCGTCGCCCGGGCGGCGGTGCTGTTGCGCCCGGGAGGCGTGTTCGGCGTCGAGCACGACGACACCCACGGCGCGGCGGTGCCCGAGCTGCTCGCCCGGGACGGCGGCTTCACCGCCGTGGCGGAGCATCTGGACCTCACCGGGCGTCCCCGCTACGCGACCGCGTCCCGACGGGCGGACGGCCAGCACGCCCCGATCGGGGCGGCGTGGCAGACTGACTCCTCGTGATGCTCTACGACTGCCGGTCGCCCGCCGATCGGGACCGCGGCATCGCTGCGGCGATCGAGGCGGTCAAGAACGGCGAGCTGGTCGTTCTTCCGACGGACACCGTGTATGGGATCGGCGCGGACGCGTTCACCCCGTACGCGGTGAAGGCGCTGCTCGATGCCAAGGGCCGGGGCCGGCAGATGCCGCCGCCGGTGCTGATCGGCTCGCGGCACACCCTGGACGGGTTGGTCTTCTCGCTGCCCACTGCCGCACGGGACCTCGTGGAGGCGTTCTGGCCGGGTGCCCTGACGATCGTGGTCGAGCACTCGCCGAGCCTTCAGTGGGACCTGGGCGACAAGACCGGCACGGTGGCGGTGCGGATGCCGCTGCACCCGGTGGCGTTGGAGGTGCTGCGCGAGACCGGCCCGATGGCGGTCTCGTCGGCCAACAAGACCGGCCAGCCGGCCGCGGTCACCGCCGACGAGGCGCGTGACCAGCTCAGCTACTCGGTGCGGGCCTATCTGGAGGCCGGCCCCTGCCCGGACCCGGTGCCCAGCACGATCGTGGATCTGACCGGTGAGGTGCCGCAGCTGCTGCGGGCCGGGGCGATCCCGCTGGAGAAGTTGCGTGACGTGGTTCCGGATCTCGTCGACGGTCGGGCGGTCTGAGTGCCCCCGTTCACTGTTCTGCACGTCTGCATGGGCAACATCTGCCGCTCGCCGATGGCGGAGCGGCTGCTCGCCCTGGCGGTGCGGGAGCGGCTGACCCGGCGTTCGCAGGACCCGGCCCAGGCCGAGGAGCTGGTGCACAGCCACAGCGCCGGCACGGGTGGCTGGCACGCTGGCGAGGAGATGAACCCGCCGGCGGCACGGCAGGTCACCGGCCGTGGTGGGGACGTGGCCGGGTTCGCCGCGCGCAAGCTGCGCTCGGACCACATCGACGCCGCCGACCTGGTCCTGACCGCCACCGCCGACCAGCAGGAGTACGTGGTGGCGCTTCGTCCGGACGCGGCGGCCCGCACGTTCGTGCTGGGCGAGTTCGGCCGGCTGCTGGCCGCGGTGGACGCCGCCGCGCTGCCGCCGGGTGACGCCATCCCGGAGGCCGTGTACGCCCGGGGCGTGGCCCTGGTGGCGGCGGCGCACGACGCGAGGCTGGGCGCCTCGGCGCTGGCCACCGATGATCTGGACGACCCGTGGGGTCGTGGCGACCAGTGCTTCAGCCGGGTCGCCGACGAGATCGAGGAGACGGTCCACCCGCTGGCCGGCGCGCTGCTGCCCTGAGCGTGGCGCGAGTTTCCTCCGGGTTTGGGGAAAACCCAGGGCTAAAGGGGCGTTCCGGGTCATTCTGAACGGGTCCTAGCGTGACCGGCTCCTGCGGGGAGAGCTGATGATCCGGGCCCAACTCGACAAACTGCTGACCGTGGTGATCGCCGGAGTACTGGCCGGTCTGGTGCTGGCCGCCGCCGCCCTACCCGCGGCCCTGGTCTTCGGGATCGGCTTCAGCGCCCTGTCGACGCCGTACTCGGAGCTGCCGAACACACTCCGGACGCCGCCCACCGCGCAGCGCTCCAACCTCTACGCCAACGACGGCACCACAGTGATCACCTCCTTCTACCAGGAGGACCGCGTGGACGTGCCGCTGCACGAGGTGGCTCCGGTGATGCGCCAGGCGATCGTGGCCGCCGAGGACGTCCGGTTCTACCAGCACAGCGGGGTCGACCTGCGGGGCGTGGTGCGCGCGTTCACAGTCAACAAGCGCGACGGCCGAACCCGGCAGGGCGCCTCCACGCTGACCATGCAGTACGTCCGCAACGTGCTCAGCAACGATCCCCGACTGACAGAGGCGCAGCGGGACGCCGCCACCGAACTCACCACCGTCCGCAAGCTCCAGGAGATGCGGTACGCGCTCGCGTTGGAGCGGGAACTCGACAAGGACGAGATCCTGACCCGCTACCTCAACATCGCCTACTTCGGTGCCGGGGCGTACGGCATCGCGGCGGCCAGCAAGCGGTACTTCTCCCGCTCCCCGGCCGAGCTGACCCTGGCCCAGGCGGCACTGCTCGCCGGTCTGGTGCGTTCGCCGGACAGCGACGATCCGATCAACGGCGACGCCGACAGCGCGGTGGCCCGTCGGTCGTACGTGTTGGAGCGGCTGGTGGAGTCGGGGCAGGTGCCGGCGGACGCGGCGGCGGCGGCGCGAGCCGAACCGCTGCAGCTGCGGCCCAGCGAGACCCCGAACGACTGCACGGGCGTGCCCGACGCCCACAACGACTGGGGCTTCTTCTGCGACTGGTTCACCCGCTGGTGGAGCAGCCAGTCCGCGTTCGGGGCGAGCGCCGACGAGCGGCAGCGCACGCTGCGCCGGGGCGGCTTCTCCATCGTGTCGTCGCTGGACCCGGGGGTACAGCGGGCCACCACCGAGCAGGTGCGGAAGATCTATCCGACGACCAGGGCCGAGGCGGTGCCCACCGCAGTGGTGCAACCGGGCACCGGGCGGGTGCTGGCGATGTCGGTGAACCGCGCCTACAGCGTGGCGGACAACCCGGTCGGGCAGAAGAACCGCCCGAACACCGTCAACCAGTTGATCGCCGGCGGCGGCGCGATCGAGGGGTACCAGGGCGGCTCGACGTTCAAGCTCTTCACCCTGCTGGCCGCGCTGGAGTCCGGCCTGCCGCTGTCGACCGACTTCGTGGCGCCGACCCAGTTGCTCACCCGCTTCCCGGTGACCGGGGGAGCGAGCTGCGACGGACGGTGGTGCCCGGCGAACTCCAGCCCGTCGTCGATGGACGGGCCCCGCACCATGTGGAGCGCGTTCGGTCGCTCGGTGAACACGTACTTCGCCTGGCTCACCGAGAAGGTCGGCGCCGACCGGGTGGTGGAGATGGCCGAGCGGCTTGGCATCGTGCTGCGGGCCGAGTCCGACGCCAAGCTGGCCCGTTACGGCGCGAAGGACTGGGGTCCGTTCACCCTGGGCGTGGCAGCGACCACCCCGTTGGACCTGGCCAGCGCGTACGCCACGGTGGCGGCCGAGGGGACCTGGTGTGCGCCGCTGCCGGTGGTCTCGATCACCGACTCGGGCGGCCGGCCGGTCGACGCCGCCAAGCCGGACTGCCGACAGGTGCTCGACCCCGACGTGGCGCGGGCGGCCACCGACGCGGCCCGCTGTCCGGTCGGCGACCAGTCGATGTACGGACGCTGCGACGGCGCCACCGCACCCGGGTTGCGGGCGAAGCTCGGCCGTCCGGTGGCGGGCAAGACCGGCAGTTCGGAACGGTACGAGACGGAGACGGTGGTGGCGTTCACGCCGCAGCTCGCTGTCGCCTCGATGGCCGCGAACCCGGACGATCCGCGGGACGCGGTCGGTCAGGCGGTGCAGGCCCAGATGGTGAACGCGGTCGGCGAGGTGCTCGCCTTCGCCCTGCGCGACCAACCGGTCCGCGACTTCGTCCCGCCGAGCGAACGAACCGCCTTCCAAACCCAACCCCAAGCCGGCAACTGACCCACGGCGGTCAGCGGGGTTGTTCGGCGTTGCGGGCTATGTTGCGGGCCATTCCGCCGAAGACCACCGCGTGGAACGGGGCCACCGACTTCCAGTAGGCGTGCCCCGGCAGGCCGCGCGGCAGGAAGACGGCGCGTTGCTGGTAGCGGCTGCGGCCGTCGTCGGCCGGCAGTACCCGCATTTCCAGCCAGGCCCGGCCGGGTAGCCGCATCTCGGCGCGCAGTCGCAGCAACTCGCCCGGGACGATCTCCTCGACCCGCCAGAAGTCCAGCGCCTCGCCGACCTGGAGGCGGTGCGGGTCGCGTCGGCCCCGGCGCAGCCCGACCCCGCCGACCAGCCGGTCCAGCCAGCCGCGGATCGACCAGGCGAGGGGGAACGAGTACCAGCCGTGTTCGCCGCCGACGCCCTCGACGACCCGCCAGAGCGCCGCGGGTGGCGCGTCCACCGTCCGCTCCCGGACGTCGGTGTAGGCGGTGCCACCGGACCACACCGGGTCGGTGGGCAGCGGCTCGGCGGGTGCGTCCGGGCCGCTCGCGGTCGACCAGCGGGTCTCCACCTGGGCGTCGCGCACCTTGGTCAGCGCCAGCGCCACCGCGTCGTCGAAGCCGGTCAGCCCACCCGGCGGGTCCGGGACGTAGCGGGCGATGTCGTGTTCGTCCGCTACCGCCTCCTGGATCAGGCTCTCCACCAGCGGGCGGGCGATCTTGTTCGGCACCGGGGTGATCAGACCGACCCAGTGCGAGGAGAGCGACGGGGTGAGCACCCGGACCGGCACGATGATCCGCCGGCGCAGCCCGGCCACCCGGGCGTAGCGCTGCATCATCTCGCGGAAGGTGAGCACGTCCGGTCCGCCGATGTCGAAGCCCCGGTTGACCTCCTCCGGCAGGGCGGTGCAGCCGACCAGGTAGCTCAGCACGTCGCGGACCGCGATCGGCTGGATCCGGTTGCCTACCCAGCGTGGCGTGATCATGGCCGGTAGCCGCTCGGTCAGGTACCGCAGCATCTCGAACGACGCCGAGCCGGACCCGATGATCACTGCGGCGCGGAGCACTGCCGTGGGCACCCCGCTGCCCAGCAGGATCCGGCCCACCTCGGCCCGGGAGCGCAGGTGCGGCGAGGGGACAGCGTCGGTCGCCGGCAACGGACCGCCCAGGTAGACGATCCGCCGTACGCCGGCCGCGCGCGCCGCCGCCGCGAAGTTGGTCGCCGCCGTCCGGTCGACCGCCTCGAAGTCGGACCGGCCCAACGAGTGCACCAGGAAGTACGCGACGTCCACGTCGGCGAACGCGGCGGCCAGCGTCTCCGGTCGACTCAGGTCTCCTTCGACGATTTCGGCCGCCGAGGCCCAGGGCACGTCGCGCAGCCGCACCGCCTTGCGGGCGAGGCAACGCACGGTGTGCCCGTCGGCGAGCAACAGCGGCGTCAGCCGCCCGCCGATGTAGCCGGTCGCTCCGGTGACGAGGCATCTCACAGGTCCCAGTCTGGGGCCCCCTAGACTCGTTCGCTGTGGAGACCGAGACGAGCACCTTCTGGGGGCCTGATTTCGCGCAGCTCAGGGCCACCGACCCGGAGATCGCCGGGGTGGTCCTCGGCGAGTTGGACCGGTTGCGCGGCGGGTTGCAGCTCATCGCCAGCGAGAACCTGACCTCGCCGGCGGTGCTGGCCGCGCTCGGTTCGACGCTGACCAACAAGTACGCCGAGGGTTACCCGGGTCGGCGCTACTACGGCGGCTGCGCCGAGGTGGACCGGGCCGAGGAGATCGGCATCGCCCGGGCCAAGGAGCTCTTCGGGGCCGAGCACGCCAACCTCCAGCCGCACTCCGGGGCGAGCGCCAACCTGGCCGCGTACGCCGCGTTGGTGCAGCCGGGGGACACGGTGCTGGCGATGGACCTGCCGCACGGCGGGCACCTCACCCACGGCAGCCGGGTGAACTTCTCCGGCAAGTGGTTCCACCCGGTCGGCTACCCGGTACGGCCGGACACGGAGCAGATCGACTACGACGAGGTACGGGATCTGGCGCGGGCGCACCGACCCAAGATGATCATCTGTGGGGCCACCGCGTACCCGCGCCTGATCGACTTCGCGCGGTTCCGGGAGATCGCCGACGAGGTCGGCGCGTACCTGATGGTGGACGCGGCGCACTTCATCGGCCTGGTCGCCGGTCGGGCGATCCCGTCCCCGGTGCCGTACGCCGATGTCGTCTGCGCCACCACCCACAAGGTGCTGCGCGGACCGCGCGGCGGCATGATCCTGTGCCGCGAGTCGCTGGCCCAGCGAATCGACAAGGCCGTCTTCCCGTTCACCCAGGGCGGCCCGCTGATGCACGCGGTCGCTGCCAAGGCGGTCGCGCTGCGCGAGGCCGCCCAGCCGGAGTTCCAGACGTACGCCCGGCAGGTGGTCAGCAACGCCCAGGCGCTCGCCGCCGGGCTGGCCGACGAGGGGATGCGCCCGGTCTCCGGTGGCACCGACACCCACCTCGCCCTGATCGACCTGCGGGAGCTGGGGGTGACCGGCGCCGAGGCCGAGCGCCGCTGCGACGCCGCGTCGATCACCCTGAACAAGAACGCCATCCCGTACGACCCGCAGCCCCCGATGGTGGCCTCCGGCATCCGGGTGGGCACGCCGAGCGTCACCACGCAGGGGATGCGCGAGGGGGAGCTGCGCCAGGTGGCGACGCTGATCGCCCGTGCGGTGCGCACCGATCCCGGTGCTCCGGGCGGTGCCGACGAGTTGACCCGGCTCGGTGCCGAGGTGTCCGAGCTGGTCGCGGCGTTCCCGGCGTACCCCCGTGGCTGAGCCCGGGGTGGTCGAGCCGGACACCGACCGACGGTGGCGGCTGCGGCACCTGCCGGTGCTGTTGGGCGCGTCGGCGGCGCTCGCCGCGGTCGCCGCGGTGGTGGGCGGGGTGACCGGTGGTGTGACGGCCGCGCTCGGCGCGGCGGTCGGCGTGGGCGTCACGGTGCTCAGCTACACCCTCACCACAGTGGTGCTGGCCCGGGCCGACCAGGTCAACCCGCAGTTGCTGCTGCCGCTCGGCGTGGGCCTGTACGTGCTGAAGTTCAGCCTGCTGGGTGCGGTGCTGGTGGCGGTGGCGTCGACCGGTTGGCCCGGTTTGATCCCTCTCTGCCTTGGCATCGTCGCCGGGGTGGCAGTGTGGACAGCGGTGCACCTCTGGTGGCTGACCAGGGTGTACGCCCGCCGGTCGCACAGCTGACCTACGGTCGTCCCACCTTTCGGACGCGCGGCAATGTGTCGGCCTCCGGTCATTTTCCGACGGGCGGAAGGGGAGTAGCGTGCCCACAGACGACGGCGCCCACGAGAAGCCCACACAACGATGGTTGTGCGGGGGGTGAGGCACAGCCTCGTCTTCCCGGCTGATATCGTTCGCCCCGTCATGGCTGATGACCAAACCCCCCGTCCCCCCGGTCAACCGGACGACTATCCGTCCGGTGCCGGTCAGGGTTGGACCGCACTCAGCTACCTCATCGGAGGCATGCTCGTGTGGGGTTTCATCGGCTGGCTGGTCGACCAGTGGCTCGATACCGGTGGCGTCGCCACCGGGATCGGCGTCGTGCTCGGCGTGACCGGGGGGATCATCCTCGTCGTCCGTCGGCTCGGCACGCCTACTTAGGAAGGGACACGGTGTTCGGACAGGCGAACGTTCTGGCAGCGGGCCAGGCGGCATTCCCACCCAGTGTGGACGACTTCTACCTGCCCGCGATCGCGCCCTGGGGTGTGGAGAACGCTCCGTGGTTCACCAAGTTCACGCTGATGATCTGGATCGCTGTCGGCGTTCTGATCATCTTCTTCCTGGCGACCTATCGGAACCCGAAGTTGGTGCCGACCAAGAAGCAGTGGTTCGCCGAGTCGATCTACGGCTTCGTCCGGAACAACATCTCGGTCGACATGATCGGTCACCAGGGCGTGCGTTTCGCTCCCTACTTCACGACGCTTTTCTGCTTCGTGTTGCTGACGAACGCGTTCGCGATCATTCCGCTCTTTCAGATCTCGCCGAACTCGCACATCGCCTTCCCGGCGATCCTCGCGGTGATCAGCTACGTGCTGTTCAACTACATCGGCATCCGGCACCACGGCTTCGGCAAATACTTCAAGCACGCCCTGATCCCGCCGGCACCGTGGTACATCCTGCCGCTGCTGATCCCGATCGAGGCGTTCTCGACCTTCATCATCCGGCCGTTCTCGCTGGCCGTTCGTCTCTTCGCGAACATGTTCGCCGGCCACATGCTTCTGCTGGTCTTCACGCTCGGCGGCTTCGCGATGCTCAACGCCAACGCCTGGCTGGCGCCGATCTCGGTGGTCTCCTGGGTGATGACCGTGGCGCTGACCCTCCTCGAGGCGCTGGTCATCGTCCTGCAGGCATACGTCTTCACCGTGCTGAGCGCCAGCTACATCCAGGGTGCGCTCGCCGAAGAGCACTGATCCACGCACCAACCGTTGTCGTCCCGCGTGAGAGTCACGCGTGATAACCAGGAGGAACCACTAATGGATTACGTCGCCGCGGTAGAGGGCAGCACCGCCGCCATCGGCTACGGCCTCGCGGCCATCGGCCCGGGCATCGGCGTTGGCCTGGTCTTCGCCGCCTACATCCAGTCGACCGCCCGGCAGCCCGAGTCGTCGCGCATGACCCTGCCGTACGTCTGGATCGGCTTCGCCGTCATCGAGGCGCTCGCGCTGTTCGGCATCGCCTTCGGCTTCATCTGGGCCGGCTGATCCCGCCCCTTCCGACCGGGAGGTCACCCATGTTGTTCCTCCTCGCCGCCGAGGGTGGTGAGTCAGAGCACAACCCGATCATTCCGATCTGGCAGGAGATCGTGGTCGGCACGGTCGCCTTCGCCGTGCTCTGCTTCGTGCTGATGAAGTTCGTGTTCCCGCGCATGGAGCAGACGTTCCAGGCTCGGGTCGACGCGATCGAGGGCGGCATCAAGCGCGCCGAGGCCGCCCAGGCCGAGGCGAACCAGCTGCTCGAGCAGTACCGTGCCCAGCTCGCTGAGGCCCGGACCGACGCCGCCAAGATCCGTGACGACGCGCGGGCCGACGCCGAGGGCATCCGGCAGGACATCCTCGCCAAGGCGCGGGAAGAGTCCGACCGGGTCATCCAGGCGGGCAAGGACGCGCTCGCCGCCGAGCGGGCCACCATCGTGCGCGAGCTGCGCGCGGAGGTCGGCACGATCGCGGTGGACCTGGCCAGCAAGATCGTTGGCGAGTCGCTGGCCGACGAGGCGCGGCGCAAGGGCACCGTCGACCGGTTCCTGAGCGGTCTCGAGAGCACGGGGGCCCGCTGATGCAGGCCGCCAGCCGGGAGTCGTACAAGGCCGGGGCCGAGCGCCTCGACGCGTACGTCCGCGGCACCGACGCGGTCGCGGTGGCACACACCGCGAACGACCTGCTCGCCGTCGGCGGGCTGCTGCGACGCGAGCCGCGGCTGCGCCGGGCGCTCTCGGACCCGGCCCGGTCCGGCGCTGACCGCGCCGAACTGCTCGGCGGGATGCTGCGCGGCAAGATCGGCGAGGGTGCGCTCGAGTTGCTCGCCGCGCTGGTCTCCGGCCGTTGGTCGGCGCCGTCGGAGTTGCTCGACGCCGTCGAGCGACTCGGCGTGGAGGCGGCACTGGCCAGCACCGAGGCCTCCGGCGATCTCGGCGAGGTCGAGGACGAGCTGTTCCGTTTCGGACAGGTCGTCGGCAACGAGCCCGAGCTTTCGGCGGTGCTGTCCAACCCCGCGGTCCCGGTGGACCGGCGCGGGGTCCTGGTCGGCGAGTTGCTCTCCGGCAAGGCCCACCTGGCCACCGTCCGCCTCATCGAGGTGGCGCTTGCCGGCTTCGGGGGGCGTTCCTTCAGCGGATCGCTCACCCGGCTCGTGGAACTCGCCGCCGAACGGCGGGACCGTCAGGTGGCGTACGTCACCGTGGCGGCCCCGTTGAGTGACGAGGAGGAGCGCCGGCTGGGTGTGAGCCTCGCCGCGATATACGGTCGAGAGGTCTCCGTCAAGCAGACGGTCGACCCCCAGGTCCTGGGTGGCGTGAGCGTGCGGGTCGGCTCCGACCTGTACGACGGCACCGTCCTGCGCCGCCTCAACGAGACCCGCAACGCGCTCGCGAAGCGCTGATCGGCTTCGCCGCCCCGCGGCTGAGCGGCTCCGCCGCCCAGCGTTGGGGTGGCTCCGCCGCTCAGCGCCCGGATTGACAGACGCCATTCGGACCGGTCGGTACTAGGTATCCCGGGCCCCTGAATTTTAAGGAAGCAGAGGATGGCCGAGCTGACCATCTCGACGGAGGAGATCCGCGGCGCCCTGGAGCGCTACGTCTCTTCCTACTCGTCCGACGTCTCCCGCGAGGAGGTCGGCACCGTCGCCGACACCGGTGACGGTATCGCCCACGTCGAGGGCCTGCCCTCGACCATGACCAACGAGCTCCTGGAGTTCGAGGACGGCACGCTCGGCGTGGCGTTGAACCTCGACGTACGGGAGATCGGTGTCGTCGTTCTCGGTGACTCCGCCAAGCTGGAGGAGGGGCAGCGCGTCAAGCGCACCGAGCGGGTTCTCTCCGTTCCGGTCGGCGACGCCTTCCTCGGCCGCGTGGTCAACGCGCTCGGTGAGCCGATCGACGCGCTCGGCGACATCGCCAACGAGGGCTTCCGCGAGCTGGAGCTGCAGGCTCCGAACGTGATGTCCCGGCAGTCCGTCGACGAGCCGCTGCAGACCGGCATCAAGGCCATCGACGCGATGACCCCGATCGGTCGGGGTCAGCGGCAGCTGATCATCGGTGACCGGAAGACCGGTAAGACCACTGTCGCCCTGGACGCCATCCTCAACCAGCGGGACAACTGGCGCACCGGCGACCCGAAGAAGCAGGTTCGCTGCATCTACGTCGCCATCGGCCAGAAGGCCTCCACGATCGCCTCCATCAAGGGGCAGCTCGAGGAGGCGGGCGCGATGGAGTACACCACCATCGTCGCCTCGCCGGCCTCCGACCCGGCTGGCTTCAAGTACCTCGCCCCGTACACCGGCTCGTCCATCGGGCAGCACTGGATGTACGGCGGCAAGCACGTCCTGATCGTCTTCGACGACCTGAGCAAGCAGGCCGAGGCGTACCGCGCCGTGTCGCTGCTGCTGCGTCGCCCGCCGGGCCGTGAGGCGTACCCGGGTGACGTCTTCTACCTGCACTCCCGCCTGCTGGAGCGCTGCGCGAAGCTCTCCGACGAGCTGGGTGGCGGCTCGATGACCGGTCTGCCGATCATCGAGACGAAGGCCAACGACATCTCGGCCTTCATCCCGACCAACGTCATCTCGATCACCGACGGCCAGATCTTCCTGGAGACCGACCTGTTCAACCAGGGCGTCCGTCCGGCGATCAACGTTGGTACCTCGGTCTCCCGGGTCGGTGGCGCCGCGCAGGTGAAGCCGATGAAGAAGGTCGCCGGCTCGCTGCGGCTCAACCTCGCCCAGTACCGCGAGCTGGAGGCGTTCGCCGCCTTCGCCTCCGACCTGGACCGGGCCTCCCGGGCTCAGCTGGACCGCGGTTCGCGCCTGGTGGAGCTGCTCAAGCAGCCGAACTACTCGCCGTTCCCGGTGCAGGAGCAGGTCGTCTCGGTCTGGGCCGGCACCGAGGGCAAGCTGGACGACATTCCGGTGGGCGAGGTCCGGCGCTTCGAGTCGGAGTTCCTCCAGTACCTGCGGCACAAGCACCAGGGTGTGCTGGCCGGCATCGCCGACAACCAGTGGAACGATGACATCATCGGCTCGCTGGACAGCGCGATCGCCGAGTTCAAGCAGGTCTTCCTCGGCAAGGAGGACGAGCGCAAGGTCAACGACGCGCCGGCCGCGCCGCTTGAGGGCGACGAGAACCGCGAGACGGTGACCCGCTTCCGCGACGGCGCGACCGACCGCCCGGCCGAGAGCTGATCCCGTGGCGGCCCAGGTACGCGTTCTTCGTCAACGGATCCGCTCGGCGAAGTCGATGAAGAAGATCACCAAGGCGATGGAGCTCGTGGCGACGAGCCGGATCGCCAAGGCTCAGGCCCGGGTGCAGGCGTCCCTGCCGTACGCCCAGGCCATCACCGGCGTGCTCACGGCGCTGGCGTCCAACGCGCGGATCGACCACCCGCTGCTCACCCCGCGTGAGCGGGTGCGGCGGGCCGGCGTCCTGTTGGTCACCAGCGACCGTGGCCTGGCCGGCGGTTACAGCTCCAACGCGATCAGGATGGCGGAGTCGCTGATCGCACGGCTCAAGGCGGACGGCAAGGAGCCGGTGCTCTACGTCATCGGGCGTAAGGGCGTCGGGTTCTACCGGTTCCGCGAGCGGCCGATCGAGGCGAACTGGACCGGCTTCAGCGAGCAGCCGTCGTTCGAGGACGCCCGTACCGTTGGTGAGACGCTGATCAAGGCGTTCACGGCCGGTGCGGACGACGTCGACGGCGGCGCCGGAGCGGACGGGGTGCTCGGCGTCGACGAGTTGCACATCGTCTACACCGAGTTCCACTCGCTGATGACGCAGAACCCGGTCACCAAGGTCATCGGTCCGATGCAGGTGGAGGACCGGCCGCGCTCCGAGGGGTTGCTGCCGGCGTACGAGTTCGAGCCGGAGGCGGAGGCGCTGCTCGACGCGCTCCTGCCGAGGTACATCAACACGCGGATCTACGCGGCGTTGATCGAGTCGGCGGCGAGTGAGTCGGCGTCGCGTCGGCGGGCGATGAAGAGCGCCACCGACAACGCCGAAGAGATGATCGAGAAGTACACGCGCGAGATGAACTCGGCTCGCCAGGCCGGGATCACCCAGGAGATCAGCGAGATCGTCGGCGGCGCCAACGCGCTGGCCGCGTCGGGAAGTGAAGTGTGATGACTGCACCAGTAGAGACCAAGACGGCCACGGGTCGCGTGGTCCGGGTCATCGGCCCGGTCGTCGACGCCGAATTCCCGCGCGACGCCATGCCGCCCCTGTTCAACGCCTTGAACGTGAAGGTGAACCTGTCCGGCGGTGAGAAGACGCTGACCCTGGAGGTTGCCCAGCACCTGGGTGACAACCTGGTCCGTGCCATCTCGATGCAGCCGACCGACGGCCTGGTCCGTGGCGCCGAGGTGCGCGACCGCGGCGAGCCGATCACGGTGCCGGTGGGCGACGCGGTCAAGGGCAAGGTGTTCAACGCGATCGGCGAGGTGCTCAACCTCAAAGAGGGCGAGACGTTCGAGGCCGACGACCGGTGGGGCATCCACCGCAAGGCCCCGGCCTTCGCGGACCTCGAGCCGAAGACCGAGATGCTGGAGACCGGCATCAAGGTCATCGACCTGCTCGCCCCGTACGTCAAGGGCGGCAAGATCGGCCTGTTCGGCGGCGCGGGCGTGGGCAAGACGGTGCTCATCCAGGAGATGATCACGCGGGTCGCCCGCAACTTCGGTGGTACCTCGGTCTTCGCCGGCGTGGGTGAGCGCACCCGTGAGGGCAACGACCTCATCGCCGAGATGACCGAGTCCGGCGTCATCGACAAGACCGCGCTGGTCTACGGCCAGATGGACGAGCCGCCGGGCACCCGGCTGCGGGTGGCGCTCTCCGCGCTGACCATGGCCGAGTACTTCCGGGACGTGAAGAAGCAGGAGGTGCTGCTCTTCATCGACAACATCTTCCGCTTCACGCAGGCCGGTTCGGAGGTGTCCACCCTGCTCGGCCGTATGCCGAGCGCCGTGGGTTACCAGCCGACCCTGGCCGACGAGATGGGCGAGCTCCAGGAGCGGATCACCTCCGTCCGGGGCCAGGCCATCACGTCCATGCAGGCGATCTACGTGCCGGCGGACGACTACACCGACCCCGCCCCGGCCACCACGTTCGCCCACCTGGACGCGACCACCAACCTGGAGCGGTCGATCTCCGACAAGGGCATCTACCCGGCCGTGGACCCGCTGGCGTCCTCGTCCCGGATCCTCGCCCCGGAGTTCGTCGGGAACGAGCACTTCCAGGTTGCCACCGAGGTGAAGCGGATCCTGCAGCGTTACCGCGACCTGCAGGACATCATCGCCATCCTCGGCATCGAGGAGCTCTCCGAGGAAGACAAGATCACCGTGCAGCGCGCGCGGCGGATCGAGCGCTTCCTCTCGCAGAACACCTACGCGGCGGAGCAGTTCACCGGCGTGCCGGGCTCGACGGTCCCGATCAAGGAGACCATCGAGGCGTTCCGCAAGATCAGCGAGGGTGAGTACGATCACTTCCCCGAGCAGGCGTTCTTCATGTGCGGCGGTCTCGAGGACCTGGAGCGCAAGGCTGAGGAGCTGATGAAGAGCTGACCCAGCTCTCGTCCGACCCGTAGCAAAAAGACTGCCCCGGCAATGCCGGGGCAGTCTTTTGTTCATGTTCGCGTCCTACCATCGTCGCGGTCCGTTACTCGTGGTCGTCACTCCGGAGGGTCCCGAGCTACGGTTCGTTCCGCGCTCACGTGAACGAGCGTTGATCTTTGCAACCTTTCGACGACGTGCGCCCGTCTTCCTCGTCGTGGGCGTAACGAACGGAGCTGCTCGTGGGTAAGGCCGGCAAGAGTGGCCGCAAGCCGTCCATCTGGCGAGGCGTGCCGCGGTGGGCCAGGATCTGCACGGTGTTCGGC
Organism: Micromonospora sp. CNZ322; assembly: GCF_007827755.1. Lineage (NCBI taxonomy): Bacteria > Bacillati > Actinomycetota > Actinomycetes > Micromonosporales > Micromonosporaceae > Micromonospora > Micromonospora sp. CNZ322. Next base: position 377,859 of record NZ_VITD01000003.1, read on the forward strand.
ACCGTGCTGACCGTGCTCAGCGGCGCCGTGCTGGTCGGCACCGAGGTGCTCATGGCCCGCTACGAGGGGTCCGTCGGCAAGGCCGACCTCTTCGGCGACCAGGCGGCGGGCGCCCAGGTGAAGAAGAGTGACATCAAGGGTCCGCTCAACATCCTGCTCGTCGGCATCGACCCGCGTACGCCCACGGCCGCGCCGCTGGCCGACTCGATCATGGTGCTGCACGTGCCGGCCTCGATGGACCGGGCCTACCTGTTCTCGCTGCCCCGCGACCTCTACGTGCGGATCCCGGCGTTCAAGCGGGCCGACTTCCCGGGCGAGACCACGAAGATCAACGCCGCGATGTCGTTCGGCAGCAAGGTGCCGGGGGCCAACCCGGACGCGGCACGGGGCTTCGAGCTGCTGGCCACCACGGTGCAGAACGTCACCGGCATCAAGCGCTTCGACGCCGGCGCGATCATCAACTTCACCGGCTTCCAGAAGATCGTCGACGCCATGGGCGGTGTCGACATGTACATCGAGCGCGACGTGAAGTCCGAGCACAAGCAGCCGGACGGCAAGGCGCGGCCGGGCAACACCCGTGGTGAGGGCTACGTCGGCCCGCAGGCGCTCTACAAGAAGGGCAACCGGCACCTGAGTGGGTGGCAGGCGCTGGACTACGTCCGGCAGCGCTACCCGAAGAACGGCGTTCCGGATTCCGACTACGGCCGGCAGCGCCACCAGCAGCAGTTCGTCAAGGCCATGGTCGGTCAGGCGTTCAGCGCCGACGTGGTGTCCAACCCGATCAAGCTGGACAAGGTGCTCCGCGCCGCCGGCCAGTCGTTGATCTTCAGCGGCCGGGGCAACAGCGTTGTGGACTTCGGGCTCGCCCTGAAGGACATCCGCCCGAACACCATCGAGATGATCAAGCTGCCCGGTGGCGGGGTTTTCGAGGGTAGTAAGTACCTGGGCGAGCAGTTCCAGGAAGGTGTTCCGGACTTCTTCACCGCTCTGCACAACGAGCAACTGGACCCGTTCCTGCTGGAGCACCCGGAATTCGTCAACAAGGCCAAGTAGTCAGGTCGGCGTTGTCCCCACCCGCGTTGGGCGCGCCGCGTCGTCAGGCTAGACTTTCGGCAATCCGTAGCCGCAGCAAGGAGACAGCGTGGCACAGCAGCTTCACGTCGAGCTCGTCGCCGTCGAGGAGAAGGTCTGGTCCGGTGACGCCGAGATGGTCGTCGCCCGGACGACCGAAGGCGAGCTCGGTGTCCTGCCGGGGCACGCGCCGCTGCTCGGCCAACTCGCCGAGCCCGGCCAGGTACGCATCAAGCTCGCCGGCGGCGAGCAGGTCGCCTACGACGTGGCCGGCGGCTTCCTCTCGGTGAGCGCCGACGGTGTCACCGTGCTGGCCGAGAGCGCAACCCCGGTCTCCGCGCAGAGCCGCTGAGCCACACCGGGGATGGAGATCGTCGAAGGATTCGGAATCGGCGTTGTCGTCATCCTCGGCGCGCTTCTGACACTCTTCGTCCGGCGAGCTCTGGTCACCCGCAGCGGTGGCATCATCCGACTCAGCGTCCGGGTCTCCACCATGCTCGACGGCCGCGGCTGGTCGCCCGGCTTCGGCCGGTTCGCCGGTGACGAGCTGCGCTGGTACCGGATGTTCAGTTTCGCGATCCGGCCCAAGCGGGTGCTCTCCCGCAAGGGTCTGGCCGTGGAGCGCCGCCGGTTGCCCGAAGGTCAGGAACGGTTTTCCATGCCGGCCGACTGGGTGATCCTCCGCTGTACCAGTAACCACGCACCGGTGGAGATCGCCATGGCGCGATCGACCGTGACCGGTTTTCTCTCCTGGCTCGAGGCCGCCCCTCCGGGGGCGGTCTCGCCGCGTATGGCCTCCCAGGACTGGCCGGCTGCCTGATCGGCTCTTCTGCGGTTGCTCTTGGCTTCTGTGGTCGCTCTTGGGGTTTCCGGGGGAGCCCGCCCGGCTCCGGGCGGTCAGGCTTGATCCCTGCGCCGGGCGGGCTCCCCCGGAAACCCTTCGTTGGGCACTGTCCGCCGGCTCGCGGCGGGCTTTGATCACCTGCCGTTACCGATGCGGCTGAGTCCTGCCTCCTCGGTTCGCGCAGCGCGCCGGCCTCCGCGCAGCGCGCCGGCCTCCGCGCAGCGCGCCGGCCTCCGCGCAGCGCGCCGGGCTGCGCGGCTAGCGCATCGGGCTGGTGATCGACTCGGTTTTCTTGATGCCGGGCTGTTCTGGTGGCTGGGATGGCCCGACATCAAGGAACCGGAGTTGACCTAGGCGCTGGTCGGCTGGGCTCGCCGCGGAGTCAGGGTGCTGGTCGGCCTGGCTCGTGGAGGAGGCGGCCCTGGCTACGCGTGGTGGCGGGCAGAGTGGGAAACCAGACCTCGACGTGGTGCGGAGCGCCGACGTTCAGCGCTTGCCGCCCGGCACCCATAGCACGTCTCCTGCCGGATTTGCCGTTCTTGACAGGATAAAGAGCAGATCGGAGAGCCGGTTGAGATACTTTGCCGGGAGCGTGCTGGTTCGTTCCGGATCGTGGCTTACCAGCGCCCACGCTGCCCGTTCGGCACGCCGGGCGACGGTCCGCGCCACGTGCAGCAGCGCCGCACCTGCGGTGCCGCCGGGGAGGATGAAGGAGTCGAGCTTGCTCAGGCGTGCGTTGTACTCGTCGCACCAGCCCTCCAGGCGCTCGACGTACTGCTCGGTCACCCGCAGCGGCGGGTACTTCGGCTCCGGCTCGACCGGGGTGGACAGGTCGGCGCCGACGTCGAACAGGTCGTTCTGCACTGACCCCAGCACCCCGCGAAGCTCCTCGTCGAGATTTCCCAGCGCGAGCGCGACGCCGATCGCCGCGTTGCACTCGTCGACATCCGCGTACGCGGCGATCCGTGGATCGGTCTTCGGCACCTGCTCGTTGTTGCTCAGCCTGGTCATGCCGGCGTCGCCGGCCTTGGTGTAGATGCGCGTGAGGTGGACGGCCATGACGCACAGCCTACGGATTCCCGACCTGACGATCCCGGCGCGGCCGGACAGCACCGCCGGCTGGCCGGTGGTGGTGGGCCCCGGCGACGCCGGCGATTCGGCGGTCAACGATGTCGACGTCATCCGGGTACGCGGTGACGCCCGACTGTCCGGCACCGTGCACGTGGTCGGTGCCAAGAACTCGGCGTTGAAGCTGATGGCCGCCGCGCTGCTCGCGCCCGGCCGCAGTGTGATCACCAACGTCCCCCGGATCACCGACATCGCGATCATGGGAGAGGTGCTGCGTCGGCTGGGCTGCGACGTCCAGTTCGACGCGGACGACCCGGTCGACCCGATGGTCGCCCGTGGCGGCGTGGCCCGGTCCCGGTCGGTGACGATCGACGTACCCGAGCAGCCGGGCGCGGAGGCCGACTACGACCTGGTCCGACGGTTGCGCGCGTCGATCTGCGTGCTCGGCCCGTTGCTGGCCCGTCGGGGGTACGTGCGGGTGGCCCATCCCGGCGGCGACGCGATCGGGTCGCGGGGGTTGGACATGCACATCTCCGGGCTGACCCGGATGGGCGCGGAGATCTCCGGTGAGCACGGCTTCGTCATCGCCTCCGCCCCGCACGGGCTGCGTGGCGCGGACATCGTGCTGGATTTCCCCAGCGTCGGCGCGACCGAGAACCTGGTGATGGCGGCGGTGCTGGCCCAGGGCACCACGATGATCGACAACGCGGCCCGGGAGCCGGAGATCGTCGACATCTGCACGATGCTCAACCAGATGGGCGCGCGCATCGTCGGCGCGGGCACGTCGACGTTGCGAATCACCGGTGTGCCCGGTCTGCGTCCGGTGCGCCACGCCACGGTGGGGGACCGGATCGTCGCAGGCACCTGGGCGTTCGGCGCGGCGATGACCCGGGGCGACGTGACGGTGACCGGGCTGGACCCGGCCTTCCTGGAGATCGCCCTGGACAAGGTGGTGGCCGCCGGCGCGCTGGTGGAAACCCGGGGAGACGGCTTCCGCGTACGGATGGACGAGCGGCCCCGGGCGGTGGACGTGGTGACGCTGCCGTACCCCGGCTTCGCCACCGATCTGCTGCCGATGGCGATCGGGCTGGCGGCCGTCAGCGACGGCGCCTCCCTGATCACCGAGAACATCTTCGACGGCCGGTTCATGTTCGCCAACGAGATGATGCGGCTCGGTGCGGACATCAAGACCGACGGGCATCACGCTGTGGTCCGGGGCCGGCATCGGCTCTCCGGTGCCCCGGTGCGGGCCACCGACATCCGGGCCGGAGCGGGGTTGATCATCGCTGGACTTTGCGCGGAGGGGGTCACCGAGGTCTCCCACGTGCACCATGTCGACCGGGGCTACCCGGACTTCGTGGCCGACCTGCGTGCGCTCGGGGTGGCGGTCGAGCGGGGCACCACGTCGGAGGAGCCGGCACTGGAGATCTGAGGGCCCACGACCCGGCCCGACCGCCACTTAGCCATCGTTCAGGCTCGCCGACTAGGGTGCAGGCAGGCACTCAATCGCAGCGAGGGAGAAGCAGATGGCGGGTCGACTCGCGGTCGTCGGGGCCGGGTTGATGGGTTCCGGCATCGCCCAGGTGGCGGCGCAGGCGGGCTGGCAGGTGACGCTGCGCGACCTGGACGACGCGGCCACCACCCGGGGTCTGGGCGGCATTCGGAAGTCACTGGAGAAGTTCGCCGAGAAGGGCAAGATCGAGGCGTCCGAGGTCGAGGCGACGCTGGCTCGGATCACGCCGACCACCGACCTGGAGGCGGCGGCGGACGCGGACATCGTGGTCGAGGCGGTCTTCGAGCGGCTGGAGATCAAGCACGAGGTGTTCCGCGCCCTGGACAAGATCTGCAAGTCGGACGCGGTGCTCGCCACCAACACCTCGGCGATCCCGGTCACCCAGATCGCCGCGGTGACCGAGCGGCCCGAGGCGGTGGTCGGCACCCATTTCTTCTCCCCGGTGCCGATGATGCAGCTCTGCGAGCTGGTGCGCGGTTACAAGACCAGCGACGCCACGCTGGACACCGCGCGGGCCTTCGCCGAGGAGATCGGTAAGACGGTCGTCGTGGTCAACCGGGACATCGCGGGCTTCGTCACCACCCGGCTGATCTCTGCCCTGGTGATGGAGGCGGTCAAGCTGGTCGAGTCCGGGGTGGTGTCCGCGGAGGACCTGGACACCGCCTGCCGGCTGGGCTTCGGGCACGCGATGGGCCCGCTGGCCACCACCGACCTGACCGGCGTGGACGTGCTGCTGCACGCCTCGAAGAACATCTACACCGACACCGCCGACGAGAAGTTCTTCCCGCCGGAGCTGCTCCAGCGCATGGTCACCGCCGGCGACCTGGGCCGCAAGACCGGTAAGGGCTTCTACACCTACTGAGACCGGCAGCCGCGGGGCCCGTTCGCGGGCCCCCGCGGTCCAGCTCAGTTCGGGCCGGGCGGCGCGGCCAGCGCCGCCGCGACGAAGTCGAGGGCAGCGGGTATGACCGAGCCCCAGTACCGGAAGTCGTGCCCGCCGTCGGCGTACTCGGCTCGGGCGGCCGGCTCGGGAAGGGCTCGCTCCAGCGCCTGCACGTCGGTGAGGAAGTCGTCCTGGCGGCCGCACCAGAGGCCCAGCGGAGTGCCGCGCAGCCGGTCGACACCGGCGAAGACGGCATCACCGGACGCGACGGCGGGGGAGAAGGCCGCCACCGCCCGGAGCAGCCCCGGCCAGGTGGCGGCAAGCAACAGCGAGCCGAAGCCCCCCATGGACCAGCCCCAGGCCGCCAGTCGGGTGGCGTCGAAGCCCCGTTCGGAGCACCAGGCCGGCAACTCCTCCCGCACCATCCGCTGCGGGTCGTCCCGGCCGGTGGGGCGCCAGGAGAGGCGGTCGCCGGTCGCTCCGGCGAGCGCGAACGGCGGCGCGCCCCGACGCACCGCGTCGGTCAGGAAGCGCCCCAGGCCGAGCCCGGGAAAGTCCCGTGCGGTGGTGGACGCGCCGTGCAGCACCAGGCAGACCGGCAACCCCTGACCGTCGCCGTGCCCGTCCGGGACGGCGGTGTAGAAGTCGACTGAGCGCCCACGTGCGGCGGACGGACGGCTGACCAGTCGCTCGTCGCCGGCGGGCGCGTCCGGCGGGACGGGTCGCGTCGGCGACGGGCGGATCAGGTCGCGGGCCGTCCAGCCGACCCCGACCGCCAGCGCCGTCGCCGCTGCCCCTGCGAGCAGGAGCCCGCGCCGGGTCGGTCGAGCGGCCATCGTCAGAGTCTGGCAGCCCCGAGGCGGATCGGGGGCCCCGGAAAGGGGTCAGCCGTCGCGCTTGGTGGTCCAGCGGAAGGTGGTCAGGCAGAGCACCACACCGATCACGCACCACAGGGCCAGCACCACCGCCACCCGGCCCAGCTCGAACGAGCCGCCCGGCTCCTGGGCGCCGAAGCTCTCCGGCAGGAACACCGACCGCAACCCCTGGCACATCCACTTGAGCGGGAACAGCGCCGCCACCTGCTGCATCCAGGTGGGCAGGTCGGTGAAGACGAAGAACACCCCGGAGATGAACTGGAGCACCAGGGCGACCGGGGTGACCACCGCCGAGCCGCTGCGGGCGGTGCGGGCCAGCGACGAGATCGCGATGCCGCACAGGGTGCACGCGGTCACCCCGAGCACGGCGACCCAGCCGAAGGTGAACCACTTCGTGGCGGTGCCCGGCAGGTCGAGGTCGAACAGCGCCACCGCGACGGCCAGCAGCAGGACCGTCTCGGCGATCCCGATCGCCACCACCATGATCACTTTGCCGGCGAACCAGACCCATTTCGGCATCGGCGTGCCCCGGTAGCGCTTGAGCACGCCCCGGTCCCGCTCGATCGGGATCCAGATGCCGAGGTTCTGGAAGCTCACCGTCATCAGGCCGGTCGCGATCATGCCGGTGATGAAGTACTGGGTGAACTTGACCCCGCCGCCGATCGTGCCGTCGAAGATCGACGCGAAGATCAGGATCATGATGATGGGGAAGCCCATCGTGAAGACCACCGACTCCCGGCTGCGCAGGAACTGGGTGATCTCCAGTCGGCCCTGGCGCAGGGCGAGCGCGCCGGCACCCGGCCGCCGGCCGCGAGTCGCGGTGACCGGCGTCGCCGGCTTCGTCGTGGTCGTCATCGCGCGTGTCCGATCATGGTGAGGTAGACGTCCTCCAGGGTCGGCCGGGTCACCGTGAGCCCGGGGACCTCGCCGCCGTAGCGCGCGGCGAGGTCGGCCACGAAGGCCGTCGGCGTCGCGCTCTGCGCGCTTTCCAGCGTCCCTTCCGGGGTACGCCAGGAGACCGTCGCGAGGGCCTCCTGCCGATTGCCCAGCCGATTGGGCGCGGCGACCTCGACCAGCCGGCCTCCGGCGATCACGCCGACCCGGTCGGCGAGGGCCTCGGCCTCGTCCAGGTAGTGGGTGGTGAGCACGATGGTGGTGCCGGCCGCGGCGAGATCGCGGACCAGCTCCCAGAACTCACGGCGGGCCTCCGGGTCGAAACCGGTGGTCGGCTCGTCGAGGAAGAGCAGCTCGGGACGGCCGATGATGCCCAGGGCCACGTCCAGACGGCGCTTCTGCCCACCGGAGAGGGTGTGCGTCCGGGCCTTCGCCTTGTCGGCCAGCCCGACCCGCTCGATCACCTTGTCCGGGTCGTCCGCGTCGGGATAGAAGCCGGAGAAGTGCCGGATCACCTCGGCCACGGTCAGCTCGTCGAACTCGCCGGTGCCCTGGAGCACGATGCCGACCCGGGAGCGCCAGTCAGCGTCCGGTTGGGCCGGATCGACGCCGAGGACGGTGACCTCGCCGGCGTCCCGGCGGCGGTAACCCTCCAGGATCTCCACCGTGGTGGTCTTGCCGGCGCCGTTCGGGCCGAGCAACGCGAACACCTCGCCGCGGTGGACGTCCAGATCCACGCCCGCCACCGCCACGTTGTCGCCGTACGCCTTGCGCAGCCCCCGGACGCAGATGGCCAGCTCGTCATCCATGGCGTCAAGTGTGCGCCCTGGCCACAATGCCTGTTGCCCGGGGTGTGGTGGTCCGCGCCACTGCGCGTACGTGACACCCGGACGTCCCCGACATGGACCTGTGTGGTTTTCCACAGCTCCTTTTACTGAACGGTAACTTAGACTCCGGCCATGGATGAGACGGCATTCCCGGGGCGACTGCCCGAGCGGGACCGCCCGTGGGTGATGCGCACCTACGCCGGCCACTCGTCGGCCGCTGCGACCAACGCCCTCTTCCGCCGTAACCTGGCGAAGGGGCAGACCGGCCTGTCGGTCGCCTTCGACCTGCCCACTCAGACCGGGTACGACCCGGACCACGAACTCGCCTCCGGCGAGGTCGGGCGGGTCGGCGTGCCGGTGGCCCACCTCGGCGACATGCGGGCGCTCTTCGACTGTCTCCCGCTCGCCGACACGAACACCTCGATGACCATCAACGCCCCGGCGATGTGGCTGCTCGCCCTGTACGGCACCGTCGGGCTGGAGCAGGGCGCCGACCTGGCCCGCTGCTCGGGCACCACCCAGAACGACATCATCAAGGAGTACCTGTCCCGGGGTACCTACATCTTTCCGCCGGCGGCGTCGCTGCGGCTCACCGCCGACGTGGTGGCGTACACGCTGCGCGAGATGCCCCGGTGGAACCCGGTCAACATCTGCTCGTACCACCTCCAGGAGGCCGGCGCCACGCCCGTGCAGGAGGTCGGCTTCGCGCTGGCCACCGCGGTCGCCGTGCTCGACGCGGTCCGTGACTCCGGCCAGGTGCCGGCCGAGCGGATGGGCGACGTGGTCCAGCGGATCTCGTTCTTCGTCAACGCCGGGGTGCGTTTCGTCGAGGAGATCGCCAAGATGCGCGCGTTCGGCGTGCTCTGGGACGAGATCACCCGGGACCGGTACGGGGTCACCGACGCCAGACAACGGCGGTTCCGCTACGGGGTGCAGGTCAACTCGCTGGGCCTCACCGAGGCGCAGCCGGAGAACAACATCCAGCGCATCGTGCTGGAGATGCTCGGCGTGACGATGTCCCGCGACGCCCGGGCCCGCGCGGTGCAGCTGCCCGCCTGGAACGAGGCGCTGGGCCTGCCCCGCCCCTGGGACCAGCAGTGGTCGTTGCGGATGCAGCAGGTCCTGGCGTACGAGTCGGATCTGCTCGAATATCCCGACCTTTTCGCCGGCTCGCACGTGATGACCGCGCTGGTCGACGAGGTCGTCGCCGGGGCGCGGGTCGAGCTGGACAAGGTGCTGGAGCTGGGCGGCGTCGTTGCCGCCGTGGAGACCGGCTACCTCAAGAGCGCGTTGGTCGCGTCGCTGGCCGAGCGCCGTCGGCGGATGGAGTCCGGTGCCGACGTGGTGGTCGGGGTCAACCGGTACACCGAGACCGAACCCTCCCCGCTGACCGCCGCCGGCGCGAACGCCGTCGAGCAGGTCGATCCCGCGGTCGAGGCGGCCGCCGTGGACGGCGTACGCCGGTGGCGGGCCGACCGGGACGCGACCGTCGTCGACGCGGCGCTGGCCCGGCTGCGCGCGGATGCCGCGACCACCACCAACCTGATGCCGGCCACAGTGGAGTGCGTGCGGGCCGGGGTCACCACCGGCGAGTGGGCCGGCGCGCTGCGCCAGGTCTTCGGCGAGTACCGGGCGCCGACCGGCCTGGCCGGTGCCACCGGCGGCGGTGGGGAGCCGGGCCTCGTGGCGGTCCGCGAGCGGGTCACCGCCACCGCGCGGGAGCTGGGCAGCGGCCGGCTGCGGCTGCTGGTCGGCAAGCCGGGCCTGGACGGGCACTCCAACGGCGCGGAGCAGATCGCGGTACGCGCCCGTGACGCCGGCTTCGAGGTCGTCTACCAGGGCATCCGGTTGACCGCAGGGCAGATCGTCGCCGCCGCCGTCGAGGAGGACGTCGACCTGGTCGGGCTCTCCGTGCTCTCCGGGTCGCACCTGGCCGCCGTGCCCGCGGTGCTCGACGGGCTACGCGCCGCCGGCCGGCCGGACCTGCCGGTGGTGGTGGGCGGCATCATTCCGGCCAGTGACGCGGACACCCTCCGGGCGGCCGGGGTCGCCCGGGTCTTCACCCCGAAGGACTTCGCCCTCACCGGCATCATCGACGACCTGGTGACGGTCATCCGTCACGCCAACGACCTGCCCTGATCGCACGCTGTCCCGGCCGGTCGCCGGCCGACATGGGTCAGCGCCCGGCGTGGGTGGTCGGCCGGCGTGGGTCAGCGGCCGGAGTAGGTCATGCAGTCGGCCATGTCGTTGTCCGGGCCGACCCTGATCGACGCCGCGTGGCACTCCAGCTGCTCGTTGTGCCGGCAGTCGGCGCGCTGGCAGGCGCCCACCTGCGCGATCAGGCTCTCCACGCCGCCACGGACGGGCGACTCGACGAAGGTGTGGCAGTGGGCGTGATCCATGCTGCCGATGGTGATCGCGAAGGCGTGGCAGTCACCCGACTGGTTGTACGCGCACGCGGCGACCACACATTCCTGGACTCGGGGCATCTCCAACGCTGCGGTCATGCCGACCTCCTCTAGGTTCTTGCCCCGATCCTAGGCTTTTGTCGACCCCCGAAGCCGAGGTATGGCGGGCCGCCGATCCGCCGCGTCAGACGCGGAAGCCGGCGGCGCGGGCGGCCTCTCTTTCGCGGCGTCGTTCAGATCGACGACGGAAGAACCAGAAGGTGAAGAACACCAGGCCGACCAGGACGACGAGCACCAGCACCGGCAGGATGATCGCCACCAGGGAGACCACCACGCTGGTGGCGTCCTCGGCGGTGCTGGCGACCGGGGCGCCGATCCCGGCGGTGGTCGCGTTGATCACCGGGCGGGCCGCGGACTTGAGCAGGTGCACGCCCAACGCCAGCAGTACGCCGGTGACGACCGGCACCCACTGGTGGGACGAGAAGAAGCTCCCCGGGTCGCTGACCGTCACCGTCTCCGACGAGGAGCCGGCGCCGAAGGCCAGGCCACCGGCGGTGGGTCGGACCACGGTCTGCACCACGTCGTTGATGTGGTCGACCACTGGCACCTTGTCCGCGACCATCTCCACGGCGAGAAGCACGGCCATGATGGCGATGACCCAGCCGTTGCCGAGCCAGGTCCAGCCGCTGGGCAGGTCGATCAGGTCGGTGTAACGGCCGAGCAGGCCGAGGATGAGCAGGGGTATGTAGGCGTTCAGCCCCGCCGAGGCGGCGAGACCGGTGCCGGTGAGGACTTCGAACACGGTCTCAGCATCGCATCGACGCGCCAGTGCCGCTCGCTGGCGACCGGGGGGTGCTCGGCTACCCTCGTCGGGTGCGGTTGGTCATTGCGAAGTGCTCGGTGGACTATGTCGGACGGCTCTCGGCTCACCTGCCGCTGGCCACCCGGTTGCTGATGGTGAAGGCGGACGGGTCGGTGTCCATTCATGCCGACGACCGTGCGTACAAGCCGTTGAACTGGATGAGCCCGCCGTGTCGGTTGGAGGAGGCCCCCGGTGTGTGGCGGGTCGTCAACAAGGCTGGCGAGGAGCTGCGGATCACCCTGGAGGAGATCTTCCAGGACACCTCGTACGAGCTGGGTGTGGATCCGGGCCTGCGCAAGGACGGGGTGGAGGCGCACCTGCAGGAGTTGCTGGCCGCCAACCCGGGTGCCCTTGGTGAGGGGTTCACGCTGGTCCGCCGCGAGTACATGACGGCCATCGGCCCGGTCGACCTGCTGTGCCGGGATGCCAACTCGGGCTCGGTCGCCGTCGAGGTCAAGCGGCGTGGCGACATCGACGGGGTGGAGCAGTTGACCCGTTATCTCGAACTGATGAACCGTGACCCGCTGCTCAGCCCCGTCGTCGGGGTCTTCGCCGCCCAGGAGATCAAGCCGCAGGCCCGGGTGCTCGCCACCGATCGGGGCATCCGGTGTGTGGTCGTGGACTACGACAAGCTGCGCGGCATCGTGAAGGACGAGCTGACCCTCTTCTGAGGGCGTCCTACCCGTTGCGCACCGCGATCAGTGACTTCGGCAGACCGAACACCCGCTCCACCAGCATTGTCGAGTCCGGGAAGTAGTGGCGCATCTGCGAGCGGTCCAACAACTCGGTCCAGAGCACCTGGTGGATGGCGGCGTCGTGGCTGCGCGTCGGCTTGTGCCCCAACGGCCAACGTCGGGCGAACGCGGTGCGCAGTCGTACCGGCAGGAACTGCATGCCGGGCGCGATCCAGTGTGGCTCGATGGGGAAGTAGCGGTAGGGCGTCTGCACCCAGTGCCGGTCGGCCAGTGAGCGGGCGGCGGCGGCGAAGCGGATCCGGCGTTCGTGCCCGCCCACATGCTCCAGCACAGAGTTCGAGAAGACCAGGTCGTAGCTGCCCTTGGTGAGGTGCGCGGGCAGGTCGCAGGCGTCGGCCTGCTCGACGTGGGCCCATTCCGGGACGACGGCGGGCGGCTGCTCCAGGTTGACGACTGTCACCCGGGCCGGTCGGACGGTGGAGCGGTGCCAGGTGCCGAGCCGACCACCGAGGTCGACCACGTGCATGTCGCCGATGTCGGGAAAGGTGCGCGCCAGCCAGTCCGAGCGGTGCCGACGCCGTCGGGCGCTCCACGACTGATCACTGTCGACAAGGCGGTAGCGCAATCGATTGGGGCCCATTTAACGCAATGTACCGCCGTGACCACGGCGTATAAACATGTGGATACACCGATCCTTGTTGATGATCGGTTATCCGACACTTACCTTCCGTACATGACCTTGATGGCCTTGACGAGTCGGGCCACGTCGGCCGGGGTGCGCTCGAAGGTCATCGACGGCAGCAGTGACCGGGCACGACGTCGGGTGATCGCCTTGGCCCGACCGAACTCACGCAGGCCGTCCTCCCCGTGGATCCGCCCGAACCCGGAGTCGCCCACACCGCCGAACGGCAGGGTGGACATGCCGGCGAAGGTCAGCGTGGAGTTGATCGACGCCATCCCGGAGCGCAGTCGGCGGGCGGTGGCCACCGCCCGCCGACTGCCGAAGACGGAACCCCCGAGGCCGTACGACAGGGCGTTGGCGCGGGTGACGGCCTCGTCGGCGTCGCGGACCCGGCTGATGGTCAGCGTGGGACCGAAGGTCTCCTCGCGGACGGCGGCCGACTCCTCCGGTACGTCCACCAGCACTGTGGGGTGGACGTACGGCGGCTGTACGGCGCTCGGGCCGCCTAGTACGGCGCGCCCGCCGGACGTGATCGCGGCGTCGATGTGCCGGCGGATCACGTCGATCTGCCTGGGCATGGTGATCGGGCCGATGTCGGTGCCCTCCGGCCCGACCGTCAGCCGACCGGCGCGGGTCACCACCTTGTCGACGAAGGCGTCGAAGACGGCGTCGACCGCGTACACCCGCTCGATGCCGATGCAGGTCTGGCCGGCGTTGGTCATGCCGCCCCAGACGCACGCCTCGGCGGCCGCGTCCAGGTCGGCGTCGCTGTCCACGATCATGGCGTCCTTGCCGCCGCCCTCGATGAGCACCGGGGTCAGCGTCTCGGCGCAGGCGGCCATCACCTTTCGGGCGGTGGCGGTGGAGCCGGTGAAGGCCAGCTTGTTGACGCCGGAGCGGCACAGCGCCGCGCCCACGTCGCCCAGCCCGTGCACTGCGGTGAACACCGGCTGCTCGGGCACCACCTCGGCGAAGCTGTCCACCAGCCACTGGCCGACGGCGGGCGTGTACTCGCTCGGCTTGAGCACCACGGCGTTGCCGGCGGCGAGGGCGTACGCGGCGGAGCCGATCGGCGTGAAGACCGGATAGTTCCACGGCCCGATAACGCCGACCACCCCGTGCGGCTGGTATTCGAGGTGCCCGGAGAACTCGGCGAGGATGAGCCGGGACCGCACCCGACGTGGACCGAGCACGCGGCCGGCGTTGCGGGCGGCCCAGTCGATGTGCTCGATCGCGGTGACGATCTCGACGATGGCGTCGGCGGTCGGCTTCCCGCCCTCGACGTGCACCAACTCGGCCAACTGCTCGATGCGCTTGGCGAGCAGGGCACGCCACCGCAGCATCCGCTGACGGCGGCCGGTGAAGCCGAGGCCGGCCCACCACTCGCCGGCGGCGCGGGCGCGGTCGACGGCCTGCCGCACGTCGGCGTCGGTGGCGACCGGGAGGCGACCGGCCTCAGCGCCGGTCGCCGGGCTGGTGGAGACCAACTGACCCGCGTCGATGACCGGTTCGCCCGGGATATGCACTGCCGTCATGGCGGAAGTCTAGACCCGAGGATTACTCACCGGTAGGGTCCCCGATTCGGGGCCGGGGGGCCGGCGTCGCATCACCCCGGCCGATCGTTGATCAGTGCAGGTCAGGGCGTTGATGACGGATGGGGCCCGCCCGAATCGTCGAACGGCAGGTGGCCGGGAGGTGACGAGAGGCTGACCGGCCGGTCGGTATTGACGACTACCGTCTGATGGCAAGCTGACGCGCGGAGTGACGGTGTGGGGTGGAGGGCTGACTGTCCATGGAGGAACATCCGGAACTGATGCCGCTGTTGACGGTCGCGGGTGGACCGATGCGCGGCGCGAGCTTTCGTATGCGAGCCGAGATACAGGTGATCGGCCGAGCGCCGACAGGTCAGGTGGTCATCAGCGACCCACACCTGAGCCGTCGCCACGCCGAGGTGTGGCTGGCACCGGAGGGCCCGTCCCTGCGGGACCTGGGCTCCACAAACGGCACCTGGCTCAACGACCGGCGGATCACCGAGGTGGAACGACTCTCCGACGGTGACGTGATCCGGCTGGGCCGTACCGAACTGCGCCTGTTCGACCCCGGGGTGGCGCTCACCGACCCGGTGGGGCTCAGCTTCGGCCCGTCCCGGCGCGACGTCCGACCGACGTTGCCGCTGCCGCTGGCCGCGCCACCGGGCTCGCGTCGCTGATCTGGCGGCCTGCCACACCGGGTAGCTCCGTTGGGTGGCGGCCCGACACCTGGACCGGTGGGGACACCCGTGGCACCATGCCGCGGATGGAGACCGAGCAGCGGACCGTGACGGCGAACGGCATCACTCAGGCGGTACGGGTGGCCGGCCCGCCGGACGGCATACCCGTGCTGCTGATCCACGGCAACTGCTCGTCCGCGCTGTTCTGGGAGCCGCTGGTCCGCCGTCTGCCACCGACGATGCGGGTGGTCGCCCCCGACCTGCGGGGGTACGGCGACTCCGCGACCGCCCCGGTGGACGCCACCCGGGGCCTGCGGGACTTCGCCGACGACGTGGCGGCCCTGCTGGACGACCCGACGCTCTTCGACGCCGACGCGCGCCCGGTGGTGGTCGGGCACTCCCTCGGCGGCGGGGTGGCGATGCGCCTGCTGGTCGACCATCCGCAGCGCGTGGGGGCGTTGCTGCTCGCCGCACCGGTCTCCCCGTACGGCTTCGGCGGCACCCGCGACCTGACCGGCACGCCGACCACCCCCGACTTCGCCGGCACCGGCGCCGGCACGGCGAACCCGGACTTCGTCGCCCGCCTCGCGGCCGGTGACCGGAGCTCGGACGCGCCGGCCAGCCCGCGCGCCGTGCTACGAGCCACCTATGTGGCCGATCCCGCCTCTCTGGTCGAGGACGAGGAACTGCTGCTGGACACCGTGCTCTCCACCGCCACCGGTGACGACAACTACCCGGGCACGGCGGTGCCGTCGGAGAACTGGCCGGGCACCGCTCCGGGGGAGCGCGGGGTGCTCAACGCGCTCGCGCCCGCCTGGTTCCGGCTCGCCGACGAACTGGTGGCCGTCGCCGAGAAACCGCCGGTCACCTGGGTACGCGGAGACGTCGACGTCATCGTCTCGGACACCTCGCTCTTCGACCTGGCGTACCTGGGTTCGCTGGATCTCGTGCCCGGCTGGCCCGGCGCTGACGCCTGCCCACCGCAGCCGATGGTCGGCCAGACCCGGGCGGTGCTCGACCGGTACGCGGCGGCCGGCGGCGCGTACCACGAGGTGGTGTTGCCCGGTTGTGGGCACAGCCCGCACCTGGAGCGCCCGGCGGAGTTCGTCGCGGAGTTGTTGGCCCTGACCAGCGTGTCGGCCGGGTAGCTGCGCTGCTGAGCCGTGGGTGAAATATGCCACGGCGTCTCGACAACTCACCGTCACGTGGCAGACTCGCGCGCATAACCTTAGCGGCCGTTCAGTGGCCGTGCGGAGTCTCTGGGGAGGCCGGTCGTGGCGCGCGAGTTCAGCACCGTGGGTGTGGTGGGGCTGGGCACCATGGGTGCCGGCATCGTCGAGGTCTTCGCCCGCAACGGCATCGACGTGGTGGCAGTGGAAATCTCCGCGCCGGCGCTGGAGCGCGGTCGGGCCACCCTGAAGGGCTCCACCGACCGGGCGGTCGCCAAGGGCAAGCTCGCCGAGGCGGACCGCGACGCCCTGCACGAGCGGGTGCACTTCGCGGTCGGGCTGGACGCGCTGCACTCCGTCGACCTGGTCATCGAGGCGGTGCCCGAGCACCTGGACCTCAAGCAGCGGATCTTCGCGGAACTGGACCGGGTCTGCCGCCCGGAGACGATCCTCGCCACCAACACCTCGTCGTTGAGCGTCACCGAGATCTCCGTCGCCACCAGCCGACCCAACCAGGTGATCGGCATCCACTTCTTCAACCCGGCCCCGGTCATGAAGCTGGTCGAGGTGGTCCGCACTGTCGTCACCGCACCCGAGGTGGTCGCCGACGTGGAGGCGCTCTGCGCCCGGCTCGGCAAGGTCGACGTCACCATCAACGACCGGGCCGGCTTCATCGCCAACGCGTTGCTCTTCGGCTACCTCAACCACGCGGTCGGCATGTTCGAGTCGCACTACGCGACCCGGGAGGACATCGACGCCGCCATGAAGCTCGGCTGCGGCCTGCCGATGGGCCCGCTGGCGTTGATGGACCTGATCGGCCTGGACACCGCATACGAGATCCTGGACACCATGTACCGGCGCGGCGGGCGGGACCGCCGCCACGCCCCGGTGCCGCTGCTCAAGCAGATGGTGACGGCAGGGCTGCTCGGCCGGAAGTCGGGCCGGGGCTTCTACACCTACGAACGGCCCGGCTCCCCGGTGGTCGTACCGGATGAGGCGACGCCGCTGGCCACGGACAGCGCGCTCGCCGACGGCGCGCGCGCCATCGCGAAGGTCGGCGTGGTCGGCTCCGGAACGATGGCCACCGGGATCATCGAGGTCTTCGCGAAGGCCGGCTACGAGGTCGTCTCGGTGACCCGTGGCATGGAGAAGTCCGCGAAGGTCTGCGAGGCGGTGAAGACCTCGCTGAACAAGGGCGTGGTGCGCGGCAAGCTCGCCGAGGCCGACCGGGACGCCGCCCTGGGCCGGATCAGCTGGTCCGCCACGCTCGACCATCTCGCCGACGTCGACCTGGTGGTCGAGGCGGTCGTCGAGGAGCTGAGCGTCAAGAAGGCACTCTTCGCCAGCCTCGACGAGATCTGCAAGCCGGGCGTGGTGCTGGCCACCACCACCTCGTCGCTGCCGGTGATCGACGTGGCGATGGCCACCCAGCGGCCGGCCGACGTGGTGGGGCTGCACTTCTTCAACCCGGCCCCGGTCATGCCGCTGGTCGAGGTCGTCCGCACCATCCGCACCTCCCCGGAGGCCACCGCCACCGCCCGCGCCGTCTGCGCCGCACTAGGCAAGACCGGTGTGGTCTGCGGCGACCGGTCCGGCTTCATCGTCAACGCGCTCCTCTTCCCGTACCTGAACGACGCGGTGAAGATGCTGGAGGCCAGCTACTCGACGGCCGACGACATCGACCACGCCATGAAGTTGGGCTGCGGCTACCCGATGGGCCCGTTCGAGCTGCTCGACGTGGTCGGGCTGGACGTCTCCCTGGCCATCCAGCGCGAGCTGTACCTGGAACTGCGCGAGCCGGGCTTCGCGCCCGCGCCGCTGCTGGAGCACCTGGTCACCGCCGGCTACCTGGGCCGCAAGACCCGCCGCGGCTTCCGCGACCACTCGCACCGCTGACCGGGTCAACGCCGGACGGCTCCGGCGGCGTCTGCATGGTGTGACCTTCGAGGAGTACGTCGGCAGCCGCGGCCCGGCCCTGATCCGGCTGGCGCGGCTGCTGACCGGTGACGAGCACCGGGCCGAGGACCTCACCCAGGAGGTGCTGTCCCGGGCGTACGTGCACTGGCGCAAGATCTCGCGGGCGGACCGGCCCGACGTGTACGTACGTCGGATGCTGGTCAACGCCAACAACTCCTGGTGGCGTCGCCGGTCCAACCGTGAGCTGGTCGTCGACACCTTCGCCGACCGGGCGCAGCGTGGCGACCTCGGCCGTGAGGCGGCCGACCGGGACGAGATGTGGCGGCTGATCCTCGGCCTGCCCGAACGCCAGCGGGCGGTGCTGGTGCTGCGCTTCTACGAGGACCTCGACGACGCGACGATCGCGCAGATCCTGGACTGCTCGCCGGTCACCGTCCGCACCCACGCGATGCGGGCGCTCGCCAACCTCCGGGAGCGCTGCGGCGCCCCGGCCGCCAACGGGAGCCGACCGTGACAGACCTCGACGACCAGATCGTCCGAACCCTGCGCGACCGTGCCGAGGGCGTCGTGGACGCCGACCGGCTGTTGCGGGCTTCCCACGCTCGGGGCCGCCGCCGCCAACTCCATCGCCGGGTCGCCGCAGGGACCGCGTTGTCCCTGGTCGGCGCGCTCGGCATCGTGGGAGTGGCCGGGGCGGGCCTGGACGGGTTGACCGACCGGCTGCCCTGGACCGCCACCACGTCGACCGGGGCCACCCCGGTGCCGCCCCGGGTCGACGGGGTGCCCGGGGCTGCCGCCGAGCCGGCGCTGGTCGGCACCGACCCGGACGTGCTGCACTTCGGCCTCGACCCGGCGCGGGCCCGTTACCTCGGCTGGGAGGTCAACGGTGGGGGCGAATCCCTACGACTCAGCGTGGCGGACAGCGAACCGGTGCGTGTCGACGTGCGCAGCTCACCCGAGCTACCTGTCAGCGTCGAGATCGACAGCAGATCCTTCGACGTGACCGAACCGGGCCCGCAGACCTTCGACGGTAAGGTCCGGCCGGTGCTCGGCATGGCCCGTGGGCTGGTCAAGCTGTGGCAGCCCGCGCCGGGTCTGTACGCCCGGGCGGTCATGCTGCGCGGGGACCAGGCCGTGCTGAAGGAGGCGGTCCAAGCGCTGCGCTTCAACGAGGCCCGGCGTTGCGCGGCGCCGCTACGGCTGGACGCCCTCCCCGCCGGCGCGAAGGTCACCGCCTGCTCGGTCGGCGTCGCCTCGTACCCGCGTCTCATCACCGCCCACCTCACCCTTCAGCGTTCGGACTACCAGGCCATGTGGGTGCGGTACCAGTACCTGAGCACAGCGGGCACGAGCACGAGGACGAACCGGACCGTCGGTGGTCGACCCGCGTTCCTCTCCCCGAATGGGACGACGTTGGAGCTGGTCGGCATCAAGGGGACGACAGCGGCTGTCGATTTCGGCCTGCCGCAGGGGAGCGAACGCCCGCCAAGCAGCAGCTTCACCGAGGCGGACGCGGCGGTCCTGCTGGCGGGAGCACGGATCGCCACCGATCCGATCCAACCGGAGAGCTGGTAGTGATCTCAGCCGTCGAGCGGGCTGGCCACGAGATCGTCCCCGCCGACGGAACGTACGCTTGGTGACTGTGAGCCCCCGTCGCAATCGCCCTCGCCGGGACGAGAACGCCAACCTGGACGCCGACCGGGTCCGGCAGGGCGTCGCCTCGGTGCAGCAGTGGACCGACGGTGCCTGGCAGGTACGCGGCATCGGCGCGGGCGCGTCGGTCAAGACGTACCGCTGCCCCGGTTGTAACCAGGAGATCCGGCCCGGGGTGGCGCACCTGGTGGCCTGGCCCGCGGACGGCCTGGGTGACCTGACCGACCGGCGGCACTGGCACAGCGGCTGCTGGCAGGCCCGGGACCGGCGCGGCCCGGCGGTGCAGCGTGGCCGGGGCTCCCCGCGCTACTGAGCGACCAGGCCCGGAGCGCTGGCGCGTAAGGGCTTGGCGACCTGCCCGGTAGCGACCTGGGTCACCCTGTTCGTGCCTGGGCGGGCGGCGGCGGCGACTTCACGACAGACTTGGGCGGTGAGCACAGCGATCCGCGCGTCGTCGATCCTGCCCGGCCGCCGGGAGGACATCGAGCTGCACACCGCCGACGGTCTGCGACTGGTCGGTGAGCTGGCCCTGCCGGCCGACCGGCCGCCGGTGGCCACCCTGGTCTGCCTGCACCCGCTACCGACCCACGGCGGGATGATGGACAGCCACGTGTTCCGCAAGGCAGCCTGGCGGCTGCCCGCGCTGGCCGACCTGGCGGTGCTGCGGTTCAACACCCGGGGCACCAGCAGCGTGCGCGGCACCAGCGAGGGAGCCTTCGACGGCGCGGTGGGCGAGCGGTACGACGTGGCCGCCGCCATCGAGTACGCGGAGTTCGCCGAGCTGCCCAACATCTGGCTCGTCGGCTGGTCGTTCGGCACCGACCTGGCGCTGAAGTACGGCTGCGACCCGGCGATCGCCGGGGCGATCCTGCTCTCCCCGCCGCTGCGCTTCTCCACCCCCGAGGACCTGGCCACCTGGGCCAACTCGGGTCGACCGCTGGTGGCGCTGGTGCCGGAGTTCGACGACTACCTGCGCCCCACCGAGGCGCGGGAGCGGTTCGCCGCGGTGCCGCAGGCCGAGGTGGTCGGGGTTCCGGGTGCCAAGCACCTGTGGGTGGGCGACGCGGAGACGGTGCTCGACGAGATCGTCCGGCGGGTCAACCCGGTCGTCGAGGTGCCGCTGCCGACAACCTGGGACGGCCCGATGGAGGCCGGCGACGTCAGCGCGTACGCCGACCGGACGGTGGCCGCCTTCGCCGACACCCCCGTCCCCGGCCCGGCCGCCACCAAGGCGGACTGACCCGCCCGTCCGCCGGCGCCTGGCCGCCGGTCAGGCGGGCTGACGCTCAGCGGCGCTCCTGGCGGGGCAGCACCACCTCGCGCAGGATCAGTTGCAGCGCGGCCACCGTGGGGATGGCGATCAGCGCGCCCACCACACCCAGCAGCGCCACCCCGAGCAGTGCGGCCAGCAGGGCGGCCACCTCGTTGACCTCCACCGAACGCCGCATCACCTTCGGGTAGATGAGGTAGTTCTCCACCTGCTGGTAGATGAGGAAGAAGACCGCGCAGGCGATGCCGGTGGGCAGGTCGGCGGCGAAGCCGACCAGACTCACGATCACCGCGCCCAGGGTGGCGCCGATCTGCGGGATCAGGTCGGTCACCGCGACCACCACGGCCAGCGCGAACGGGTACGGCAGGTCGACGATCAGCGCGAAGACGAAGGTGGTCGCGCCGGCCAGCACCGCGATGCTCAGCGCGCCGACCATGTAGGCGCCAACCTTGGCCAGTATTTCGTCACCGATCAGCTGCACCCGCTGCCGCCGCGACCGGGGCACCAACGAGTAGCCCAGCGAGCGCAGCTTGTCGAAGTAGGCCAGGAAGTAGATGGTCAGCACCAGCACGGTCAGCGTCCGGAACACCGTGCCGAAGATCAGTTGTGCGCCGCCCAGCACGCCGCCGAGCGCCCGTCCGACCGTCTCCGCGTTGGCCGCGCCCTGCACCCGCTCCACCACGTCGTACCGCTCCACCAGGTCATTGACCGTCGGGTTGCGGCGCAACTCGTCGAGCAGGCTCGGGATCTGGTCGATGAACTGCCCCGACTGGGTGACGATCGGCGGGACCAGCGCCACGATGCCGCCGCAGAGCAGCAGCACCACCGTCAGGGCGACCCCCGCCACCGCCAGGCCGTGCGGCACACCCCAGCGGCCCAGTCGGACCACCGCCGGGTTGAGGCCGACCGCGAGGAAGAGCGCGATCACCACCAGCACGAGGATGCCGCCGGCATTGCGAATCCCCAGATAGAGGGTGTACGCCAGCAGCACGCCCAGCGCACCGGTGAAGCCGAGCAGGAAGCTGCTGCGGCGCAGTGGCCGCCCCGGTGTGCCGAACTTTCCGGACGGGATCGCCGGCGGCTCATCCGGGTCGACCCCCGGGACGGGGACCGGCACCGGCGGTGGCGTTGCCGCCGACGATGCCGGCTGCGCCTCCGTCGGCTGCGCTTCCGCCGACGGTGGCGTCTCCGCCGGCTGTGGGGTTTCGGCTGGCGGGGGACCGGGGGTCACGTCCGGCTCGTCGCCGGACGGGTCGTGCTGTGGCACCAGGAACCTCCCGGCTCAGGCCGTCGGACGACGGGCGACGGCCACGAACGCCCGCCACGCGGCGGGCGCGAACACCAGCACCGGACCGGCCGGGTCCTTGCTGTCCCGCACCCCCACGACCCCGGGCAGATTGTCCGCCACCTCGACACACTCTCCGTTGCCGCTACGGCTGGACGTGCGCCAGAGCGCGCCGGTCAGGTCCATCAGGTCACAACTTCCTTCATCAGCTCGATCGACTGGCGGCGAGACAACGCACCGTTTCTGATCATCTCCCAACGCGCCAGCAGCGTAGCCACCTCATGGTCGCCATCGACCACGAGACCGTCAATCTGGTGCTCCATGTGCCCCACCCAACCACTGTCGGCATCTCGGGCCGGATTGAACGGTCCGGAAAGGTCTCCGGTGGGGGCGGTCGTGGAGCAACGGCTCGCCGACGGCAGCCCGGTGGTGGCATCGAGACGACCATCGGCCGATCTGCTCGACCATCAATCCGCGACTCGGGCCGTACCCCGTGTTTGCCCGACCCGGCGGCGCGCGGACGCCGCACACCCCGCTGCAACCCGCGTGGTGCTGCCGGGCCAACGGCCGGCAGTGGCCCTGCGCGGAAGCCCGGCTGCTGCTCAAGGCGGAGTTCGACGAGGACCACACCCACCCCGGACGCCGCCAAATCCGTGCAGATCTTGGACAGTTTCCGTTACGGCCTAACGGAAACTGTCCAAGATCTGGTGGTGGGGCGGCGCGTAACGGCGAAAGCTGTCCGCATGCTGCCCGCCGATGACGCCGACACACTCGACTGGCTCGCCTTCGAGCAGGCGGGCGTGCTGACGACCGCGCAGGTCGCCGGGTTGCTCAGCGAGGGGCGGGTGCGGGGCCGGATTCGCTCCGGTCGGTGGCGGTCGATCTGCCGCGGGATCCTGCTGGCCGGCAACGGCCGACTCACCCGCGACCAACAACTCTGGGTGGCGGTGCTGGCGGCCGGGCCGAGGGCGGTGCTGGCCGGGGTGTCCGCCGCCGCCGAAGCCGGGGTACGGGGACTGCGACGCGAGCCGCTGCACGTGCTGGTGCCGGCAGCCCGCCGTGCCGCGCGGGCCACCCTGCGTCGACTTCCGATCGACATGCCCGCCGTCCTGGTCCACCGCACGACGGTTCTCCCCGAGGCCCATCTCCAACGTGCCCGCCCACCGCGCACCACGACGGCGCGGGCCCTGGTGGACGCGGCGGGTTGGGCGGCCGGCGTGGACGAGGCGCGGTCGGTTCTGGCCGCCGGTTGCCAGCAACGCCGGGTGCTGCCCGAGGAGTTGCAGGCGGTGCTCGACGTCCTCCCTCGGGCCACCCGTCGGCGCCTGGTCGGGCAGACCATCAGCGACATCGCGGGCGGCGCACAGGCGCTCTCGGAGATCGACTTCCTGCGGCTGTGCCGCCGGCACCGGCTGCCCGCCCCGGACCTGCAGGAGCACCGGGTCGACGCGGCCGGTCGGAACCGCTGGCTGGACGCGTACTGGCGGGAGTGGCGGGTGCAGGTGGAGATCGACGGCGCGCACCACATGGACGCCAAGCAGTGGGCGGACGACATGCGTCGGCAGAACGACGTTTGGACCAGCGGCGACCGCATTCTGCGCTTCCCGGCCTGGCTGGTCCGCGCCCGCCCGGACGAGGTCGCCGACACCGTCCGACGCGCCCTCGTCGCAGCCGGCTGGACCCCCACCCCGCCCCTACGCCACCCGACGCAGAAATGAATCTTGGACACTTTCCGTCGACCGCTGACGGAAAGTGTCCAAGATTTCGAAGCTTCGGCGGGCGGGTGCCCGTCACTCCTTGTCGATGGTGACCTTGCTGGGCTTGGCGCTGCGCTCGTCGGTGGTCGGCTTGGTGGGTCGCTTGCCGTTCTCACCGGTGCTAGTGATCTTGGTGGGCTTGGCGCCCCGGCCACCCTCGCCCGGAACGGCGGCCACGGTCGGCTCCCCGTCCACCCCGGCGCTCGCCGTCCCGCCATCCACGGTGGTCACCGGCTCGGCCACCGGCCGGGTCGTGGACTGCCCGGACTCTTCCGCGCCGGCGTTCACCGGCTGCCTGGTGTCGGCGGGCTCCGTCTTCAGCCCGGTGCCCGTACCCGACCCGGAGGCCGCGCCGGCGGCAACGCTCACGCCATCGTCCCCACCACCGGGCACGCCTCCGTTCGCGCTGGCGTCTACGGCCGGCGCGGTCGGCCCGTCGATCGGACCGGCGACACTCTGCAACCGCAGCTCGGACATCTGACGCTGGAGCTCGTCGGACTCCTGCCGCGCCTTCCAGGTCTCCTGCCGCAGATCCGCCAACTGCTGCTGGGCCTGGGCGATCTCCAACATCACCTGGGCCAACTGCTGACGGCCCGCCGCCGACTCCTGCTGGGTCGCCGCCAGGTGCTGCTGAGTGGTGGCAAGGTGCTGCTGCGTGGTGGCCGCATACTCCTCGAACTGCCGCCGCGACGCCGCGACATGCTCGTCGGCCTTGTGGCGCTTGTCGCTGGCCTCGGTCTCGGCCCGGCTCAGCAGCCCGGCGGCCTCCGCCTCGGACCGCTGGCGCAGCGCCGCCGCGTCCTGCTCGGCCGCCTGGCGGACGCCGGCCGCGCCCTGCTCGATCTCGTTCTTGCGGGCCGTGTACTCGGTCTCCAGCTCGTTCTTCCGCGTGGAGTATTCGTTCTCCAGCTCGTCCCGACGGGTGGTGAACCCGTTCTCCAGCTCCTGCTGACGGCTGGCGAGCCCAGCCTCCAGCTCCTGCTGGCGCGCCGCGTGTTGCTTGTCCAGCTCGTCGCGGCGCTTGGCGAACTCCTGCTCGGCCGCGGACCGTCGCTGCGCCAACTCCCGGTCGGCCGCCTCCCGACGGGAGTTGACCTCCTGCTCCACCCCGGCCCGCCACGCGCCCAGCTCCTGCTGGGTCTGTGCCCGGGTGTGCTGCACGTACGCCTCGGTCTCGGTGCGCATTCGCTGCACGTACGCCTCGGTCTCGGCGCGGCTGCGCTTCGCCGACTCGGTGGCCTGCGTCGTCAGCCGCTCCGCCTCCTGCTGCGCCTTGGCGCGGGTGGCCCGACCCGCCATCGACGCGTCGTCGATGATCTGCTTGGCCTCCTGCTGGGCCTTGGCATGGGTGGCCCGACCGGCCTCGGTCGCCGTGTCGGTGAGCCGCTTGGCCTCCTGGAGCGCCTTGGCGTGCACCTCCTTGGCGGCATCGCGCAGATCGCTGGCCTCCTGCCGGGCGTTGGCCAGCGTCTCGCGGGCCGTCTCGCGCAGCTTGGTGGCCTCCTGCTGGGCCCGGGCGTGGATCTCCTTGGCGGAATCCCGCAGCTGGGTGGCCTCCTGCTGGGCCTTCGCCAGCGCGTCCTGCGCCGCCTTGCGCAACTGTGCCGACTCGTCCTTGGCCGCCCGCAGGGTCGCGTCCGCCTCGGCCCGCTGGGCGGCGCTGTGCCGCTCCTCCTCCGCGCGTCGGGCGGCGAGGGCGATCTCGAAGTCCTTCAGAGCCCGCGCGGCCTGCTCGCGGGCCTCCTCGATGATGTGCTCGGCCGCGGCACGACGCGCCTCGATCTCCCCGTTCGCGTCGGCGAGGATCTGCTCGGCCTGCTCCTCAGCGAGAGTGAGGATCGACTCGACCCGCGGGCCGAGGTGCCGGAACGACGCCCGGTCGACCACGTTCATCTGCTTGCGCACCTGGGTCAGGTCGCGCTGGAGAACCTCGACCTGGCCGGCGAGCTTGTGGATCTGTGTGTACGCCTGTTCCCGTTCGGAGGCGAGGGTCGCGATCTCGTGCTCAGCACGTGCGACATAACGGTCGACCTGTTTCTTCTCGTACCCCCGCAGAGCGGACTCGAAGCTGGGCTCCGTCGTCACGTCCCCGCCGAGAGCGAACAGTTCCTCGCCGTGCGACATGCCCCCATCCTCACACGCAACGGGCCCTGCTGGGGCGATACGGACGGGCCTTGTGGGAGCTACTTCACTCCGTTGCGGTCAGCGAATACCAGGGGTTAGGAAACGCATACGGCGCGAGGTGGCACCGGTTACCCGGTGTCACCTCGCGCCGTCGATGCCCCGACCTGACGCCCTCGCGTCAGCCGGCGGTCTCCGCGGGCACCCGCTCCTGACCGCCATCGGTCTTCTTTGCTGCTTCCGGCTTGGCAGCCGGAGCGGCCTGCGCCGGCATTCCGGGAACGATGCCGGCGAGGCCGGAGAGCATCTGACCCAGCTGCGACGTGACAGCGTCCTTCTGCCGGGTGAGGTCCTCGACCTCGCGGCGGGCGGCCTGGGTGGTCAGCTCCGCCTCGGTGCGGGCCTCGGTGAGCAGGCGCTGCGACTCGGCCTTCGCCTCGTTGAGGGTCTTCTCCGAGTGGGCCTTGGCCTTGTCGACAGTCTCGGCGGCGTTGCGCTCCGACTCGACCCGCCGCGCCTCGGCGCGCTGCTCGATCTCCTTGGCCCGCTCCTGCGCGGCCCGGGCACGCTGCTCGGCCTCGCTGACCAGCTTCTGGGTCTGCGCGACCTGGGCGGCGTGCCGCTCGGACTCCTCGCGCTCGGCCTTCTCCCGCCGCTCGGCCAGCTGGAGCTCCAGGGCCTGCAGGTCCTTGTCGCGCTTGTCGCGCGCATCGGTGAGCAGCTTGGTCGCCTCGGCGCGCTTCTCCTCAGCCTCGCGGGCAGCCTTCGCCCGCTGCTGGGTGATCTCCCGCTCGGCGGTGGCCCGGAGGGTGGCGACCTCCCGCTCGACTGTCGACTTCAGCTCGGCCACCTCGTGCGCGGTGACCGTACGCAGCTGCTTGGTCTCCCGGTCGGCGTCGGCGCGCAGCGTGTCGGCCTCGCGGCGTGCCTGCACCCGGACCTCGGCGGCCTCGCGCTCGGCGGCCGTACGCAGGTTGCCCGCCTCGCGCTCGGCGCTCGCCTTCATGGCGGCGGCCTCGGCGCGGGCCTTGTCGGTGATCTCGCGGGCCTCGAGGCGGGCGGCGGAGAGGATGCCCTCCGACTCGCGCTTGGCCTCGTTGCGATGGTCGTTGGCCTGCTCCTCGGCGAGCCGGAGGATCTGCTCAACGCGCGTGCCGAGCCCGGAGAGGGTGGGCCGGCTGTTCTCTTCGAGCTGCTTGTTCGTGTCGGTGAGCTTCTGCTCCAGCGCACTCATGCGCTGCTCGGCCTGGCGGAGCCGACGCTGGGCGTCGTTCATCCGCTGCTCGGCCTCGGCACGGGCCTGCTCGGACTGGGTCAGCGCGGCGGTCATCCGGCCGAGGAAGTCGTCGACCTGATGAGTGTTGTATCCGCGCAGGCCAACGGTGAAATCTGGCTGCGAGTTCGCGTTATCGAAGAACGCGAGAGGGGAGGACTGCTGCTGGGGCATTGGGACATACTGGCAGACGCCCCAGGGTGCTTCGCAAGAGCGGTGCGAAGCTTTCGTGCCCTCTTTACATGGTCAACTCCCGCGATCGGCCAGGTTGGACCAATCGGCGATCTTGGCAGGTCCCGGCGGGTCGGACGCCACGCAGCGTGACGCGGAAAAGGGCCCCGGGGTTACCCCGAGGCCCTTTGTTCGATCCGGGCGGCTTATCCGCTAATGGGGGCGGAAGAACAATGAGCGATCAGCGCAATGGTCATCCGGCGTTCCACCGTCCGGCCGGGACCCGCCCCGGCTCCGGATGCCGGTCGGTGCCCCGGGGACCGGCGGTGCCGCTCAGTGCCCCCGGAACCGGTTGATCGCGTCCTCGTGCCGGGCCCGCAACTCCCCGTCGCGCACGCCCAGCCCGTCGGTCGGTGCGAGGCAGCGCACGCCGACCTTGCCCTGGTGGGCGTTGCGGTGCACCTCGTACGCGGCCTGGCCGGTCTGCTCCAGCGGGTAGGTGCGGGACACCGTGGGGTGCACCTTGCCGAGCGCGACCAGGCG
This sequence comes from Micromonospora sp. CNZ322, assembly GCF_007827755.1. NCBI lineage: Bacteria > Bacillati > Actinomycetota > Actinomycetes > Micromonosporales > Micromonosporaceae > Micromonospora > Micromonospora sp. CNZ322. Next base: position 405,849 of record NZ_VITD01000003.1, read on the forward strand.
ATTGGCCTGCCACGCCTCGTGGTAGTTGGCGAAGTGGCTGCCCACGATCCGCTTGAGGTGCATCCACAGGTAGCGGTTGTCGTACTGGTGCAGGAAGCCGCTGGTGGAGGCGCAGGTGACGATGGTCCCACCGCGCCGGGCCACGTAGACGCTGGCGCCGAACGTCTCCCGACCCGGGTGCTCGAACACGATGTCCGGGTCCTCGCCGCTGGTCAGCTCGCGAATCCGTTCGCCGAAGCGCCGCCACTCGTCCGGGTCCTGGGTCTCCTCGTCCTTCCAGAAGCGGAAGCCCTCCGCGGCCCGGTCGATGACCAGCTCCGCGCCCATCTTGCGGCACAGCTCGGCCTTCTCCGGCGAGGACACCACGCAGACCGGAATCGCGCCGCCGTTGAGCGCCATCTGGGTGGCGTAACCGCCGAGGCCGCCAGAGGCACCCCAGATCAGCACGACGTCGCCCTGCTTCATGTTGGCGCCGTGGTGCGAGACGAGCTGCCGGTACGCGGTGGAGTTGACCAGCCCGGGACTGGCCGCCTCCTCCCAACTCAGGTGCCGCGGCTTGGGCATCAGCTGGTTGGCCTTGACCACCGCCAGCTCGGCCAGCCCGCCGAAGTTGGTCTCGAAGCCCCAGATCCGCTGTTGCGGGTCGAGCATGGTGTCGTCGTGCCCGGCCGCGTCCTCCAGCTCGACGGAGAGGCAGTGCGCGACCACCTCGTCGCCGGGCGCCCAGCGGGTCACCCCGGGGCCGGTGCGCAGCACGACGCCCGCCGCGTCCGAGCCGACCACGTGGTACGGCAGGTCGTGCCGGCGGGTCAGCTCGGAAACCCGGCCGTAGCGCTCCAGGAACTTGAAGGTGGGCAGCGGCTCGAAGATGCTGGTCCACACCGTGTTGTAGTTGATCGCGCTGGCCATCACCGCGATCAGCGCCTCGCCCGGCGCCAGCTCCGGCGTCGGCACCTCCTGCACGTGCAGGGCCTTGCGCGGGTCCTTGTCCCGGGTGGCCATGCCGTCGAACATCCGGGCCTCCTCGGCGCGGACCACCACGCCTCGATAGCTCTCCGGTACGGGCAGCCCGGCGAGGCCGGCGAGTTCGCGGTCCGGATCGTTCGATTCCTCCGCCGCCATGATCGCTTCGAGGATGTCCTGCACGGTGACCTCCGGTTCATCCGCACCCGCACGGGCCCGGGTGCTGCCATCGTCGGCGCCGGTGGGCACGACCGCCATGTCGGCATTCGACACATCCGGCACCGGTCGCGCTCCTGTGGGGCCGGACGTTACTGAACGGTAGCTAGGCCGGGAAGTCCTCTGTGAAAAACTGCATCCGCCGATGCGTGAAGGTGTCCAGCCACCCCGCCAACCGCGCACTGACGTGCGCGCACCGGACGCCGCCTCTCGTTGATCAAGAGCTTTCGGTCATCTCTGCGGCGCGGGATGACGCAAACCTCTTGATCAACGAGGGGTGGGGGTGGGACCGGGGGGTCAGTGGGGGGTGGGGGCGGGTTGGACCAGTTCGACGAGGACGCCACCGGCGTCCTTGGGGTGCACGAAGTTGATCCGGCTGTCCGCGGTGCCACGCCTCGGAGCGTCGTAGAGCAGGCGCATGCCGCGCTCACGTAGCGCCGCGCAGGCCACGTCGATGTCGACCACGGTGTACGCGACCTGCTGCACGCCCGGCCCGTTGCGGTCCAGGAACTTCGCGATCGTCGACTCCGGGGTGAGCGGGGCGAGCAGTTGCACGCAGCCACCCTCGGTGGTCGGCCCGACGGCCAGCATCGCTTCCCGAACGCCCTGCTCGGTGTTGGTCTCCACGTGGACGCAGCGCATCCCGAACGTCCGCTGGTAGAAGTCGATCGCGGCGTCGAGGTCGGCCACGGCGATCCCGACGTGGTCAATCTTGCGAAGCCCGATGTCTGTGACGTAGTCCGCACCGGGCTCGACGGGGGAGTTCTCTGCCATGGCGCTAGTCTGGCCGAACAATCGTTAAGGCGTACAGCTCGGCACCCCTTCGGAGGCAGGCATGGCTTCGGTGATCGTCAGCGGCGCGCGGACCCCGATGGGCCGGCTGCTGGGCAACCTCAAGGACCTCCCGGCCACGAAGCTCGGCGGGATCGCCATCAAGGCGGCGCTGGAGCGTGCCGGCGTCAGCCCGGACCAGGTCCAGTACGTGATCATGGGGCAGGTGTTGCAGGCCGGCACCGGTCAGATCCCGGCTCGGCAGGCGGCGGTCGAGGCCGGCGTGCCGATGTCCGTGCCGGCGCTGACCATCAACAAGGTCTGCCTCTCCGGCCTGGACGCGATCGCCCTTGCCGACCAGCTGATCCGGGCCGGCGAGTTCGACATCGTGGTGGCCGGCGGCATGGAGTCGATGACCAACGCCCCGCACCTGCTGATGGGCCAGCGCACCGGCTACAAGTACGGCGACGTGGTGGTCAAGGACCACATGGCACACGACGGGCTCAGCGACGCCTGGGACTGCTGCTCGATGGGCGAGTCGACCGAGCGGCTCGGTGCCAGGCACGGCATCTCCCGCGCGGAGCAGGACGCCTTCGCCGCCGCCAGCCACCAGCGGGCCGCCGCAGCACAGAAGAACGGCCACTTCGCCGACGAGATCGCCCCGGTGGTCATCCCGCAGCGCAAGGGTGACCCGCTGGTGATCAGCGAGGACGAGGGCATCCGCCCGGACACCACAGTCGAGTCGCTGGCCAAGCTGCGCCCCGCCTTCGCCAAGGACGGCACCATCACCGCCGGCAGCTCGTCGCCGATCTCCGACGGCGCCGCCGCGGTGCTCGTGATGAGCAAGGCCAAGGCGAAGGAGCTGGGGCTGACCTGGCTGGCCGAGATCGGTGCGCACGGCAACGTGGCGGGCCCGGACAACTCCCTGCACTCGCAGCCGTCCAACGCCATCAACCACGCCCTGAAGAAGGGTGGCCTGAGCGTTGCGGACCTGGACCTCATCGAGATCAATGAGGCGTTCGCGCAGGTCGGTGTCCAGTCCACCCGGGACCTCGGGATCAGCCCGGACAAGGTCAACGTCAACGGCGGCGCGATCGCGCTGGGGCACCCGATCGGCATGTCCGGCGCGCGTCTCGTACTCACCCTTGCTCTGGAGTTGAAGCGCCGTGGCGGTGGCACCGGCGCGGCCGCGCTGTGTGGCGGCGGTGGCCAGGGCGACGCGCTGATCATCCACGTGCCGGGCAAGGCCGAGACCAGCCAGTGAGCGCGAGGAGTGAGCCGGTCCTGCGAGCCCCGCAGTCGCGAACAGGGATGACGCAGTGAGCGAGGCTGAGCACGTCCCGGCAGCGGGCACCACGTCGGTGCGCCGCAGCCGGGACGTACCGCTGCTGGTCGAGCGGGCCCGCACGGGTGACCCCCGCGCGGTGGCGCGCCTGATCACGTTGGTGGAGAACGGCGACGCGCTGTTGCCGGAGATCGCCGCGGCGCTGGCGCCGTACGCCGGGCAGGCCCAGGTGGTCGGGCTGACCGGTTCACCCGGGGTGGGCAAGTCGACCACCACGAACGAGCTGGTCCGCGCGCTGCGGGCGCGCGGGCACCGGGTGGGCGTGCTGGCGGTCGACCCGTCCAGCCCGTTCACCGGCGGAGCGATCCTCGGTGACCGGGTGCGGATGCAGGACCACGCCACCGATCCGGGCGTCTACATCCGGTCGATGTCCAGCCGGGGGCACCTCGGCGGGCTGGCCGCGGCCACGCCGCAGGCGGTCCGGGTGCTGGAGGGCGCCGGCTGCGACGTGGTGCTGGTGGAGACGGTCGGCGTCGGGCAGGCCGAGGTGGAGGTCGCCTCGCTCGCCGATACGACGCTGGTGCTGCTCGCACCCGGGATGGGAGACGCGATCCAGGCGGTCAAGGCCGGCATCCTGGAGATCGCCGACGTGTTCGTGGTCAACAAGGCGGACCGGGACGGCGTCGACGCCACCGTCCGTGACATCCAGGGCATGATCGCGCTCGGTGAGCGCGGGCCGGGGCAGTGGCGGCCCCAGGTGGTCCGGTCGGTCGCCGCGCGGGGCGAGGGCATCGACGACATCGCCGCCGCCATCGACAAGCACCGGGGCTGGCTGGTCGAGCACGGCGAGCTGCGCCGCCGCCAGGAGGCGCGGGCCGCCGCCGAGATCGAGGCGATCGCGCTCGGCACCCTCCGCGCGCGGATCGGCTCACTGCGCGACGGTACGGAGTTGGCCACGCTCGCCACCAAGGTTGCCGAGGGCGCGACCGACCCGTACACGGCGGCTGACGAGTTGCTCGCCCAGCTCGCGCGCTGACCCGGCGAGCCGCCGGCCGGCGCGGCCACCTGGAGGAACCCGATCGGCACTGTCCGGTGCGGACCGTCGCCGTCGCTCGTGCGCGCCGCACGCCCGCAAGCGAAGGTCGCTCTGGTTTTAGTAGGCTCGCCGCGCGTAGCCGCAAGCGGGGCTTCCGCGAAGCGGGCTGACGAGCAGGTCGGTCCACAATGCACCGGGACCAGGGGAGATGTGATCATGACGGACGCGGTGGAGAACGCCGGCGCAGTGCAGCCCGCGACGGGCGCGGCCCGGGGTGTCACGTCGGTTTCCGACGAGGTCGTGGAGAAGATCGCCGGTACGGCCGCTCGTGCCGTGCCCGGTGTCGCCGATCTCGGCGGTGATGTTTCCCGGTTCTTCAACAGCGTGCTGGACAAGATCGGCCTGGACGAGGTGGGCGACGCTCGGCGGGGCGTGTCGGCCGACGTGAAGGGCAGTTCGGCCGTCATCAACGTGGTCCTGGTGATCGACGCCGGGCACGTCGTGGCCGACGTGACCGAGGCGGTACGGGCCGCGGTGATCGAAGCGGTGGAGAAGTACGGCCTGACGGTCACCCAGGTCAACGTCACTGTGGACGACATCGAGCTGAACCAGCCGGGGGCGGCAGCCGGAGCCTGAGGCGTAGCCCCCCGACGGCCAGACGGCTGCCGGACCGTCCGCCAGGAACATCCCGGGACGGCATCGTCCCAGTAGGCTCGCACCGCCCCGTCTTCACCGGGGCCGGACGTGCCCAGACGCGGTGGTACGAGGAGCAGGGAGCGACTGTGGACCTGGAAGCAACGCGGGAGCTGACCAGGGCGTCGGTGCCGGCTGGCGGGACGACGCAGGTCGCCGACGAGGTGATCGAGAAGATCGCCGTCGCGGCGGCCCGTGCGGTGCCCGGCGTGGCCGACCTGGGCGGGGACGTCGCCCGGTTCTTCAACGCGGTTCTCGACCGGGTCGGGCTGGACCAGGTGGGTGACGCCCGGCGGGGTTGCTCGGCCCACGTGACGGGGGACGCCGCCGTGGTCAACCTGGTGTTGGTGATTGAGGCAGGTCGGCCGGTACCGGAGATCACCCGTCAGGTACGCGCCCAGGTGACGGAGACGGTCGAGGCGTACGGGCTGCGGGTCGACGAGGTCAACATCCGGGTCGACGACGTGGCGATGGGTGGACCGACCCCGTAGCGCGTAGCCGGGCGTTCAGATCGCGCGTTACTCGCCGGTACGGCCTGACTTAGCGATCGTTCAGGTAGGGGCCTTACACTCGACGTGCAGTCGAGGACCCGAGGAGGAGCCCTGCTCATGGACGCCGACGAGATCGACGCCGGACGGGCGCGCTGGCAGGCCCGGTACGACGCCGCGCGCAAGCGGGACGCGGACTTCACCACGCTCTCCGGCATGCCGGTGGAGCCGGTGTACGGGCCGCCGGAGGGCGCCACCTATCCGGGCTTCGAACGGATTGGTTGGCCGGGCGAGTATCCGTACACCCGGGGTTTGTATCCCACCGGTTACCGCGGTCGGACCTGGACGATCCGGCAGTTCGCCGGCTTCGGCAACGCCCAGCAGACCAACGAGCGCTACAAGATGATCCTCGGCGCCGGCGGCGGCGGGCTCTCTGTGGCGTTCGACATGCCGACGCTGATGGGCCGCGACTCGGACGACCCGCAGGCGCTCGGCGAGGTCGGCCACTGCGGCGTGGCAATCGACACCGCCACCGACATGCAGGCGCTCTTCGACGGCATCGACCTGGCCGGCGTGACCACCTCGATGACCATCTCCGGTCCGGCAGTGCCGGTGTTCTGCATGTACCTGGTCGCCGCCGAGCGGCAGGGCGCCGACCTGTCCAAGCTGGACGGCACCCTGCAGACCGACATCTTCAAGGAGTACATCGCGCAGAAGGAGTGGCTCTTCGACCCGGAGCCGCACCTGCGCCTGATCGGCGACCTGATGGAGTACTGCGCCCGGGAGATCCCGCGCTACAAGCCGCTGTCGGTCTCCGGCTACCACATCCGTGAGGCCGGCTCGACCGCTGCGCAGGAGCTGGCTTACACCCTGGCGGACGGCTTCGGCTACGTCGAGCTGGGCCTCTCGCGTGGGCTGGACGTGAACGTCTTCGCGCCGGGGCTGAGCTTCTTCTTCGACTCGCACCTCGACTTCTTCGAGGAGATCGCCAAGTTCCGCGCCGCCCGCCGGATCTGGGCCCGTTGGCTGCGTGACGTCTACGGCGCGACCAGCGAGAAGGCCCTGTGGCTGCGGTTCCACACCCAGACCGCCGGGGTGTCGCTGACCGCGCAGCAGCCGGTCAACAACGTCGTACGCACCGCCGTCGAGGCTCTCGCGGCGGTGCTCGGCGGCACGAACTCGCTGCACACCAACGCGCTGGACGAGACCCTGGCGCTGCCCACCGACGAGTCGGCCGAGATCGCCCTGCGTACCCAGCAGGTGTTGATGGAGGAGACCGGTGTGGTCAACGTGGCCGACCCGCTCGGCGGCTCCTGGTACGTCGAGGCGTTGACCGACAAGATCGAGGCCGAGGCGGAGGAGATCTTCGCCCGGATCCGGCAGCTCGGCGGAGACGGGCCACACCAGATCGGCCCGATGACCTCGGGCATCCTGCGCGGCATCGAGGACGGCTGGTTCACCGGGCACATCGCCGAGTCGGCCTTCGTCTACCAGCAGGCCCTCGAAAAGGGTGACAAGAAGATCGTCGGGGTCAACTGCCACACCGGCACGGTCGCCAAGGAGCTGGAGATCCTGCGCATCTCGCACGAGGTGGAGCTGGAGCAGCGCCGGGTGCTCGCCGAGCGCAAGAGCGCGCGGGACGAGTCAGCGGTCCGCGCGGCGGTGACCCGGATGATCGAGGCGAGCCGTACCGACGAGAACATGATCCCCGCCATGCTCGACGCGGTCCGCGCCGAGGCGACCCTGGGCGAGATCTGCGACGCCCTGCGCGCCGAGTGGGGCACCTACCGAGAGCCAGCCCGCTTCTAACCCCCAACCACCACCCCTCCGCGATCTTGCAGTTTGTGCGCCGACATAAGGCATGAATGCGGCGTACCGGCGACAAAATGTGCAAGATCGCGGAGGGTGGGGACGGGGCGTGAGAGTTGCAACGTCGGGGTTGCGGGTGAGCTGAGATCGGGGGCTCACGTGCGAGACTAGGTAACCATGAGCGACCCACGGATCACCTCGTCGATCTTCACCCGCGGCGCGGTCGACCTCAGCACGCTGCGTGGCCCCGCACCAGCAAGTACCCGCCCCGGCACGCCCCCGCAGGGCGGCCCGTCCAACGGCGCCCCCGGCGCGCCCACCGCCGGCGGTGACACCGCCATCGTGGACGTCACCGAGGCGACAATTCAGTCCGACGTGCTCGAACGCTCGATGGCCACGCCCGTCGTCGTGTTCTTCGGTGCGGCCGGCTTCCCGGAGAGCGACGAGTTCGCCCCGGTCCTGGAGCGGCTGAACGCCGAGGGCGGCGGCGCCTGGGTGCTGGCCCGGGTCGACGTGCAGGAAAATCCCCGAATCGCCCAGATGTTCCGGGTGCAGGGCATCCCCATGGTCTACGCGGTCGTCGGCGGCCAGCCGGTCGACGCCTTCTCCGGAGTGGTTCCCGAGGCTCAGCTGCGGCAGTGGCTTCAGGCCGTGCTCAAGGCCGGTGGCGTGACCGTCGCCGAGCCGGAGGACCCCCGCCTCGACGAGGCGGACGACGCGCTGATGAGCGGCGATCTGGACGCCGCCGAGCAGGCGTACCGGAAGATCCTCGCCGACGCCCCGGCGGACGCCGCGGCCACGGCGGGGCTGGCCCAGGTCGGGGTGGCCCGTCGGGTGGCCGGCGCCGACCCGTCCGCCGCGCTGGCCGCCGCCGAGAGCGCCCCCGACGACGTCGCCGCCCAGCTGCTGGCCGCCGACATCGAGGTGCTCAGCGGCCTGGCCGAGCAGGCGTACGCCCGGCTCGTCGGTCTGGTCCGGCGCACCGCCGGTGAGGACCGTGAGACGGTTCGCCAGCACCTGGTCTCGCTCTTCTCCATCGCCGGCCCGGACGATCCGGCGGTCGCCTCGGCACGTCGGGCCCTGGCCAGCGCCCTGTTCTGAGTTCGTAGCACGCCAGCGCGGGCCGGCGTTCCGGCCGGCCCGCCCGACCACCGAGGACGGGAGCTCATGATGCGCCGGATCGCCGTCCTCGACGCGCCGACAAATCTCGGTCTACGGCCGCCGACGCCCACGTCGGTCCCGGGTTGCGCCAAGGCGCCCGGGGCGCTGCGCGACCACGACCTGCTGGCCCGGCTCCGCGCCCGCGACGCCGGCTGCGTCACCCCCGCCCGGTACGACCCGGGCGACTGGCGGCCCGGCGACGGGGTGTGCCACGCACGGGAGATCGCCGACTACTCGTTGGCCCTCGCCGAACGCATCGGCTCGATCATCGACCGGGGTGAGTTCCCGGTCGTGCTCGGGGGCGACTGCTCCGTGCTCCTCGGCTCGGCCCTGGCCATGCACCGCCTCGGCGAGGCCGTCGGCGGGCGGATCGGGCTGGTCTTCGTCGACGGGCACTCCGACTTCCGGCACCCCGGCAACGCCTCCTACGTCGGCGCCGCCGCCGGTGAGGACCTGGCCCTGGTCACCGGGCGAGGGCAGGCCGACCTGGCCGCGCTGGAGGGCCGTCGGCCCTACTTCCGCGACATCGACGTGGTGGTGCTCGGCATTCGCGCCCAGGACGAATACCGGCTCGACCTCCAGGCCGCCGGGATCACCACCCGACCGGTGCCGGCGCTGCGCGCCGAAGGAGCCGCCCGGACGGCCCAGTGGGCGCACGAGCAACTCGCCGACTGCGCGGGTTACTGGGTGCACATCGACGTGGACGTGCTGGACCCGGCGGTGATGCCCGCCGTGGACGCCCCCGACCCGGGTGGAATCGCCTTCGCCGAGCTGGAGATCCTGCTCGCCGGCCTGGTCGACACCCCGCACTGCCTCGGCGTGGAGCTGACCGTCTTCGACCCCGACTACGACCCGGACGGCTCGTACGCGGCCGAGATCGTCAACACGGTGGTCGCCGGTCTGGCACCGGTGACCGCCCCGGAAGCCGTGCCGCCCCGACTGCTGTCGGCCCGGCCCACGCCCTCCCCGCGGCGCGGCAACGGCCGGGCCGCGACCGCCACCACCGATCGCTCCGGCCGCGCCGAGCGGCTCGACCGTGCCGAGCGTCCCAACCGTGCCGAGCGGCTCGACGGGCTGGTCAGGCTTGACGGGCTCGACGGTGCTGAGCGGGTTGCGAGGCTTGAGTTCCCCGCTGACATCGACGCCGCTGACATCGACCCCGCCGATGTCGGGCCTGCTGGGCTCGGGCCCGCCGATGTCGGGCCTTCCGGCGTCGGTGTCCCCGGCGTCGGTTCGTCGATGGCTGCGGTGCCGTACGACGTCCCGGCCGAGGGGGAGCCGCCCGGCGCGGGCGGACGGGCCCACTCCGAGCCATCGGGCGTCGCGGCCAGTGGCGCGCCCCTGGTCGAGCGCGAACCGGTCGGCCCGCCGGCGTCGGCCGGCCCAGGTCTCCTGCGACGCACCGCCGCCCCGTCGACGCAGAACCCGCCCGAAAGGCACGAAGCCGGCACCGCCTGACCCGACCCTCGGCCCCCTAGCCTTGATCGACTCGGTTTCAGTGACTCCGGGCTGTCCGAGTGGCTCGGACACCGTCGTTTCAGCGAAACCGAGTGGATCAAGGCCGGGCGCCGCGCGTTGGCCCCGGGGCGATGGCCGGACGCCCGGTGGTGCCCCGGACAGCCCAGGGCCCGCGGGCGCCCGGCAAAGCCCCGGGTGGTGGGGTCAGGGGGTTGGGAGGGCTCGGAGGAAGCGCTCGGCGATCGGGACGGCCGAGGCGGTGCTGGCCCCGCCCTTCTCCACGAAGACGGCGAACGCCACGTCGCCCCGCCAGCCGACGAACCAGGCGTGGGTGTGCGCCGGGTTGTCGTCGTACTCGGCGGTGCCGGTCTTGCCGTACACCTCGCCCGGCACATCCTTGAGCGCGCTGCCGGTGCCGGCGGTGACCACCTCGCGCATCATCGTGCGCAGCGCCTTGACGGACTCCGGCTTGAGCTGCTCGCCTGCCGGGGCCGGCTTGGCCGGCGCCGGGTCGATCAGCAGCTTCGGCTGTTCGAAGCGGCCCCTGGCGACGGCGGCGGTGGCGCCGGCCATGGCGAGCGGGCTGACCAGCGTGGTGCCCTGCCCGAACGACGCGGCGGCCTGCTCGGCCAGGCTGCCGCCCGTCGAGACCTTGCCAGTGAAGGCGTCCGTGCCGAGGTCCCACTGACCCTCCAGGCCCAGCGAGCGACCGGCGGCTGCCAGCCCGTCGCCGCCGAGCTTTGGGGCCAGCGCGGCGAACGCCGTGTTGCAGGACTTGGCGAAGTCGGTGCGGAACGGCACCGAGCCGAGCTCGAAGTTGTCCGAGTTCTTGAAGGACCGGCCGTCCACGGTGAAGATCTTCTTGCAGTCCACCGGCCCGTCCAGCGTCACCGCACCCCGGTCCAGCAGGCCCAGCGTGCTCACCATCTTGAACGTGGAGCCCGGAGGCACCTGGGCGTCGAAGGCCAGATTCTCCCCGGCCGGACCGGGGCCGTTCGCTGCGGCGAGCACGGCGCCGTCGCTGATCCGGATCGCCACCAGGGCGGACCGGCGCGGCTCGGCGCGCAGTGCCCCGTCGGCCGCGTTCTGAACGGCGACGTCCAGCGTCGTCTTCAGCGCCTGCCCGGGCTGCGGCTCCCGGCGGAACAGCTCGGCGCCGGTGGGTTCGAGTTTGCCGCCCTCGGCCGGACGCTCGACCACCACGGTCAGCCCGGGCCCGCCGCGCAGTCGTTCGTCGTAGCGGCCCTGTAGCCCGCCGTGCCCCACCAGATCGCCGACGACGTACCGGTCGGGGTGCGCGGCGAGGTCGTCGGCCTGCGCCTGGTCGACAGTGCCGAGCAGCGCACGGGCGAACTCGCGGGTGGGCGCCAGGTCGATCTTGTCGGAGATGAACTTGGTGCCGGGCAGGTCGTAGATCCGGGGCTTGATCTGCCGGTACGCCTCCTCGCGGAGCGACACCACCTCGACGAATGCGCCCGGCTCGGCCTTGGCCACCCGGTCGGGCAGGTCGGCCAGGTCGACGCCGGGGACCAGCGCCGGGCGGATGGCCTTGAACGCTGCGTCGAGGTCCTTGACGAGCTTCTTGAGGTCGGTGACCCCGTTGGGCTGCACACCCACCCGGACCACCGGGCGCGGGGTCACCAGCGGCTTTCCGGCGTTGTCCAGCACGGCGGCGCGGGCACCGGGGTCGCGCCGCAGCGCCAACCGATCGCCCTTGGTGAGCTGCTCGTGCACCACCGTCGGCTCCCAGATCACCTGCCACTGGTCGTCGTCGCCGTGGGCGAGCCGCACCTCCCGGTCGTACGCCCAACGGGTCTGACCGGGCAGGGCCCACTCCACCTGGACGGTCGTGGTGGCGATGTCCTTCGTGATCTTCGGCTCGCCGCGACGCGTCAGCTTGGGCGGGGTGGACGCCAGCTCACCGGAGAGGTCCTTGATCTCGCGCGCCACGTCGGCCGACGGCAGTTTCGAGCCGAGCGGGTCGATCAGACCGACCGCCTGGAGGTCACCGCTGCGCCAGCCCGCGAGGAAGGCGTCGACGGTGCGCTGCGGCCCGTCGTCACCGGAACAACCGACCAGGACACCCGCCGCGAGCAGCGCCGTGGTGACGGCGGCGGCGAGCCGGCGGGCGGGGTTCGGCCGGTGGGGCCGGGGGTACGACAAGGGCATGAAGCTGGTCCTTCCGATCTCGGACTGCCCTCGCACGGTAGTACGGGAACGCCGTCCCCAACGTCCCCCAGGCGCTCGGCCGCGCTCAAAGACGGGCCGAGCCCGTGTGATGAACATCGCGTGGCGGGGTATCCCGCAGCCGGCCAACCTCGGACCCGCAACGGGTGAAAGGACAAAGTCCCGATCCGGACGTCTGGCCAGTGGTCCGCCGACGAAGGCGCAGAGCGGCAGGGCCTAGGCTGGGCGGCAGAGTGACCCACAACGCGGTGGGTCGAGGGGAGTGGCACCGATGGACCGGCGTCCGGCGATCAAACCGGAACCCGACCTCCGGCAGGATGACTCCGGCCGGGACGATGACAGCTTCGATTCGGCGACCGACGGGGACGGCTACGGCCGACTCGACACGGGAGTCACCGGGCTGACCGGGTCGAGCATCGACACCATCTACGATCTGGGTCTGCCAGCCGAGGCGCTGGCCGACGACGTGGAGGACGCCGAGCTCGACGAACCCGTCCCCAACGCGGAGCGCCTGGTGGCCCAGGCCGTCGCGCTCGCGGGGGACGACCACGACGCGGCGACACTTGTCGGCCGTTTCTGGCGGTTCGCACCGGACGAGGAGCTGGTCGGCTTCACGGCGGAAGAGATGCTCGACGCGGCCCGGGCACACCGGGATCTCGCCCAGCAGCGGGTGCCGGGCGAGTTGAAGCTGCGAATCCACGAACCGCACGCGGACCAGCACCACACGGTCGTCGAGATTGTCACTGACGACATGCCGTTCCTGGTCGACTCGGTGACGGCGCTGCTCAACTCGTACCACCTCGACGTGCACCTGCTGGTGCACCCGCTGGTGGTGGTGCGGCGGGAGCCGCTGGGTCGGCTCACCGAGGTCTCCGCGGATGTGGAACCGGACGACGCGATCGCCGGCGACATCATCGAGAGCTGGATGCGGATCGAGATCGACCCGGTCCGGGACGCGGCCGAACGGGACCGGTTGCGCCGTGAGTTGCAGCGGGTGCTCACCGACGTGCGGGAGGCGGTGGAGGACTGGCCGAAGATGCGTCAGCGTGCCCTCGCGCTCGCCGACGAGCTGGCGTCCGCCCGTACCTCCGACAACCGCCCACCGGTGCCGGAAAAGGACATCACCGACTCGGTGGAGCTGCTGCGGTGGCTCGCCCAGGACCACTTCACCTTCCTCGGTTACCGCGAGTACCGGTTGGTGGACGCCGACGGCGGCGACGCCGCCGACCCGGTCGACGGCAAGGCGTTGGAGGCGGTGCTCGGCACCGGTCTGGGCATTCTGCGCTCCGATTCGCCGGACGCGCGGTCGCTGGCCTCGATGACACCCGAGGCGCACGAGAAGGTGCTGGAGAAGCGCCTGCTGATCATCACCAAGGCCAACTCGCGTGCCACCGTGCACCGCTCGGCGTACCTGGACTACATCGGCTTCAAGATCTTCAACTCCGACGGTGACGTGATTGGTGAGCGTCGCTTCCTGGGCCTGTTCTCGACCGCCGCCTACCGGACCAGCGTCCGCGAGCTGCCGGTGGTACGCCGCAAGGTGGCCGAGGTGCTGGACCGCTCCGGCCTGAGCCAGCGCAGCCACTCGGGCAAGGATCTGATCCAGATCCTGGAGACCTACCCGCGCGACGAGCTGTTCCAGATCAAGACCGACGACCTGTACCACGCGGTGGTCGGCGTGCTGCGGATGGCCGGCCGCCGGCAGCTGCGGGTCTTCCTGCGGCGGGACGCGTACGGGCGGTTCATCTCCTGCCTGATCTACCTGCCCCGGGACCGGTTCACCACCCAGAACCGGCTGCGCATGCAGGACATCCTGCTGCGTGAGCTGAACGGTGTCGGGGTGGACTACACCACCCGGGTCACCGAGTCGATGCTGGCTCGGGTGCACTTCATCGTCCGTACCGACCCGACGCGGCCACCCGGCGACATCGACGCCGACCTGCTCGCCGAGGAGTTGGCCGACGCCACCCGGCTCTGGGACGACGACTACCGGTTGGTGCTGGAGCGCAAGCTCGGCGACGAGCAGGCCAAGCACCTGTTCACCCGGTACGCCGACGCGTTCCCGGAGGGCTACAAGGACGGGCACACGCCGTACGAGGCGATGAAGGACCTGGCGAAGCTGGAGCTGCTGGAGGAGCCCGGCCAGCTGGAGATGCACCTGTTCCGCAAGCAGTTGGCGCCCCGGCCGGGCACCCGGGTACCGGGAGGCGACCTGGCCGAGGCGATGGACGTCCGGTTCAAGGTCTACCGGTACGGCGAGCCGATGATGCTCTCCGCCGTGCTGCCGGTGCTGCACTCGCTCGGCGTACGGGTGGTTGACGAGCACCCGTACGAGGTGGACCGGATCGACGGTCGGGTCTACCTGTACGACTTCGGCCTCATGCTGCCCGAGGGGCATCACGAGCTGGCCGAGGTGCGCCCGCACGTGGAGAACGCCTTCGCGGCTGCCTGGCGCGGCGAGGCCGAGGTGGACCGGTTCAACGAGCTGGTGCTGCGCGGCGGGCTGACCTGGCGGCAGGTGGTGGTGCTGCGGGCGTACGCGAAGTACCTGCGGCAGGCCGGCACGGTCTTCTCACAGGACTACATGGAGCAGACCTTCATCGCGTACCCGAAGCTCGCCGGGTTGCTGGTGGAGCTCTTCGAGACCCGGTTCGCGCCGGGCGAGTTGAGCACCGAGCAGCGGCAGCAGCGCAGCGGTGAGCTGGTGGAGACGATCCGGGGCGCGCTGGACGACGTGGCGAGCCTCGATCAGGACCGGATCCTGCGCTCGTACCTGACGCTGATCGAGGCGACCCTGCGGACCAGCTTCTACCAGAAGCGCGCCGACGGGCGGCCGAAGGCGTACGTGGCGTTCAAGCTCGACCCGCAGGCCATCCCGGACCTGCCCGCGCCGCGACCGAAGTTCGAGATCTTCGTCTACTCGCCGCGCTTCGAGGGTGTGCACCTGCGGTTCGGGCCGGTGGCCCGGGGCGGGTTGCGGTGGTCCGACCGTCGGGAGGACTTTCGTACCGAGGTGCTGGGCCTGGTCAAGGCGCAGATGGTGAAGAACACCGTGATCGTGCCGGTCGGCGCCAAGGGCGGCTTCGTGTTGAAGCAGAAGCCGGGTGACCGGGACGAGGCGGTCGCCTGCTACCAGGAGTTCGTCGGCGCGATGCTGGACGTCACCGACAACATCGTCAGCGGGCAGATCGTGCCACCCGAGGACGTGGTCCGGCACGACGGCGACGATCCGTACCTGGTCGTGGCGGCCGACAAGGGCACCGCGACGTTCTCCGACATCGCCAACGAGATCTCCAAGAACCACAACTTCTGGATGGGCGACGCGTTCGCGTCCGGCGGATCCGCCGGCTACGACCACAAGAAGATGGGCATCACCGCCCGGGGCGCCTGGGAGTCGGTCAAGCGGCACTTCCGTGAGTTGGGCCTGGACACCCAGACCCAGGACTTCACAGTGGTCGGCGTCGGCGACATGTCCGGCGACGTGTTCGGCAACGGAATGCTGCTCTCCGAGCACATCCGGCTGGTGGCCGCCTTCGACCACCGGCACATCTTCCTCGACCCGGAGCCGGACGCCGCCACCTCGTACACGGAGCGTCGACGGCTGTTCGACCTGCCCCGTTCCTCCTGGGAGGACTACAACCCGGAGCTGATCTCGGCAGGTGGCGGCATCTTCCCGCGTACCGCGAAGTCCATCCCGATCACGCCGCAGGTCCGGGCGGCGATCGGCCTAGACGACGACGTCACGCAGTTGTCGCCGCAGGACCTGATGAAGGCCATCGTCACCGCCCCGGTTGACCTGTTCTGGAACGGCGGCATCGGCACCTACGTCAAGGCCTCCACCCAGACCAACGCCGAGGTGGGCGACAAGTCCAACGACGCGATCCGGGTGGACGGGCGCAACCTGCGCTGCCGGGTGGCGGGCGAGGGCGGCAACCTGGGCTGGACCCAGCTCGGCCGGATCGAGTACGCGTTGACCGGTGGCCGGATCTACACGGACTTCATCGACAACGCGGCCGGGGTGGACACCTCCGACCACGAGGTGAACATCAAGATTCTGCTCAACACGGCGGTGGCCGACGGTGAGCTGACCACGGCCGAGCGGGACGAGCTGCTGGCCGGGATGACCGACGAGGTCGCGGAGCTGGTGCTGCGGGACAACTACGACCAGGCTCGGGCGATCAACAACGCCCAGGCCCAGGCCGCCTCGCTGCTGCCGGTGCACCGCCGGATGATCAACGAGTTGGAGCGGTCGGGCGGGTTGGACCGGGCGTTGGAGGCGCTGCCTCCGGACGAGGAGTTGGCGGTCCGCAGCGAGTCCGGGCTGACCGCGCCGGAGTTCGCCGTGCTGCTCGCGTACGTGAAGATCGTCCTGGAGCGGGAGATCCTCACCGAGGGGTTGGCCGACGAGGAGTGGACGACCGACGTCCTGGTTAACTACTTCCCGACGCCGATGCGCGAGCGGTTCGCCGACCGGATGGGCCGGCACCGGCTGCGCCGGGACATCGTCACCACCGTGCTGGTCAACGAGGCGATCAACCGGGGCGGCATCTCGTTCATCTTCCGGGTGGTCGAGGAGACGGCGGCCAGCGCGGCCGACGTGATCCGGGCGTACGTGGTGGTCAGCGAGGTGTTCGGCCTGCGCGACCTGTGGGACGCGGTCGAGGCGCTGGACAACAAGGTCGCGCCGGAGCTGCAGACCAGCGTCTACCTGGACACCCGCCGGCTGCTCGACCGGGCCGTGCGGTGGCTGGTCTCCAACCGGCGTTCGCCGATCGACGTGCCGGCCGAGATCGCCCGGCTGCGCGACGGGGTCACCCGGCTGCTGCCGGGGCTTGAAGAGCTGTTCTACGGCAACGAGCGCCAGGGCCTCGCCGCGCACATGGACTCGATGACCGAGCGTGGGCTACCCCGCGAGCTTGCGGAGCGGGCCACCCGGCTGATGTACAGCTTCGGTCTGATGGACGTGGTGGAGACCGCGAACGCCAGTGGGCGGGACGTCAGCGAGGTGGCCTCGGTCTACTTCGTGCTGTCGGACCTGTTCCGGGTGGACTCGCTGCTGTCGAAGATCTCCCTGCTGCCGCGGGAGGACCGCTGGCAGACGTTGGCCCGGATGGCGCTGCGGTACGACCTGTACGCCGCGCTGGCCGCGCTCACCGCGGAGGTACTCGACTCCACCCCGGGCGACCTGCCGCCGCACGAGCGGGTGCAGCAGTGGGAGCAGTCGAACGCCACCTCGATCCACCGGGCCCGGCGGGCGATGGGTGAGTTCGACGAGTCGCGGGCGGACCTCGCCGCCCTGTCGGTGCTGCTGCGCCAGATCCGCACCCTGGTACGGACCTCCGCGGCCGCCTGAGTCAGGTACACCGGACGCGGTCCGGCCGGTCGGGGTGACCCGACCGGCCGGACCGCGTTTCGTTCGTCGTAGGTCACGCCGCCAGGGTGGCGAAGACGACGATGTTGTCCGGGTAGCTCTTCGCGGCCTGGTCGAACTGACCACCGCAGGTGACCACCCGCAGGCTGGGCCGGTCACTCGGTCCGTACACCAACTCGGTGGGGAAGGCCGTCTTCGGGTACGACTTCACCGAGTCGACAGCGAAGGTGGCCGGCACTCCGTCGGCGCGGCGCACGGTGACGGTGTCGCCGGGGGTGAGAGCGCCGAGGTCGAAGAAGACGGCCGGACCGAGCACCGCCGAGTCCACGTGCCCGACGATGACCGCGTTACCCGTCTCGCCGGGGCTCGCACCAGGCTCGTACCACCCGGCCTGGTCGGCCTTGTCCAGCGGAGGGACCTGGACGGTGCCGTCCGGGTTGGTGCCCAACGACATGATCGTCGCGTCGACGCCGATCCGGGGGATCTCGATGCTGGTCGGTGCTGAACGGGCCAACCCGGCCGCCCCCTGACCGACCGCCTGCCCGTCGAGCGAGGCATCGTCGGCGGTGCTCGCCGGCGCGGTCGCCTCGGGGCCGGCCTGGGCCAGCGGCTGCGGCGGTCGCGGAGTGGGCGTGGTCTTCAGGGAGGCGCCGATCATGCCGGCACCGATCATGGCCATGGTGACGACGACGGCCGTGCCGGCGGCACGCCACGGTTTCCCGTGGCGGCCGCCGGCCGGTGTCGCCGTCACGTCAGACGAGCGAACCATCGGTCCGCCGACGACGCATCAGCACGATCCCGCCCAGCGCGGCAGCGCCGAGCAGGCCCGCCCCGCCGGTGGCCAGACCCCGGTCGGTACCGGTGCTGACGCCGCCGTCACCACCGTCGACACCGCCGTGCGGCAGCACAACGAGCTCGCCCTCGCCGCAGGAGCCCTTGAGCTCGTAGCGACCCGGCTTGGCGTCCTTGTCGACCTTGGCTTCGCCGTAGTAGACGAACTCGCGCTCCTCGTGCCGGCCACGCTCGTCCGAGCCGCGCTCGTCCCGGCCACGCTCGTCCGAGCCGCGCTCGTCCTTGCCGTAACCGTCACGCTCGTCCGAGCCGCGCTCGTCCTTGCCGTAGCCGCCGCGCTCGTCCGAGCCGTACTCGGAGCCGTGCTCGTCCTTGGACTCCCAGCCCTTGTCCGAGCCGTACTCGGAGTCGTGCTCGTCCTTGCCGTAGCTGCCGCGCTCGTCCGAGCCGTACTCGGAGCCGTGCTCGTCCTTGGACTCCCAGCCCTTGTCCGAGCCGTACTCGGAGTCGTGCTCGTCCTTGCCGTA
>NZ_VITD01000003.1:424702-579696 GCF_007827755.1 Micromonospora sp. CNZ322
GTAGCTGCCGCGCTCGTCCGAGCCGTACTCGGAGTCGTGCTCGTCCTTGGACTCCCAGTCCTTCTTGTCTTCGTCCTTGGAGTCCCAGTCCTTCTTGTCACGGCCCTCTTCGGCGTCCTGGCCGTGCTCCTCGCCCTTCCAGTCCTTGCTGCCCTCGTCGCCATAGGCGTCGGCGGCAGCGCCGCCACCCTGGCCACCCTTGCCGTTCTCGTCCTTGCCCTCGTGGTCCTTGCCGTTGTCGTCCTTGCCGTGCTCGTCCTTGCCGTTGTCGTCCTTGCCGTTGTCGTCCTTGCCGTTGTCGTCCTTGCCGTGCTCGTCCTTGCCCTCGTGGTCCTTGCCGTTGTCGTCCTTGCCGTGCTCGTCCTTGCCGTGCTCGTCCTTGCCGTTCTCGTCCTTGCCGTGCTCGTCCTTGCCCTTGTCGTGGTCGGAGGAGTTCTCCTCCTCGCGCCACTCGCGGTCCTCGCCCCGGTCTTCATGCGCCGGCTTGAGCTTGACCTTGCCGGTGACCTTGGACCACACGTACGCGTGCTCCTGCCGATCCGGGCAGATCTCGAGGAGCTTGACCTCGTCACCAGCCTTGACGACATGCGGCTTGGCGTAGACCTTGCCGTCGTCGTGGCCGTCGGCGAACGCGATCCCCGGTGCGAACACCAGGAGCGACGCGCCGCCGAGCGCGGCGCCCGCAACGACCTTCCCGAGCATCTTCTTAGCCATGACCTGCGTCACTCCATCCCTGTTGTCCTGAGCTCGGCGACAACCGAGCTAAGACCGACGTTAGACCGTTTCATGACTTATGAAGTGAAAGATTCGCGTTTTACCTTTGATCCAAGTAAGAGGCGAAGGGGTGCTACGCGGCTTTCGCCGCGCCCAGCGTCGTCTCGGGCGTCACGGGACCTTGTGGGTGCCGCACGGTGTTCCGCGCCCCCTGCGCCCGACCTGCCCGCCCATCGGGTTGCGGCGGGTCCGGACCACCCGTGTCAGTCGGGCGCGCTCGGAGGTATCGTCCGAAACGGCCCCGGCAACGCATCGAGCCATTGCCATGGAAGCGCTCCCATGTAAGAATCGGCGAACGCGGTTCAAGTGAGCCATACCGTGCAGGCAGGGGAGTCGAGGGCACCCGGGTCACCGGGCGACGCACCCGCCGCCGATCGACCGGCCGACGCATCGGCCGGGCACCACCACCACCATCGCCCGTCCGGGTCGGGCGCCCCCAAAGAATCCCGTGGCGCCGACGGCCGTCCGTGCAGGACGCCCATCGGGCCGTCCCGCCGGGCTGTACGTGGGCCCGGTCTCGCCCAAGGAGATCAGTGGCATGAATGTGTGGAGAAGGCTATCCGGCCCACGCCGGGCCCTCGCGCTCGCCGGCGCGGGTGCCCTGGTCGCCGGTGGGCTCGTAACGATTCCGGTTACCGCGGCGCAGGCCGCGACGCAGTGCGACATCGCGTACACGAGCAACGAATGGCCCGGTGGTTTCACCGCGAGCGTCACCATCAAGAACGTCGGTGACCCGCTGAACGGCTGGACGCTGGGCTGGACCTTCCCCAACTCCGGCCAGCGGGTGCAGCAGGGCTGGTCGGCCACGTTCACCCAGTCCGGCAGCCAGGTCACGGCCCGGAGCCTGTCCTACAACGGCACCCTGGCCACCGGCGCGTCGACGAGCATCGGCTTCAACGGCGCGTGGAGCGGCAGCAACCCGAAGCCGACCTCGTTCACACTGAACGGTGTCGTCTGCAACGGTGGCACCACCCCGCCGACCACGCCCCCGCCGACCGACCCGCCGCCCACCACGCCTCCGCCCACCGACCCGCCGCCCACCACGCCGCCGCCCGGCACCAAGGTCGACAACCCGTACGTCGGGGTGCGCGGTTACGTGAACCCGGAGTGGAAGGCCAAGGCGGACGCCGAGACTGGCGGAAGCCGGATCTCCAACAACCCCACCGCCGTCTGGCTGGACCGGATCGCCGCGATCAACGGTACGCCGGACAGCAGCTCCAACGGGGCCTTCGGGGTGCGGCAGCACCTGGACGAGGCGCTGCGCCAGGGCGCCGGCTACATCCAGTTCGTGATCTACAACCTGCCCGGCCGGGACTGCTCCGCGCTCGCCTCCAACGGTGAGCTGGGCCCGGACGAGCTGCCGAAGTACAAGGCCCAGTACATCGACCCGATCGCCGCGATCCAGGGTGAGTCGAAGTACAGCAGCCTGCGGATCATCAACATCATCGAGATCGACTCGCTGCCGAACCTGGTCACCAACACGTCCGATCAGGCCGGCGGCACTGTCATGTGCGACACGGTCAAGGCCAACGGCGCCTACGTCAACGGTGTTGGCTACGCCCTCGCCAAGCTGGGCGCGATCGGCAACGTCTACAACTACATCGACGCCGGCCACCACGGCTGGCTCGGCTGGGACTCCAACTTCGTCCCGACCTCCAACATCCTGAAGACCGCCGCGGTCGCCTCCGGCAGCACTGTCAACAACGTGCACGGGTTCATCACCAACACCGCGAACTACTCGGCGCTGCAGGAGCCGTACTTCAAGGTCACCGACAACGTCAACGGTCAGTCGGTGCGGCAGTCCAAGTGGGTCGACTGGAACTTCTACGTCGACGAGTTGTCCTTCGCCCAGGCGTTCCGCAACCAGCTGGTCTCGGTCGGCTTCAACTCCAACATCGGCATGCTGATTGACACCTCCCGTAACGGCTGGGGCGGCTCCGCCCGGCCCACCGGTCCGGGCGCGACGACCAGCGTCGACACGTACGTCAACGGCGGCCGCATCGACCGCCGGGCCCACCTCGGCAACTGGTGCAACCAGGCTGGTGCCGGTCTCGGTGAGCGGCCCCGGGCCACCCCGGCGACGGGCATCGACGCCTACGTCTGGGTGAAGCCGCCGGGTGAGTCGGACGGCTCCAGCAAGGAGATCCCGAACAACGAGGGCAAGGGCTTCGACCGGATGTGCGACCCGACGTACGGCGGCAACGCCCGCAACGGCAACAACCCGTCCGGGGCGCTGGCCAACGCACCGATCTCCGGTGCCTGGTTCTCCGCCCAGTTCCAGGAGCTCATGCGCAACGCCTACCCGGCGCTCTGATCGGGTAGCTCACGCACCAACCCGCTGCCGGTGGTTGGTGAGGCACTGTTGGCAGCAGGTTCCCCCCGGGTCCCCGGCTCGACCGTCACAGGTCGGGCCGGGGACCCCCCTTTCCGGCCCCGATCATCAGGGCACTGTGCGTTCGATTGCCGCCCGGCCCTGCTCGGCCAGGTCACGGCGGGCCTTCTCCAGGTTCTCCGGCGTCAGATCCTGCCCCCGGGCCATCACCAGGTCCTCCGGCTCCCAGGGCTGTTCGCCCCCGGTGCGGATGTTGTCCCCGCCAGCGCCGGTGCCCGTCCCGGTCGCCCCGGTGCCGGCGGCGTACGGGTCACCGATCAGCTCGTCGGTGTCCGGTGCGAGGTCGTCCGGTCGACTGCGAGGCTCGGCGAAGCCCGGTGTGTCCCGGTCCGGGCCACCTCCGGTCCGCAACTGCGGCACGGTGGCGTCATCGTCCACCGCCGAGGCCACCTCGGGGCTGTCCTCCAGCGGCGGTTGGCGATCGCGATCGGTCATGGTGCTGCCTCCTGTGTCCGACACGGTGCCTGATTTCCCCCACGTACCCCTTCGTGCCGCGCTCATGCCGCACGGCCCGGCGGTCCGGCCGGGCCGTGCTCACGCCGTGCGTCAGGTGGTCAGGCGTCGGGCTGCTGCTCGTTCGGAGCCGGCGCTTCCGCTGGGCGCCACCACTGCCAGAGCAGCATGAGCAGACCGAACACGAGCATCGTCAGCCCGGCCCACAGGTTGATCCGTACGCCTTCGGCCTTGTCGATCTCGGCCCGGCTGTCGAAGACGCCGATCAGCGTCACGATGACCCCGTACGCGACGAAGAGGCCACCGATCACCCGGCGGATGTCGAACAGCCGGGCCGCTGCGGAGCGCCGCTGCTCCGCCTGCGCCTCGTCGATCAGCGGGTCCTGTGCCGGCTGGCCATCGTTGCTCATCTGCCGACCCCTTTCCTTAGAAGACCGGGATGTAGAAGAGGGCGGCCAGCGCGACCGCGATCAGACCGAGCAGCACCGGGGAGCGGTACCAGGCGGCGTCCCCGGCGAGCACGTCGCCCTTCAGGTCGACGCCGCCCATGCCGTACACCAACCCGCGCAGCTCCTCGTCCCGCTTGGGTGAGGTGAGCGGAGTGACGATCGCGGCGACCACCACCGCCGTGACGAACGCCAGACCGGCACCCCAGAAGCTCTCCTCCAGGTCGGAGTTGAAATCGACCACCCCGCCCTTGTAGAGCAGGTAGAGGCTCAGCGACACCAGGGTGCCCAGCAGCAGCGACCAGAAGCCGGCCAGCGCGCTCATCCGCTTCCAGAACATGCCGATGATGAAGGTGGCGAACAGCGGCGCGTTGAAGACGGAGAAGAGCGCCTGGATGTAGTTCATGATGTTGCTGAACCCGGCCGCGATGAACGCGGTGCCGATCCCGATCACCACGGCGGCGACCGTCGCCCACCGGCCGACCCGCAGGTAGTACTCGTCCGACCGGTCGCGGCGGATGTACGCCTGCCAGATGTCGTAGGTGAAGACGGTGTTGAAGCCGCTCACGTTGGCCGCCATGCCGGCCATGAACGAGGCGAGCAGGCCGGTGACCGCCACCCCGAGGACGCCGTTGGGGAGCAGGTCGCGCATCAGCAGCGGGATGGCGTTGTTGTACTGGAGGTCGCCGCTCTCCGCGCCGAGGCCCTTCACCGTCACCAAGGCCACCAGGCCGGGGATGACGGTGACCAGGGGAATGAACAGCTTCGGGTACGCGGCGATGATCGGCGTACGCCGGGCGGCGCTCATGTTCTTCGCCGAGAGGGCCCGCTGCACCTCGGCGAAGTTCGTCGTCCAGTAGCCGAACGACAGCACGAAGCCGAGGCCGAAGACGATGCCGATCCAGTGCGCGCCCAGCGGGTTGGCCGTGCTGCCGGTGTCCTGCCACGCGTGCAGGCCAGCCTCGCCGAGTTTGGTGTCGCGGACCGCGTCCATCAGGCCGTTCCACCCGCCGACCTTGACCAGGCCGATCACGGTGACCGGGATGAGGCCGGCCAGGATGACGAAGAACTGGAGCACCTCGTTGTAGATCGCCCCGGACAGGCCGCCGATGGTGATGTACGCCAGCACGATCGCCGCGCCGACCACGATCGCCGTCCAGAGCGGCCAGCCGAGCAGCGCCTGCATGACGAGGGCCAGCGCGTACAGGTTCACGCCGGCGATCAGCACCTGGGCGACGGCGAAGCTGATCGCGTTGAGCAGGTGGGTGGGGCGGTTGAACCGCAGCCGCAGGTACTCGGGCACGCTGCGGACCTTGGAGCCGTAGTAGAAGGGCATCATCACGATGCCCAGGAAGACCATCGCCGGGACTGCGCCGATCCAGTAGTAGTGGACCGTCATCACGCCGTACTGGGCCCCGTTGGCGGCCATCCCGATGATCTCCAACGCGCCCAGATTCGCCGAGACGAAGGCGAGACCGGTCACCCAGGCCGGCAGGGAGCGGCCGGAGAGGAAGAAGTCGACGCTGGTCCGGATGGCCCGGCGCGCGGCGAAGCCGACCCCGAGGACGGTGACGAAGTACAGCGCCAGGATCAGGTAGTCCAGGCCGTTCATGTTGAGCCGAAGACCGTCGCCGTCCATCCCGTCCACCCCTCGTCCCGACGTCCGCGCTCGTTGGTGCGCGGGCGCCCTATTACCCCGTCCGCGCGGTTTCACTCCCGGAGGTAGGAACCCGCCGTGTTCGGGCCCTTCGGGCGATCTGGCGTGCTCCGCGCCGATCGGCACGCAGGAGGGCGCCCCGGCCGTTTTCGGCCGGGGCGCCAGTGTTCGTCTGGTGACTCAGCGACCGAGTACGCGGTCCAGGAAGTCCCGGTAGTTGCGGACCGCCATCCGCAGTTGCTCGGTGTCGGCCGAGCCGGCGTCCTGCCAACCGCCCAACGTGTTCTTCTGGGCGGCCAGCGCCGAGGAGAGGGCCTGGATGGCCTCCTCCACCAGCGACTGCGCCTCGCCGGCAGCCGCCTGCGGGTCGTCGACGAAACGCAGCTGCACGTCCCGCCAGCGGTCCCGGAAGCCCTGCGCGGTGTCCGTGTCGAGGAGCGTGGCCGGCTCGGCCGCGACCGTCGACCCGGCGGGTCGGGATGTTCCGGCGGACTCCAGCGTGGGGCTGGTGTCGTCGCCGGGGACCGGTTCGCCGTCCGCGTCCGGGTCGACCATCTCCGGCGTCGCGCTGCCGTAGCCGGCCGCGCCCGCTGCCGCGGCATCCCGGTCGCCGGTCAGATCGCCGCGCCGCTCCGGGCCACCGTTCGTGCTCCCTGGCGGGACGACGGTCCGCGCGGAGGTGTCCGCGTCGGCGCGGTCGTCCAGGTCGGTGGGGTCGTCGACGTCCGCGCTGTCGTCGACGTACGCGTCGCGGCGGTGCAGCTCCGCGGTGGGGTCGGCGCGCAGACCCTCCCGCTCACCGTCCTCGGCACCGTCGCCCGGCTGGGCGGTCCGCTCGGCCCTCGGGTCCGGCTGATCCTGTGGGTGCGGGCTGGCCAGCGCGGAGGCGGCCACCGCGTCGGCCACCGTGGTGGCGCCGAACGTCGTCGGCAGCGGCCCCGGCTCGTGGAAACCGCCCTCATCGGTGGACCGGTCGTCGCGCCGGTGGCGCGGGTCGGAGTCGTCGGTCAGCTCGTCGTCGGCCGGGTCGTACGCGGCGTCCCGATCGGTGTCGTCGGCCCGCTCATGGACGGCGGCCTGGTCGTCGAAGGTGCCCCGGTCGTCGAGGGCGTCCTCCGGGACGTCGGAGCGACCGGCCCGGTCGCCGGCCGGGGGTACCGGCACGGGCGCGGACCGGACGGCCTCCGGGTGGTCGTTGCTCACCTGCTGCTCTTCCTGGCGCATCGGTGGCCTCCTCAGCGGCTCGTGGCGTCGTGGTCCGGGTGGTGGCGCTGTTCGGGCGTGTGGTGGCCGACCGGCTCCTCGCCCAGCAGGTCGGCGAAGAGTGCGCGGTAGTGCACGACCGCCTGCCGCAGCTCCTCGGTGCTGGCCTCGCCCCGGGAGTTGCGCAGGTGGATCTCGTGCGCGTCCCGGTAGTTGGTCAGCGTGCGGGCGTGCTCGACGGAAAGGTGGGCGATCTGGTCGGAGAAGTCACCGGTCGGATAGCCCTGCTCCTCGATGAGGCGGGTGACCAGAACGTCTGCGTCGCCCACGGTCTCGCCCGGGGAGTCGATGAAGCGGACCTGGAGTTCCTCCCAGGCGGCGGCGTACCGGGCCCGGGATTCCGGGGTGAGTGGGGTGAGCGTGAGCTCGGCATGCCGGCGTTCCCGGTCGCGCAGTTCGCGCTCCGCGGCGGACCGGCTGTCCTGTTCCGCCACCACCCGGTCGTACTCCGGACCGAACCGGTTGCGCAGGGCCCGGCGGTTGTTGAGCGAGCGGGCGGCCACGGCCAGCACCGCGACGATCACCAGCACGACGAGCACGATGACGACTATCTGCGTGGGCGACATGGGCTCCTCCTTCGTCATCTGCTATTCCCTCCGCGCAGTGATCGCCAATCCCGATCCGAGGTACTTTCCTGACGAGGGGCCCAACTACTCACCGGCCAAAACCTGATTCGTCCCAGAAGAGGCGCTTGGGCGGTGAAGACACGGTGAAGACACGGGCGGTAGTGAAACAGCCTCCGATTACGTATCCTGCCCAAGGCGCCCGCGCCGGTGCCCGGCGACGCGGCCGGGCGCGCAGCCGGCAGGCGCGGTGCCCGGCGGTGCCGGCACCCCTCCTGCCACCCTGTACGGGCGAGGTCTGATGAAAACCCGCGACTGGCCGATTCGCTCGAAGCTGACCGCGTTGGTCGTCGCGCCGGTGACCGCACTCCTGGCGCTGTGGATCTTCGCGACCACGCTGACCTTCGGTCCCGCCCTGAACCTGCTCTCCGCCCGCACCCTGTTGTACGACCTGGGTCGCCCCGGCGAGACAGTGGTCACCGAGCTGCAACGGGAACGCCGACTCTCGGCGGTGCAGCTCGCCGGCAGTACCGAGCTGCCCGCACTCGCTGAGCAGCGCGGGCGCACCGATCGGGCGGTCGCCGAGCTGCGCCGCCGGGTGGACGGGGAACCGCTGCGCGACGCCGCCGACGACCTGCTGGAAACCCGGGTCGACCAGCTGGTCAACGCACTGGCGGCGCTACCCGACGGGCGGAAGTTCATCGACGAGCGCAAGGTGGACCGGGCCGGCGCGATCGGCCTCTACAGCGGCATGGTCTCCGCGGCCTTCCAGGCGTTCGCCGGCATGGCGACCCTGACCGACCCGGACATCAACCGGCAGGCCTTGGCGCTCACCGCGCTGGGTCGCTCCCGGGAACTGCTCGGGCAGAGCGACGCGCTGCTGGCCGGCGCACTGACCGCCGGACGGTTCGCCGAGGGGGAGCACACCCAGCTCGTACAGGCCATCGGCAACCAACGGTGGCTCACCGAGAGCGCCGTGGCCGACCTGCCCCAGAGCAGCCGGGTCGCGTACCAACGGTTGACCGAGAGCGAGGCGTTCACCCGGCTGCGCAGCATGCAGGACGCGCTGGTCGTACCCAACCGGTCCGGCCGGCCGACTGTCGACGCGGCGTCCTGGCAGGCCAGCCAGGACGCGGTGCAGCAGCAGTTGCGGGACTTCGAACTGTCCGAGGCCGACGCTCTCACCGACCGTTCGGTGCCGATGGCGGTCCGCATCCTGGTGCGGCTGGCCGCTGCCGGCGTACTCGGGCTCGTCGCGGTGGTCGTCTCGGTGCTGGTGGCGCTGCGGGTCGGCCGCACCCTGGTCCGTCGGCTCAGCGGCGTCCGCACCGCGGCGCTGGAGCTGGCCGAGCACCGGCTGCCCGACGTGGTGGCCCGGCTGCGCCGGGGCGAGCAGGTCGACGTCGCCCGGGAGGCGCCGCCGCTGGAGTACGGCCACGACGAGATCGGCGAGGTCGGGCGCGCCTTCACCGAGGTGCAGCGCACCGCCGTCCAGGCCGCGGTGGACGAGGTCACCCTGCGTCGCGGGCTCAACGAGGTCTTCCTCAACATCGCCCGACGGAGCCAGAGCCTGGTGCACCGCCAGCTGCATCTGCTGGACCGGATGGAGCGGCGTAGCGAGGACCCGGACGAGCTGGCCGAGCTGTTCCAGGTCGACCACCTGGCCACCCGGCTGCGCCGGCATGCCGAGGATCTGGTCATCCTCGCCGGCTCCGCGCCTGGCCGGGGTTGGCGGAACCCGGTCGCGATGGTCGACCTGATCCGCGGCGCGATCTCCGAGGTCGAGGCGTACGAACGGGTGGACGTCAAGGCCGTGCAGCCGGCCGGCGTGCTGGGGCGGGCGGTCGGCGACATCATCCACCTGCTCGCCGAGCTGGTCGAGAATGCCACCGCCTTCTCCCCGCCGGACACCCGGGTCACCGTCACCGGGGCGCAGGTGGCCAACGGGTACGCCCTGGAGATCACCGATCAGGGGCTGGGCATGTCCGACGCGGCACTGGAGACCGCCAACACCCGGCTGGCCAGCTCGCCCGAGTTCGACCCGGCGCAGAGCGCCCGACTCGGTCTGTTCGTGGTGGCCCGGCTGGCGGCCCGGCACGGCGTACGGGTGCGGTTGCGCCCATCCGGGGAGGGTGGCGTGACAGCCGTGGTGCTGGTCCCCGGCGACCTGGTCACCACCGAGCCGCCGGCCGGCCCCGACCCCGCCACGCTCGGCACCGCATCGGCCGACCCGAGCCGGCGACTGGCTCGGACGGCGCGCCGGGGCGCCGTGACCCGTCCCCGGACCCGCCCGCCGACGGCCCCGTCCGCCAGCACCGCCCCGCCCGCCCCACCCACCGGAGCACCGACCTCGGCCATCCCGCCTGCCAATGGGCGCGACGAGGACTCGGCGACCCCTGACGAGCCGGACGATGAGCTGGATGGCCTGCCCCGCCGGGTGCGACGTCGTACCCCCGCCGTCCAGCCTCGGTCCACCGTCACCGACACGCCGTCGCCCCGCTCGCCCGAGGAGGTCCGCCAGGTGATGGCGGCCCTCCAGGCCGGCACGGCGCGCGGACGCGCCACCGCCATCACCTCGACGGCGCCAACTGGCCCGGCGGCGCCAACTGGCCCGGCGGCGCCAACCGGTCCGGCGGCGCCAACCGGTCCGGCGGTCCCGGCGGCACCCACCGACCCGCCGACGACCCCCGAACCCCCGACCGTGACTGAGAGGGACGCCTAGTGCGGCATTCGACGAAGCAGAGCGCCGGCCTGGACTGGTTGCTCGACGAACTGGTGCAACGGGTACCAGCCGCCCGCGAGGCGGTGGTGCTCTCCGCCGACGGCCTGCTGCTCGGCTGTTCGGCCGAGCTGGAGCGCTCCGACGCCGAACACCTCTGTGCGCTCGCCGCCGGCTTCTCCAGCCTCGCCCGAGGCGCCAGCCGGCACGTGGACGGCGGCCCGGTCCGGCAGACAGTGGTGGAGATGGAGGCGGCGTACCTCTTCGTCACGGCCGCCGGGCAGGGTGCCTGCCTGGCCGTGGTGAGCGACGCCGACGCGGACATCGGGCTGGTCGCGTACGAGATGGCGATGCTGGTGATCCGGGTGGGAGAGAGCCTCGCCGCGCCGGCCCGATCGGCAGCGGGTGCCGGAGATGCGGACTGAGCCGCCCGGGCCGCAGCACGAGTGGCTGGACGGTGAAGCCGGCCCGGTGATGCGCCCGTACACGCTCACCGGAGGCCGGGTACGCTCCGCCGTCGACGATTTCAACCTGGTCGCGTTCGTGTTGGCCGGTTCGGACGTCGACGCGACAAGCCATTCGCATCTGCTGCCTGAGCATCGACGGCTGGTCACGTTGGCCCACCGGCCGGTGTCGGTGGCCGAACTGGCAGCCGAACTGGACCTCGCGGTCGGCGTGGTCCGGGTACTGCTCGGTGATCTCCTCGCCGAGGGCCTGGTCGCGGTGCACGAGCCGCCGGCCGCCGGCATCCTTCCCGACGACGACATCCTCAAGGCGGTGGTCAGTGGACTCCGTGCGCTATGACCAGGTGGGCACCAGCACCACCATCCCGCTGGCACTGAAGATCCTCATCGCGGGAGGCTTCGGGGCTGGCAAGACGACCTTGGTGAGTGCCCTGAGCGAGGTCCGTCCGTTGCAGACCGAAGAGGTGCTCACCGGTGCCGGGATCGGCACCGACGACATCTCCGGCGTGGAGGGCAAATCCACCACCACCGTGGCGATGGACTTCGGCCGAATAACCATCAACGAGGACCTTCAGGTCTACCTGTTCGGCACGCCGGGCCAGGACCGGTTCTGGTTCCTCTGGGACGAGCTGGCCTTCGGAGCGCTCGGCGCCGTGGTGCTCGCCGACACCCGGCGGTTGGCCGACTGCTTCCCCTCCATCGACTACTTCGAGCAGCGGGGAATCCCGTTCGTGGTGGGCGTGAACTGTTTCGACGACTCCCGCCGGTTCAACCTGGAGACCGTACGCCGAGCGCTCGACCTGGACCCGGACGTGCCGATGGTGCTCTGCGACGCCCGGGACCGGCAGTCCGGAAAGATGGTGTTGATCTCTCTGGTGGAGCACGTCGCGCGACAGCGCGGCGAGCCGGTGCCAGCGGCCTGAGATCCGGGCCGGAAAGCCGGTTAACGGGCGGGCAACGCGGGCAGCCTCTGGTTGGATCAACCAAGGATGCCGGCGGAGGAGTTGGGCGTGAGCGGTCAGGGTGAGGTCGTCCACATCGGGGGTTACACCGCGCAGAGCGGCGGGCGGGGCAGCGGCATCGTCGCCGCTCGCCGCGACCCGAGGACCGGGGCGCTGACCCCGCTCGGCACGGTGGCAGCCACCCCGTCCCCCTCCTTCCTGGTGCGGCACCCCAGCCAGCCGGTGCTCTACGCGGTCAACGAGCTGACGGACGGCGAGATCAGCGCCTGGCAGGTCGGGGCGGACGGCGCGCTGGACCCGCTCGGCAGTCGGTCGACCGGCGGCGCCGAGCCCTGCCACCTGGCGGTGCTGCCCGGCGGGGGTCACCTGTTGGCGGCCAACTACGGCAGCGGCAGCATCGCGGTCTTCCCACTCGATCCGCAGGGCGTGCCCGGCGAGCGCACCGACCTGGTGGTGCACGAGGGGCACGGCCCCGACCCGGAGCGCCAGGACCACGCCCACGCCCACATGGTCTCGCCCGGGGTGGGCCAGGGGCCGATCTTCGGCGTGGATCTCGGCACCGACTCGGTCTACCGGTACGACCTGGACGAGGCGACCGGACGACTGGTGCCGCGTGCGCCCCGGATGCGTACGAAGCCCGGCACCGGCCCCCGGCACCTGGCCCGGCACCCCGACGGACGGCGCTGCTACCTCGTCGGGGAGCTGGACGCCTCGGTCACCGCCTACGAGCTGACCGACGACGGCGCGTTGCACCAGCGCGGGCGGGTCGAGGCGAGCGAGCGCGCCGGTCACGTCCAGCCGTCGGAGGTCGCGGTCACCCCGGACGGCCGCTTCCTCTACGTCGCCAATCGTGGGGTGGGGACCGTGGCCGTCTTCACAGTGGCCGGGGAACTGCCCGAGCTGGTGGCCGAAGTGGACACCGGCGGGGAGTGGCCTCGGCACTTCGCCCTCATCGGGGAGCACCTCTACGTCGCCGACGAGCGGGCGGACATGGTGCGGGTGTTCCGGCGCGACACCGACACCGGCGTCCCGGAGGCGGTCGGCGAGCCGGTGCCGGTGCCGAGCCCGACGTGCGTACTGCCCTGAACGATGGTTTAGAGACGCGAGTGCTGCACTGATTTGGCAACGCCACGGGGCTGCCACGTCACTCTGTGTTGCAAAAAGGTGGTCAACTGTTTCTCCTCCGTAACTTTAGTCCGAACGGATGTGGCAGAGACGGCACCTAGTACGCAAGATGGTCACCGTGTCAGCAGGCCGCCATCGCATGCGTTCGAAACTCCACCTAGCCGCCGCCGCCGCAACGGCGGGGGTGCTCGTCGTGACGACGGGCGCGTGGTTCGGCTATCAGGAGTTGATTCAGCCCAGCTGCTCGGGAGAGATCCGACTCGCCGTGGCGGTCGCCTCCGAACTCGCGCCAGCGGTGGACGCCGCCGCGTCCCAGTGGGTCAAGGATGGCGCCGCGGTGGGCCCGACCTGCATCCGCGTCGACGTGTCCGCGTCCGACCCGGTTGACGTGGCGGCAGTGGTGGCGGCCAAGCACGGCGCTGTGCTGGCCGGTGTGGGGCAGGCCAGTGGCACCGCCGTCAGCCCGGACGTCTGGGTGCCCGACTCCTCCACCTGGCTGCTGCGGTTGAAGAAGGACGCGACAGCGTTCGCCCCGACCAACGGCGCCTCCATCGCGCGCAGCCCGATCGTCGTCGCGATGCCCGAGCCGATCGCCACCCGGCTGGGCTGGCCGGACAAGAAGTTCACCTGGACCGACCTGCTCAAGCAGGTCACCAACACCGGCGCGCCACTGCGGACCGGGATCGTCGAGCCGACCCGCGACGCCGCGGGCCTGTCCGGTCTGCTCTCGCTGACCGCCGCCGCCAACGGCGCCGGCGGCGACGCCCAGCGCAACACCGTCGGCGCGCTCCGCGCACTGGCCACCGGGCGCTCCTCGCTCCGCAACGACCTGCTGGCCCGCTTCCCGACGGCCAACGACGCGACGTCCATCGCCAGTGGTCTCGGCGCGGCGGCGCTGTCCGAAGAAGACGTGATGGCGTACAACAGCAAGAAGCCGCCGGTGCCGCTCGCCGCGCTCTACATGGAGCCGGCGCCGATGCCGCTGGACTACCCGTACGCGGTGCTGCCCGGCATCGAGCCGAGCAAGGCGTCGGCCGCCAAGGTGCTGTTCGAGCTGCTCACCAGCCCGACCTTCCGTGACCGGCTCGCTGCGCAGTCGCTGCGCGCGCCGGACGGCAACTGGGGCGAGGGTTTCAAGGCGCCGCAGGGTGCTCCGAGCCCGTCCGGCGGCGCGCCGACCGCACCGGCGAACGGCGGCACCGCGGCGGGTGGCCTCGACCCGGCCGCCATCCAGCGGGTCGTCTCCAGTTGGTCGATCGCCACCCAGTCCGGACGGATGCTCGCCGTCATCGACGTCTCCGGCTCGATGAAGGACCCCGTGCCCAGCGCCAACAACCGCAGCCGGGAGGAGGTCACAGTCGACGCGGCCCGCCGCGGCCTCGGCCTCTTCGACGACTCCTGGTCGATCGGTCTGTGGACCTTCTCCACCCAGCTCGTCGGCAACCGGGACTACCGGGAGCTGGTCCCGATCGGGCCGCTCTCCGGCCAGCGGGCCCAGTTGGAGGGGGCGCTCGCCACCGTCAAGCCTTCCAGCGGCGACACCGGCCTCTACGACACAATGCTGGCCGCGTACCAGGCGGTCCAGGAGAACTGGCAGCCCGGCCGGGTCAACTCGATCGTGCTGTTCACCGACGGCAAGAACGAGGACAACAACGGCCTCAACCAGCAGCAGCTGCTTGCCAAGCTCAAGCAGCTCGCCGACCCGGAGCGGCCGGTCCAGGTCATCATGATCGGTATCGGCGAGGGCGTCAGCAAGGCAGAGCTGGAGTCGATCACCAAGGTCACCGGTGGCGACGTCTTCGTCACCAAGGACCCGAGCGAGATCGGCAGCATCTTCCTCAGCGCCATCGCACGGCGTCCGCCAGCGCCGCGCTGAGCTGACACTCAGACGTCCAGGGGCCTGCCGTACCGTCGATTCGGTGTGGCAGGCCCCTTTTCGGCCATCAGGTTGTTGAAGAAAAGTGACGGCAATACGTCGGAAGCAATCGGCAGTCATAGTTGTCAAGGCAAGATGTCGACTGTTCCGGCATAGTCGGTCCGCCTCCGGCCCGACACGTCGGCCGGGGCCATCCTGTACAGAGTGGGAGGGCCGGTGAGCGTGGCGACACTGTTGACCCCCGCCACGTCGGCGGAGCCGGACGGTCGACGCGCCGGGTTGGTGGCGCGCGCCGACGAACGATCCTACGTCCGGGTCCTGGTGGTGCTGGACACCACAATCCTCATCATCGCGTTGCTGATCGGGTACGTCGCCCGTTTCGGTGACGACGAGCCGACCGGCTCGGAGATTCCGTACGTGCTGGTCGCCCCCGGGTTGGTGCTGGCCTGGCTGATCTCGCTCAAGGCGCTCGGCTGCTACGACGACCGGGTGATCGGCTACGGGGCAGACGAGTACCGGCGGGTCAGCTCAGCCAGCCTGCGCCTGGCCGGGGCGATCGCCATCATCGGCTACATCGCCGACGTCGGCGTCTCCCGGGGCTTCCTGGGCATCTCCTTCGCGGTGGGCACCGTCGGGCTGGAGGTGGCGCGGTTCGCCGCCCGCAAGCGACTCCACCGGGCCCGCTCGCTGGGCGCCGGCTGGTCCCGCAAGGTGCTGGTGGTCGGCGACACCGCCCACGTGTTGGAGTTGGTCCACACGCTGCGCCGTGAGCCGTACGCCGGTTACCAGGTGGTGGGTGCCTGCATCCCGGACGCGCTGCTCGCGCCGGTGGCGCAGCGGCTGGGTGACGTGCCGGTGGTGGGGTCGTTCCGGGGCATCCCGGAGGCCGCCACCGCGATCGGCGCGGACACGGTCGCGGTGACCGCATCCGGTGAGCTGACCGCGACCCGGCTGCGCCGCCTCGGCTGGCAGTTGGAGGGGACCGGCATCGACCTGGTCGTGGCACCCGCGCTGACCGACGTCGCCGGCCCGCGCATCCACACCCGCCCGGTCGCCGGCCTGCCGCTGATCCACGTCGAGGCGCCCGAGTTCCGCGGGGTCCGCAAGCTGGTGAAAGGTTTCGTCGACCGGTCCGTCTCGTCGCTGGCGCTGGCGGTGCTGCTGCCGCTGATCGCGTTCATCGCGCTGGCCATCAAACTGGACAGCCGGGGCCCGGTGCTGTTCCGGCAGGTACGGGTCGGCCGGGGCGGGCAGGAGTTCGGCGTGTTCAAGTTCCGCACCATGGTGGTGAACGCGGATGCGCTGCTCGCCGAGTTGACCGCGCGCAACGAGACCGACGGCCTGATGTTCAAGATGCGCCACGACCCCCGGGTTACCCGTGTTGGGCGGCTGCTGCGCAAATGGTCACTGGACGAGCTGCCGCAACTGGTCAACGTGCTGCTGGGTCAGATGAGCCTCGTCGGGCCCCGCCCGCCGCTGCCCTCGGAGGTGGCCCGCTACGACGGCGACGTGGCCCGGCGGCTGCTGGTCAAGCCTGGTATGACCGGCCTGTGGCAGGTCAGTGGCCGCTCCGACCTGAGCTGGGAGGACGGCATCCGGCTCGACCTCTACTACGTGGAGAACTGGTCCCTCGCCGCCGACCTCACCATCCTCTGGAAGACCTTCGGCGCGGTGCTGAACGGCCGCGGCGCGTACTGACCACCGCTCACGGCTGCGGGCCGGTCCAGTCCAGGCAGACGACCACCGCGTCGTCGACCAGGTCACCGGCCACGAACGCGCGCAGATCACCGATCAGCGACCGGACGGCGTCCAGGGGGGCCATCGGTCCGGTCCGCCGCAGGAACCGGTCCAGCGCCGTCTCGCCGTAGCGCACGTCCTGACCGGTGGCCTCCACAACCCCGTCGCTGACCACGAACACCCGGTCGCCGCGCTGCAGCGGGAACTTCTGCTCGTGGTAGTCGGTCGCCTCGAACATGCCCAGCGGGAACTGAGCCTCCAGCGGCTGCTCGGTGACGTCCCCGTCGCGGAGCAGGACCAGTCGGGGTGACCCGGCGTCCACCACTGTCATCATCCCGGAGCGCAGGTCCAACTCCATCAGCAACGCGGAGAGGTGCTGCTCGCCCCGGTACAGGTCGTAGATGGCCTGATCGGCGAGGGCGGCCTGGTCGGCCAGGCTCAGCCCGGCCCGACGCGCGTTGCGCAGCGCGTGGGTGGCCAGCGAGGTGAGCAGGGAGGCGGCCACCCCCTCACCGGTGCCGTTGATGGTGGACAACCAGACCCGTTCGCCGTCGTCGGACCAGTCGAAGCTGTCGCCGCGCACCGCGTACGCCGGCTCCAACTGCCCGGCCAGGCTGAACGAGGGACGGATCCGGCTGCGGCCGGGGAGCAGGTCCCACTGCATCTCGGCGGCCAGGGTGAGGCGTTGGGTGCGCCGGGCCGCCAGATAGACGTCGGTGCCGGCGGAGACCGCCGCCACCTCGTGGGCGAGCGCGGTGGCGATGTCGGCCAGGTCGGCGACGACGTCCCGGTCGTCCGGAACGGGCGACAGGCACAGCACCCCTCGACGCTCGCCACGCATGGTGACCGGGAACCAGGCGGTGCCGTCGGTCAGTATCGGCGACTGGTGGTCGAAGGCGCGCCAGGCCGGGTGCCCGGGGTTCGTGATCGAGTCACCGTCGGTGAGAGGCAGTAGCTCCGCGAGTCGGTAGTCGACCTGATAGAGCTCGACGTCGGTGATCCCGTACGACTGGGCGAGCACGTCCCCGATCCCACCGACGAGCCGGTCAGCTGGTGTCTCGTTCAGGGCACGCCGTGCCCGATTGACCGGTTCGCTCATCGTCAGTCCTTCACTGAAAGCTCGACCACCAGGAGGTTCGGAGTACTCTCGGGCCACCATGGCCGAACTGAACCGTCCGACGGACCCTGAGACGAGTATGGCTGCCGCGCTGGATGCAGCAGCCGCTGCCCTGCTGGGCATCTGGGAGTCTGCCCGGGAGGGGACCGCCAACCGCGTGTCCGGTGCCCAGTTGCGGGCGGTGATGGTGGTGGAGCAGTACGACGGGATCAACCTGCGTCGGCTCGCCACCCGACTCGACATGCTGCTCAGCTCCGCCAGTCGCCTCTGCGATCGGCTGGTCGCCGCCGGCATGCTGGAGCGCGAGCCGGGCCGCTTCGACCGGCGGGAGATCTCGCTGCACCTCACCCCGGAGGCCCGCCGGCTCCTCGCCCAGCTGCGGACCGACCGCCAGGCCCAACTCGCCGCCGTGTTGGCCGGGATGAGCCGGGAGGGCCGCGACGCGCTGCTGAGCGGGATGCGGGAGTTCGACGAGACCGCCCGCCGCCAGCAGACGCAGAACGCGCCGACGCCGGATGAGTCGACGGGCCAGGGGGACTGGCCGGACGACCCGGACCGGCCCAGTGGGCGGTCGGGGGACTGGTCGGACGATGCGGGTCGGCAGACCCGAAAGGGGTGGACGGGTTCGTCGGGCGGTCCGGAACGATCGGTCGGCACCACCCGGGAATGGCCGGCCGGCGACCCACCGGTGGCCCGTACCGCCTGATCAAGCCGGCGGGGCCGGCACCCGCCGGTCATGCCGACGCCGACGCGCCCACGGCCAGCATCGCGATGTCGTCGTGGGCCTGCCCGCCCAGCCAGTCGTCGACCGCGCGGAGCACCCGGTCGATCAGCGCCGCCGGCGGTTGCCCGGCCGCCGACGCGAGCGCGGCCCGCAGCCGGGCCTCGCCGAACATCGCCGCGTCGCGCGGCCCGCGAGCCTCGGTCACCCCATCGGTGTACGCGAGCAGCAGATCGCCCGGATCGAGGTGCACCCGGGTCTCGGCGAACCGTGCGGCCGTCAGCGCCCCCACCGGCATGCCCCCGACCGGGACCGGGGTGACAGTGCCGTCGGCGGTGACCAGCAGTGGCGCGGGGTGACCCCCGCCGGCGATGCCGACGTCCAGCCCGGCCGGCCCCCGGTCCAGGGAACCGAGCAACAGGGTGGTGAACTGGTTGCGCCGTGCCGCGTCCGGCGCGTCGAACAGCGCCTGGTTGAGCAGCTGGATCAGCTCCAGCGGGCGTTGCTCGACGAGCCTCAGCGTCTGCAACGACTGGCGGACCCGGCCGGTCAGCACCGCTGCGCCCACGCCCTTACCGCACACGTCGCCGAGCGCGAACAGGGTGCCGCGCGGGTGCGGGAACACCTCGTAGAAGTCGCCGCCGATGCGCAGGCTGTCGCCCGCTGCCCGGTAACCGCCGGCCATGCTCACGCCGGGCACGACGGGCAGCTCGGGCGGGAGCAGACTGGTTTGCAGGACCCGGGCCAGGTGGGCCTGCTCACCGTGCAGGTCGGCCGTGGCCAGCGCCGCGCCCGCGCGGGCGGCGAACTCCCGGGCCAGCTCCACGTCGCGCGGGTCGAAGCCGGCCCGCCCGGACCGACGGATGAGCAGCAGCGCGCCGGCCGACCCGCTGGCGCTGAGCAGCGGGCTGACCAGCGCCATGCCCGGGGGGCCGAACTCGGGCGGCAGCAGGTCGGCCAGGTCGGTGAGCGGGGCGTCCGGCCAGGGGCCCGGCTCGGCCCGGCCGCCGGCCAGCGCTTCGGCCAGCCCGGGCACGGAGCTGGTCAGTGCGGGGCTGGCCAGACCGGTGATCGGGGCGGGCTCGCCGTCGGCGTACCGGATCCATCGGGGGTGCGGCTCGGCCGGCACGGTCGGTCGGGGCAGTGCCACGGCGACGTCGGCCAGGTAGGGAACGGCGAGCGTGGTGGTGGCCAGGAGGACCTGGTCCCGGTGCAGGGCCAGCGC
The DNA here is from genome assembly GCF_007827755.1 of Micromonospora sp. CNZ322. NCBI lineage: Bacteria > Bacillati > Actinomycetota > Actinomycetes > Micromonosporales > Micromonosporaceae > Micromonospora > Micromonospora sp. CNZ322. Next base: position 444,197 of record NZ_VITD01000003.1, read on the forward strand.
CAACCGACTGCCGGCCTGGGCGAGGAACGCGGTGCGGGAGCGTTCGGCGAGCAGGGCGTCGGCGCGGGCGTGCTCCTCGGTGACGTCGCGGACATACCACGCCCACCGGAAGCCGGCGAGTTGCCGTCGGACGCCGCGCAGTCGCCGGCCGTGGTGGTCGGCGTCGAAGCGGTCAGCGCCGTCGGCGACCGCCCGGGCCAGGGCTGGCACCGAGCAACCGGCCAGCTCGGTGCCGGCGTCGATCTCCGGGATCAGCTCGGCCGCCATGGCGTTGACCAGGGTGACCCGACCGCTTCCGTCCGTTGTCAGCACGGCCTCGGCGAGCCCGTCGAGCAGCTCCCGGGCCAACCGTTCGTCGGCTGACAACGGGGTGCCGCCGGGTTGCTGGGTCGTGGTCACCGCCGGACGCCGGCTCGCGTCTGACGACGTGTGCGCATGCTGCTTCTCGACTCCTCACCGGGGATCGTTGCCTGAGAGCAAGGGTACCGATTCTCTCCGACAGCGGCGCGCGGCGCGGGGTGGCGATCAGCCGGCGCGGGCCAGCCAGCCGGCGGGCTGGGCGACGATCCTGCGTACCACCGAGCCGGCGGCGCCTACCGCGGCGGCCTCCGCGCCGAGCGTCGACGGGCGGACCGTGACCGGTGACCAGGCCGCGGTGAGCACCCGGGCACCGATCTCGGCGAGGACCGGGGGGCACAGCCAGGGCGCGAGCGCCGCGTAACCGCCACCGAGCACCACGGTGTCCAGGTCGAGCAGGTTGACGACGCCGGCCACCGCGACGCCGAGCGCCGTCCCGGCGTCGTGCAGCGCCCGCAGCGCGTCGGCGTCGCCGGCCTCGGCCAACTCGGCCAACCGGGCCGTCGCGGTGTCCGCGGGAAGCTCCGCCCGGGCCAGCCCGGCGGCGGTCACGATCGCCTCCTGGCCGGCGTACTGCTCCAGGCAGCCCTGCCCGCCGCAGCGGCACGGACGGCCCTCGGGGTGCACCGGAAGGTGCCCGATCTCGCCGCTCCACCCGCGTACGCCGCGAAACAGCGCGCCGTCCAGCACGATGCCGGCGCCGATGCCCACCTCTCCGGAGATGTGCAGGAAGCTGGACGGGCCGGGTGGCTGCGAGTGCAGCTCGCCGAGCGCGGCGAGGTTGGCCTCGTTGTCCACGACCAGTGCGGGTACGCCGGGCACCTGCTCGATCAGCGGGGGGTGCTCGGCGAGCAGCGCGGGCACCGGCACGTCACGCCAGCCGAGGTTCGGCGCGAGCCGGACCAGCCCGGCGTCGTCCACCAGGCCGGGCACCGCGAGCGCGGCCCCGACCAGGGTGAGGCCGTGCCGGGCAGCGTCCTCGCGGGCTGCCCCGGCCATCTCGACCAGGCGGGCCAGGGCGTCGGCGGGGGCCACCGGGCGCAGGTCGGCCCGGTGCACCGTGCGGTGCCGGACCTGGCCGGCGAGGTCCACCACGCAGACCGCCAGGTAGTCCACGTTGACCTCCAGGCCGAGCCCGGCCGGCCCCTGATCGGCCAGGACCAGCCCGCGCGCCGGTCGGCCGGCGCCCGAGCGGGGCGCGGGGTCGGACTCGCTGACCAGCCGGCCGGCGAGCAGGTCCTCGACCACCGCGGACACGGTGGCTCTGGTCAGGCCGGTCGCGGTCGCCAGGTCGGCGCGGGAGGGAGGTCGGTCGGCCGTGGCGATCCGGCCGAGGACCAGGGCGAGGTTGAGCTCGCGCAGGCTGCCCTGACGGACTGCGCCGGCCGGGGCGTGGGTGAGGCTCACCCCTTGACAGTGCCATAGGGTGGGCAAATAATTCAATCGCTGAACAAATAGCGGACAACACCACCCCGGAGGTTGCTCATGGCACCCCGTCCCACCCCCGCCGACAAGTTCTCCTTCGGGCTCTGGACCGTGGGCTGGCAGGCCCGCGACCCGTTCGGTGACGCCACCCGTCCCGAGCTCGACGCGGTCGAGGCAGTGCACCGGCTCGCCGAGCTGGGCGCGTACGGCATCACCTTCCACGACGACGACCTGATCCCGTTCGGCGTCGACGCGGCCACCCGTGACCAGCACATCGCCCGGTTCCGCAAGGCCCTCGACGAGACCGGCCTGGTGGTGCCGATGGTCACCACCAACCTCTTCACCCACCCGATCTTCAAGGACGGCGGCTTCACCAGCAACGACCGCGACGTCCGCCGCTACGCGCTGCGCAAGGTGCTTCGTCAGGTCGACCTGGCCGCCGAGCTGGGTGCCAGCACCTTCGTCATGTGGGGTGGTCGCGAGGGCTCCGAGTACGACCTCGCCAAGGACGTCCGGGCCGCCCTGGACCGCTACCGCGAGGCCGTGGACCTGCTCACCCAGTACTCGATCGACAAGGGCTACAACCTGCGGTTCGCCCTGGAGCCCAAGCCCAACGAGCCGCGCGGCGACATCCTGCTGCCGACCATCGGGCACGCGCTCGGTTTCATCTCCCAGCTGGCCCACCCGGAGCTGGTCGGCCTCAACCCGGAGGTCGGCCACGAGCAGATGGCCGGGCTCAACTACGCCCACGGCATCGCCCAGGCGCTCTGGCAGGGCAAGCTGTTCCACCTGGACCTCAACGGCCAGCGCGGCATCAAGTACGACCAGGACCTGGTCTTCGGCCACGGTGACCTGATGAACGCGTTCGCCCTGGTGGACCTCCTGGAGAACGGCGGCCCCAACGGCGGGCCGGCCTACGACGGCCCCCGGCACTTCGACTACAAGCCGTCCCGCACCGAGGACATGGAGGGGGTGTGGGCCTCCGCGGCGGCCAACATGAGCACCTACCTGCTGCTCAAGGAGCGGGCAGCGGCGTTCCGTGCCGACCCCGAGGTGGTCGAGGCGCTCGCCGCCAGCAAGGTCGGCGAGCTGAGCACGCCGACGCTCGGCGACGGCGAGGGCTACGAGGAGCTCCTGGCCGACCGCTCCGCGTTCGAGGACGTCGACGTGGACGCGGTGGCCGCCCGGGGCTTCGCCTTCGTCCGGCTCAACCAGCTCGCCGTCGAGCACCTGCTCGGCGCCCGCTGAGGCCCCGCCATGCCGTTGGTCGCAGGCGTTGACTCGTCCACCCAGTCCTGCAAGGTGGTGATCCGGGACGCGGAGACCGGCGCCCTGCTCCGGCAGGGCCGGGCACCGCACCCGGACGGCACGGAGGTTGACCCGGAAGCCTGGTGGCAGGCGCTACGTAGCGCCGCCGACCAGGCCGGCGGGTTGGCCGACGTGGCGGCGATCTCCGTCGCCGGCCAGCAGCACGGCATGGTGTGTCTCGACGAGGACGGCCGGGTGGTCCGCCCGGCGCTGCTGTGGAACGACACCCGATCCGCCGACGCCGCCGCCGACCTCATTGAGGAGGCCGGCGGCGGCTCGGCCGGGAGTCGGTTCTGGGCCGAGGCCACCGGCAGCGTGCCGGTGGCCAGCTTCACCATCACCAAACTGCGATGGCTGGCCAGGCACGAACCCGAGCTGGCCGCCCGGGTGGCCGCCGTCTGCCTGCCACACGACTGGCTGACCTGGCGGCTGGCCGGCGCACCGGGGTTGGGCGCGCTGCGCACCGACCGGGGCGACGCCAGCGGCACCGGTTACTGGTCGCCGGCTACCGGCGACTACCGACTGGACCTGCTGGAGCGCGGCTTCGGTCGGCGGTTGGTGGTGCCCGAGGTGCTCGGTCCGGCCGAGTCGGCGGGCAAGCTCGCCGACGGCCTCGGCGGGCCGGGCGGAGCGCTGCTCGGCGCGGGCACCGGGGACAACGCCGCCGCCGCGCTGGGCGTCGGCGCAGGCCCGGGCGACGTGGTCGTCTCGATCGGCACCTCCGGCACCGTGTTCAGCGTCGCCGACGTGCCGGCCGCCGACGAGAGCGGCACCGTCGCGGGCTTCGCCGACGCGTCCGGCCGTTTCCTGCCCCTGGTCTGCACGCTCAACGCGGCCCGGGTGCTGGACGCCGCCGCCGCGATGCTCGGCGTCAACCTGGACGAGCTGGCCGAGTTGGCGCTCTCCGCGCCAGCCGGGGCGGACGGGCTGGTCATGGTGCCCTATCTGGAGGGTGAGCGGACGCCGAACCGACCGCTCGCCACCGGCGCGGTGCACGGCCTGACTCTGCGCACGTCGACCCCCGCGCACCTGGCGCGGGCCGCCGTGGAGGGCATGCTCTGCGCGCTCGCCGACGGGCTGGACGCGTTGACCGCGCAGGGTGCCACCGCCCGCCGGGTCATCCTGGTCGGCGGAGGGGCCCGGTCGGCCGCGGTGCGTCAGATCGCGCCGCAGGTCTTCGGCTGCCCGGTCGTTGTCCCGCCAGCCGGGGAGTACGTCGCCGACGGCGCCGCCCGGCAGGCCGCCTGGGTAGCCCTGGGCGGCGCCGAGCCGCCGCTCTGGGCGGTCGAGGGCACCGAGGAGTACGCGGCGGCGGCCGTCCCCTCGGTGCGCGCCCAGTACGCCGCGGCGCGCGGGTTGGTGCTCGACCGGCGCTGACCGTCGGGATCGACGCGGGTGGGTGCCGGTCGACGGTGACCGGCACCCACCCGCGTGACGACCTCCTTCACGCGGTCTGGTTGGCTGCCGGTCATGACGGTGACCAGTGGCGGGTCCGGCCTGCGCCCGCACGGTCGGGGCGGTGGGCCGGCGCACCGGTTGTACAGCGTCGTGGTGTTCGTGCTGCTCGCCTCACTGGACAACGTGGCGATCGGGCTGGTCCCCCCGCTGTACGGCCCGATCTCCGACGCGTTCGACGTGTCCGGGCGGCTGCTCGGCGTGGTCACCGCGGTCAGTTTCCTGGTCAGCGCGGTAGCGGCGGTCGGTTGGGCGTACGTCGGGGACCGCACCAACCGCAAACCGCTGCTCATGGTGGGCACACTGCTCTGGGCGGCGGGCACCGGCGGAAGCGCGCTCGCCGGCGGCTACCTGACGTTCCTGGCCGCGCAACTGGTCGCGGCGGTCGGCCTCGGCGCGGTCGGCTCGGTGGGCTTCTCCGTGGTCACCGACCTGATCTCACCGACCCGGCGCGGGCTGGTGATGAGTTTCTGGGGGCTCTCCCAGGGGGTCGGCACCCTCGCGGGCACGCTCGTCGGCGGGCTGCTCGGCGCGGCCGACTGGCGGCGGCCGTTCCTGCTGTTGACCGGCGTCGGCCTGGTCGCCACGCTGGCCTACCTGTTCACCTACGACATCCGGCGTGGCCAGAGCGAGCCGGAACTGGCCGGCAGGTTGGACGCCGGCGCCGAGTACGACTACCGGATCAGCCGCGCCGACCTGCCGCGCATCCTGGCCCGGCGGACCAACCGGTGGCTGATCCTGCAGGGTCTGACCGCGCAGGCCGCGTTCGGCTCGCTGGTCTGGCTGCCGGTGCTCTTCGCCGAACGGGCCGAGGCTCAGGGCTACTCCACGTCGACCGCGGTGGTGGTGGGCAGCGTCTTCGCCACCCTGTTCCAGCTCGGCGGGGTGCTGTCCATCGTGGGTGGGCTGATCGGTGACGCCGTGCAACGCCGTACCCCGCGAGGGCGGGCCCTCGTCGCCTCGATCGGCATCCTCGCCGCGCTGCCGTTCTACCTGGTGTTGTTCTTCGTTCCGGTGACCATCGACGTGCCGGACGGCGCGGGTGGCGGCGCGGTGGTGGGTGCGGTACTGGCCAGTGTGTTCACCGAGCCGTCGGTCGGGCTGAGCCTGCTCACCGCGATCGTGGCGCTCGCGTTGACCTCGGCAAACTCGCCGAACTGGTTCGCGTTGATCGCCGACGTCAACCCACCGGAGCACCGGGGCACTGTCTACAGCCTGGGCAACCTGGTCAACGGGGTCGGTCGCGCGGCCGGCAACGGGCTGGTCGGGGTGGCCTTCCAGGGGCTGCGAGCGGCATTCCCGCCACCGCTGAACTTCGCCGTCGGGCTGGCCGCGTTCCAGCTCTTCTTCATCCCGACCGGCGTCATGTACTGGCTCGCCTCGCGAACCTCACCGGCGGACATCGACAACGTGCACGACCTGCTGCACACCCGAGCCGACCGCCTCTGACCCGGCCGCGCCCCTCGCGCCTCTCAAGATCGCGCTACTTCCTGGTTCTCGTTGCCTTCCGGCGGGCCGAGGCCACTACATCCTGGAAATAGCGCGATCTTGAGGGTGCGGGCGGTGCGGGCACCGCCTGCGGGCGGGGGCGTGAATCGTTTACGACATCAGCTCCACAGCGGGCTGGTCCGCCCCAACCGGCCCGCCCGCGAGTACCGCTCGGCGGGGCGGGCCGGTCGGCGCAAGATCAGCCTCGCAGCCAGACGGTCACGTCGGCCGGGACCGCGCCGTCGTCGTCCAGGGGTGCGCTGGCGGCGAGCACCTCGGCGCCGGCCGGCAGCGGCACCGGGGCGGCACCGAAGTTGGTCAGCACGGTCAGCTCACCATTGCGGAAGCTCAGCACCTCGTCGCCGGAGGACAACCACTCCAGGGTGCCGCGACCCAGCCCGTGGGCACGCCGCAACCGCAACGCCGCGCGGTACAGCTCGTACGTCGAACCGGGCACGTCGCGTTGGCGGTCCAGCGCGTACTCCGCCCAGAGCGCGGGCTGGGGCAACCAGCTCGCGTCGGTGGGCCCGAAGCCGTACGACGGGGCGTCGGCCTCCCACGGGATCGGCACCCGGCAGCCGTCCCGGCCGCGCTGGGTGTGCCCGCTGCGGACCCAGGTCGGGTCCTGCCGGGCCTCGTCGGGCAGCGTGGTGTGCTCGGGCAGCCCCAGCTCCTCACCCTGGTAGAGGTAGGCCGAGCCGGGCAGCGCCAGCATCAGCAGGGTGGCCGCCCGGGCCCGGCGCAGACCGAGTGCGGCGTCCGGTTGCGGGTCGCCGATGCCGATGCCGTTGGGGCGTACGGTGCCGACCGGCAGGCCGAGCCGGGAGGCGTGCCGCACCACGTCGTGGTTGGACAGCACCCAGGTGGTCGGCGCGCCGACCGAGTCGGTTGCCTCCAACGAACGGGTGATCACCGCGTACTGGGCCGGTGCGCTCCACGCGGCGAGCAGGTACTCGAAGTTGAACGCCTGGTGCATCTCGTCCGGGCGGACGTAGCGGGCCAGCCGCTCGGCCGGTTCCACCCAGGCCTCGGCGACCAGCACCCGCTCGCCGGGGTAGCTGTCCAGCACCTGCCGCCACTGCCGGTAGATCTCGTGCACGCCCTCCTGGTCCCACATCGGCGGGCGGGGCTTGTCGATCTCGTTGCCGGAGAGGATCTCCTGCGGCTCCTGCCAGTCGGCCAGGTCGGCCTGCTTGATGAGGCCGTGCGCCACGTCGACCCGGAAGCCGTCCACGCCGCGGTCCAGCCAGAAGCGCAGCACGTCCAGGAACTCCGCGTGCACCTCCGGGTTGTCCCAGTTGAGGTCGGGCTGCCCGGTGTCGAACAGGTGCAGGTACCACTGGCCGGGCTGCCCGTCGGCGTCGACCGTCCGGGTCCAGGCCGGACCACCGAAGACGCTCTGCCAGTCGTTCGGCGGCTGGTCGCCGGCCGGGCCGCGGCCGTCCCGGAAGATGTAGCGGGACCGTTCCGCGCTGCCCGGCGCGGCCGGCAGCGCGGCCTGGAACCAGCGATGCGCCGAGGAGGTGTGGTTCGGGACCAGGTCGACGATCACCCGCAGGTTGCGGGACCGGGCCTCGGCGATCAGCTTGTCCGCGTCGGCGAGGGTGCCGAACAGCGGGTCGATGTCGCGGTAGTCGGCCACGTCGTAGCCCGCGTCGGCCTGCGGCGAGGGGTAGAACGGGGAGAGCCACACCGCGTCCACGCCCAGCTCGACCAGGTGGTCGAGGCGGGCGGTGATGCCGGGCAGGTCACCGATTCCGTCCCCGTCCGAGTCGGCGAACGAGCGGGGGTAGATCTGGTAGATGGCGGCCTCGGTCCACCAGCCGGTGGCCGGTTGATCGGAGGGGGTCTGCTGCGTCGGGTCGGTGTTCAGGGTCGTCTCCCGTGTTGCGGTGTTTGGATTTCAGTGTGCCCGGGGCGGTGCGGTCGAGTCCCGGACCACCAACCGAGTGGGCAGGACCACCGGAGTGTCGCAACCGGCACCCCGTTGACTGACGATGGGGGCCGGCGGTCGGGCCCCGAGCGGGTCGAGCAGCATCTGGGCGGCCAGCCGGCCCTGCTCGGCGGCGGGCTGGGCGACGGTGCTGAGCCCGAGCACACCGGCCAGGTCGTGGTCGTCGATGCCGACCACGCTGACGTCCTGCGGTACCCGCAGTCCGACGTCGCGCAGGGCGGTCATCGCGCCCATCGCCATCTCGTCGCAGGCGGCGACGATCGCGGTCGGTGGCTCGCCGCGGGCCAGCAGCTCGGCGGTGGCCCGGTTGCCGCCGTCGATGGTGAAGGTGGACTCGATGTCCAGGGTGGGGTCGGGTCGCAGGCCGGCGGAGCGGAGCGCCGCCTGGTAACCCCGGCGCCGGTCGAGGTGGGTGGTGAACGCCAACTCGTCGTCCGGGTCGCCGGAGATGTGGGCGATCCGGTGATGGCCGAGGTCGATCAGATGCTTGGTCGCGACCCGCGCGGCCGCCACGTCGTCGATCCGTACGCACGGCCAGTTGGGCACCCTGCTGCCCGAGCTGATGGTGACTCCGGGCAGTTCCAGGGTGGCCAGCGCGGTCAGGTCGGCCGGGCGCAGGGGCGTGGCGACCAGCATCATGGCGTCCACCCGCTTGTGCAGGTTGGCCGTACGCAGAACCCGCTGGCGGACCTGCTCCCGGCCGCCCAGGTTGTAGAGCAGCAGGTCGTAGCCGGACTGGTGGAGGTACTCCTCGACCGCCTCGACGACGGTGCTGAAGAACCAGCGGGTGATCCGGGGGACCACCACCGCTACCGTGCCGGTCCGGCCGCCGGCGAGCCGGGACGCGCTCGGCGAGACCTCGTAGTCGAGTTGCTCGGCGGCGGCGAGTACCCGGCGCCGGGTGGCGGCCGAGACCGTCGGCAGTCCGCGCAGCGCCCGCGAGACGGTGGCCGTGGACACTCCGGCCAGCCGGGCCACATCATCGATCCTCGTCACGGTTTCCCCCGCTCGGTGCCCGGAGCGTCCGCTGCCGCCCAAGGGGTCAGGCGGCGGCGGACGCGGGGGTCAGCCCTTGACGCTGCCGGCGAGCAGACCTCGCACGAAGAAGCGCTGCAGGGACAGGAACACGATGAGCGGTATGACGATGCTGACGAACGCACCGGCCGTCAGGCGCTGCCACTCGTTGCCCCGGGTGCCGGCCATTTCGGCGAGCCGGACGGTGAGCGGAGCGGTCTCGTCGCTGCCGCCCGCGAAGATCAGCGCGACCAGCAGGTCGTTCCAGACCCAGAGGAACTGGAAGATGCCGAACGCCGCCAGCGCCGGGGTGATCAGCGGCAGCACGATGGTGCGGAAGATCTTCGGGTGGGTGGCCCCGTCGACCCGGGCCGCCTCCATCAGGTCCCCCGGCAGTTGCGAGATGAAGTTGTGCAGCAGGAAGACGGCGAACGGAAGCGCGAAGCAGGTGTGGGCGAACCACACCTGGGCGAACTTCTGCTCGTCGACCAGGTCCCAGGCCGGCATCAGCGTGACGCCGCCGAGGGTGACCCCGGTGGAGAAGAACCTCAGCAGCGGCACCAGGGCCATCTGCAACGGCACGATCTGCAACGCGAAGATCGCGATGTAGACCCAGTCCCGGCCGCGGAAGTTGATCCACGCGAGCGCGTACGCGGCGAGGCACGCGAAGGCGAGCGGGAAGAGCACCGACGGGATGGTGATCGCCAGGGAGTTGATGAAGGAACCGGCGAGCTGCCCGGAGGAAGCCGACCGCCCGAACAGGACCTGCTCGTAGTTCTCGAAGGTGAACTGCGGGTTGGTGAACGAGGTCCACCAGCCGGTGGTCTTGATCTCGTCCTCCGGGCGGAGGGAGGAGACGAGCAGGCCGAAGGTCGGGATGGTCCAGACCACCGCGATGACGATCGAGACGAGCGTCGCGGTGCGGCTGTTCAACCGCTTGCGGACCCGGCCGGCCGTGGTGGTCAGGGTGCCGTCGGTCTTCTGGGTGCCGGCGGCGACGGTGGGCGTTGCGGTGGTCATCTCAGCCCTCCCGCTGTTGACGGAGGTTACGGATCTGGTAGATCACGACCGGGATGACCAGGATGAAGAGGAAGACCGCGAGCGCGGAACCCCGCCCGTTCTCGCTGTACCGGAACGCCTGGTTGTACATCTCGTTGGCGATCACGCTGGTGTCGTAGTTGCCGTTCGTCGAGGTCCGGACGATGTCGAAGACCTTGAGCGTGGCGATCGTGAGAGTCACCATCACGACGATCAACGCCGGTCGGATGCTCGGCATGGTGATCTGCCAGAACATCTGCCACGGGCTGACCCCGTCGAGCCGGGCGGCCTCGACGATGTCACCGGGGATCGCCTTGATCGCGGCGGAGAGCACCACCATGGCGAAGCCGGCCTGGATCCAGACCATGATGACGATGAGCAGCAGCGTGTTCAGTGGCGATTCGAGCAGCCACTGCTTGGGCTCACCGCCCAGGCTGACCACGATCTGGTTGAGCAGACCGATCTGGTCGCCCTCACCTCGGTAGGCGTAGACGAACTTCCAGATGATGCTGGCGCCGACGAAGGAGATGGCCATCGGCAGGAAGATCAGTGACTTGGCCACGGCCTCGAACCGGGCCTTGTCCACCAGTACGGCGTAGATCAGGCCGAAGCCGGTCGCCACCAGCGGGACCAGGAGCACCCAGACCAGGGTGTTGACCAGGACCCGGACGATCGCGTCGTCAGAGAACATCCAGCCGAAGTTGTCCAACCCAACCCACTCCGTGCTCGTCCTGTTCATCAGGGAGAGCAGCACGGTGCGGATGGCCGGCACGACCAGACCGATGGTGAGCAGCAACAGCGTCGGCAGCAGAAAGAAGAGCGCGAAAATCCCCTCCCGCTGCTTGGGCCGACGGGGAAGTGGAGCACCACCCACCGAGGCGGCGACGAGCTGCGCCTCCCGTCGCCGGGCGAACCAGGCCGGCACCACGTCGAGCAGCAGTAGGAGACCACCCACCACCAGCACGAAGGCGACCAGTCCGTACATCAGCATGAGGAGCTTCGGCTGCTGATCGGCGAAGTCGAACTCCATCAACCCTCCCTTCCGGGTCCACCTCGGCCGGTGGCCCGGCCCGCGTCAACGGACCGGGCCACCGCCGGGGATCACTTAGGCCAGCTGCTCTCGATGCCCTGGAGCACCGGGGCGGTCGCCTTGCCGTTCAGCCACTCGACCATGCCCTTCCAGAACGTTCCCGCGCCGACGCCGGCCGGCATCAGGTCGGATCCGTCGAAGCGGAAGGTGCCCGTCTTGTCCTGGAGGATCTGGACGGAGAGCTTGTCGATCGGGCTGGCGACGTTGGCGATGTCCAGCTTGTTGTTCGCCGTGACCCAGTTGCCGAGCTTCGCGCGGCTGTTCACGTACTCCGCCGAGACGAGGTAGGTCTGCACGGCCTGGACCTCGGGACGGTCGGCGTAGCCGACGACGAACTCGCCTGCGCCCAGCACCGGCTTGCCCTTGGACGGGTCGATGGTCGGGAAGTAGAAGGCGAACGCGTCGCCGTCCTCGGCCACCTTGGTGCCCTCGGGGAACTGGTTGGCGTAGAACGACGCCTGTCGGTGCATCGCGCACTTGCCGGTGGTCACCGGCAGGCCCGCCTCCTGGAAGGCGGTGGTGGTGATGCTCTTGACGCCGCCGAAGCCGCCGTTGACGTACTTCTCGTTCTTGAGGATGCTGCCGGCGCGGTCGACCGCGTCGACGATCTTCGGGTCGTTGAACGGGATGGTGTGGGTGGTCCACTGGTCGTAGACCTCGGGACCCTGCGTACGCAGGACCACGTCCTCGATCCAGTCGGTGGCCGGCCAGCCGGTGGCGTCACCGGACTCGACGCCCGCGCACCACGGCTTGATGCCGCTGGCGGCGATCTTGTCGCTCAGGGCGATGAGCTGGTCCCAGGTGGTCGGGACCTCCCAGCCCTTCTCCTTGAACGTCTTCGGCGAGTACCAGACGAAGGACTTCACGTTGGCGCCGAGGGGCACGCCGTAGAGCGTCCCGTTCACGGTGCCGTACTTCAGCCAGTCGGCCGGCATGTTCTGCTCGGCGAGGGCCTTGGTGTCGGCGCCGAGGGACTTCAGCTTGCCGGCGTCCGCGAAACGCTTCACCAGGCCCGGCTGCGGCACGAAGGCGATGTCGGGGGCGTTGCCACCGTCGACCCGAACGGGGAGCTGCGCCTCGAACTCGCCGCTGCCCTCGTAGTCGATCTCGATGCCGGTGCAGTCGGTGAACTGCGACCACGACCGCTCCAGCAGGTCGGCCTCGGCGTCACGGATGGACGCGTAGATGGAGACCTTCTTGCCGTCGTGACCCTGGTACTTCTCGTATGCGGCGCACTCCGCGGAGCCCGCTTTGCTGCTCTTCTTGTCGTCGCCGGTACCGCAGGCGGTGGCGCTGAGCGCCAGCCCGAGTACACCGGCGATCACGAAGGCCTGGCGTGGTCTGGTAAAGACCGCCATGCCGTCCTCCTTCCTAGCCGGCGCGGTCGTGCTGGTGACCTGTCGCCGGTCCGATTGGGCGTGCACACATGTAAGCGCTTGCATCCGGCCCGGTCCACCCCCTGTCAGACACGAGCGAGTAACAATCCGGAAACCTGCGGTCTGCCTGGTGGGCGCGCTCCCGGGACAAGCTGGGGACTCTTTCGAAGATTGACGATATCTGTCAGGCTAGCCCCCTCGGATCGAAGGTTTTCGACATAGGAGGAGCTGTATGCGAAAGCGGTGGATCAGCCTGCTGGTGACGGGTCTCTTCGTCGGGGGAGCGTTGGTGCCGGCGACCCCGGCCCTGGCCGCGCCGACCTTCAAGGTGCCGTTCCCGTGCGGCCAGTCCTGGTCCGGGCAGACCCGGTCGGACCACAGCCCGGCGTACGCGGTCGACTTCAACCGCACCGACGACCTCGGCGACCCGGTGGTCGCCAGCGCCCCCGGCACTGTCGACCGGGTTACCGACCTCGGTGGCACCAGCTACGGCAAATACGTCCGGATCAACCACGGCGGCGGTTACAGCACCTACTACGCGCACCTCAACGGCTTCAACGTCTCGGTCGGGCAGACGGTCGGGTACGGCAAGGTGCTGGGTTGGGTCGGCAGCACCGGCGGCTCGACCGGCCCCCACCTGCACTACGAGCAGCGCCTCAACGGCGCCGACATCCAGGTGCGCTTCAACGGCACCCTCGCGCTGTACTGGGGCACCAAGAGCTACACCAGTAACAACGGGTGCGCTTCGGGCAGCGGCAACGGCACTGTCGACACCAGTGGCACGCCGCTGACCGTCCGCTCCGGCCCCGGCACCGGGTACGCCTCGGTGGGCACCGTCGCCGACGGCACCCGGGTGACCATCGCCTGCCAGACCAGCGGCACCACGGTCACCGGCACGTACGGCACCAGCTCGATCTGGGACCGGATCGGCTCCGGCCGCTACATCGCGGACGCGTACGTGTACACCGGCTCCGACGGGTACATCCCCGGCGTGCCTCGCTGCTGACCTGGTGACGGCCACGGTCCCCGGCGGACGCCGCCGCCGGGGACCGTGCGGTCAGTTGTTCAGCTGCCAGATCGACAGGTTCAACGCGGCGGCGAAGGTGACCCAGGCCCAGTACGGCAGCATGAGTGCCGTCGCCACCCGGGACACCCGGGCGAACAGCACCACGGTCAGGCCGATCGCCAGCCACATCAGCACGATCTCGGCGAACGCCAGCCCGTACTGCCCCGCGCCGAAGAACAGCGGGGTCCAGATCGCGTTGAGCACCAGTTGGGCGGTCCACGCCCAGAGGGCGTGGGAGAAGCCGACCCGGCGCCAGACCAGCCAGCCGGCCACCGCGATCAGCGCGTAGAGCAGCGACCAGACCGGGCCGAACAGCCACGAGGGCGGGGCCCAGCTCGGCTGCCGCAGGCTCGCGTACTCCGCGGTGGTGCCCTGCACGCCCAGCCCGCCGATCGCGGCGGCGACGAAGACCGCGGCCGCGAAACCGGCGAGGGCCCACCACGCTCGCCGCCCGGAGGTCGCCGGCGCGTCCTGAGATATCTCCATCGTCGAGATATTTCCCCTCGGGGTCGGCTCAAACCGCCGAGCGGGAGGGCGGTTCACGAGGCCGGCCAGCCACGAAAAAGCGCCGGGATCGCCACGGCCGATGCTTCTGTCGGGAGGACGAAGCTTCGGTAGCGGCGACCCCGGCGGGTCCCGGTTTTAAGGCGTATGAGCGCTAATTGAAGATGCTGACACCACCCGGGCCGACCAACAGCCCGACGACGATGAGGACGATGCCCCACAGGATCTGCCGGCGGAACAGCGCGAGGATGCCGGCGACCACGAGTACGACTGCGAGAATCCAGAGAATCAGCTCCATGACCTCTGACTACCCGACTGGCCGATCGGGGAAACCTGGTCGGTGTCGAGTTGATCGCCAACGTGAAAGACGCTGTACGCCTGCTTGATCACCGGGTGCGCGACGTTGCGGACGCGTACCCCGCCGGGAGTCGTGCCGCGCTCGGTGCCGGCGTGCGCGTGCCCGTGCACGGCGAGCGCCGTGGGCGCCGAGTCGATCGCCTGCCCCAACTGGTACGACCCCAGGAACGGGTAAATCTCCAACGGCTCGCCGGCCAGCGTGTCCGGCACCGGCGAGTAGTGGGTGAGCGCGACCAGCATGTCGCAGTCCAGTGAGCGCAGGGCCGCACCGAGACGGTCCGCGCTGTCGGTGGTGGTCCGCACGAAGGCCTTCATCTCCGGCTCGCCGAAGTCACTGGCGCACCGCCCGGCGAACCCGCCGCCGAAGCCCTTGACGCCGGCGATGCCGAGCCGGCCACCCGCGCAGTCCAGCACGACCCCGTTGCCCTCCAGCACTGTGATGCCCGCGTCCTCCAGCACCTTGACCACCTGTGGCACCTGGTCACACTGGTGGTCGTGGTTGCCCAGCACGGTCACCACCGGTACGGCCAACCCACCGAACTCCTCTGCCACGCAGCGCGCCTCGGCCTCGGTGCCGTGCCGGGTCAGGTCCCCGGCCAGCAGCAGCACATCGGCGCACTCCGGCAGCTCCTCCAGCGCCGGTCGGAACCGGCCGACCACGTCCTCGTCCAGATGCACGTCGCCCACAGCGGCAATCCGGATCACCATGGAACCTCCCTCAGGGCAGTTGCTCGATCTCCGTGGGCGCCTGGGCGCGGATCACCCCGATGTCGCTGGTGATCGGCACGTCGGGGAAGCGCTCGGACACCCGACGCAGGATCTCCTCCCGCCGGTGCGGACTCTCCACCTCGCCGTAGAGCACGAGGGCGCGTTCCCGTCGAACCACTGTGATCCCCTGTTCGGCGACGGCGGGGTCCTCGACGAGCAACCGTTGGATCTCCGCCTCGACGTACTCGTCCGGTGGCCCGGCGCCGATGTCGCGATGGTGGGTCACGATGTCCCCTCTCCTGGCTGGGCGCCGGCGGCCGGCACCACCTCCAGCCGGTCCAGCAGCACCAGGAAGGCCTCGGCGTACGGCGAGTGCTGCGTCTCCTTGCGTACCCGTTCCCAGTCGATCTGCTCCCGCAGCGAGCGGGCCAGCGGCAGACCGCGGGCGAAGTCGCAGTAGTGCTGGGAGAAGCTGAGCAGTTTGTGCACCATCAGCTGGGTCGCGGACAGCACCGGCATGTGAATCGCGTCCACCGGTCGGATGACCGTGTCGGCGAACGTCTCCTCGGTCACCGGAGTCTCGATCGGCCGGTGGATCAGGTCCACCATCCGGCCGTCGTCGAAGACCTTCACCAGCCAGTCCTCCGGTGGACGCTCGGCGATGAAGCCGGCCGCCACCAGTGCCTCCAGTGCCTCTTCCACGTCGGCCTCCCGGATCAGGAAGTCGACGTCGTGATCACTGGAGTGGCCCCCGTGGGCGTAGACCGCGAAGCTGCCGCCCAGGGCGAACGGAATCTCGGACTGCTTGAGCACGGCGGCGACCTTCTTGAGGGTGTGCACAAGACTCTCGTCTCCGCGCTCAGCCATCTGGTTCCTCCGTCGTCGTGTTGGTGGACCGGCGGTTGGATTTCAAACTCCGGTACCCGGCATTCCGGTCGTCCACACCTGCTGGCGTCTCGGTCGGGCGTCAACAGGGATGAACCACCACAAACCGCGCGGACCAGGTGCGTGGGTCGGATAACCTGTGGAGAGTGGCCAGATCATCGGGGATGCGACGACGCAAGGCCCGATTGCGCACCGTCGCCCTGATCGGGATCGACGGTTCGGGCAAGACCACGCAGGCACACCGGCTGGCCGACGCGCTGACCGCCGCCGGACGCCCCGCCACCTATCGCCGCAACGCCAGTGGCCGCCGCTGGCTCGGCCGGCTCGCCCAACGCCTCGGCCGGCCGGACGCCCAACGGCTCGTCGGTCGTGACGGCGTGCTGGCCGTGGAGTCGGTGCTGCGCTGGCTGGCCATCGCCATCGCCCTGCTCAGCTGTCTGCTCACCGGCCGGACGGCAGTGATGGACCGCTACTCGGCCTGCCAGTACGCGAGCATCCGGGCGCACGGCGGGCAGCGCTGGGAGCGGCTCGCCCGGGCCGGCTACCGGCTGTTCCCGACGCCGCAGGTGACCTTCCTGCTCGCCGTCGACCCGGCAGAGGCGTACCGGCGCATCGAGGAACGCGGCACCGACCACGAGACGATGGGGTGGCTGACGGCCGCCGACACCGCCTACCGGGCACTGCCCGAGTACCCCAGCTTCGTGCTGGTGGACGCGGGCCGCCCGGCCGAGGAGGTGACCGAGCAGATTCAGGCGCACCTGGAGACCTGGCTACCGTCGTCCGCCTCGGGCGGAGAGGACGTCGGCCCGGTGGTGGTTCAGGCTCGCCCGTAGACCGGCACTGTGGCGCCACTGGTCGGGGCGGAATCGGCCGATGCGAGGAACCGGATCACCGGCGCGATCTCGGCCGGGGTAACCCAGCGGGAATGGTCGGCGTCGGGCTGGGCCGCCCGGTTCGCCGGGGTGTCGATGACGCTGGGCAGCACGGTGTTGCAGCGCACGTTCTGCGACCGGTACTCCACCGCGACCGCGTTGGCGAAGGCCAGAACTGCCGCCTTGGCCGTCGAGTAGCCGGCCGCGCCGCGGAACGGGGTGACCGCCGCGCGGGCCGAGACGCAGACCACCGCGCCGCCGCCGGACGCCACCAGGTGCGGGAGCGCGGCCTGGGTGACCAGGTAGGTCGGCCGCAGGTTGACGGTGAGCATCCGCTCGAACTCCTCGACCGGGGTCTCGTGCACCAACCCGCCGCTGGCGTACCCCCCGACGAGGTTTACCACCGCGCCCAGTGGCGCCGCCGGTTCGCCGGCCGCGGCCTCGACCGCCTGCGCCGCACCCGCCGGCTCGCCCAGGTCCGCGACCACCCGGACCAGTCCGGCCGCCGCCGGCTCCGACCCGGGCCGGGCTTTCCGCTCCGGTACGACCACCCGCCAGCCCGCCTCGACGAACGCGGTCACGACCGCCCCGCCGAGCCCGCCGGAACCCCCGGTAACCAATACGCTGCCCTGTCCCATACGCCCCACGCTAGTGCCCCGCCCCTTCGAGCCCCTCCGTCGATCATGAAGTTGTTGCCGTGACACGCCGAGCTGGCTGGCAACAACTTCATGATCGCGGTCTGCCGTGGGCAGATTGGTTGGGATGTTCGGACCTTGGGGGCGCAGGATCGGCGGATGCGGATCCTCATTCTCGGTGGCACCCGGTTCCTCGGTCGGGCGACGGCACGGCTCGCCGTCGAACAGGGGCACGAGGTGACCTGCGCGGCCCGGGGCGTGTCCGGGGCGGTGCCGGCCGGGGTGCAGTTCGTGGCGGCCGACCGCGATGATCCCGAGTCGCTCGTCCCGCTCGCCGCCGCGGGCTTCGACGCCGTGGTCGACGTGACCCGCCAGATCAGCCACGCCCGGCATGCGCTGTCCGCGCTCGCCGACCACGTCGGCCACTGGTCGCTCGTGTCGACGATCTCGGTGTACGCGGACCACACCACCCCGGGCCAGACCGCTGCGGACGCGCCGATCCTGGCGCCGGCCCCGCCGGACGTGGACGGTCCGGTCGGCCCGGACCACCGCTGGTACGGCGAGTGCAAGGTGAGCATCGAGGAGCTGGTCCGGGAGCGGATGGGCGTGGACCGTTCGTTCATCTGCCGGGCGGGGCTGATCGTCGGGGCCGAGGATCCGAGCGATCGTTTCCCGTACTGGGTGCGGCGGCTGTCGGCCGGTGGCGAGGTGCTGGCCCCCGGGCACCCGACCGATCGGGTGCAGTTCGTGGACGTCGCCGATCTGGCCGGTTGGCTGTTGCACGCCGCCGGCACCCGCCTCGGCGGCACGTACGACGGCAGCGGTCCGGCGATGTCCCGGGCCGAGCTGTTGGCCGGGGTGGCCGCCGGGCTGGGCATCGCCGAGCCGGCCTTCACCTGGGTCGACCAGGAGTTCCTGCTGTCCAACGACGTACGCGAGTGGTCGGGGGAGCGGGCGCTGCCACTCTGGGTGCGGCTGCCGGAGACCGCCGGCCTGATGGACCGGGACGTCCGGCCGGCCCTGGACGCCGGTCTGACGGTCCGTCCGCTGGCCGATACCGTTCGGGCGACAGCGTCCTGGATGACCGCGCACCCGGCGGCCGTCCGGCAGGGTGGACTCGACCCGGCGGATGAGGCGGCGATCCTGGGGAAGTGGCAGGCTGTGCGGGACCGGTGATCCCGGCGATCGAAGTTTCCCCCACCTCGGACAGTCATAGTTGACGCTCACGCCTGGTGAAAGTAAGTTTCATCCGTGGCGAAGAGTGCGAAGATTTCTGCGAGTCACGAGCCCGGTGGGCTGATCGTCCACATCAGTGGGCTGTTGCCATCGCTGTCGCCCGCCGAGCAGCGGGTCGCCCGGTTGGTGGTCTCCGACCCGGCGGCCGCCGCCCGTCGGACAATCACCGACCTCGCCACCGCAGCCGAGACATCCGAGGCAACCGTCATTCGGTTCTGCCGTTCGGTCGGCATGGACGGTTACCCCCAACTGCGCATCCGCCTCGCCGCCGAGGCCGCCCGCCGGATCGAGCCACCGGACGCCCGAGTGGTCGGCGGTGACATCCCGCCCGGCGCCGACCTCGCCCAGATCATCGCCACCATCGCGTTCAACGACGCCCGCGCCGTCGAGGAGACCGCCGAGCAACTCGACCCCGCCGTCTGCGAGCAGGTGGTCGAGGCGATCAGCGGTGCCGGTCGGATCGACATCTACGGTGCCGGCGCCAGTGGGTTCGTCGCCTCGGACTTCCAGCAGAAGCTGCACCGCATCGGCCGGATCGCCTTCTACTTCCCGGACGTGCACACCGCGCTGACCTCGGCCGCTCTCCTGGGCCGGGGAGACGTGGCAATCGGCATCTCGCACACCGGCACCACCTCCGACGTGATCGAGGTGCTGGAGCAGGCCCGTACCCGCGGTGCCGCGACAGTGGCGCTGACCAACTTCCCGCGCTCGCCGATCACCGACGTGGCGGACTTCGTGTTGACCACGGCGGCCCGGGAGACCACCTACCGCTCCGGCGCGACGGCCAGCCGGCTGGCCCAGCTCACCGTGGTCGACTGCCTTTTCGTCGGGGTGGCCGCCCGCAACCGGGCCCGGGCCCGCAAGGCCCTGGAGGCGACCGCTGAGGCGGTCCAGTCGCACCGGGTGGGTGCCAACCGGAGGCGGGCATGACGGCCGGTGCGGAGATGCCGGCACGACCCGCTCGCCCCACGGTCCGGGTGGGTGCCCCCACCGAACGGCGTAACCCGCTCAGCGTCGACCTGGACCTGATGTCGACCCGGGACGTGCTCACCGTGATCAACGAGGCGGACCGGCGGGTGCCCGCGGCGGTCGCCGCGGTGCTCGACGAGATCGCCACCACCGTCGACCTGGCGGTCGCGGCGCTTCGCGGCGGCCACCGGGTGCACTACTTCGGGGCCGGCACCTCCGGCCGACTGGGTGTGCTCGACGCGGCCGAACTGGCCCCCACCTTCAACTCGCCCCGACACTGGTTCTGCGCGCACCTCGCGGGAGGCCCGGACGCCATGTGGCGGGCCGTCGAGGACGCCGAGGACGACGACCGGGGCGGCGCGGTCGAAGCGGCCAGTTGTGTACGGGCCGGGGACCTGGTGGTTGGTCTGGCGGCCAGCGGACGCACCCCGTACGTCCTCGGGGCGCTTGCCTCGGCCCGCGCCAAGGGCGCCTCGACGGTGCTGCTCTGCGCCAATCCGGAGGCGGAGGCCGCCCGGTCGGTCGACGTGTTCATCGGGGTGGACACCGGACCCGAGGTGGTCACGGGGTCGACCCGGATGAAGGCGGGCACAGCGCAGAAGTTGGTGCTCAACACGTTCTCGACCGCCGTCATGGTGCGCCTGGGGCGGGTCTACTCGAACCTCATGATCGATATGGTGGCCACCAACGCGAAACTCCGCGGACGAATGATCTCGATTCTGGTCGAGGCCACCGGTTGCTCGGAGGAACTCTCCCGGCAGGCCCTCACCGAGGCCGACGGTGACCTGAAGACGGCGCTCGTCGCCCTCGTCTCGGGTGCCGAGATCGACGCCGCCCGGGCCGCGCTGGCCCGCTCGGCCGACCAGGTGCGCGGCGCCCTCGCCCTGCTCGCCTCCTAGCGCCACCCCGGCCGGGAAGCGAACAGACCCTCGGATTGTTCATCTGGCCGGGGGGTAATAACACCCCCGTGAATGAACCAACCGGTCCACGGGTGCGTATCTGGCAGTGACCAGGATCGCATCGCGGTGGTGACCCGGGTCGCTGTGCCCCCACGGCGGGCGGTGTTGCCATGGTGCGGTAACCCGTACGTGGTGCCCAGTGGCGAGCCACCCCCGATGGGGTGCTGACAGCAAACATGGACCGTGCTCTCAGCTACTACTCAGGCATTCGTGACACTTTCGACTCACGACGAGGAATCCCCGACACGTCTCATCTGTTGTGTAGGTGTCAGCACCGATCGGCACAGCAGAAGTTACCAGGGGCTGACAGGTGTGGGGAATGGCAAGGAACCGGGCAACCGGCGCGAGCGAGGGGACCGTGGGCAACGTGGACAAGAACATCGGCATGCGAACCGACGAGGTTGCCGAGGAGCGCGACCTGGTCGGCGTCTACCTGCACGAGATCTCCCGGACGCCACTGCTGGACGCCGCCAAGGAGGTCGATCTCTCCAAGGCGATCGAGGCCGGCCTCTACGCCGAGCACCTGCTCGGTGAGGAAGCCGTTCCCGCCGGTGTCGACCGGGCCGACCTGGAGTGGCTGGTCGTCGAGGGGGAGCGGGCGAAGGACCTCTTCATCCGCGCCAACCTCCGACTGGTCGTGTCGATCGCCCGGCGCTACGTGCGCTCGGGGATGCCCATGCTGGACCTGATCCAGGAGGGCAACACCGGCCTCGTCCGGGCGGTCGAGAAGTTCGACTACGAGCGCGGCTACAAGTTCTCCACCTACGCCACCTGGTGGATTCGGCAGGCGATCAGCCGGGCGATCGCCCAGCAGGAGCGCACCGTCCGTCTACCGGTGCACCTGGTGGAGGACGTCAACCGGATGCGCAACGTGGCCCGGCAGCTGACCCGCGAGCTGGGCAGCGACCCGGAGCCGGAGCAGATCGCCAACGCCCTCGGCGTCACCGTCGAGCGGGTGAACGAGCTGCGCCGCTGGTCACAGGACACCGTTTCGCTGGACACCCCGGTGGGCGACGACGGCGACACGAACCTCGGTGACCTGGTCGCCGACAGTGACGCGCCGTCGCCGGAGGACATCGTCCTCAGCGGCCTGGAGCGGCAGCGCATCGAGGGGCTGCTCAACCACCTCGACGACAGGTCCGCCGGCATCATGCGGGCCCGCTACGGGCTGGAGGACGGCCGGGAGCACTCGCTCACCGAGGTCGCGTCCCGGTTCTCGCTGTCCCGCGAGCGGATCCGGCAGCTGGAGATCCAGGCCCTCGGCCGGCTCCGCGAGCTGGCTCGGGCGGAGGGGCTGCAAGCAGCCTGAGCTGGTAGTAATGACGGCGAAAGGCCGGCGTCCGATAGGGGGACGCCGGCCTTTCGCCGTTTCCGATCGTGGTTAGCGGACCCGGCCGTAACCCTGGATGGACATCATGTTCATGCCACGCTTGAGTACGTTCCGACCGGCGCTGGGCGCGTCGATCACCTGACCGTCGCCCACGTAGAGGGCGACGTGCCCGAGCCCGCTGTAGAAGACCAGGTCGCCGGGGCGTAGTTCGCCCCGCCCGATATGGGCGACCGCGCTCCACTGCATCCGGGTGTTGTGCGGAAGGGATTTCCCGGCCGCCCGCCAGGCCGCCGAGGTCAGGCCGGAACAGTCGTAGCCGTTCGGCCCGTCGGCCGCCCAGACGTATGGCTTGCCGATCGCGCCGAAGGCGTAACGCACCGCGGTGCCGGCAGCGCCGGACACGGCCGGCACGTTCTTTGCCTCGGTCGTCGCCGCCTTGGGCTCGGGTCGCTCGGTGGCGGCCCCGTACGCCTGCCGGCGCAGCTCGTACAGCTTGGCCAGGTCCTGCTCGATCTGCTTCTTACCCGCGGCGAGCTGACGCGCCTGTGCGGCCTGCCGGGTCAAGGTCGCGCCCAGGCGGGCCTTCTCGTCGAGCAGCCGCTGCTGGTCGGCAGTGAAACCGGAGACGCGCTCCTGCCGCTGGCGGGTCAACTGCTCGATCGTGCCGAGCCGATCCAGCAGCGCGGCCGAGCCGCCCGGGCGCAGCAGGGCGTCCGCGGTGCGCAGGCCGCCACTCTTGTACGCGGTGGAGGCGAGCTCCGCCACGTCGGCCCGGCTCTGCTCGACCTGCTGTTCGAGCGGGCCGATGCGGGTCTGTAATCGGGCCACGGCGGCCTCGTTTGTCTTGATCTCCTCACGCAGTTTGTTGTACGACTCGACGACCCGCTCCAACTCGGCCGAGGACGTCTCGATCCGGCGGGTCAGGTCGGCGGGGGACGGCTCGGCCTGGGCCACCGCCGTCGGGGCGATCAGCGCGGCCGACATGCCGACCAGCGCCACGGTGCGCAGCAGATTTCTCAGGGATGACAAGAGCGGAAGGCCCCTCTCCCACGGCCGCCGGGGCTGCTGACGCCCTCGACGACACCGGCCGGGGCCATCCGGGCGGACGGCACTGGGCCGGACCGGCTCGCCCAACCTAACCCGGGACGGATGTCGCTCGCAGTTGAAGCAGGGGCGAAAGTTGGGAGAGTTACGGCTCGGACCCCTGGGCTGGGTGGCGCCATCGTGGCTGATGACACCTGCGAACGAGGGAACATCGCCCTTTTAGCGGCCTACTGACTGATATACGACTTTCGTCGTTCCCGGCGTATGCCGCCGGATTCCTAGCCGCCATAACCGATAAAACCTGAAATGGATGCTGTTTCTCGGCGATGTCACCCGGTCGTGACGAGCTGTCGGGACCCGGTAAATGCCCAGGTCGACTGGCGGTGCCGCAACACAATGAAGTCCGGAGCCGGGAATCCCGTCGACAGGCAGCGATGACTGTCGCCAGCAGGTCCACTCGGCCAACCGTCCCCTTCGGGAGGAACCGTGAATCGTGAAGGCGCAAAGACGCGACCGCCGCGAACGGTGCCGGGCGCCCGGTCGACCCTGCTGTACGCGCGGCCCGGCATCATCGTGACCGTCGACCGGTTCACGGTCGGTCGGAACAGTTACCGGGTCGCCGACCTGACCCATCTGCGTACCACCCGGGGTCCGCACGACCGGATCGCCGTCCGGGCCGTGGTCATCACCGCCAGCATGCTCAGCGGTGTCGGGGTGCTCCTCGGCTTCACCGGCGGTCTGCAACGCCTCACCGCCGAGGCGTACCTGATCCTCGGCGCGGTGTTCCTGCTCCCGGCCGCTCTCGCACTGGTCGGCGATCGCTGGCGCCCACCGCCGCACGAACTGTGGGGGTGGTACCAGGGCTCGGAGGTGCTGCTCTTCAGCGCCGACGACGAACGGCAGTTCGGCCAGGTCACCCGGTCGCTGCTGCGGGCCCGGGAGGTCAACCGCTACGGCAGTTGGGTCGACCCGCTCGCGGAAGCGGACCCGTGGCGGCCCAACCGTTGACCCGGCGGCGGTGGGCCGGAGCCGCGTCGGCCCACCGGCCGGTCAGCAAGCTCAGCGGGCGACCGGCTCCGGAGCCCGTTCCTGCTGCGGTGCGGCCACCCAGGCGCTGACCCGGCGCTCGGCGTAGAACGAGACGAACGGCACCGTGCCGGCCAGCATCACCAGCAGCATCCGCTTCAGCGGCCAGTCGGCTCGGCGGCTCAGGTCGAACGCGGCCACCAGGTAGATCATGTAGAGGAAGCCGTGCGCCGGCCCGATCGTCTCCACGACGACCGGGTTGTCGAACGCGTACTTCAGTGGCATGCCGATCACGACCAGCAGGATCAGCACCACGCCCACGATCCAGGCGATCACGCGGTACCGGGTAAGGGCAGCGCCCACCTTCGTCCGTCCTTCCGAGCCCGGCTCAGCCGGGATAGTCACCGGGCCGGGCGCCCGGATTGGCGTTCAACCATGACAGGTAGTGGTTGTAGGCGGCCAGGTCGGTGTCCTCGACGACATCGCCAGTGGCCGGCATCCGGGACACCCGTACCGGTCGGCGTACCGCCGGTCGGGACCCGGCGGTGACCGCCGGCGCCGGCTCGACGGCCGGATCCGCAGGCGGCGCGTCGGCCTCCGCCGCCTTGCGGCGGGCCAGCTTCACCTCACGCCACCAGACGTAGACCACGAAGCCGGCGAAGATCGGCCACTCGACCGCATACCCCCAGCTCAGGCTGTTGCCGGCGGTGGCCCGGCTGATCTGCCACCAGCCCAGCCCGAGGAAGCCCACGACCAGCACGACCATGGCCACGTGGCGTGCGATCCACGCCGGGGTCCAGAGCCGCCTCATGACATTGAGGGTACCGGGGGCGCTACCGGTCTCCGACACCGTGTCGTAGTCGTCGCCTCGCCGGCTTGGTTTGGCATCACCACGCCTGGGCAATCGTCTAGACGCCAGCCCAAACGAGATCAAGGGGGGCGATCATGACCGGATCGGTACGTGAGGACGGCTTCGCGTCCAACGGCAGTGCGGATATGAGCCCGGAGCAGCGGGTGCCCGAGTGGGGCGGCGATCAGCTCGCCGACCCGGCCGGTGCTCCCGGCCTCGACGGCGACCTCGGCATCGACCCGACGGAGCTGACCGACGAGGACCTGATCCGCGAGATGCACAGCCTGCACCGAACCCGCCTGGACACCCTGCGGCACGCGGCAGACTCCGCACTCGCGAACCACCTGCGGCGCACCGCGGAGCTGGAGACCGAGTACCTGGCCCGGCACCCGGGTCGCGAGGTCGATCCCAGCCGTCTGCGGGACGCCTGATGCCGGCGCGCGCCGTGCGCGGCATGTCCGCGCCACCCGAGGTGGTCTTCAGCACGGCCACCGACCCCGACCGCGCCTCGGCCTGGCTGCCCGAGCCGCTGCGCGGCGACGGCAGCCCCGCCGCGGAGATCAGCGGTGAGGAGCTGCGCGCCCGCTGGGGCGACGGCGACACCGACGACTGGTCCGCCGAGATCCGGGTGGAGCCGGCAGATTCCGGTGGCGCCCGGATTCAGCTCGACCTGGCCGACGGGTCCGGCGGGCCCGGTCCGGACGAGCTGGCCGACGAAGCGCTCACCAACCTGGTACGCGAGGTCGCCGACAACCTCCAGGCCGGCTGAGCCGGCCGCGCGGGACGCCGTTCCCGCACCACCACGACACGTGAGGAGATCGGGTGAGCGACACTGGCCTGCGACAGAAGGCGGCCCGGCTGCGCCGGGCGTACGCGCCGCACGAGCACCGGCCGCTCGGTGGCTACCTGGTGGCGATGGGCGCCTACGCCGGGGTGACCGGAGCTCTCGCCGGCCTGGTCAAGGCGACCGGCCGACCGGTGCCGGAGCGTCCCGCGCCGTCCGACGTGGTGCTGCTCTCCATCGCCACGCACAAGCTGAGCCGGTTGCTGTCCAAGGACGCGGTGACCAGCCCGTTGCGGGCGCCGTTCACCCGATACGACCATCCGATCGGCAGCGGCGAGGTGATGGAGCAGGTCCGCGACTCGGGCAGCCCCACCCGGCACGCCATCGGCGAGCTGCTGAGCTGCCCGTTCTGCCTGGCGGTCTGGGTGGCCACCGGGCTGACCGGTGGCCTGGTGCTCGCGCCCCGGCTCACCCGCCTGGTGGCCACCGCGCTGACGGCGGTCGCCGCGTCCGACTTCCTCCAGATGGCGTACGCGACGGCGCAGCAGGCCGCCGAGGGTGGGCACCAGGACGACGACTGACGAGCAGGACGCGAAAGGGGGGCCGGTAGACACCGGCCCCCCTTTCGCGTACGCCTCAACGTTGCATGCCGGACCAACCGTGCGGCGACTCCGGCTCCCGTTCGTCCTCGTCCGCCCCGGTGATGATGTCCCGGTCCACCGCCGTGCGGTCGTGCTCGTTGGCGAAGTCCGGCTCGGGAGTGGTGTCCCTGCCCTTCGGGGGCTGACCCAGCGCCGGCACCTTCTCGTCGTGGTCCTCGTGGTGCGTCATGTCGGTGTCCCTCCTGCGGTCATTCACGCGATGGTGCCGCCCAGGTCGCTCAGCCGATGGAACCGCCCAGCAGGTCGCTGGCCTCGTCCACCGCGTACTCGCCCTCGGGAAGCGCGTCGATGCGGGCGAGCAGGTCCGGTGGAAGCTCGGCGGCCACCGCCCGGCGATAGATCTCCGCCTGGGTGACCCGCTCCTGCGCCCGGAAGATGTCGTCGAGCAGGTCGTCGAGGGCCTGGGTGTCCGGCTCGTCGGCCACGGATGCGTCGTCGGTCACGTCGATCAGCTACCCGGGGCGGAATCGGTCAAACGTCACCCCGGGCGGCCTGCACTCTCGGTCGGGTCCGTGGGGTTCGCCGAATACAGACAGCGCCGCCCCCGGCCTTGTGGGCCGGGGGCGGCGCTGGTGTCGGTGTGCAGGTCGCCTCTCGGCGAGTGGCACTACGCGGCTCCAGCCGGACGGTATTCCGCGAAGGCTATTTAGGTGAGGCCCGGGGACACTGGACACACCGACACCCCAGTCAACGAGCCGACCCCCGCTCGTGTTCCGCAGGTCGTGGTGTCGGCGGTCACACCGTCGTCGGCAGGGTGGCCCGACGGGCCCGCACGGCCGAGGCGAGGTGGTCGAGCACCTCGGCGGTGTCGTCCCAGCCCAGGCAGGCGTCGGTGACCGACCGGCCGTACTCCAGCTCCCGGGTCGGGTCGAGCTCCTGCCGACCGGGCAGCAGGAACGACTCCAGCATCACGCCGGTGATCCCCCGCTGGCCGGCGGCCAGTTGGGCGGCCACGTCCGCGGCGACCAGCGGCTGGTTGCGGTGGTCCTTGCCGCTGTTGGCGTGACTGGCGTCGATCACCAGCCGCTCCGGCAGGTCGGCGGCGCGGAGCAGGTCGAGTGCCCCGGCGACCGACTCGGCGTCGTAGTTCGGTCGGCCGCCCCCACCGCGCAACACCAGGTGCCCGTCGGTGTTGCCCCGGGTGTGCATGATCGCCGGAGTTCCGGAGAAGTCGATGCCGGGGAAGACGTGCGGCACACCGGCGGCGCGGATCGCGTCCACGGCCGTGCCGATGCTGCCGTCCGGGCGGTTCTTCATGCCGATCGGCATGGACAGGCCGGAGGCGAGCTGGCGGTGCACCTGGCTCTCCACGGTGCGGGCACCGATCGCGCCCCAGGCCACCGTGTCCGCGATGTACTGCGGGGTGATCGGGTCGAGGAACTCGCAACCCACCGGCAGACCGAGGCGGAGCACGTCGAGCAGCAGCGCCCGGGCCAGCCGCAGACCGGTGTTGACGTCCCCGCTGCCGTCCAGGCCGGGGTCGTTGATCAGGCCCTTCCAACCGACGGTGGAGCGCGGCTTCTCGAAGTAGACCCGCATGACGATCAGCAGGTCGTCGGCGAGCCGGTCGGCTGCCGTTCGAAGACGCTGCGCGTAGTCCAGGGCGGCGGCCGGGTCATGCACCGAGCAGGGACCGACCACCACCAGCAGGCGGTCGTCCTCGCGGTCCAGCACGCGACCGACCGCGCGGCGGCCGGTCAACACGGCCGACGCGAGCGGAGCGTCCAGGGGTAACTCGTGGTGCAGCAGGGCGGGCGTGGTCAGCGGCACGACACGGTCGATCCGCTGATCACTGACCCGATCGGTCTCCGGGGTCGTCACGGTGGGCATCCTTCCGCCGACCGTGCCCGGGGCCGGTGCCCGGGACGAGCCGGCTGCTCGTACGCAAAAGGGCAGGAACGACAGCTCCTGCCCAGCCGGCTCGGTCCGTGGTGACGTCAGTTCATGGTGAAGTCACCGGCGTGCGAGCCGGCTGCCTAAACCATCGATAGGAACGCGTCACCGGGCCAGCGTACCCGACCGGACGCGGTCACCCGTCCTGTCGTCCCAAGATGCGGAGCGGAGTTCGCGTGCCGGGGGCGCGGTCGGGGTAACAGGGGTGCCATGACACACGAGCAGAGCGATCAGGAGCGGGTGGAGTCCCGCGCGCACCACCTCCTGCCCGAGGAGGAGGCGGTGGGCAGCGACGACCCGGAGGCGCAGGCGGAGGCCATCCTCGCCGATTCGGACATCCGCGAAGCGGACCAGAACGCCGCACCGGACACGGTGCTGGAGCGTCGTACCTCGGATCAGACAGTGGTGGCGGTCGAACCGCCGGACTGAGCGGTCGCTCCGCGGGCCCGGCGCGACCCCCGGTAGGTCTGGTCCCGCAGCCAGGCCAGCGGACCTGCCACCCGCAGTTCGGGTGGCAGGTTGCGCACCGGGTCGAACGCGAGCGCCGCGTCCTCCGCGGCGCTGAGCTGGGCGCCGAGGCTGACCTGCCCGACCAGCCGCCACGGCCCCACCGCCGACGCGACCGCGAGCACCAGGCGCGGGGTGTCCATCCGGGTCGCGGCGGCCGCCGTGGCCAGGCTGCGACCGAGGTCGGCCGAGTCGGGGTCGGCCAGGGCGGCCAGCCAGAGGCGGCGCCGACCCGCGCGGTAGTACGTGATCGTGCTGTACGTGCCGGTGAAGCGACGTCGGGGCAGCGGCAGGTTCCGCAGCACCGGGGCCGCGCCGCTGGAGCTGACCAGCAGGTCGAACGGCCGGCCGCCGTCGCGGTGCAGGCGCAGCGCGAGACCCAGGACATCGGGCCAACTGCCGGGCGTGGGCGTCCCCTTGGAGAGCCGGATGGTGGTCCGGTACCGGCCGGGGTGGTCCAGCAGAGCGACCCCGGTGGGCGGTCCGGGCGTACCCCAGATCACCGTCTCGCCGACGAACGAGCGACCGGCCGGATGCAGCAACCGGCCGCGGCGCAGCCGGCCGAGTGCGGTGCTGGCGCGTACGACGGCGGTGGCGGCCCGGCCGGTGGACCGGGACGGAGGTGGGGTGACGGTCATTGCTCTCCGGTACCCCACGCGGCGGCTCCGATGCCGCCCGGGTCGGCTCGCCGACCGACAGCACGTCACCTTTCCGCCTCCGAGATCGGATAGCGTCGGGGCATGCCCGACAGCGGTTACCCCTGGCCCATTCAGACGTCCCGACTGGACAACGGCCTGCGCGTGGTGGTGAGTGAGGATCGCACCGCGCCCGCCGTGGCCGTCAACCTCTGGTACGACGTCGGCTCCCGGCACGAGCCGGCCGGGCAGACCGGTTTCGCCCACCTCTTCGAGCACCTGATGTTCGAGGGCTCGGTGAACGTGGCGAAGACCGAGCACATGAAGCTGATCCAGGGCTCCGGCGGCTCGCTCAACGCCACCACCAACCCGGACCGGACCAACTACTTCGAGACGGTCCCGGCCGAGCACCTGGAGCTGGCGCTCTGGTTGGAGGCCGACCGGATGGGTGGCCTGGTCCCCGCCCTCACGCAGGAGACGCTGGACAACCAGCGGGACGTGGTGAAGAACGAGCGCCGGCAGCGCTACGAGAACGTGCCGTACGGCGACGCCTGGCTGCGGTTGCTGCCGCTGCTCTACCCGCCGGGGCACCCCTACCACCACGCGACGATCGGCTCGATGGCCGACCTGAACGCCGCCGACCTGGCCACCTTCCAGGCGTTCCACCAGACCTACTACGCGCCGAACAACGCGGTGCTCACCGTCGTCGGCGACGCCACCGCCTCCGACGTGTTCGCGCTCGCCGACAAGTACTTCGGCGCGCTGCCCGCCCGCGACGACATCCCGCCGGCACCGGACGGCCGCAGCGTCCCCGCCACCGGGCAGACGGCCGTCGAGTCGGTGAGCGCCGACGTGCCCGCGCCACGGGTCTACATCGCCCACCGCAGCTACCCGTTCGGCAGCCCGGGATACAACGTGATCACCGTGCTCGCCACCATCCTGGGCAGCGGCCGGGGCAGCCGGCTCTACCAGCGCCTCGCCGACGGTGAGCGGATCGCGCAACCGGACCTGGTCGGGGCGTACGGGGTGGACCTCGCCCACGCCCCGGCACCGCTGATCGCCACCGCCACCGCCCGCCCCGGCGTGAGCGCCGAGCGGTTGGCCGAGGGGCTGGCCGAGGTCGTCGACGAGCTGGCCACCGTGCCGGTCACCGCCGTCGAGCTGGATCGGGCCAAGGCGTTGCTCAGCACCGGGTGGTGGCGTCAGCTGTCCACCGTCGACGGCCGCGCGGACCTGCTCGGCCGGTACACCACGCAGTTCGGTGACCCGGCCCGCATCGCCGAGCAGTTGCCGGCCCTGCTCGCGGTCACCGCCGAGCAGATCGCCGAGGCAGCCGCCGACGTGCTCGCCACCGACCGGGTGACCCTGACCTACCTGCCCGAGGAGACCTCATGACGCTGATCGCCGACCGTCCCGGCCCGGGTGCCGCCCGCCCGTACCGGTTCCCGCCGGTGGTCCGCCGCGCCGCGGCCGGTGGTCAGGTCGTCGCCGCGCACCTGCCGGGGCAGAACCTCGCCGTGGCCCTGCTGCTGCTCGACGTGGGCGCGGGCCAGGAGCCGGTCGGCAAGGAGGGTCTGTCCGGCGTGCTGGCCAAGGCGTTGGAGGAGGGGACCGCGCAGCGGGACGCCGCCGCGTACGCGCTCGCCGTCGAAGGGCTCGGCACCGCTCTGTCGACCGGTCTGGACTGGGACTCGTTCCAGGCCAGCGTGGTGATCCCGGTGGACCGGCTGAGCGCGGCCGTGGAACTGCTCGCCGAGGCGGTCCGGACGCCCAGGCTCGACCCCGCCGACGTACGCCGGGTCCGCGACGACGAGGCGACCGCGCTCCGGATGGACTGGGCCAACCCCGGCCCGCGGGCCGACGCCGCGTTGCGCGCCGACCTGTTCGGCGCGCAGAACCGCTGGGGACGGCCGATGCACGGCGACCCGGAGTCGGTCGCCGGGTTGGACGTGGAGGACGTGACGGTCTTCCACTCGGAGTGGTTCCTGCGCCCCGGCACCCTGATCGTCGCCGGTGACCTGGACCGGATCGACCTGGACGCGCTGGCCGCCGCGGCGTTCGCCGGCACCGGTGGTGGCCCCGCCGAGCGGGGTGGCCCCATCGAGGTGCCGCTGCACAGCGGTCGCCGGATCATCCTGGTGGACCGGCCCGGTTCGGTGCAGTCCACGCTGAGGCTGGGCCACCCGTCGCCACACCGGGCGCACCCCGATTACGTGCCGATGACGCTCGCCGGCACGGTGCTCGGCGGGGCGTTCACCTCCCGACTCAACCACCTGCTGCGGGAGGTGCACGGCTACACCTACGGCATCCGGGGCGATTTCGCCGCGTCGCGGCGGTTCGGTCGTTTCGCGGTCAGTTCCGGCGTGCAGACGGCGGTCACCGCGCCGGCCCTGGTCGAGGCGGTGGGCGAGATCACCCGTACCCAGGCCACCGGGGTGACCGAGGAGGAGCTGGAGGTGGCCCGCTCCTGGCGGGCCGGGCAGCTCTCGGTCGAGTTGCAGAGCCCTCGGGCGATCGCCTCCGCGCTGACCACCCTGGTGGTGCACGACCTGCCGGACGACTACCACGCGCGGTTGCGCGAGTCGCTGCTCTCCGCCGACGTGGACCAGGTCTCCGCGGCGGCAGCCACCCACCTGCACCCGGAAGCCCTGACCCTGGTCATCGAGGGCGACGCCGCAGTGATCCGCGACGACCTGGAGGCCACCGCCCTGGGAGATCTCCTCCCCTAACCCGCGCCGTTGATCATGAAGTTGTTGTCACTCGCCACGGCGTGTCCCGGCAATAACTTCATGATCGACGGGAGGGGGGTCGGGGGAGTCGGGGTCGGGGGGTGCAGTGTGAGGTGGGACCCGGGGGGTGGGAAAGGGGTCCCGGTTTCCGGGGTGGGGTCGGTAGCCTCGCGGGCATGAGGATCGGCATTGTGGGGGCCACCGGCCAGGTCGGTGGCGTGATGCGGCAGGTGCTGGCGGAGCGGGAGTTCCCAGCGGAGCAGGTGCGGTTGTTCGCCTCGGCGCGGTCCGCCGGGCGTACGCTGCCGTGGCGCGACGGTGAGGTGACAGTCGAGGACGCCGCGACCGCGGACTATTCCGAGCTGGACATCGTGCTCTTCTCGGCCGGTAAGGGCACGGCCCGGGAGTTGGCGCCACGGGTCGCCGAGGCCGGCGCCGTGGTGATCGACAACTCGTCGGCGTTCCGGATGGACCCGCAGGTGCCGCTGGTGGTCGCCGAGGTCAACCCGCACGCCGCCCTGGACCGGCCCAAGGGCATCATCGCCAACCCCAACTGCACCACGATGGCCGCGATGCCGGTGCTGCGTCCGCTGCACGCCGAAGCCGGCCTGGTCGGCCTGGTCGTATCCACCTACCAGGCGGTTTCCGGCGCCGGGCTGGCCGGCGTCGCCGAGCTGGACGAGCAGGTCCGCAAGGTGGCCGAGCACGCCGCCGGGCTGGCCTTCGACGGGTCGGCCGTGGAGTTCCCCGCGCCCCGCTCGTTCACCCAGCCGATCGCCTTCAACGTCCTCCCGCTGGCCGGTTCAATCGTCGACGACGGCTCGTTCGAGACCGACGAGGAGCAGAAGCTCCGCAACGAGAGCCGCAAGATCCTGGAGATCCCCGACTTGAAGGTCTCCGGCACCTGTGTCCGGGTGCCGGTCTTCACCGGGCACTCGCTCCAGATCAACGCCCGGTTCGCCCGGCCGCTCACCCCGCAGCGCGCCCACGAACTGCTGGCCGACGCGCCCGGGGTCGCACTGACCGACGTCCCGACGCCGTTGCAGGCCGCCGGCCAGGACCCGACCTACGTGGGTCGAATCCGCGCCGACGAGACCGTCGAGTACGGGCTGGCGCTGTTCTGCTCCAACGACAACCTGCGCAAGGGCGCCGCGCTCAACGCGGTGCAACTCGCCGAGTTGGTCGCCGCCGAGCGCCGCTGACCGGCACTGTCGAATTCTCACCGAGCCCTCGCCGTCCGTCGGCGAGGGCTCGGTGCCGATCCGG
The DNA here is from genome assembly GCF_007827755.1 of Micromonospora sp. CNZ322. Classification (NCBI taxonomy): domain Bacteria; kingdom Bacillati; phylum Actinomycetota; class Actinomycetes; order Micromonosporales; family Micromonosporaceae; genus Micromonospora; species Micromonospora sp. CNZ322. Next base: position 477,619 of record NZ_VITD01000003.1, read on the forward strand.
GTGGTCGCCTGCCGTTCCGGGTGGTCGCCCGCGGCGGCCGGAAGGTCGTGCTTGGATGGGTCGGAGACGATCGTCCAACCTGGAGGACACCATGCCGGATGACCGCACCCAGCAGGCGTTGACCGATCTGGTGGCCGGCCGCTCGATGGGCGTGCTCGCCACCATCAAGCGGGACGGGCGTCCGCAGCTGTCCACGGTGCTCTACTCCTTCGACCGAAACGCGGGCCTGATCCGGGTCTCGGTCACCGACGGCCGGGCCAAGACCGCCAACCTGCGCCGCGACCCGCGTGCCAGCTTCCACGTCAGCAGCGAGGACGGCTGGGCGTACGCGGTGGTCGAGGGTCGCGCCGAACTGACCCCGCCGGCCACCCAACTCGGCGACGAGACTGTCGAGGAGTTGGTGGCGCTCTACCGGGGGCTGAGCGGCGAACACCCCGACTGGGACGAGTACCGCCAGGCCATGGTCGACGAGGGGCGGATCGTGCTACGCCTGCACGTCGAGCGGCTCTACGGGATGCCGCCCCGAGGCTGACCCGCCCACAGCCGATCAGCCCGGCTCGATCACTGTCACGCCGGGCCAACGCTGCGCCGGCCGGTGCCGTGCCAACCGCTGCCGCGACCGGGCCACGTCCACCCGGGCCGGGTTGTGCCGCCACACCCCGGCCAGCAGGTCCGTCAGGCCGTACGGGGCGCAGACCTTGAGCCGGCCGGCCGGGTCCAGTCGGACGGCCACCGCTGTCGCGTACTCCGGCCAGGTGGCGACCGCCTCGGCCACGCTTCGGTACGGCTCGATCGGGTCGCCGCCGAACTTGGCCGCGTACCAGGTGTGCACCGCCGCCTGGTTGCGCGCCTGCCACGGCGGCTGCGGCCACATCCCCGCCAGCCGGGCGGTGGCCCGGTCGTCGTCGGCGCGGGTCAGCCTCGCCGGGTCGAAGAAGACCACGTCCACGTCGCGGACCCGCGCCGGGTCGAACCCGTCGCCGTACCGCTCGCCCCACACCAGGTCGCGCAGGGCGCCCGCGCCGATCCAGGCGTCCGGCAGCCCGGAATCACGCACCACTGTCAGCGCCCGGGTCAGCCAATCGCTGCCGGAAACCAGTTCCCGCAGCTCCTCCTCGCCCGTCATCATCCGCCCACGGTAGGCAGCGGAGCCGGCGCGCGCCGCCGGTAGGTGGGTGTGCCGCCCGTCGCCGGGTATACCGCCCTGCTTTGCCGTCGCGGGACGTCGGGGAGGGGGTGGGCGATGGGCGCCGGCACGAGAAGCGACGAGACCGGCCCCGCGGGCCCGACCCTGCGGCGGGAAACCTCCCGGCTGCTGTCGTTCAGCGACGGGGTCTTCGCCATCGTCATCACGCTGCTGGTGCTCGACCTCCAGCCGCCTCGGGTCGGCCGCGGTCAGCTTCTGCACGCGCTGGTCGAGCAGTGGCCGGCGTACCTCGCCTATGTCACGTCGTACGTGTACGTGGCGGTGGGCTGGCTGAACCACCGAGCCGCCTTCAACCGGGTGGAGAACAGCGGAAAGGCCCTCCAGTGGTACAACCTCGGGGTGCTGTTCAGCACCGCGCTGCTGCCGTTCGCCACCTCGGTCGTCTCGCAGGCCATGCGGGACGGCGACCAGGCGGACCAGCGGACCGGCGTGGTCGTCTACGGTCTGGTCGGCATGCTGGTCTCGGTGAGCTGGCTGGGGCTGTACCACTACCTCGCCCGGCATCACGATCTGCTGGATCAGACGGTGCCGCTTCGGTTCTTCCCGGCGGAACGGGCCCGGGCCGCGATCGGCCTCCTGGGCTACGCGCTGGCGATCCTGGTCGGATTCCTCACCGGTCCGCTGTTCGCGCTGGTGATCTTCCTGTTGCTGCCGGCGTTCTACAGCCTGACCAGCAGCGGCCTCTACGAACTGCGACGCCTGTGGCACCCGCGTCGATAGGCCGGGGCCGTATGCGTTACCCCCTCCCTGGCGGCGGGTAGACGGGCCGTGCCGACACCGAGAGGGGAGCACCATGACAACGGTCGGAGAGTTCATGACGACCCGGTTGGTGACGATGGACGGCAACGACACGCTCATCGCCGCCGCGCAGGAGATGCGTGACAGTGCGATCGGCGATGTGGTGGTGACCGACGGCGACAGTGTGGTCGGCATCGTCACGGACCGGGACATCACGGTCCGAGGTGTCGCGGAGAACATGGACCCGGGCTCGACCCGGTTGAGCCAGATCACCACTCGTGACGTGATCACGGTGAGTCAGTACGACGATGCCGTGGCCGCCGCGGACCTGATGCGGACGTACGCCGTACGCCGACTTCCGGTGATCGACGACGGGCGCCTGATCGGCCTGGTGTCGATGGGTGACCTCGCGGTCGAGCGCGAACCGCAGTCGGTCCTGGCCGACATCAGCGCCGACGACCCGAACAACTGACCCGTCCGCCGCGGCACGCGCCGGCTCTCCCATCCGGGAGGGCCGGCGCTGTGGCGTCTCCACCCCTTCGGTGATCAAGAGCTTCGCGTCACGACACGCCGGAAGCGATGACGCAAAGCTCTTGATCACCGGCGCAGGGCGGGGCAGGGGTGGGACAGGGCGGGGTCACCCGAATTGGGCGAGGTTGACCGGGGGAGTGGCGGGGACCCGTGCGGGGACGTGCAACGCCGGCCGTCCGTGCGACGCGAGCGCGGTGGGTGGGATCCCCGGCCCGGCAACTGGGAGGAGTGGACCCGATGGTGGACGCGACCACGAGGTTCTTCGAGGACCTGGACCGGCGGGGGTACGAACCCCTGCTGGCCAAGACCTCCGGGACGCTGCGGATCGACCTGCACGAGGGGGCGCAGACCCGGCACTGGCTGCTGAGGATCGACCACGGCCGGCTGAACGTCAGTCAGGAGGACCAGGAGGCCGACACGGTGATCGGCGCGAGCCCGGTCCTCTTCGACGACATCGCCTCGGGGCGCGAGCACGGCCTGGCCGCGCTGTTGCGGGGGGACATGACGGTGTCGGGCAACGCGCGTCTCGTCGTACAGGTGGAGCGAATCTTCCCGGGTTCCCCGGACGCCCGTGGGCCGCGTCGGCGATTCGTCGGGGAGGTGCACTGATGGGGCAGAGCAACACGATCAGGATCCTGGACGGCAACACGTTCGTCGTCTGCGAGGACACCGGTGACATCGAGGCGACGCCGAGCGAGCCCACCGGACTCTTCTCCATCGACACCCGGTTCCTGTCGACCTGGGTGCTGACCGTCAACGGTGAGCGACTCAACTCGCTCTCCTACGACGACCTGCAGTACTTCGAGTCGCGATTCTTCCTGGTCCCGGGGATGGCCACGCACTACGTGGACGCGAAGCTGTCGATCATCCGGGAGCGCACGGTGGGCGGCAGCTTCTGTGAGCAGCTGACCATCCTCAACCACGACGAGAAGCCGGTCGACCTGGAAGTCCGGATGGACGCGGCGTCGGACTTCGCCGACCTGTTCCAGGTCAAGGACGAGATCCTGAACAAGAAGGGCGAGATCTACACCGAGGTGGAGTCGGACCGGCTGCGGCTCGGGTACCGGCGGGGGAACTTCCGGCGGGAGACGATCATCTCGTCGTCGATGTCGGCCCGGTACGACAACAAGGGCTTCGCGTACACCGTGCACTTGGAGCCCAACGAGCAGTGGGACGCCTCGATCGACGTCCAGACCCACGCGGTCGGGCCCGGCGGCCGGGATCTGCGGTTCGGGCTGCGCCAGCACGGCACCGAGCGGCTCGCTCTCCAGCACGACCTGGAGAAGTGGATCGCCGACGCACCCAAGGTCAACAGTGAGCATGGCCGGGTGGCCAGCACGTACCGGCGCAGTCTGATCGACCTGGCGGCGCTGCGCTTCTCGCCGCTGTCGCTGGGCGGCGCCACCCTGCCCGCCGCCGGTCTGCCCTGGTTCATGACCATGTTCGGCCGGGACAGCATCCTCACCTGCCTGCAGACACTGCCGTTCACCCCGCAGCTGTCGAAGACGACGCTGCGCATCCTGGCGTCCCTGCAGGGCAGCCGGTTCGACGACTTCCGGGACGAGGACCCGGGGCGCATCCTGCACGAGATGCGCTACGGCGAGACCGCGGCCTTCGAGGAGCAGCCACACTCGCCGTACTACGGCTCGGTCGACGCGACGCCGCTGTTCATCGTGCTGCTCGACGAGTACGAGCGGTGGAGCGGGGACGTCGCGCTGGTCAAGGAGTTGGAGCAGGAGTCCCGGGCCGCGCTGAGGTGGATCGACAACTACGCCGACCTGGTCGGCACCGGCTACATCTGGTACGAGCGACGCAACACCGACACCGGTCTGGAGAACCAGTGCTGGAAGGACTCCTGGGACTCGATCTCCTACTCCGACGGCACGCTGCCACCGTTCCCACGGGCCACCTGCGAGGTGCAGGGGTACGCGTACGACGCGAAGGTCCGCGCGGCCCGGTTGGCGCGGGAGTTCTGGGGTGACCCGGAGTTCGCCGACCAGTTGGAGCGGGAGGCGGCAGAGCTGAAGGAGCGGTTCAACCGGGACTGGTGGGTGGACGACGGCGAGTACTTCGCCCTGGCCCTGGACCCGGACGGCCGGCAGTGCGACATCCTCAGCTCCAACATCGGCCACCTGCTGTGGAGCGGGATCGTCGAACCCGAGCGGGCAGAGAAGCTCGCCGCGCACCTGGTCGGACCGCGGCTCTTCTCCGGCTGGGGGGTGCGCACCCTCGCCGAGGGGGAGGCCCGCTACAACCCCATCGGCTACCACAACGGCACGATCTGGCCGTTCGACAACTCGTTCATCGCCTGGGGCCTGCGCCGTTACGGCTTTGCAGAGGAGGCCGCGACCATCGCCAACGGCATCCTGGACGCGGCCACGTACTTCGACGGCCGGTTGCCGGAGGCTTTCGGCGGCTATCCGCGGGAGCTGACCAAGTTCCCGGTGGAGTATCCGACGGCGTGCAGTCCGCAGGCCTGGTCGACCGGTACGCCGCTGTTGCTGCTGCGCACCATGCTCGGTCTGGAGCCGCACGAGGGTCACCTGGCGGTCGAGCCACGGCTGCCGGTGGGGATGGGTCGCATCGAGGTGCTGGACATCCCCGGTCGGTGGGGTCGGGTGGACGCCTTCGCCCGGGGCCGGCTGGACCTGAACAACCTCGGCGACTGACCGACGGGACCGCCGAACCGGCGGTGGCGCGCCACCCGCGTCGCCGCCGGTTCTCCACCCAGCCGATCCCCAGCCGGTCAGGGTAGATTCTGCGAATGCCGGAGCTCGTGTACCCGCCCGTTATCGCCGCCGCCAAGACGCTGTTCCGGGTCCTCGACCTGAAGATCACCATCGAGGGCGCCCACCACGTACCCCGCACGGGCGGGGCGGTGCTGGCCAGCAACCACGTCAGCTACCTCGACTTCATCTTCGCCGGTCTGGGCGCGAACGCGTCGGGCCGGCTGGTCCGCTTCATGGCCAAGGATTCGGTCTTCACGCACAAGATCTCCGGCCCGCTGATGCGCGGGATGCGGCACATTCCGGTGGACCGGCAGGCAGGCGCGGCCTCGTTCCGCGCCGCCGTGGGCGCTCTCAAGCAGGGCGAGGTCGTCGGCGTCTTCCCCGAGGCGACGATCAGCCGGTCGTTCACAGTGAAGGAGCTCAAGAGCGGCACGGTCCGGATGGCCCGCTCGGCGAAGGTGCCGGTGCTGCCGGTCGCGTTGTGGGGCACCCAGCGCCTCTGGACCAAGGGCCGCCCGCGCACTCTGACCCGTCGGCACACGCCGATCACCATCCTGATCGGCGAGCCGATCGACCCGGCGGACTTCCCGGACCCGAACGTGCTGGCCGCCGAGCTGACCACCCGCCTCAGCGCCCTCGTCGACCGGGCGCAGCGGGATTATCCGGACACCCCCGCCGGCCCGGACGACACCTGGTGGCAGCCCGCGCACCTGGGCGGCAGCGCGCCTACACCGGAGGAGGCCGCCGCTCTGGACGCTGCCGCCGAGCACCGCGCCCCCAGCGCCTGACGCCAAGGGCCTCGACACGCCTAGTTGGCCGGATCGTTCCGCACCCGGACAGAATGGTGTCTGCCGGCGCGAACGCCGTCCCACCAGGATCGACGTCATGAGCAGAGCAGCACTCGTCGTGATCGACGTGCAAGAGTCCTTCCGTCAGCGCCCGATCTGGGCGTACGGCTCCAACCCCGACATGATCCGCCAGGTCGACCGGCTGGTGGCTGCCGCCCGGCAGCGCGGCGACCTGGTGGTCTGGGTCCTGCACTCGGAGCCCGGCACGGGCGGGTTGTTCGACCCCGCCCTCTCCTACGTCCGGCTGATCGACGGGTTGGTCCCCGCCGAGGGTGAGCCGACGCTGGTCAAGACCGCGCACAACGCGTTCACCACCACGAACCTCCAGCAACTGCTCACCCAGGCGGGCATCACCGACATCACCGTCTGCGGCATCCGCACCGAGCAGTGCGTGGAGACGACCACCCGGGTCGGCGCGGACCTCGGCTACCGGATGACCTTCGTCACCGACGCCACGCTGACCTTCCCCATCCCACACCGGGACCTGCCGGAGACCGCCACGGTCGCGGAGATCCTCGCTGACCCGCGCACCCTGACGAACGACGAGATCGTGACCCGCACCGAGTACGCGCTGGCTGGCCGCTTCGCGACCATCCGCACCGTGGACGAGGTCATCGGCGCGACCCTCGCCGGCAGCCGGGGCTGACGTCGTGACCCGGGTCGTCTTCCTGCTGGTCCCGCAGCTGCACCTGCTGGACCTCGCCGGGCCGGCTCAGGTCTTCTCCAGCGCCGCCGACCTCGGGTACGACTATCAACTGCACTACGTCGCGGAGCGCGAGCAGGTGCCCACAGTGCAGGGCGTACCGCTGGTCGCCGACACCCGGTGGCCCCTGCTGGCCCCGGACGACCTGGTGATCGTGCCCGGTTGGCGGCCGGCGGCGCACGGGCCGCAGGGGCCGGTGTCGCCCGGCGATCTGCGGCGGCTCGCCGAGCACCACGCGGCCGGTGGCACGGTGGCCAGTGTCTGCGCCGGGGCGTACGCGCTCGGGCGGGCCGGGCTGCTCGACGGCCGACGCTGCACCACCCACCACGAGGTGCAGGACGACCTGGCCCGCCGGCACCCGGCGGCCCAGGTCGTCCGCGACGTGCTGTACGTGGTGGACGACCGGGTGGTCACCTCGGCGGGCATCGCCAGTGGCATCGACGTGGCGCTGCACCTGGTGGCGACCCGGCACGGCCCGGCCACCGCCGCGAAGATCGCCCGCACGCTGGTCGTCTACGCCCGCCGCAACGGGCACGAGCCGCAGGCCAGCGCGTTGATGCGGCACCGCTCACACCTGTCTGATTCGGTGCACCGGGTGCAGGATCTGATCGACAGCCGGTACGCCGAGCCCCTGCCGCTGGCCGAACTGGCCGCCGCTGGCGGTGTGGCCGAACGAACCCTGACCCGACTCTTCCGTGCGAGCACCGGCCTCACTCCGCTCGGCTACCAGCAGCTGCTCCGGGTGGAACGGGCCGAGCACCTGATCGGGCACGGCGCCACAGTGGAAGCCGCCGCGCGGGCTGTCGGCTTCACCGATGCCCGGATGCTGCGCCGCCTGCGAGCCCGCCCCACGAGGTCGGATCCGGTCGCGAACGGTAGTAGTCGTCCCGGGAGTGGAACTCCACCGGCAACGAGCCGGGCAGCGTGACCCGGGTGTCGCCGGCGAGCAGACCGGGGCCGGCCCGCAGCAGCAGCACGTCGCGCTCCTGGGCCGAAAGGTCGACCAGTTGTGGACGGTTGAGCCGGAACATGGCCACCGCCCGGCGAACCTGCCGCGCCAGCGCCACGACCTCGGCGGTCGTTCCGCTGAGGGCCAACGCCGGCTGCTGAATGGTGCGCAGCGCGTCGCAGACGATCAGCAACTGCGCCGGGGCGTCCGGCGCGCTCGTCGGCAGCTCCAACCGGGACGGCCACTGCCAGCGGATCTGACCGCTCATCAGGCCGTTCAGTCGAGCCGGCGGTCGGGCCCGGTGCGTGCCGTCGGCGACCAGCGACAGCTGCGAGCCACTGCCCACCCAGCAGATCCGCTGGTCGGTGACGGTCACCGCGACCGGCTCGGGCAACTGCCAACGGCGTCGCACCTCGCTCGGCCCGAGCAGGTAGCCCGCGACCAACAGCCGGTGTCGCCCGAGCAACCGTTCGCCGGGCATCGGTCGCAGGTTGTAGCGGCGGTCCAGGGTCGGGCCCACGTCGTCGTCGGGGGCGTCGAACCGGTGGGGACCGATGAAGAAGGGGGACGCGTCGGCGTGCATCGTCACGACCTTCCGGTCAGCTGGCTGTGTACTGAAGCCTTCCGGACCGGAGCGCCCCTGTCATGACGCCTGTTAGGGGGTCGGCCGGTCGTGTGTCGCCTGTGACCGGTAGATGCCGATCTCCTCCGGGCGGACGAGACCGTCCTCGATCGCACGGGCGAGCAGTGCCGCCTTTGTGGCGGCTGGTCGCCCCGCCCGGGTGTACTTGATCCGCGCCCGGTCGACGTACTGCTTCACCGTGTGCTCGCTGATCTGCATCCGCCGAGCCACCGACGCCTTGGACATCGACTGGAACCAGAGCAGCAGCGCCTCACGCTCCTTGTCGGACAACATCGGCCGGTCCGGCCGCGGGTCGCCGACCATCGCACCGGCCAGCGCCGGCGGCACGTACGGGCGGTCGCTCGCGGCGGCCAGCACCGTTTCCACGCAGTGTTCCCGGCCCTCGTGCTTGGCCAGGAACGCCACCGCCCCGGCGTCCAGCGCGGCCAGCATCGTCTGCGGGTCGGTGTGCTCCGAATAGACCACCACCCGCCGCCCGGCGGCGCTCAGCTCGGCCAACTTGTCCAACGCCATCCGCCCGTGCAGCCGCAGGTCGAGCAGGATCACATCGGCGTGCGGCGCCGCCCGCAACACCGCGTCCGGGTCGTCGCCGGTGGCGAGCACCGTCAGACGAGGCTCGGTGGCGAGCCAGGCGCGGACCCCCTCGACCACCACCGGATGGTCATCGACGATCGCCACCCCGACCGGCCGATCGCCGGTCACCGCCGCCACCGGGTCTGCGCCCATCTGATGTTCCCGTCCCGTTCGTAGAGGTACTGCACCGGCCCGTCGTCGTGCTCCCCGGGGGGCGGGCCGGTCGACTCCGGTCCCTCCCGGTCCGGGGTGACCAGGCTGACCACCACCTCGTCCGGTCCGGAGACCACTGTCAGACGCGCCCATCCCCGGGCGTCGGCGAGGGTGCCGGTGAGCGGGTCGGCCAGCCGGCGGCGAACCTCCACCGGCAGCGGCGGCGGGGTGCCGATGGTGACCAGGTCGATCGGTAGGCCGTTGCGTTCCGCCAGGTCGGCGGCGGCTCGCAACTCGTGCAACAGCGGGTCGGGCACATCGTCGGACTCGGCGATCAGCCGGCGCAGCCGGGCGGCGGCCAGCATGCACCGGCGCTGCACCTCCGGGTCGTCCGGGTCGGCCTGGCCGCCGGCCAGGTCCCCGAGGACCCGCCCGGCCGCCGAGCTGACCAGAGCGAGCCGGTCCCGGCGTTCCCGAAGGCCCCGCTCGGCGGCATCCCGCTCCGCGGCCATCGCGTGACCGGCGGCCGAGACGGCGGCCCGTTCCCGAGCCAGGCCGACGATGACCGTGCTGCCCACGAAGACCGCCACCGGCAGGGAGAACGTGCCGTAGACGTACATCACGTAGCGGGCCACGTCGGCCGGATCGGGGCCGTGCACGAGCACGGCGACCAGGGCGATCAACGCGTGCGTGCTGAGGAGCGCGATCAGCCCCACGACGCGCCGACCCCACACCGCCAGCACGAAGAACCAGCCGAGCGTGCCCCACACCCAGTTGGCGGCGGTGAACAACTGCCGCTCACCGGCCGCGGCGAAGACGGCCGCGTCGACGACCAGCAGCAGCCCGGCCAGCGGCCACGGCGGCAGTGGCGAGCCTTGCAGCAGCCGTACCCCGGCCACCGCGCCGGTCACGGCGACCAGGATCCAGGCGCCGAGCACCACCGCTGGCGCGGCGAACTCCGCGCGGGCGGACAGCACCGCCGGCAGCGCGATCGCGACGTGCCAGGCCAACGCGATGGCGACGGCGGCGATCCGGGCACCCCGGTCGGACGCGTGCGCCACGGCGGCCGGCGCGGCGAGCGCTGCGGGGGAGTCCGGCTCTCTGGGCGTCGGGACACTGGCGCGGTTCGGTGCCTCCGACGCGTCGGTGGGGTGCGCCGGGGCGTTCAGGTCAGCCGACACCGGGCCACTCCAGTCGAATCCGGGTGCCCGTGCCGACGGCCGAGTGCACGACGGCCCGACCACCGACCGTCGCCATCCGGCCCCGGATCGACTCGCGCAAGCCGTACCGGTGCGGTGGGACGGTGGCCAGGTCGAAGCCGGGGCCGTCGTCGGCGACCTCGACCACGACGCCGATCGCGTCGCGGCTCAGCCGCAGCGTGGCCCCGGCGCCTGGCGCGTGGCGGACCACGTTGGACAGTGCCGCGTAGGCGCTCTCGCTGATCGCGTCGGCCACCCCGACCGGGACGGCGCAGGACGCCAGGTCCAGCCGTACCGCAAGCTCGGGCAGCCGGCCGACCACCAACCGCAACCGCCCGTCGAGCGGCACCGGGCCGTCGCCGGCCACCGGGCCGGCGTCGGTGAGCGAGACGAGGGTACGCAGGTCCGCCGCGCACCGGTCCCGGAAGGCGACCGAGGGCCCCGCCACCGCGCCCAGCCCCACCATGGTCAGCGTCCCGAGCACGGTGTCGTGCAAGTCGCGGTTCTGCTGGCGTTCGGCCTCGCGGGCGGCGCGCGCGACCAACGCCTCCCGGGTCATCCGCTGGTGTTCGACGAAGGCGCGGTCCGCCCGGCCGATGCGTCGGCGCATGACCGCCGCCATCATCGCCGTGCAGGCGGTCTGCGCCAGTAGCGTGGCCGCGTGCGCCCGAGCTTCGGTGGGGTTGCCGGCGGCCTGCGCCCCGGTCACGTAGGTGGCTATCACGAGTAGCCCGGCCGGGATCGACCAGCGTGCGGAGGTCGTGGCCTGTGTGTTGATCACCGTGGTGCTGGCCAGCACGGCGATCCAACTGCCCTCGCCGGGCAGCACCTCGGGCGCCACCAACACCGGGATGAGCAGGCAGGTCAGCGCGGTGACCGCCACGTCACCGGCGACGAGGCCGGGGCCGATGCCGTGGCGCAACGCGCGGTGCGCGTACCAGAGGGACCAGCCGGTCAGCACTGCCACAGCAGGCAGCAACACCGCCTGCTCCACCGGTGGGGTCTGCACCGACACGGCCACCGCCGCGCCGAACAGCCCGCAGCTCAGCCGCAGCAGCGCTGGCAACGTGGTGAAGATGAGGCCCAGGGCCCCGCCGGCCGGGTTGTCCAGCGTGGGCGGCGGCACGGTTGGGGTGGCAACGGCCGGCATCGGGAAGTGTCCTTCCGACAACGACCCGGTCCGGGTCCACGCGGCGTAGATCGACATCGGACAATAGCATGGCGGACCGTGACGGGGTGATCCTTTGTATGCGGAGTGTCGCTAATGTGTCACTCTGTGCTGCGGGGCTGGAGGAGGTCCCAGCGGTTGCCATAGATATCGACGAACACTGCTACCGAACCGTACGCCTCGTGCCGCGGTTCCTCCAGAAAACGCACCCCGGCCGTCACCATCCGGGCATGGTCCCGGGCGAAATCCTCGGTGTAGAGGAACAGCCCGACCCGGCCGCCGGTCTGGTCGCCGATCCGAGCCTGCTGCTCGGCGCTGCTCGGCCGGGCCAGCAGCACTGCCGTCTCCCGGGCCCCCGCCGGGCGGACCACCACCCAGCGTGAACCGTCCGGTCGGGCGGTGTCCTCCACCAGCTCGAAACCGAGGTCGCCGACGTAGAAGTCGATCGCCTCGTCGTACTCCCTGACCAGCAGCGCGACAAGTCCCAGATGTGCCATTCGGCCATTCTGCCGGCGGATGCCCCGGGCCCAGCCGGCGACGTCCCCACCGGTCACCCGCGTCACGCCGCGGCCCGGTCGGCCGGAACCAGACGCGTCTGGTGTCCGTCCCATCCCCGGGTGGAAGGTGGTGAGCCGGATGCGTTCGTCCCGGACCGTACTGGTGGTGGCACTGATCGGCATGGCGTTGGGTGGCTGCGGTGGCACGGACATCGGGCCGGGCCGGGCCGACGAGCCCGCTCCGGCCCAGATCGTCGATGGGTGGACCTCCTGTGCCAAGGCGGCACCCCGGGCGGGCGAGGTGATCACGGGGCCGACCACGGAGACGTCGCCGCCGGCCGTGAAGGAGCCGACGATCGGTCGCATCGACCCGGCGTTCACCCCGGTCGCGGCCGTGATCTGCGGGCGCGAGATTCGGCCGGGCCCCAACGGCGGTCAGGAACAGATCGCCACCGAGCGACGCGCCGAGCAGATCGCACCGCTGCTCACCGCGCTGCGCCTGCCCAGCGAGCAGACCGGCGGGGAGGTCGCCTGCACCCTCGAGATGGTCATCCCGCCGTGGTTGGCCCTGGTGGACGACCGGGGACGCTGGCTGCGGCCCCAGATCCCGACGGACTCCTGCGGCAAGCCTCGCGCCGAGGTGATCGCCGCGCTGGCCGGGCCGCAGTGGACCACTGTGGACACCCGTACCCTCCGACAGATCGAATCCGCGGCCGCCGCGGCCGCCGGATGCGCGCAGCAGTGGACGGACATGGTGTGGGTGGAGACCCGGAACGGTAACCCCGGGCCGGCAGGGCCCGGGCTACCGCCGGCAGCCGGGCCGCTGCGCCTCTGCGTCTACCAGGTGCCCGCGTCGCTTCAGGAAGGCGAGAAACCCGCGGGCGACTTCGTGTACGGCGGTCCGCTGCCAATCGAGCGTCAGGCGGGCGTGCTCCGGGCGCTGTCCAATCGCCGGGCGGTGGTCGACTGTGCCACTCCGGCGACCCGCTTCGCGGTGCTACGCCCGCTCGAAGGTGCAGGCCCCGACCGGTACGTGGAACTCGACGGCTGCCGCCGGTTCCTGGTCGCGCCAGCGACGGGCGCTGCGCAGCTCGGCCAGGGCGACGACGCGCTTGTCGCCCTACTGGGGCCCGTCTGAGCTGGCTCGGCGAGTCCACGACGCCCGACCGGTCGCTACTTCGACAGGGCCCGCTCCAGCTCGCTCTTCGACATCGACGAGCGGCCCTTGATGCCGCGTTGCTTCGCCTCGTTGTACAGCTGCTCCTTGGTGCGACCCTGGGCGCCGCTGTGGGAGCGCTTACCGCCACGGTGCCCGGACGACACGTCGTTCCGGGAGGACCGGCTCGCCGTTCGGGACTCACCCGAGCGGGCCCGTTCCTTGTTGACAGTGCGGGCCGCGATCTCCTTGGCCCGCCCGGCGGAGGCGCCCCGCTCTTGCGCGCTCTCCTTGATGTGCTCGTACTGTCGTTCTCTCTTCGGGCTCGATCCTGCTGGCATCGGTGCCTCCCACCTCCGCTGTCGGTGCGGTCGAGGCCCGGCTCGCACGCTTCTGAGCTGACATCGGCACGTTCCGAGCCGGGCGTGGTGTTCACGCTGTCTGAGCACGATGCCCCGCCGTCCGCAGGGCCAAACAAGAGCGCCCGAGCCGATCCGGCTGCCTCGGGTACGTTCCACTCCGCGTCGTATAGTTGTCGCCGCAGCCGACGCCTGGGCGTCGGTCAGTCAGCGTCCAGCAGCGGGCGCCCGGGCTCGGTTGGCGAGTCCGTGCGGCGCCCCGTGCTCGCGGGTGCGCCATCACCACGCGCGCTGCCGTCGCCTTCCTGCAACCGGTACGCGCCCCGGGCACGAGGACCTTGAAGTCATGGCACAGCAGCCCATTGATCCCAATGCGGCGATCTCCGAACTCGGCCAGATCAAGCTCGGCGAGACCGACCTGTCTGGAGTGTTGACCCAGGTCTCCGAGCTGGCACGGCGAACGATCCCGGGCGCCGAGGAGGTGTCGGTGACGTTGCTGAAGCAGGAGGGTGCGCACACCGCCGCGTTCAGCGGGGAGATGGCGCTACGACTCGACGAACTGCAGTACGAGCATGGTGAGGGTCCGTGTCTGGAGGCGGCCAGAGACTCCGCCGTCGTGTCCGTCCCCGACATGTCCGAGGAGGTCCGCTGGCCGCAGTGGGCGACCGAAGCCGTGCAGGGTGGAGCTCACAGCTCACTGTCGATCGGGTTCCCGATCCAGGAGTCCGTGCTCGGTGCGCTGAACATCTACGGGGCCGAGGCGGGTGCCTTCGACGACGACGCGGTCGCCCTCGCAGAGACGTTCGCGGGGTACGCCGCTGTCGCCCTCGCCAACGCCCACCTCTACGACACCACCGCCACCATGGCCGCGCAGATGCAGTTGGCCATGCGGAGCCGGGCCGTGATCGAGCAGGCCAAGGGCATCATCATGGGCGAACGCCGCTGCACCCCCGACGAGGCGTTCGCCGTCCTCGCGAAGGTTTCCCAGGACTCCAACCGCAAGCTGCGGGAGGTCGCTGCCGCCCTTGTGGAACGGACCACCCGACCGCCGGGTCCCAAGCGTGATCGCGGTACGTCCGGCAACCTAGCGTAGGCGTTCGCCAACCGGCTGCTGTTGCCGGAAGGTGGCGACCCGCCAACGCAGCGCCGACTGAGGTCGGCCGGGAGCTGACGCGCCGAGTGGCGGCCGACTGCCCAGGCGGTTATCGTCGAGGTTGGTCAAGCCATGCGCCAATCCTGTTACGGATTTCAACAGGAGGCGTGTGCTCCTATGACTGAACGTTCCTGGTTCTTCCAGAGCCACTTCGACAGATTCCCGACGGCAGTCACCCTCGGTCAGGTCACGTCAGCGGCGCTCGCCGGCAACCAGCCGGATGGGCGTTTCGACCTCGACTCCTCCGGGCCGTCGTTCCAGGTGACCCGCTACACCGAGGCCACGAACCTGTCCGCGACCCTCTCGGCCGACCGGATGGTCGTCGCCCCGGTGGGGTACGTCGACATGGACACCGCACCACGCCTGGCCACGGCCCTGATCAACGCGATCGACAGCCATCCCGAAGTCTGCTGCGACCTGACCGGCGTCGGCTTTTTCAGCGCCGCGGGTGTGCGCGTACTCCTGCTGGCGCGGGACCGGGCCGAGCGGGTCGGCTCCCGCTTCTCGATCCGAGGCGCCGAGGGAATCACCCAGCGGGTGCTGCGGATCACCGGCGTGGAGCGCCTGCTCCTGGGCCCCGAACAAGACACCGGCCCAACCGTGCGGCTCGGCTGATCCGCAGCTCATAAACCACACCCTCGCCATGCGGTGGCGTCACCAGGTGTCCGGGCGATCGAGGTCGCGGGCCGGCTGGTACCCGCCAAGGATCGCCAAGCCCTCCGCCTCGGTGTACCCGTTCCCCCAACCCTTGCGGAACGCCTCGACGTGGCAGGGCTTGACCACCATCTCCAGCACGTCACTGCCTTGCCGGCGGGCCCGGTAGGGCCCGGCGACAAGATCTCCGCGCCGGGCGTCGTCGCCGGCCGGGGCGGGTTGCGCCCGAACAGTCAGCCAACGGCCGGATGCGTCACCGACCACCAGAGAGCCCTCGACGAAGGAGTCCCGCGTCGACCGGCCGAGCGTGACCGAGCACTCCAGCAGCCGTCCGTCGGGCGGCAGCGACTCCAGGCGGAACGGCACGACGCAGCGGTGGGCACCGTCGAACCGGACCCGGCTCGCCGTGCCGGCCGCCTCTTCCCTGGTGGTCGCGTACACGTCCACCTGGGCCCAGAGCCCGTCAGCGGGTTGCCAGCGGACGAACCACAGCTTCCGGTCGCCGGACGGATCGAACCAGGCGACCCCCGGGCGGTCGCCGACCCGTACCTCGGTCCGCCCCTGCGGTCGCCCCTGCGAGGACAACGTCTGCTGGAGCCCGTCCAGCAACCCTTCGGTGCGCGCCAACACGAAACGGGCCTGACCGGTCGGGCCCCGAAACTCGACGCTCTCGATGCCGCGCCCGGTGCGCCACGACGCGAAATTGGCGTCGCTGACCAGCGTGTCGGTCGAGAAGTGCACAGTCGCGGGATCGGCACCGACCTCCTCGGGGCGTACGGTCCCATCGCTCTGTGCCTCCGGCAGCATCAACGCCGCGACCGGCACAATCGGGTCATCGGTGCTCCGAACGCCCGGGATCGCCAGCACCACCGAGGTGAGAGCGGCACACGCCGCTGCCACGCCACCGGCGATCAGTCCCCGTCGCCGCCATCGCAACCGCCGGCCGCGATGCCGGGCCCGTTGCACGACCGGAGTCGGATCGATGTCGCCACCCGCCCGATGCTTGAGCGTGGTGGCGAGCTGCTCATCAAGGTCACTGAACATCAGAGCTCTCCTGCCCGTGCGTGGGTTGCGGCAACCTGACGCTGACGCAGCGCCGCCAGGGCCCGCCTCGCGTGTGTGCGTACCGTCCCGGTCGAGCAGGCGAGGATCTCGGCGATCGACGTGTCGTCCAGATCCTCGTAGTAGCGCAGGACGATCACGGTGCGCTGACGCGTCGGCAGAGCACAGACCAACCGCCACAGTGCGTCGCGCTCGGCGACCCCGGCGGCCTCGTCCACGTCGCCCGCCCTATCGAGGACCGCGGCAACCGAGATCTCCCGGCTGCTGAGCCGACGCCACCACGAGTTGTGGGTGTTGACGAGCATGCGCCGGACATAGGCATCGGGACGGTCCGTCCGCGAAATGCGGCCCCACCGGGCGTACGCCCGCGCGAGGACATCCTGAACCAGATCCTCGGCTCGGTGCTCGTCACCGGTCAGCAGCCGGGCGAGCCGCACCAGCGCCGAAGTGCGAGCGAACGCGTACTCCTCGAACGTCACGCCCTATTAACGCCGTCGGCCAACCGGTCCGTAGACACCCGCCGGGCACTTTCTGCCGAGCAGGGCCGTCGTGACGCGCCTACCTGTCGCCGACGTAGGTGCCCCGCTGCGGTGCGGTGCGGCCAGTGCTGGGGCGTCGATCGCCGTGAGTTCGGCGTACGCGCTGGCGGTGTCGTCGGTCAGAGGATCGCCTCGGCCCGCTGGCCCTGTCGGTGGCAGGACTATCTCCGTCCTCGGAGAGAATCTATGAGCGAAGCGCTAGACATTCGGACCGTCGCCAACTAACGTTCCTGTGGTCGAGAACAGAGCAAACAAAGACGCTGACGGTGCCGCCCCGCACGAGGGCGAAGGAGTGGGGCCCGGGGAACCTGTAGGGCCTGCTCAGCTCGGCGGCAGACATTTGCCGCAGTTAGCTAGTGCGTAGGAAGGCGTGTGACAGCGGGTGGGGCCGACGCTTGTTCAGGGCTTCACCCGAGGTGAGAAGAGTTCGTCGTACGTGTTGGGGCCATGAAGTCGCGTGGGGCTCGGACACCGACGGACAGCACGGAGTACGGCAGAGGAAATCAGAGGCAAGGGAGGGCATTACACCGTTGGATCGCCCGCTACCAGTCGCATTCACGGGCTGGGCGCGGACACCGCAGTTTCCCTCGAACGAGAGGTGGTCTCCGGTCACGCTTACGCGATCCTCGCACCCGAAGCCGTCCCTGACGGCTGGTGCGGACAAGACAAGCCGACGTTCTGTCGGTAGATGGTGTTCCTGACCCACAACCCTTGGGCCCCGGTGCTTCCGAGCACCGGGGCCCTCGTGATGGAGGTTCCATGGCTCAACCCGACGACATGCTCGACGACGAGGACTACCCCGCCTACACGATGGGCCGTGCCGCCGAGATCCTCGGCTGCTCGCAGGACTTTCTACGCCGACTCGGCGACGCGAAACTGATCGACCCGCAGCGCTCCAGTGGAGGGCACCGCCGCTACTCCCGCTACCAACTGCGCCTTGCCGCGCGAGCTCGGGAGTTGTGTGACCAGGGCACAGACATGGCCTCGGCCTGCCGGATCATCATTCTTGAGGACCAACTCGAAGAGGCCCTTCGGCGCAATGAGCGCCACGAGCAGGGCTGAGCACACGTCCGTGCGGGCCTGCCAGACGAGACCGTCAGAGCTGTTGGACGATCTGGATCGGGTTGCCGTCCGGGTCGGCGGTCCAGGCGATCAGCAGGCGATCAAGCCACCGGTGCGGTGCGGCCAGTGTTGGGGCGCCGTTCGCCGTGAGTTCGGCGTACGCGGCGGCGGTGTCGTCGGTCCAGAGGATCACGGCGGCCCGCTGGCCCTGGGACACGGGGTCGAGCCCGTGATCGTCACGGGTGGAGGCCACCGAGGCGATGCCGATCTTGTAGCCGTCGAGCACGAGGTCGATGTGGATCGGCTCGCCCTCGGCCGGCACCCGGAAGGTTTCAGTGAAGCCGAGACCGGCGTAGAACTCGGCGGCGCGGGAGACGTCCTCGCTGAAGAGGATCACCTGCGGGGTGCGGAACATCGACACCGTCCGACGCTATCAACACACTGACTTCTCGCTACGCGGGCAGGTCGACAAACTGCCGCAAGCGTGCGTTCGGTCGGTACGACGACCCCCGCTGCATCCGCGACGGCCACGAACGGCGTTGACACGCCCGGCTCGACGAAGCATCGAGCCGGGCGCGTCAGTTGAGCTACGCCACGAAGCGGGAACGGCGTCGGCGTCCGATCAGGTAGCCCGCGCCGCCGAGGAGCAGGAGCACACTGCCAATGCCGGCCACGGTCGCGGTGTCAGCACCGGTCACGGGCAACCCACCGCCCTCGCCACCCTCGCCGCCGGGGGCACCCGGGCTGGCGGAGACGGTAGGAGTCGGTGCAACGGTCGTGGCGCTGGGCGTAGCGCTCGGTGTGGGCTGAGCCGTCGGCGTCGGCGTGGGCTGAGACGCGCAGTCAAGCTCGCGGGCGGCGTACAGGCCGTCGTTCAGGTAAGCCAGGTAGGCATCGACGGTCGCCTCGCCGAGCACCTTCTGCGCGGCCGCCTCCACGTTGGTGCCGGCGTCCGTCAACGTCCGAACCACAGTGATCCGCAGAGCCACCGACCAGGCATTCTGCACGCCCGTCTTGAGGAATGCGCGGAGTTCATCCTCGGTGCCCTTCAGCGCATCCTGGATGGCGCCCGGCAGAACGGGCAACTCGTCGGCGTTCGCCGCGGACAGGATCTGGGCAGCCAACACCCGTACCTCCTGATCGGTGGCGGTATCCAGATCGATGGTGACAAGCTCGCGAATGTCCTTGTACACCTTGCGCTCGACCGTCTGGCAGGCCTCGTTCAGCCCGGGCGATTCGATGTGAGCCACCGCCGGTGCCGCCGGAATAAAAAAGGCCAGCGCCAATAGGGCGCTGGCCGGGAACTTCCATCGCATGTGGTCTTCCTCCCCGTTGCAAGCAAAAACACGGAGATACTACCGTCAGTGGCCGCAAAAGCAAGGATGGATGGAGTTCCGGACTACGCACTGAGCAAGGCCGTAGCGGGAACGCTACTCAAATCCCTCCACAAGGGACGAAAAGATTGTCACTCAGTCTGTTTGGTAGGACCAGCCTGTCCGTCGTCGTCCGTTGGTGTCGGCCTGTGGCGGCGTTCTTGGCTGTACCGATGGCGGTACAGTTGATCTATGGCGGCGGCTGAGAAGAGGGACACCGAGCGCTTCCGCGATCCGAGGCATTGGCTGGGCGGCTTGGCTGCTGGTGAGGTCTTCGTTCGCTGCCCACGCTGTGCAGAATGTGCCTCGGTCCTTCCTTGTCCCGAGGAACTGGCCGACGGTACTCGGCATGATGTTTGGCTGCGTCGTCAGCTTAGTTGTCTCGGGTGCGCGTATACGGACCTCTGGGATGCTCCTCGCCTCGCAAACAACGCGCGCGCCTTCCCTGAGTTCTCGGGTCCGAATGACCCCTACTTCGGCCTGCCACTCTGGTTGTCGACAGAGTGCCGTGGGCGTGTGCTCTGGGCGTACAACGCAGAGCACCTGAACCTGCTGGAGACGTACGTGTTCGCTCGATTGCGGGAACGCGGCCAGCACATGGGAAGCCAGACCCTGGTTGAGCGCCTGCCGGCGTGGATCAAGAACGGCAGGCACCGCGCTGAGGTGCTGGACGCAATAGGGCAGCTTCGGGCGCTACTTGCCTGAGCGCGGTTAACCGAGCGCGGCACATTCCTGCTCGTCTCCGGTGCCTCACCGGGACCGTGATGAAAGTGCGCGGTCACACCCAGATCGGGCTGACCATGAACACCTACACCCACGTCCTGTCGGAGACCGAACGGGCTGCCGTGACGAGGCTGCGAAGCACTTCTTCGGGTGACATGGCTGTACGGGCGTCGGGGTGATCGGCGGGACCGGGCACGGCAAGCCGCTGAGCTGTGGTGATGGGGGTGCGCCCGCAGGATTCGAACCTGCGGCCTTGGGATTAGAAGAAGATCGCGGATGGCTGGTCAGGTGGCTGCTTCCCTGGTCAGCCCGTCTGTCGATGTCGGGTAGCGTCGGCGTCAGCGGGTGGTCTTGGCTGTACGGATGGCTGTACGGGCGCGTTGGCTCTTCAGGTTCATCCCACCAGTTGGCCGTCGTTTCTTCGGCGGATCTCCGAGGAGGGCCGGGGTTCGGGGCGGAGCCCCGAGGTCCTTAGGTTCCGGCTAGTGAGTACGCCAGTCCAGGGCGTCGAGCAGGGCTCCTGCCACGACCAACCGGTTTGTCGCACCGATCCCGTCCAGTGCCCTATGCATAATCTCCTCGGCGTCCTCGGACAGTTCCTGCGGACCCAGCATGGGCAGCATCAGGATGAGCCGCTGCGCCCAGGTCAGTCGTTCATCCGGCAGCGCCGCCGCGGCGAGCAGCTCCACCCAGGTCATCGCGGACGTGAACCCGTGGCCCTCGACCGAGGTGACCACCTCTGCTGGCCGGCCCGGCCGCTCCTTCACGAAGTCGATCCCCGCCTCATCCTCGACGTTGCGGTACACGATCCGCAGCCACACTTCTCCGTCGAGCCGAACCGAGATGACCGGCCAGCGCTCGGGGTCGTCGAGGACGGCGCCCATCGCGTGGTAATCAGCGGCCTGCACCTCGAAGGCGGCCTTCGACTCCGGGTAGGCACCCAGAGGTCCCGACAGGTAGTGCCACCAGAAGGCGGGGTATCGCACCACGCCATCTGCCGCATACACGGTTGCGTCGCACTCGGTCGTGTAGTCAGGCGGGGCCATGGCTTTGTAGCCGGGGATCGTGAACGCGGGTCCGATGATCAGCGACATGGCCCGCATTCAACACGATTCGAGATTGCCGTATCTTCGTCCGTCAGCGTGGCCGGCCGGCCCGGCCGATGCCGGCCGGAGGTCGCCAGCAGGCCGGGGCCGGGCCGGCGCGGCCCGCTTGCGGGCCGCCTTGATGTGGGCTGGGGTGAGGGCAAGCGGTCGCGGAAGTGGGTCTACGGCAAGACGGAGCGGGCAGTGCTCGGCAAGCTGGTCGACCTTCGCCGCCGCCAGGAACAGGGGCAGAACCTCGCCGCCGCTCCTCGAACGGTCGGGGAGTGGCTGGACGAGTGGTTGCGGATGAAGGAGCGTGACGGGACACGGCCGTCGACGTTGCAGGGCTACCGGAAGCTCGTTGAAAACCACGTCCGCCCGGCGCTTGGCCGGCTGGCGCTCGACAAGCTGACGCCAACCGTCATCCGTCGGCTGCTGGCCGAGAAGACAGACGCGGGTCTCTCGGCAACGACGGTTAGGCACATCCACGGGCTGATCCGGAACTCACTCGGTGACGCTGAGCGGGAGGAACTGGTGCACCGCAACGCCGCCAAGTCTGTCCGTCCGCCCGCGATGAAGCAGGTCGAGCGTCGCGCCCTGGGCGTGGATGAGGCCAAGCGGCTGCTCGACGTGCTGCGGGGGCACCGCCTGGAAGCCTTGTACGTCTGCGCGTTGACGGTCGGGCTTCGTCGCGGGGAGCTGCGCGGGCTCGCCTGGTCGGACATCGAACCGCGAAGCACCTCTTCGGCTGACTTGGCTGTACGAATGGCTGTACGGAGGCTGCGGTGGTCGTCTCGACCGGGAGCGGAAAGCCGTTGACCTGGGGTGACGGTGGCGCGCCCGGCAGGATTCGAACCTGCGGCCTTGGGATTAGAAGTCCCCTGCTCTATCCGCTGAGCTACGGGCGCGTGTGGCGTGCATGTTGCGCCCAGAGGGTACCGCCGTCCCACTGCCCGACGGCGAAAAGGGTGCCCGCGTCCACGTTGCCGAGCAGAGTCTCACGTCCGCCTCGTAGCGGGCATCCGGGTTACCGCGAAGCGGCCTGGCCGCGGACCGTACCTTTGGCTGGTGTTGCTGGATTCCGATGCCGAGAGCGACGTCGCCTACGAGTTGTGCCAGGTCGTCGGTCGCGCCATCCTGCCGTACCGGTCCTCGGGCGACGTCGGTACCGCGTTCTTCTTCCAGGGCGGCGACGATCCGGTGGGGGAGTCGCTGCTGACGGCGGCCGACCTGGTGAGCGGTTCGGGCGGTGAGTTGAGCCTGCGGGCGAGCGTCACCGAGCCGGCGGGGGTGGCCCCGGCCGTTATTTCCGAGACCGAGATCGTGCCCGGTTGGGCCCGCTTCGCGGGCGACGGGGTCGCGGTGTTGCCGACCGCCGGCCTGCACCGGTACGCCGGCGACGGCGGCTGGCGGTGGCGCGTCCAGCCGGTGCCGGCGGGGATCGCCGCCGGGCCCGAGGTGGTGGCCCGCCTCGGCGCCGACGCCAGTTCCGCTTTCGTGCTGGCCCATGGGGTACGCGAAGACGGGTCGCGGCCGCTGGAGGTCGCGATCGAGCGGGTGGTCCGCGACGGGGACGCCGTGCTGATCACCACCGAGCTGCCGCCGGGGTACGTCGGCGCGCCGGTCTTCATCGTTCAGGCTGAACCCACCGGTGAGGTCTCCCCGTACTGCCTGGGCCTGGTCCTGCCCGGTGTCGACGCGCACCCGGTGGCGACCTTCGACCGGATCCGTGCCGTCCTCCCGGCGACGCCCGGCGACGTCTGAACCGCGTGCCGTCCGGCCTGGTCAGCCGCCGGGCGTCGCCGCCCCCGCCGCGTCGGCCGTGTGCGCGTTGGCCGGGGCGGTGGGGCCGGCGGCGAGGAACGCCTCGGCCCAGCGGCCCACCTCGTCGAAGACCTTTGTCCGTACGGCGGGGCCGGAGAGCGTGAGATCGTGCAACCCGCCGTCGAAGCGGGCCAGTGTGACGTGGCGACCGAGGCGGGGCGCGTAGCGGACCATGTGCTCGACGTCCAGTACGGCGTCGGCCAGTGTCGCGTTGTCATGCCACTTGGTGCCTCGGAAGGACCGGGTCGAGCAGGCCAGCAGCACCGGCACCTGGATGTCCAGCCCGGCGCGCAGCCGGCGTTGCCCGGTGCGGATCGCGTTCAGCCAGCCGGCCCGGACCGGGAACCCGGCCAGCGGCTTCCACGCCAGGTCATAGGTCCACTCGCCGCGGTGGTCGGAGTGGATGCTCTCGCCGTACACGGTGCCCAGCCCGAACGGCAGGATGCGGTGCGGCGCCCTGCGGCCCAGCCGGGACGCGGCGGCCGCGAGGGGTCGGCGGACCGCCCAGGGAGCGTTCAGGTCGAAGAAGGGGCTGTTGAGCACCAGGCCGTCGATGGTGCCGGTGTCGCGGCGGGCGTCCGCCCAGAGCGAGATGATCAGACCGCCGGTGGAGTGACCCATCGCCAACAGCGTGTCGTGCCCGTCGTCCTTGCGGATGATCTCGGCGGCGGCGTCCAGCTCGGGGAAGTAGTCGCTGATGTCGCGGCAGAAGTTGGGGGTCTGGGCGGGGAGCAGACTGCGGCCGTATTTGCGCAGGTCGAGCGCGTAGAAATCCCAGCCTCGCTCGGCGAAGAAGTCAGCCAGATGCGTCTGGAAGAAGTAGTCGACGAAGCCGTGCACGTAGAGCACGGCCCGCCCGGTGGGGCGCTCGGCCCGCCGCCGGACCAGTGTCGCGACAACGGGGCCTTCGTCGTCGGTGCCCAGGTCGATCGTCTGCCGCTCGTAGGGCGGCCCCAACACGTCCGGTTCCACGAATGCGACGCTACGCCGCCAACCTACTCAGCGGTAGCCCGCAGTCCCGCTCGCTCCGTTCGACCCACTCACCCCCGCGGTCTTGCACTTTCTGTCCCGACATCAGGGGCAACAGCCGCTGTTCGGGAGCCGAAAGCGCAAGATCGCGGGGGTGGGGCGTGGGTCAGACCGTTTCCGCGTCGGCGCGCGGGGCCGGGTTCTCGGACTCGTCAGCCTCCATCTGCGGCTGCGGGAGGTCGCGCAGGTGCTTGTTGTGCCGGGGCTCCTGGCGGGTCTTGGCGTCGTTGAGCCGGCGGCGCAGGTCGTCACGGACGTCGTTCAGGGCCGCGTGCAGGTCCTCCTCGGCGGAGGTGGTGACGATCTTCTGCCGGCCGGCGATCCAGCACTCCAGGGTGACCTTCTGACCACGCGCCTCCCGGTCCTTCACCGACACCTCCAACTCGGTGGCGTCAGCGTGGAAGCTGGCGAGCCGGGCGTCGAGGGTGGCGAACTGCTCGGCGATCCAGTTGCGGTCGGCCTGGGAGAACCCGGCGCCCACCCGCAGGCACTCAGCCACGGTGGCCGGGTTCGCCACGGCGCTCATCGCTGCGCCTCGGAAGCGTTCGCGGAGCCGATGGTAGTGATCATCATGGCGCTGACCTCTCGTCGACGTGGAGCTGTCGGTGGTGCGTTGATCAAGTCCTTACCCAGTTCGGGTGGCCTGGGAAACCGTGGCCGGCGGGTCGGGCGGGTCGGGCGTACCACATTCGGGCGTGATCAGGGCGTTGTCCACAGGTGGGTTCGTCATCCACAGGTCGGGGATGGGTGCTTACGAAGGGCGTCCTCAGTGTCGATGCTCGGTGTCGAGTCGACTCGCGCTGGCAGGCCCCGATCCCCCTGGAGGGACGATGTTCGACACTTACGTGACAATCGTCGGCAATGTGCTGACTACGCCCGAGTGGCGGCGTACGACCCAGAGCAACACCCTGGTGGCCAACTTCAAGGTCGCCTCGACCGCCCGTCGACTCGATCGGGACAGCGGCCGGTGGGTTGACGGCAATTCGCTCCGCGTCCGCGTCAACTGTTGGCGCAAGCTCGCCGAGGGGGTGGCGGCCTCCGTCATGGTCGGCGATCCGGTGGTGGTCTGCGGGCGGCTCTACACCCGCGACTGGACCGACGACGGCGGTAACCACCGCACGCTCTACGAGCTGGAGGCGGTGGCCGTCGGCCACGACCTGTCCCGGGGGCGCGCCCGCTTCCTGCGCAACCGGCCGAGCATGGCGACCAGCACCGTGGAGGACGCGGAGGCCGAGAGCCGGGTGCACGGCGAGCCCACCGAGCCGGTGCCGGCCGGGCAGGCGCCCGTGTTGCCCGACGACCGTCCGCTGGACGACGACTTCGAGCTGCCCGACTACGCGGAGCTGCGAACCAGCCCGTTCGGCAACGTCCCGGCGGGCGACGACAGCTCCCCGAGCGGCGGGTTCTTCGGTGACGGCGGAGCGCTTGCGAGCGGCGGGCAGGCCGGGCAGGCCGACGTTCCGCCGGACCTCGACGACGAGTTGGCCCCTCCGCCCGAGGCGGACGACGACAACTCCGACGGTGACCTGGACATTGAGTTGGGGCCGGTGCCCGACGAGGGGCAGCCGGAGCCGGCGCAGCCCGGTCGGGGGCGGCGTGGTCGGGGCCGGGTCCCGCAGCCAGCCTGACCGATCGGCTCGGCCGTCGTGGGTTGGGCGGCGGTCGAGCTGGCCGAGGCGCCGTCTCGGTCACGGGTGCTGCGGCAAAACGGCACTACCCGGCACGGCACGGTGCGGCACGACGGGGGCGGGGTGGCGGCGCGACAAGCGTCGTCACCCCGCGTGCCGGGCGTCGGCAGGTTGGCCTGCCTGTTCGCTCCACGGGTTCTCGTTGCCGGTGCGGGACCGTGGGTTGGGCTGGTTCACGGAGTGCTCGTCTAGGCTGGCCGGCCGGAGGTGGTGCGGGTGCGACGGACAGCGCCAATGGCGAACGCGGTGGGGCTGCTGGCCGGGTACGCGCTGGACAGGGTGCTCGGCGACCCCCGCCGGTGGCACCCGGTGGCCGGCTTCGGGCAGGCCGCTGGCGCGCTGGAGCGCCGCCTCTACCGCCCTGACCGAACGGCGGGTGCGGCATTCACCGCGCTGGCCGTGGGCGGGCCGGTGTTGCTCGGGGCGGTCGCCGCGGCGGCTACCCGGCACCGGCCGGTGACCCGCGCGGTGCTGGTGGCGGCCGGCACGTGGACAGTGCTGGGCGGTCGCACGCTACGGCACGAGGCGACCGTCATGGGTCGTACGCTGCGTGACGGTGATCTGCCCGCTGCTCGGCGACGCCTCGGTCACCTCTGCGGGCGGGACCCTTCGACGCTGGGCGAGTCGGAGCTGGCCCGTGCCACAGTCGAGTCGGTCGCGGAGAACACCTCCGACGCGGTGGTCGCTCCGCTGCTCTGGGGCGCGGTCGCCGGTCTGCCCGGGCTGTTGGGCTACCGCGCGGCGAACACCCTCGACGCGATGGTCGGGCACCGGTCGACGCGCTACGCGCGGTTCGGCACACCGGCCGCTCGGCTCGACGACGTGCTCAATCTCGTGCCGTCCCGGCTGACCGGGCTGCTCACCATCGCCGTCGCGCCGGTCGCGCACGGGGACCGGCAGCGCGCCTGGCAGGTGTGGCGGCGGGACCGCAACGACCACCCGAGCCCCAACGCCGGTCAGTGCGAGGCGGCGATGGCCGGTGCGCTCGGGGTCCGCCTCGGTGGTCGCAACGTCTACTTCGGGCGCTCCGAGGTGCGGCCGTTCCTCGGCGACGGTCCCCGCCCGGAGGCGCGGCACCTGAAGCGGGCCGCCCGGATCTCCGGCGCGGTGGGGCTGGCCGCCGTCGGGTTGGCCGCCGCATACCCGGTGACGCTCGGCCGGCTGGTCGGCGCGGTGGGCAGGCGTGCACTGATCGGCGCGGTGGGCCGGCGAGGGCCGGCAGATGCGGCCGGAGGGCGCGGGATGGCTGGCGTCGCCGGGGGCCTCGGGGTGCGGCGGGGGAGTGGGCGGTGAGCGGCGGGCTGCTGGTGGCCGGCACGACGTCCGACGCCGGCAAGAGCGTGCTCACCGCCGGCATCTGTCGTTGGCTGCACCGGCAGGGTGTGAAGGTGGCGCCGTACAAGGCGCAGAACATGTCGAACAACTCGGCGGTGGTCGTCGGGCCGGGCGGGCGCGGCGGCGAGATCGGGCGGGCCCAGGCCATGCAGGCCGCGGCGTGCGGGCTCGCACCCGACCTGCGGTTCAACCCGGTGCTGCTCAAGCCGGGCAGCGACCTGGCCAGTCAGGTGGTGCTGCTGGGCGAGGCGGTCGACACGATCACCGCGGGCACCTTCCGGCAGCTACGTCCCCGGCTCGCCGAGACCGCGTACGCCGCACTGGCCGAGCTGCGCGAGACGTACGACGTGGTGATCTGCGAGGGCGCCGGCAGCCCCGCGGAGATCAACCTGCGGGCCGGTGACTACGTCAACATGGGGCTGGCCCGGCACGCCAACCTGCCCACCATCGTCGTCGGCGACATCGACCGGGGCGGTGTCTTCGCCTCGATGTTCGGCACCGTGGCCCTGCTCGACCCGGCCGACCAGGCGCTGATCGCCGGATTCGTGATCAACAAGTTCCGGGGCGACCTCGGGCTGCTCCAGCCGGGCCTGGACATGCTGCGTCAGGTCACCGGCCGCCCCACGTACGGGGTGCTGCCCTGGGCACTGGACCTCTGGCTCGACGCGGAGGACTCACTCGCCTACGGCCGGGTGCTCGGCCGACCCGCCGCCCCGCACGGCAGCGAATGGCTGGACGTGGCCGTCGTCCGCCTACCCCGGATCAGCAACGCCACCGACGTGGAGGCGCTCGCCACCGAGCCGGGCGTCCGCGTACGCCTCACCATCGAACCGGCCGAACTGGCCGCCGCCGACCTGGTCGTCCTGCCCGGCTCCAAGTCCACCGTCGCCGACCTCGGGTGGCTGCGCGAAACCGGTCTCGCCGACGCGGTGGCCACCCATGTGGCGGCCGGCAAGCCCCTGCTCGGCCTCTGCGGCGGCTTCCAGATGCTCGGCCGCGCCATCCATGACCCGGTGGAGAGCCGGCAGGGCAGCGTCCCGGGTCTCGGTCTGCTGCCCATCGACATCACCTTCGACCCGCGCAAGACCGTCCGGCAGTCGGTGGGCACCGGCCACGGTGGCCTCCCGGTGCGGGGCTACGAGATCCACCACGGGTACGTCTCACACGCCGACCCGCGCCTGACCCCGCTGCTGACCAGCGACGACGGTGTCGGGGAGGGTGCGGTGCTCGGCGTGGTGCACGGCACGCACTGGCACGGGGCGTTCGAGTCCGACGACTTCCGCCGGTGGTTCCTCACCGAGGCGGCTCGCCTGGCCGGCCGCAGCGGGTTCCGGGTCGCGCCGGCCACCAGCTTCGCCGCCGCCCGCGAGCGCTCACTCGACCTGCTCGGCGACCTGGTCGAGGAACACCTGGACACCGATGCCCTCTGGCGTCTCATCGAATCCGGTCCACCCGCCGACCTGCCCTTCATCCCACCCGGCGCCCCGTCCTGACCGGCGCACCGCCCCCTGGGGCGGGTGCAGGCGGGACCGCGCATGGCAAGGCTGGGGATATCAGGGGCGGATGTCGGCGGGACGGTCGGTGGTGGGCAGGCCGGCGGCGAGCCAGGCGTCCACGCCGCCGATCATGTCGGTGGCCCGGCGCAGGCCGAGGGTCTGCAGGCTGGCGGCTGCCAGGCTGGAGCTGTAACCCTGTCGGCACATCAGGATGATCTCCCGGTCGTACCCGGTGGCCTCCGGGATCCGCCAGGCGCTGGCCGGATCGAGGCGCCACTCCAGTACGGTCCGGTCGATGACGACAGCGCCCGGCAGGTCGCCCTGTTCGCGGCGTTGTAGTTCGGTACGGGTGTCGACCAGCAACGCGCCGCCGCGGACCGCCTCGACGGTCTGCTGCGGAGTCAGTCGGTGCAGCCCGGCGCGGGCCTGTTCGAGTAGGGCGTCTATACCGGGGCTCATCACGTCTCGGAGCACCACCCGATCATGCCGATTCGTTGGCACCCCGGGCGGCGAACGGGCCGCCCGTCACCCGTCGCCGCACCAATTCCCCCGGACGTGACGGTGACCGGCCAGGGCGGTCAGCCGGACGTGTCAGAGCGGCCCACGCCGACCCCGCAACCGGCATGATCGACACGGGCCAACAGGGATACCGCGACGTCGATGAACCCGAGTCGATCACTCTGCCCAGCAGCGGTGGCGGCATACTTCGGTCATGCACCACGGGAGGCTGCGCTGAACCCCGGAACTGGCGGACCGGGCGTTGCGGTTGTCGAGGCGTACGCCGAATTGGCTCGTCGGGTGCTCGCGGGCCCGGCGCGGTTGGGGCGGACCCGGCTGGTCGCTGTCGACGGGCCGAGCGGTGCGGGTAAGAGCCGGTTCGCCGCGCGGCTCGCGGATGCCCTGGCGGGGCCGCTCGGCGGCCGACCGCCGGTGGTGCACACCGACGACCTGCTCGACGGGTGGGACGACCAGGTCACCTTCTGGCCCCGGCTCGACGAGGGGGTGCTCGCCCCGCTGCGTAACGGGGAGCCGGGCGCCTACCGGCGGTACAGCTGGGTCCGGCAGTGTTTTCTGCCCCGGCCGGTTCTCGTGCCGGTG
Source organism: Micromonospora sp. CNZ322 (assembly GCF_007827755.1). Classification (NCBI taxonomy): domain Bacteria; kingdom Bacillati; phylum Actinomycetota; class Actinomycetes; order Micromonosporales; family Micromonosporaceae; genus Micromonospora; species Micromonospora sp. CNZ322. The sequence goes on from NZ_VITD01000003.1 coordinate 507,193, forward strand.
GCTCCGGTGCTGGTGGTCGAGGGGGTCAGTGCCGCCCGGGCGGTCGTCCGGCCGGAGCTGACGCTGGCCGTGTTCGTCACCGCGCCCACGTCGCTGCGGCTGGCTCGCGCTGTCGCCCGGGACGGGCCGGAGATCCTGCCCGAGCTGCGCCGCTGGCATGACGGGGAGCGGGCGCACTTCGCCGTCGACGAGACCGCGACCCACGCCGACCTGTTGGTGGACGGCGCGCCGACACTGCCGTACGACGCGGACCGGTACTACGTGCGGCTTCGCTGAGCGGGGCATGGACGTGGGCCACCGACTGCGGCACGATGCGGGAGAGCTACGGCGAACGGGGAGCCACCATGACGGCAGCGGACGCGCCAGCGCGGCGTCGGATCACCCTCAGCGGCATCAGCTCGCGGGCCTGGGAGCATCCGGCCGACCGAGGTGCCCTGGTCGCGCTGCGGGAGCTGCGCGGTTTCGACGACGTGGTGCGGGCGTTCTTCGGGATGTGGAACGAGCGGGGTTTCCGGCTGTCCGTGCTGGCCTCCGGCATCCGGGTCGACCACAGGCAGTACCCGGCGGTGTGGCAGCGCTACACCGAGGCCGCGGCGGCGCTCGACGTGGCCGAACTGCCCGAGCTGTACGTGACCCAGTCGCCCTGGTTGGGCGCCGAGGCGGTCGGGCTGGAGCGGCCGTTCATCGTGCTGAACTCCGCCTGTGTGCAGCAACTCGACGAGGACGAGCTGCGCTGCCTGCTCGGCCATGAGTTGGGGCACGTGGGCAGCGGGCACGCGGTCTACAAGACCATGCTCATGATCCTCACCCGGTGGGCGGCCAACCTGAGCTGGTTGCCGGTCGGCGCGATCGCGCTGCGCGCCATCATCGCGGCGATGCTGGAGTGGTGGCGTAAGGCGGAACTCTCCGCCGACCGGGCCGGCCTGCTCGCCGGGCAGGACCCGGCCGCCGCGCTGCGGCTGCTGATGAAGCTTGCCGGCGGTGGTGACCTGTCCCAGGTCGACACCACCGCCTTCCTGGAGCAGGCCGCCGAGTACTCCGGTGGCGGCGACCTGCGCGACAGCCTGCACAAGATCCGGATGACCGCGTGGAGCACCCACCCGGTGCCGGTGGCGCGGGCGGCGTCGCTGCGCCAGTGGATCGACTCCGGGGCGTACGGGCAGGTGCTGGCCGGGGACTATCCCCGCCGCGAGGACGACAGCTCGACAAGCGTGTCGGAGGAGATCAAGGCGGCGGCCGCGTCGTACCGGGAGGAGTTCAGCCGTTCCACCGACCCGCTGGTCGGGTTGCTGCGCCGGCTCGGCGACGGCGCGAGCGACGTCGGCGAGTGGGTGGGCGGCACCGCCGGTCGGGCCCGTTCCTGGATGGACGCCGCCACCGAGGCGGCGGGCCGCGCACACCGCGCCGGGCGGGCCGCCCCGGGCGCGCGGGCCGGCGCCGGCCCCGCGGACAGCGGTGACGGTACGGGCTCCGCCGGCACGCCCCGGTAAGGCCGGCATACGATGCCGGTCATGACCTCACCGATCATGTCCGAGTCCGAGGTGCGGGCCGCCGTCGAGCGGGAGATGCCCGGCGTCCGGGCCGACCTGGAGTGCCTCGTCCGCATCCCCGGCATCGCCTTCGAGGGCTTCGACCACTCGCACGTGGAACGCTCCGCCGAGGCGGTCGCCGAGCTGCTGCGTGGCTGTGGCCTGGACGTCGACATCGTGCGAGCCGGCGGCCAGCCGGCGGTGATCGGCCGTCGGGCCGCCCCGCCCGGCGCGCCAACCGTGCTGCTCTACGCCCACCACGACGTCCAGCCGGTCGGCGACCGGTCGCTGTGGGAGTCCGACCCGTTCGAGCCTGTGGAACGGGACGGCCGGCTCTACGCCCGGGGCGCGGCCGACGACAAGGCCGGCATCATGGCGCACGTGGCGGCGCTGCGCGCGTACGGTGACGCGCTGCCGGTCGGCGTGGTCCTCTTCATCGAGGGCGAGGAGGAGTACGGCTCCGACTCGCTGGAGCAACTCCTGGCCGAGCACCGCGACGAGATCACCTCGGACGTCATCGTGATCGCCGACTCCGGCAACTGGGACATCGGCGTACCGGCGTTGACCACCTCGCTGCGGGGCATCGTCAACTGCTTCGTCGAGGTGCGGACGCTGGACCACGCGGTGCACAGCGGCATGTTCGGCGGCGCCGTGCCGGACGCGCTCACCGCGCTGGTCCGGCTGTTGGCGACGCTGCACGACGACGCCGGTGACGTGGCAGTGGACGGTCTCGTCGGCCGGGAGGGCGCCACCGTCGACTACCCGGAGGACCGGGTCCGAGCCGAGGCGGGGCTCGCGGACGGCGTGCAGTTCATCGGCACCGGCCGGATCACCGACCGGCTCTGGACCAAGCCGGCGCTGGCCATCCTCGGTGTCGACGCGCCGTCCACCGGCGAGGCGCCGAACGCCCTGGTCCCGGCCGCGAAGGCGAAGCTCAACGTCCGCCTCGCCCCGGGCGACGACCCCAAGCGGGCGTACGCGGCGCTGCGCGCGCACCTGGAGCAGCACGCGCCGTGGGGTGCGCAGGTGACGGTCACCTTCGAACACGACGGCGACCCGTGCGTGATCGACGCGTCCGGGCCGATGTTCGATGCCGCCCGTTCGGCCTTCCGGACCGCCTGGGACGGCACCGCCCCGGTGGACATCGGCGTCGGCGGCTCGATTCCGTTCATCGCCACCTTCCAGGAGATGTTCCCGAAGGCGGCAATCCTGGTGACCGGCGTGGAGGACCCGCACGCCCGCGCGCACGGCCCGAACGAGAGTCTGCACCTGGGGGAGTTCGCCCGGGTCTGCCTCGCCGAGGCGCTGCTCCTGCGCAACGTGGCGGCGGTCGGCGGTTAGGTGTCAGAACGGCAACTTTGGGCCTGATCTGGGAGTTTACGGCGTGTCGGATGGTCGGCTGTTATAGCCTTTCGTACATGAGTACGAACGAGGTGATGGCCCGGTTGGGGGCCGCTGTCAGCGCGCTGGGAGATGTCGATGTCTCCGCGTGGTCCGAGGACACGCTCAACGAACAGCTCGGTGAGCTCTCCGCCGCACTGGTCGCCCTCGACTCGGTGCTCTCCCGGGTCGCCGGCGAGGTCCGCGCCCGAGGGTTGCGCATCGAGGAACCCGTCTCCGCCTGAACCGTCGCCCGCGTGAGTGGGCGGCACCCTGCCGACACCGCCCGTGCACGGCAATGCCCGGGCGGTGTCGGAGGTGACTGGCAGGATGAGCTGCGTGCGGTTCCTCGATCTGGCAGCCACCTCGGCCGCCGTCGGCGCCACCAGTGGCCGACGGGCCAAGGTGGAGCTGCTCGCTGACGCGCTGCGTCGGCTCGACCCCGGCGAGGTCGAGCCCGGCGCCGGCTATCTCGCCGGTGAGCTGCGCCAACGGCAGACCGGCGTCGGCTACGCGAGCCTGCGCGATCTGCCACCGCCGGCCGCCGAGCCGACGTTGACGGTGGCCGCCGTGGACGCGGCCATCGCGCAGATCGCCGCGGTGCACGGCTCGGGCTCGCAGGCTCGGCGTCGGGCGCTGCTCGGTGCCCTCTACGCGGCGGCGACAGCCGACGAGCAGCGGCTGCTCACCGGCCTGTTCAGTGGCGAGCTACGGCAGGGCGCCCAGGCCGGGCTCCTCGCGGACGCGGTGGCCCGGGCCGCCGAGGTGCCGGTGGCGGCGGTCCGCCGGGCGCTGCTGCTCGCCGGTGATCTCCGGGCCGTGGCGGTGGCCGCGCTGGCCGGAGGTGCCGCCGAGTTGGCCGGGTTCGGTCTGCAGGTTGGCCGCCCGCTGGCGCCGATGCTCGCGCAGAGCGCCCCCTCGGTCGACGAGGCGCTCGCCGCGACCGGCACGCCGGCGGTGGTCGACGTGAAGCTCGACGGCATCCGCATCCAGGTGCACCGCTCCGGCGCCGACATCGCCGTGTTCACCCGCAGCCTTGACGAGATCACCACCCGGGTGCCCGAGGTGGTCGCCGCGGTCCGTGCCCTGCCGGGCCGGGAGTTGGTCCTCGACGGCGAGGCGATCGGCCTGGACGAGACCGGCCGCCCACTGCCGTTCCAGCAGACGTCGAGCCGGGCCGCCCGACGCACCACCCCCAGCACCACCGGGCGCACACCGGTCGCCCCGGCGGTGCTCGCGGCGGCCGCCAGCACGGGCGCGACGGTGCTCACCCCGTACTTCTTCGACCTGCTGCACCTCGACGGTGAGGATCTGATCGACCTTCCCGGCCGGGAGCGGTGGGCCGCCCTCGCCGGTTCGGTGGATTCGTCGCTGCTGGTCGGCCGGATGGAGGTCGACGGCCCGGAGCAGGCCGCCGCCGCGTTCGCCGCCGCGCTCGACGCCGGGCAGGAGGGCGTGGTGGTCAAGGCGCCGGACGCCCCCTACGACGCCGGCCGGCGCGGTGCCGCCTGGGTCAAGGTGAAACCGCGGCACACCCTCGACCTGGTGGTGCTCGCCGTCGAGTGGGGCAGCGGCCGACGCAAGGGCTGGCTGTCCAACCTGCATCTGGGTGCGCGTGACGCGCGCACAGGTGACTTCGTCATGCTCGGCAAGACGTTCAAGGGGCTCACCGACGAGTTGCTGCGGTGGCAGACCGAGCGGTTCCTCGACCTCGCCGTGGAACGCGGCGACTGGGTGGTCCGGGTCCGGCCCGAGCAGGTGGTGGAGATCGCCTTCGACGGGGTGCAGACGAGTTCGCGCTATCCCGGTGGGATGGCGCTGCGGTTCGCCCGGGTGGTGCGCTATCGCGACGACAAGTCCGCCGCGGAGGCGGACACCATCGACGCGGTCCGTGCCATCCACGCCGGCCGCGTGAGCGGCTGACCGGGCGAGGTCAGGCGGAAGCGGTCGGCGTCGGTTCGGCGGCCCGGTCCAGCGGAGCCGAGGTGGCGCCGATGCCGGCGGCCCGGCGGGCCTCCCGACGGGCCACCCAGCCATAGCCGAAAAGGGCCATAACCGCGAACAGCCACCACTGCACGACGTAGCCGAAGTTCTGCCAGTTGTTGGCGTGCCCCACCGGCACCGCCTTGAACACCGGATCGGCTGCCGGGGTCTGCTCGTCGAGCAGCAGATACGCACCGTAGACCGGGTAGGGAAGCTCGCCGGCCAGCCGAGACACCCCGATCCGCCGGATCTCCAGCAGCCCGTCGCGTCGGGCCACCGCGCCGGCGCCGCTCTCGGTCTCGTGCACCCGGCCGACCACCGTCACGTCGCCGGTCGGCGCGGCCGGCACCGACGGCTGGGCGGTCGCCCCACCGGGCGCCGGCGGGATCCAGCCCCGGTCCACCAGCAGCGCCGTGCCGTCGGCGAGCACCAGCGGGGTGAGCACCTCGAAACCGACCCGGCTGTCCACCGTCCGGCCACGGACCAGCACGGTGTTCGTGGGGTCGTACCGGCCGGTGACGGTGACCCGGGTCCAGACCTTGTCCTCGGCGGGGGCCGGACCGGCCGTTCCCGCACCGCCGGCGGGAGCGCGCAGCGCGTCGGCGAGCGGCACGGGAGCCATCCGCTGGCCCGCGTCGATCCGCTCGTTGACCTCGGTGCGCCCCCGGTAGCGGTCCAGCTGCCAGTTGCCGAGGAACACCATGACGGCGGCCGCGACCAGGGTCAGCGCGAGAGCGCCCAGCCAGCGTGGGCTCAGCAGGAACCGGTACACGGCACCGAGGCTACTCGTATGACCGGCGCCACTGACCTGGACCGGGCCGGACCGCGCCGGGGTCGACGCCCCGGGGCACCGCCAGGGCCGGGCCGCCCACCCCGGTTGGCGGTGCTCGCGCCTCCAGCCGGGCGGGTATCGTCACGCCGACGGATCGGCCTTGGTCGTCCCGTCGCGTACCCGCCGCCGCTCGCGAGGAGTCGATGATGACCGTCGTGCCGCGCCTGGTGCTCAGCGCGCCGTCCTCCGGGCACGGTAAGAACGCGCTGGCGATCGGGCTGCTCGCCGCCCTGGCCGAGCGAGGGGTCGACGTCGCCGGGTTCAAGCTCGGGCCGGACCATGTCGACGCCGCCTACCTCGGCCTCGCCTCCGGTCGGCCGGGTCGGGTGATCGACCCCCGACTGGTCGGCCTCGATCGGCTCGCCCCGCTGGTGGCGCACGGTGCCGCCGGTGCCGGGCTGGCCGTGGTGCAGGGCAGCATGGGGCTGTACGACTCGGTCGGTGGCCGTCCCGAGCAGGAGTCCACCGCCGCCGCGGCCGCCGCGCTGCGCAGCCCGGTGGTGCTCGTTGTCGACGTGGCCGCGATGGGCCAGTCGGTGGCGGCCCTGGTGCACGGTTTCCGCTCGTACGACGAGCAGTTGTGGCTCGGCGGGGTGATCCTCAACCGGGTGGCGTCGTCGCGACACGAGGGGATGCTGCGCGAGGCGTTGGACGACGTGGGGGTGCCGGTCTACGGCGCGCTGCGTCGACAGGACCTGCCGGCGGTGCTGCCGTCGCGGCGGCACGGGGTGGCACCGGTGGTCGACGACTCGGCCGACGCCGTCCGTGCGGTCCGCCGGCTGGGCGAGGCCGTCGCCGCCACTGTCGACCTGGAACGGCTGCTCGGGCTGGCCCGCTCCGCCCCGCCGCTGCCGGCACCGGCTTGGTCTCCCGAGGAGGCCCTCGGCACGTTCACACCCCCGGCGAACCGCCCACTGGTGGCGGTGGCCGGTGGGCCGGGCGGCAGCTTCAGCCACCCGGAGACCACCGAGTTGCTCCGGGCCGCCGGCGCCGAGGTCGTCGTCGTCGACCCGCTGCGCGACGAGGCGCTGCCGGTCGGCACCCGCGCGCTGGTCGTCGGCGGCGCGCTGCCCGAGGCGTACGCCGAGCAGTTGTCGGCCAACCGGCGGCTCTGCATCGCGGTGGCCGAGTTGGCGCGGACCGGGCGTCCGGTGATCGCCGAGGGCGCCGGGCTGCTCTGGCTGGCCCGGGAACTGGACGGGTTGCCGATGTGCGGTGTCCTGGACGCGGTCGGTGTCAGCCGCGACGGGGTGGTGGCCGGCTACCGGGAGGCGACTGCCCAGACCGACAGCGTGGTCGCCGCCACCGGCACGGTGCTGGTCGGGCACAAGGCACACCGTGCGGTGCTCACCCCCCGCGCTGGTCAGCGCCCGGCCTGGAGCTGGGACGGCGGCGCGCCGGAGGGCTTCGTCTGGCGCAACGTGCACGCCTCGCAGCTCGCTCTGCACTGGGCGAGCCATCCGGCGACGGCGGCCCGGTTGGTCGCCGCGGCGGCGGCCGACCCGACGAGCGAGGTGGTACCCGCGCAGCCGGGCGAGGTGTCGGTGTGATCGGTCAGGTGGCGGTGCGCCGTTTCCCGGCGTTGACGGTCTCCACCCCGCGTACCGAGGTGCGTCAGCTCACGGCGGCCGACGCGGCGGCGGCCGGGGAGATCTTCGCCGACAAGCTGACCCGGCGTTGGCTGCCGCTGCCCGACGACTCCGGCCCGATCGACGGGTTGGCCTGGTGCACCGATCTGGCCCGGCAGCGGCGCGACAGCGGGGAGGGCGACCACTACGCGGTGCTCCGGCGGGAGGACGACCAGGTGGTGGGCTCGCTGTGGACCCGGCGCACCGACTGGGGCGCCCGCCTCACCGAGATCTCCTACGCGATGGCGGCGCACGCGCGGGGGTTCGGCTTCGCCGCCGAGGCGGTCGACGCGGTGGCCATCGCGCTGATCCTGGAGCACGGCTTCCAGCGGGTCGAACTGCGGGTGGCTCCCGGCAACCTGGCCTCGCGCCGGGTCGCCGAGAAGGCCGGGTTCAGCTACGAGGGTCTGCTGCGGAACGCCGGGTTCGTCAGCGGCGGCCGGGTGGATCTGGAGCTGTGGTCGTTCGTCGCCGCCGACCTGCGCTGAGTCGCGCCGAGCCCCGCCGACCTGCGCTGACTCTCGCGCCGGTCAGCCGACGATGGCGTCCGACGGTGGGGTGAACTGGCGGGTCGGGGTGCCCTTCAGGCCGTCGCGCAGGGTCTCCGAAACCGCCTTGATCGGGATCTGGGACTGCCCGTCACCGACCGCGTTGAACGGGTTGTCCGGGTCGGATATGAAGCTCGCCGCGGCCAACTCCGGGGTGTAGCCCACGAACCAGGCCGATCGGGTGCTGTCGGTCGTACCGGTCTTGCCGGCCACCGGGCGTCCGACGGTGCCTCGCACGCTGTCGGCGGTGGACCATCCGCCGCAGCTGCCGCGCGCCGGGGTGTCTCCGGTCGGGCAGCGGGCCGCGTCGGTGGCCGCCCGCGCGGCGTCCGCCCTCACCACCTGCCGGCAGCGCGGCTTGGCCACCTCGCGGTGCAGACCGCCCGGGGTGGCGTATGTGGCGGGTGTGCCGTCCCTGTTCATGATCGCTTGCACGGGGATGGCCTCGCAGTAGCGGCCGTCGGCCGCGATGGCGGCGTACGCGTTCGCCATCTCCAGCGGGGTGGCGTCGGAGACGCCCAGGGTGAAGGCACCCCACTTCTTCGCCTTGGCCGGGGACGCCTGTTCCCGGTCGACGTCGGTGCGCCACCGAAGCCCGAGCTGTTCGGCCAACCGGACCGCCCGGTCCGCGCCGACCTTCTCCTCCAGCCACACGAAGTACGTGTTCACCGATTTGCCAAAGCCGGACCACATGGTCTGCTGGCCGGTCATGGCGCCGCTGGCGTTTGAGGGCGCCCAGCCGTCGTACACTGCCGACTTGTAGCGGTACGGCGCGTTGAACGAGGTGGAGAGGGTCATCCCCGAGTCCAGCGCGGCCAACATCGGGAACATCTTGAACGTCGACCCGGCCTGGTAGCCGGCCAGGTCACCGCCGCCGAGCAGTGGTGCCACAGTGTTCGGGTAGTTGGCTTTCACCTTCGGCCCGGCCTCGGGGTTGGAGCTCTGCGGGTTCTCGGCCAGGTCCAGCGAGTACGTCCGGTTCACCGCCATGGCCTTCACCCGCCCGGTGCCCGGCTCGGAGACCACGATGCCGTTGGCGAACGGGCTGCCGGTGGCCTCCTTGGTGCCCACGCTCTTCTCCGCAGCCTCCTGGATCTTCGGGTCGAGGCTGAGCACGATGCGGTAGCCGCCCCGGCGAAGGTTGTCCATCCGTTCCAGCCGGTTCGCCCCGAACGCGGGCTGCGCGCTCCACCAGTTCTTCAGGTAGTCGCAGGCGAAGCCCCAGCTGTTGTACTTCTCCGCCACCGCGGCGCAGTCGTGCGGTGGGGTGGTCAGCCTGAGCCGGATCGGCTCGGACTTGGCGGCGGCGGCCGAGTCGGGGGAGAGGTAGCCGAGTTGGCTCATCCGGTCCAGCACGTAGTTGCGCCGCCCGGTGGCCTCCTTCTGGTCGGAGTCGGCCGGGTCGTACTCGGACGGGGACTTGACCAGTCCGGCGAGGGTGGCGGCCTCGACCGGCGTGAGGTCCTTCGGGGTCTTGGAGAAGAAGATCTCGCTGGCCGCGTAGATGCCGTACGCCCGGTGCCCGAAGTACGCCGAGTTCAGGTAGCGCTCCATGATCTGTTCCTTGCTCAACTCCTTCTCCAGGTCCAGCGCCATCCGCATCTCCTTGACCTTGCGAATGCTGGTCTGCTGGGTCGCTTCCTGGACCTCCTTGGGCGTGGTCGCGCTGTCCCGCAGGGCCATCCGGACGTACTGCATGGTCAGCGTCGAGGCGCCCTGGGAGCCGCCGGAGCGGGCGTTGGAGACGAAGGCCCGGGCCACACCCTTCGGGTCGACGCCGTGGTGCTGGTAGAAGCGGGAGTCCTCGGCGGCCACGATCGCCTGCTGGATGTTCGGCGACATGTCCGACAGCTTGGTGTACTGCCGGTACTCCTCGTAGAACATGGTCAGCACGGTCTTGCCGTCCGGGCCGTAGACGTACGAGGTCTCGGCGGGCAGGGCGGTCTTCAGCACCCGGGTCTTCTGGTCCACGGCGTGCGCGGTGGCCTTCGCGCCGAGCCCGGTGAGGGCGACCAGTGGATAGGCGGCGGCGGCGATCACGATTCCGGCGATCAGTCCGGCGCGGAGGAGAGGGACGAGACGACCAGCGGCAGCAAGGGGTCGGTTGCTCACCTGGTCAAGTTATGACATTTCCGATTCATACATGAGAAGAACTCTTGAACCGGCGAGTGGTGACGCGGCTTACGCTGAGATCGACTGTCCCACCGGCCACCTTCCCGGCAGGATCGCGGACATGTCTGATCAGCCGAGCGCGGTCGCCCCACCCACCGGGGTCGAGCCGGACCTCGCCCACCACGGCGACGCGGAGGCGACCGCCGGCCTGATCGACCTCGCCGTCAACGTCCGTCGGGCGCGTCCTCCCGCCTGGCTGGCCGACCCGATCGCCGCGACCCTGACCGACCTGGCCCGGTACCCGGACCCGGCGCCGGCCCGGGCGGCGGTCGCCGCCCGACACCGCCGTCACCCGAACGAGGTGCTGCTCACCGCCGGCGCCGCCGAGGGCTTCGTGTTGATCGCCCAGGCGCTGCGCGGCGTGCACCGCCCCGTGGTGGTGCACCCGCAGTTCACCGAGCCGGAGGCGGCGCTGAGGGCCGCCGGACACCCGGTCGAGCGGGTGCTGCTCGACGCCGCCGACGGCTTCCAGCTCGACCCGTCCCGGGTGCCCGCCGACGCCGACCTCGTGATGATCGGCAACCCGACGAACCCGACCTCGGTGCTGCACCCCGCCCAGACGGTGGCCGCGCTGGCCCGCCCCGGCCGGGTGCTGGTTGTCGACGAGGCGTTCGCCGACACCACCATCGTCCCCGGGCACCCCGGCGAACCGGAGTCGCTGGCCGAACGCCGCGACCTGCCCGGCCTGCTCGTGGTGCGCAGCCTCACCAAGACGTGGGGCCTGGCCGGCCTGCGGATCGGCTACCTGCTCGGCGCCACGGAGCTGCTGTCCCGGCTGGCCGCCGTCCAGCCGCTCTGGGCCGTCTCCACGCCCGCGCTGGCGGCCGCGTCGGCCTGCGCCAGCGCCGTCGCGGTCCAGGCCGAACGCGCGATCGCCGCCGAGCTCGCCGCCGACCGCGAGCACCTGGTCGCGCGCCTCGCCGAACTGCCCGGTGTACGCGTCGTCGGCCGTCCCGCAAGCGCGTTCGTCCTGCTGCACCTACCGGGCGCGACACCGATCCGGGCCGCCCTGCGCGAGCGCGGCTGGGCGGTGCGCCGAGGCGACACGTTCCCCGGCCTCGGCGCGGACTGGCTGCGGGTGGCGGTACGCGACCGAAACACCACCGACGCGTTCATCGACGTGCTGCGCGAGACCATGGAGGCATGATGCTGGAGACCACGATTGCGGCGATCCGCGCGGCGGACGAAGCGGCCATGGCCGCCGCCCGGGAGCTGCAGGGCCGGCTGACCAAGCCGGCGGGATCGCTGGGCGCGCTGGAGGAGCTTTCGGTACGCCTCGCCGGCCTGGCCGGAGTCTGCCCACCACCGCTGCCCGAGCCGGCCGCGGTGGCGATCTTCGCCGGCGACCACGGGGTGCACGCCCAGGGGGTCAGCCCCTGGCCGCAGGAGGTCACCGCGCAGATGATCGGCAACTTCCTGGCCGGTGGAGCGGTGGTCAACGCATTCGCCCGGCAGGCCGGCGCCTCGGTCACAGTGGTCGACGTCGGCGTGGCCACCCCGCCGCCCACCGACCCGGCTGTGCTCGACCCGACGGCCCTCGATCCGGCCGTGCTCGATCCGGCAGTGCCCCGGCTGGTTGTCGCGTCCGTCCGCCAGGGCACCCGCGACCTCACGGTGACCGCCGCGCTGACCCGGGACGAGGCGCTGGCGGCGGTGCAGACCGGCATCCGGATCGCCGACGAACTGATCGACGCCGGTGCCGGCATCCTGCTCACCGGGGACATGGGCATCGGCAACACCACACCGGCCGCCGTGCTGATCGCCGCGTTCACCGGCGCCGACCCGCTCGACACCACCGGTCGGGGCACCGGGGTCGACGACCCGACGTACGCGCACAAGGTGGCGATCGTGCGGGCCGCCCTGGCCCGGCACACCCCCGACCCGGCCGACCCGCTGGGGGTGCTGGCCGCCGTCGGTGGTCTGGAGCACGCCGCATTGGCCGGGCTGATCCTGGGGGCCGCCGCACGCCGCACGCCGGTGCTGCTGGACGGCGTGATCGCGGTCTCGGCCGCGCTCGCCGCCGCCGCGTTCGCCCCGGCGGCGGTCGACGCCATGGTCGCCGGCCACCGCTCGGCCGAGCCCGGTGCCACTGTCGCACTGCGCCACCTCGGCCTCGACCCGCTGATCGACCTGGGGCTGCGTCTCGGTGAGGGCACCGGCGCGCTGCTGGCGTTGCCCGTGGTCACCGGCGCGGTCCGGGTGCTGCACGAGGTGGCCACCTTCGACTCCGCAGGGGTGGCCGAAAAGTGAGCACGCGCAGCGAACGAGCCGTCCGCCTCGGTGGTGCGGCGTGACCTCCAATCCGTACCCCCTGGGTTTGCGGCTGCACGGGCGGCGGGTGGTCGTGGTGGGTGGCGGCGCGGTCGCCACCCGACGCGTACCCGCGCTGCTGGACGCCGGTGCGGACGTCCTGCTGGTGGCCCCGGAGCTGACTCCGGCGCTGCGTGCCCGGGCCGACGCGGGCCGGCTGCACTGGGTGCCGCGCCGGTTCGTGCCCGAGGACCTGGACGGCGCCTGGCTGGTCCAGGTCGCGGTCGACGACCCGATAGCGGCGGCCTCGGTGAGCGCCGTCGCCGCCGAGCGGCGGATCTTCTGTGTCCGGGCCGACGACCGGACGGCCGCCACCGCCTGGACCCCGGCGGTGACCCGGCACGGCCCGGTCACCGTGGCGGTGCTCGGCGGCGGCGACCCGCGCCGGGCGATGACGGTTCGCGACGCGATCCGCGACCTCCTCGCCGTCCGCCTGGCACCGGACGGGATCGCTGGCCGGCCCGACGCTTCCACCGGGACGACCGGTGGGCAGCAGGCCGGGCGGGTGGCGCTGGTCGGGGCGGGGCCGGGGGACCCGGAGCTGATCACCGTGAAGGGCTGGCGGCTGCTCACCGAGGCCGACGTGGTGGTCGCCGACCGGCTGGTGCCCGGGCTGCTCCTCGACGAGCTGCGCCCGGATGTCGAGCTGGTGGACGCCTCGAAGATTCCCTACGGCCCGTCCCGGGCCCAGGAGGAGATCAACCAGATCCTGGTCGACCGGGCCCTGGCCGGCGCCTTCGTGGTGCGGCTCAAGGGCGGTGACCCGTACGTCTTCGGCCGCGGCGGCGAGGAGCTGCTGGCCTGCGCGGCCGCCGGCGTGCCGGTGACAGTGGTGCCCGGGGTGACCAGCTCCATCGCCGCGCCGGCCGCGGCCGGCATCCCGGTCACCCATCGGGGGGTGGCCCACGAGTTCACTGTGGTCTCCGGGCACCTGGCACCCGACGCGCCGGCTTCGCTGGTGCGCTGGGACGCCCTCGCCGGTCTGCACGGCACCCTGGTGATCCTGATGGGGTTGAAGAACCTCGCCGCCATCACGGCCACCCTGATCGCCCACGGTCGGTCGCCCCAGACGCCGGCCGCCGTCGTCCAGGAAGCCACGACGGGCACCCAACGGGTCCTGCGGTCCACGCTGGGCGAGGTCGCGGTCGACCTGAGTGCGGCCGACCTACGCCCGCCCGCCGTCGTCGTGGTGGGCGATGTGGTGGGCGCGCTCGACGGCTGACAAGTGACCGGACGCGGCGGCGACCCGTCCGGCGGTGGACCCGGGCTTCTTAGGGCACTGACCCGGTAGATCTTGGACAGTTTCCGTTGGCGCGTAACGGAAACTGTCCAAGATTGCCAGCTGCGGCGGTTGTCGGTCGCTGTGGACACAATGTCGCTCATGCTCACCCTGAAGGACCCTCACGAGACGTGGCGGACGGAACTGCTCACCCCGGTCGCGCTGCGATGTGGACGTCCCAACCTGACCACCAGCTTCGAGGACCTTCCCTCGCGATGGCGCGATGCTCCGGTCCGGACGCTGAGGTGCGCGGACGCGGACGGCTCCTGGGCCGCCCTGGTCACTGTGGTCCGTGGCTATCGCCAACCGCCGGGCGACTCGCTCGTCGGCAACGAGTTCGGCCGTGACCCGCACACCGCCTACAACCTGGACTCGCCCGGCGACCTGGTGTACGAGCTGCAGGTGACCGAGGACGACGGGTCCGACGAGCACGAGCTGCTGGCGTTCCGGCTCTTCGGCCACCCGCAGGCGGCCGGGGCGGAGGTGCTGCGGTGGGCCGGGAAGAAGGCGGCGTACTCGGTCAGCCCGTCGGTCGAGCGGGCCGAGATGCGTCAGCGCCGGGACCGTCGACAGTTCGACAATCGCCAGGCCAGTGCGGCATCGCCACTGGTCCGGGTCGGCGTGGTGTCGGACGAGGCCGCCGCCGACCTCGACGCTCTCGATGCGTCCTCGTTGTGCTGGCACTTCCCGCGCGGGAACACCGGCGCCTACCTGCGGTCCGCGGTGGTCGCACTGGCCGGCTACGGCGAGCAGCGGTCGCACCTGCGGGGCCGGTGGCTCACCGCACGGGTCGAGGGTGAGGAGTTGGTCGTCGGCATCGACGACCTGATCCCGGCCAACCAGCGGCACCGCTGGGACAACGCCCGTTGGCTGTGGGACCGCCGAGCGGCGAACACCCCGGCAGGGCTTCGCTGGCAGGTCGATCGGGTCGAGCAGGCCGCCCCTGCGGTCGCGGCCGTCCGCCGTGGCGCGTTGTCCGAGGCGCTGACCAACGCCGGGGTGGAGACGGATCCGGAGCTCGACGTGTTGCTGACCGGGGTGCCGTACCGGCTCTCCGACGCCGAACTCACCCCGACCTGGGTGGCGAACCTGTACCGCGGTCTCGCCGACCTCGCGCCCTGGCGGCTGGACGCGGCGTACCGGGCTTGGCGTGACGCCCGACAGGCACAGGGGCTTCCGGTCCAGGACTCCGTTGTCCTGTTCGGCCTCGGCGGCGTCGGCGCGGCCCGTAAACCGAAGCTCGCGCTCGACCACACCGGCGACGCCCCACTACTGCGTCTGATCCACACCGGCAGCAGCGCGGTGCTGCCGTACGCGCACTGGACGGTGCCCACCGACCTCGACGCCCACCTGTACGGGTGGCAACCAAGCCTGCCGTACCCGCAGTGACCAACGGGGCCGGAGCATGCGCTCCGGCCCCGTCACACGAGCTGTCGACTACTGCTTGAGCATGTTGTCCAGCAGCAGGGCACAGCGGATCAGACCGAGGTGGCTGTACGCCTGCGGGTGGTTGCCCAGGCCGCGCTCGGCGAGCGGATCGTACTGCTCGGGGAGCAGCCCGGTCGGGCCGGCGGTCAGCACCATCTGCGCGAACAGCTCCTCGGCGTCGGTGCGGCGGCCGGTGCGCAGGTACGCCTCGATCAGCCACGCCGTGCAGATATGGAAACCGCCCTCACGACCGGGCAGGCCGTCGTCCCAGTGGTAGCGGTAGACGACCGGGCCGCTGCGCAGGTCCGCCTCGATCCGCAGGACGGTGGACAGGAAGCGCGGGTCGTCACCCGGGAGTAGGCCGGAGAGGCCGATCCAGAGCGACGAGGCGTCCATGTCCTCGTCCCCGTACGCGACGCTGTACGCCTCGACGTCGGAGTGCCAGCCGTGCTCCAGCACGTTGGCGCCGATCCGGTCGCGCAGGTCCTTCCACTCGGGCCGGTCCTCGCCGCCGTGCTCGCGCATCACGTGCAGCGCGCGGTCGACGGTCATCCAGCACATCACCTTGGAGAAGACGTGGTGCCGGGGTGGCAGCCGGGCCTCCCAGATGCCGTGGTCGGGCTCGTGCCAGCGGCGGCGGACCGCCTCGACCATGTTCTCCAGGACCCGCCACTCGTCGTCGCGGACCGAACCGCGAGCGTCGGCGACGGCCGCGATCAGGTCGGCGATCGGGCCGAAGACGTCCAGCTGCAACTGGTGGTTGGCGAGGTTGCCGACCCGGACCGGCCGGGAGCCGGCGTACCCGGGCAGCGTGTCAATGACTGCCTCGGCGCCCAGCTCGTAGCCGTCGATGGTGTAGAGCGGGTGCAGGCGTTCCGGGTGCCCGCCGGTGCGCTCGATGCAGCCGTCGACCCAGCGCAGCAGCGCCTCGGCCTCCTCGACGGAGCCCAGGTCGACGAGTGCGCGGGCGGTCAGCGCGGCGTCGCGCAGCCAGCAGTAGCGGTAGTCCCAGTTACGGACGCCGCCCAGCTCCTCGGGGAGCGAGGTGGTCGCCGCGGCCAGGATCGAGCCGGTGGCCTCGTGGCAGAGCCCGCGCAGGGTGAGGGCGCTACGCGCGACCAGGTCCCGGGCGGTGGACGGCAGCCGCAGCGAGGCCACCCAGTCCTTCCACGGCTGCTCGGCGGCGGCCTGCCGCTCGTGGATCGGCACCCGGTGGTGCTCCAGGCTGTGCGTGCCGAAGCGCAGCTCCAGCACGACCTGCCCACCGGCGGCGGAGAGGTCGACGATCGCCTTGGCGGTCTCGTACCCTCCGTCGTTGCCGACCTCCCACTCCACGCCGGGGGCGTAGAGCGCGACCGGTTCGTTGGAGCCGAGCACCAGCAGGCCGTCGCCGAGCGGCTGCAACTGGACGGCCACCTGGCCGAACTCCGGCCTCGGCGCGAACTCCACCTTGGCCTTGCCACTGCCGGTCAGCACCCGGACCAGTGTCGAGTCGCCGGTGATGACCGCCGGGCTGTCGTCCGGGGTGGTCTCCCGGGCCGGCTTGTCCAGCCAGTCGGTGACGGTGAGCCCGGACCAGCGGGTCTCCACTGTCATCGTGCCGGAGCGGTAGCGCTGACCCAGCGGGATGCCGCCACGTTCCGGGGCGACGCTGAAGTGGCCGGCCGGGCTGCCACCGACCAGGTCGGCGAAGATCGCCGCCGAATCGGGCTTGGGGTGGCAGAGCCAGCTCACCTTGGCCTCGGGGGTGAGCAGAGCGACGGTACGACCGTTGGCCAGCATGGAGTGCCGTTCGATCGGCACCGCCCGCTCACCGAACAGCCAGTGCCGCCGGGTCTCCAGCAGCAGCGCCAGCGCCCGGGCGGCCTCCAGCGGGTCGGCCACCCGGTAGCTGGCCTGGGTGTCGCCAGGGCCGATCTTGATGCCGAGGTCGGGACCGTGCAGGTGGGCGAACCCGTTCTCGTCGGTGATGTCGTCACCGATGAACAGCACCGCGCTGGAGGCCAGCTGGGTCCGCAACTGGTCGAGTGCGGTGCCCTTGTGGGTGGCCACCACGGAGAGTTCGATGACCTCCTTGCCCTGGGTCACCGTGACGCCGTCGAAGGTGGCCGGACCGTTGCGGACCGCCTCGATGGCGGCGGCGGCAATCTGCGGGTCGACCCCACGGGTGTGCATCGCGACGCTCGCCGGCTTACGTTCCAGCCGGATACCCGGGTGCTGTGCGGCGATCTCACGCAGCGCGTTGCGGACCTGGGTCCGCACGGCGACCAGCTCGGGGGAGAGCCGCTCGACGAAGCCGATGTCGAACTCGGAGCCGTGGCTGCCGACGAGGTGCACCTCGCTGGGCAGCCGCGAGAGCGCGGCCAGGTCGCGCAGCGCCCGACCGGAAACCACCGCCACTGTGGTCTGCGGCAGCGCGGCGAGCGCGCGGACCGCGGCCACCGACTCGGGCAGCGGAACGGCTGTGCTCGGGTCCTCCACGATCGGCGCCAGCGTGCCGTCATAGTCGCAGGCGACCAGGAGCTGGGGGACCCGGGCGATCCGGCCGATGGCGGAACGCAACTCAGGGTCCATGACCCCGGTGGCGATTGCCGCCCCATCGTTGACGGGCGTGTTCACTCGGCCTCCGCCTCGGGAACTCCGAGCTCCGAGAGGAAAGACTTGGCCCAGTGGCCCACGTCGTGGGTACGCAGGTGACGTTGCATTGTCCGCATCCGGCGGCGTGCCTCGGTTTTCTCCACGTGCACTGCCCGGAGGAGGGCGTCCTTGACCGCGTCCGGGTCGTGCGGGTTACACAAAAATGCCTGGCGAAGCTCGGTGGCGGCGCCGGCGAACTCGCTGAGTACGAGCGCGCCACCCTGGTCGGCACGTGATGCTACGTATTCCTTCGCCACGAGGTTCATTCCGTCTCGCAGCGGGGTCACCATCATCACGTCGGCAGCAACGTACATCGCCGCCAGCTCACTGCGACTGTACGACTGATGGAGGTAATGGACCGCCGGCACGCCGACCCTGCCGAACTCGCCGTTGATCCGGCCGACCTCGCGCTCGACCTTCACCCGTAGTGCCTGGTAGTGCTCCACGCGCTCGCGGCTGGGTGTGGCGACCTGAACCATGACCGCGTCGGGAACTGTCAACTTTCCGTCAGCCAGCAGCTCCCGGAAGGCCTTGAGTCGCAACTCGATGCCCTTGGTGTAATCCAGCCGGTCCACGCCCAGGATTATCGTCTTCGGGTCGCCCAACTCGGCGCGGATCTGCTTGGCCCGCGCCTGGATCGCCGGATCGGCGGCCATCCGCTCCATCTCCTGGGTGTCGATCGAGATGGGGAAGGCGCCCGCCTTCACCTGCCGACCGTCGACCTGGATCATCTGCCCCTCGTAGCGCAGCCCGAGCAGGTGCCGGGCCAGCCGGACGAAGTTCTGCGCGGCCAGCCGCTGCTGGAAACCGACCAGGTCGGCGCCGAGCAGACCGCGAAGGATCTCGGTACGGAACGGCATCTGCATGAACAGCTCGATCGGCGGGAACGGGATGTGCAGGAAGAACCCGATCCGCAGGTCCGGGCGGAGCTCACGGAGCATCGCCGGCACCAACTGGAGCTGGTAGTCCTGCACCCAGACCGTCGCGCCCTCGGCCGCCACGTCGGCTGCGGCCTCCGCGAACCGGGCGTTGACCAGGCGGTACGCCTCCCGCCACCGGCGCTTGTAGGCCGGCGTCTCCACCGCGTCGTGGTAGAGCGGCCAGATCGTCGCGTTGGACTGGCCCTCGTAGTAGCGCTCCAACTCCTCGGCGCTGAGCGGGACCGGGTGCAGCCGGATCCCCTCGAGGTCGAACGGCTCGGGGGCGGCGCCGGTGCCACCGGCCCAGCCGACCCAGGTGCCCTTGTGTTCGGCGAGTACGGGATGCAGCGCGGTGACCAGCCCGCCAGGGCTACGTCGCCACTGCCGGCCCTCGGGTGTGCTCACCTCGTCGACCGGCAGACGGTTCGCCACTACGACAAAGGAGCTACGGACGGTCACGATCGGCCACCTCCGGGTACTGACGGGTCCACCGCGATGAGCGTACTGAGCGTAGCTGCGGCGTCTTGTGCCCCGTGCCGGAGTCTCCTACCCGCCTCGGTGCTACCGAATCCTAGAGGTGATCTTGTCGACAGCCCGCGGGTCAGAGGTCGATGATCGGCCATTCCTTCGGCAGCACCTCGCCGAGCAACTCCCGCCGATCCGTCATGATCGGTGTGATCCCCCGAGCCGCCTCCATCGCAGCCTGGGCCAGGTCCACGGCCGGCACACTCCTCAGCCATAGGCCCAGCGCAGCCGAGCAGTCCGCAGTCAGGGCCATGACCTGCGTCGAACGTAGAGCTGCAAGGAGGTCCAGCACCCACCACCCCTCCTGAGGAATGTGTCGGTAGGCGCTGGCCAGGCATCCCGCCGGGATGACCACCGTCAGTCGGCGATCAGAGGCCACCGCGATTCTGGCGGCGACATCCTCATCGCCACCGGCGAAGGCCAGCAGCGCCGGAGTGTCCAACACGAATGCCGATCTGCCAGGAGTGGCCGCCGGTTCATCCGGCCTGCTCGCTCCGGGTCCTGCGACGAGAGCGCCCAGTTCGGGTGTGATCTGCTCCAGCGCCGCGTTCAACACGCGCCCGGCCCGCTTCAGGTGAGCCGGAGAGAGCGCGAAGCCCGCCTGCCGGAGTGTGCGCAGGATGCGCTCGGCGGCCATGTCCTTTCGTACGCAGTCCGCCACAAAGGCCGAGATGTCCGGTTCCTCGGCTAGCCGGTCGGCCAGCTCGTCCGGCAGCTCGATGACGAACTCGGTAGACATCGAGTCACCATAAAAAGCGGACTGCCGAGCGGCAACACGGCGCGCTTGCGTACTCCTGGGGCGGGGTGATGTGGGCGAAGCGCGCCGTACCTGTCAGGATTGACGATGGCGTGCGCGCGGCCGGCTCCCGGCCGGCGGCGGCGGGCGGTCCTCGCAGCCCGCGCCGCGCCGCCGATCAGCGACAGCAACCGACGGAGGTAGCCCGCACCGTGGCCCAGTACATCTACGTTCTGGAAAAGGCGCGCAAGGCGCACGGCGACAAGGTCGTGCTCGACAACGTCACGTTGAGCTTCCTGCCGGGAGCCAAGATCGGTGTGCTCGGTCCGAACGGCGCCGGTAAGTCCAGCCTCCTCAAGATCATGGCAGGGCTGGACAAGCCGAGCAACGGCGAAGCCCGACTCATGCCCGGCTACACCGTCGGCATGCTCGCCCAGGAGCCCCCGCTCAACGAGGCCAAGACCGTGCTCGGCAACGTCGAGGAGGCGGTCGCCGAGACCAAGGCCAAGCTGGAGCGGTTCAACAAGATCGCCGAGCAGATGGCCACCGACTACTCCGACGAGCTGATGGAGGAGATGGGCAAGCTCCAGGAGGAGCTTGATCACCTCGACGCCTGGGACGTCGACTCCAAGCTCGAACTGGCCATGGACGCGCTGCGCTGCCCGCCGCCGGACGCCGACGTGACCCAGCTCTCCGGTGGTGAGCGTCGCCGGGTCGCGCTCTGCAAGCTGCTGCTGGAGGCGCCCGACCTGCTGCTGCTCGACGAGCCCACCAACCACCTGGACGCGGAGAGCGTCTCCTGGCTGGAGCAGCACCTGGCGAAGTACGCCGGCACCGTCATGGCGATCACCCACGACCGGTACTTCCTCGACAACGTGGCCGGCTGGATCCTGGAGCTGGACCGCGGCCGGGCGATCGGGTACGAGGGCAACTACTCCACCTACCTGGAGAAGAAGGCCGCCCGGCTGGCCGTCGAGGGTCGCCGCGACGCCAAGATGAAGAAGCGCCTCACCGAGGAGCTGGAGTGGGTCCGCTCCAACGCCAAGGCTCGGCAGACCAAGTCCAAGGCCCGCCTGGACCGGTACGACGAGATGGCCAACGAGGCGGAGAAGACCCGCAAGCTCGACTTCGAGGAGATCCAGATCCCGCCGGGCCCGCGCCTGGGCAGCACGGTGATCGAGGCGGTCGACCTCAGCAAGGGCTTCGGCGACCGGCTGCTGATCGAAAACCTGTCGTTCTCGCTGCCGCGCAACGGCATCGTCGGCATCATCGGCCCCAACGGCGTCGGTAAGACCACCCTGTTCAAGACCATCGTCGGGCTGGAGGAGCCGACCGGCGGTCAGGTCCGGGTCGGCCCCACCGTCTCGCTGTCGTACGTCGACCAGAACCGTGAGGGCCTCAACGGCGACAAGACCGTCTGGGAGGTCGTCTCCGACGGGCTGGACTACCTGATGGTGGGCAAGGTCGAGATGCCGTCGCGGGCGTACATCGCCGCGTTCGGTTTCAAGGGCCCGGACCAGCAGAAGCCCACGAAGGTGCTCTCCGGCGGTGAGCGCAACCGGCTCAACCTGGCGCTGACCCTGAAGATCGGCGGCAACGTCATCCTGCTCGACGAGCCGACGAACGACCTGGACGTGGAGACGCTGTCCAGCCTGGAGAACGCGCTGCTGGAGTTCCCCGGCTGCGCCGTGGTCATCTCGCACGACCGGATGTTCCTGGACCGCGTCGCCACGCACATCCTGGCCTGGGAGGGCGACGACCAGGACCCGTCAAAGTGGTTCTGGTTCGAGGGCAACTTCGAGGCGTACGAGAAGAACAAGATCGACCGCCTCGGTGCGGAGGCCGCCCGGCCGCACCGGGTGACCTACCGCAAGCTGACCCGCGACTGACCGGCCGAGAAGGTGTCTGACCGCTTCGTCTACCACTGCACCCTGCGCTGGTCCGACCTGGACGCGTACGGCCACGTCAACAACTCGCGCTTCCTCACCCTGTACGAGGAGGCGCGGGTGGCGTTGATGTTCGCCGGGGGTCGGGCCTGGGGCGTCGGCTCGTTCGCCGACGGGGTGGTGATCCGCCGGCACGAGGTCGACTACCTGCGCCCGGTCGACTACGCGCTCGGCCGGGCCACCGCGGAGGCGGCACCCACAGTGCGGATCGAGCTGTGGGTGGAGGAGATCCGGGCCTCCCGGTTCACCGTCGCCTACGAGCTGTACGACGGTGAGGTGCTGGCCAGCCGGGCCCGCTCGGTGCTGGTGCCGTTCGACCTGACCCGCCAGGTGCCGCGGCGGATCACCACCGAGGAACGGGACTTCCTGCTCACGTACGCGCCGCAGGGCGGTGTGGCGTGACCCGGCCGGGCACCGCCGAGCCGGGCCGGACGGCAGCGTCTACCCACGGTGTCGCCGGGGTGGCGGACGCGGGCGCCTTCCTGGCCCGGCTGGTCCGGTTGGATCCGGTCGCGCCGGTCCGGCTGCGGCCGGCCGGCGCACCGGGCCGGGTCGCCCTGTGGGCCCGGCTGCCGTGGCAGGTCCTGGTGGTCCGCACGGTTGCCGGTGGGCCGGCCGACGGCGTCGCGGAGGACGTCACTGTGGCAGCCGCGGAGCTGCTCGCCGAGCTGGAGCGGGGCGGCACGACCCTGCCGACCCGCCGGGACGCCCAGTGGCGGTGGCCGCTGCCGCCGACGCGGAGCCACCAGGTGGAGGCGCTGCCCGTTGCCGAGTTGCGACGGATCGCCGACGCGGCGGCGGGCACCCTGCGGACGGCGAGCGAGCAGGGTGTGGCCGGCCGTGCCGTGGGCCAGCGGGCCCTGCGTGATGCGTTGCTCGACCACGTGGCGGTGCTGATCACCCCGGACGGGACGCCCGCCGCGCCGGTCGAGGTGCCGCAGCGGCTGGTGCAGGGGTTGGTCCGGATGGGCTTCCTCGGCGCCGCCCACGGCTCGACGGCTGACGAGGGCGGGAACGCCGTTCAGGTGCGGGTGGCCGGTCGTTGGGTCGGCCTGGTGGGACCGCACGGAGCGGCTTGGTTGCAGAAGGCCACGGATCTTGCCGTGACACCCCTGAGCGCTCGTCCGAACGGATGACCCCGGATCATTCTTCTGGTCAGGGGCGGTCGTTGGGGGGGTGCTTCAACCCGGCTGTCCGGGTACCGTCCATCCTCGGATCCAACGCACCGTAGGCGACTGGATCCGCTGGGGAGTGAGGTGCGCGAGCGATGCCGTGGTGGTCATGGCGCCCCGGTCCCGCCGACGGCGGCGATCCGGAAACCCGAAGCGGGATCACAGTCGATAGCGCGGTCCGGATCGGGCCGCCCAGTCCTCGCCAGCCGGGGGACGACTGCCCGTCCAACGAGCGGCCCGTGCTGACCGAGATGCCCGCCACCGTCGAGCCGGTGAGTCTGCGCCGGGTCTGTGACGCGCTCGATCTGCTCGACGTGCGTTACCTGGCCGACGGCGACGGCAACCTGCTGGCGATGTGGGAGCGGCACGCGGTGCTGGTCACCCTCGAAGGGCCGGAGGACGAGATCCTGGTCATGCGGGCACGTCCGCACGCCACGGTCCCGCCGGACTGGGCCGACCGGGCGTACCGGGTGGTCAACGAGTGGAACCACACCCGCCGGTTCTGCAAGGCGTACATCGGTGACCCGACCGAGCGCGGTCAGCTACCGATCTACGCCGAGCTTCAGGTGCCCCTGGGTGCCGGCACCCACGACGCGCTCCTGGTCGAGATGCTCGACTGCGGCGCGGCGGTCGCCACCAGCTTCGTGGACTGGCTGCACGACGAGGGCGCGCTGCTCTGACGCCGCTCCGGGTGGGGTGGGTCAGCCGGCGTTGGCCGGGTCGTCCTCGACGTTGACCATGAAGTACGCGGCCCGCTCCAGGTAGTCCCAGAGGGTGCTGGCGATCTCCGGCTCAAGGTCGAGCCGGTCCACGGCGCGGCGCATGTTCCGCAGCCAGGCGTCCCGTTCGGCCGCGCCGATCCGGAACGGCGCGTGGCGCATCCGCAGCCGCGGGTGCCCGCGCTGAGCGGAGTACGTGTTCGGCCCGCCCCAGTACTGCATCAGGAACAGGGTCATCCGGTCCGCGGCCGGGCCCAGGTCCTCCTCCGGGTACATGGGTCGCAGCAGGGGGTCGGTGGCGACGCCGGCGTAGAACTCGTCGACCAGCTTGCGGAAGGTGGGTTCGCCGCCGACCGCTTCGAAGAGAGTCATCGACGCACCGGGACGGTCGGATTCACCTGCGGAAGTCACCGTTCCATCCTGCCAGGTGCGTCCGGTGCCGACCCGACCCGCACGGCGTGCGTCGGATCACGCCGGGTCGACAACCCCGAATATGGGGCACCCGGCCTGCTCGGGTGGGGGCCGGTTCGACGGTCAGGTGACCGCGTGCCGGCGGTGGCCATCACCGGCATGCGGGTCGGACGTGCCTTCCACCGGGCGGTCGCTGGTCGGCTCGCCGAGCCCGGAGGGTCGCGGATCGGCGTTGGCCAACGAGGCGGCGGTGATCGCGTCGTCCACCGTCTGCCGGTCTGGCCAACGCAGCGTGGCCACCGCCATCAGCGCCACCCCGGCTGCGCTCCAGACCCCCACCACGACCGGAATGGGGAACCGTTCGGCGAGCATGCCGGTGACCAGCACCGCGAGGCCCTGGATGACCTGTATGCCGGTGGCCATCACCCCGAAGGCGCGGGCTCGGAAGCCGTTGGGCAGCGCCTGGACGAACAACCCGTTGGCCATCGGCATCATGCCGGCGACTGCGAACCCGCAGAGCGCGGCGAGCAGCGCTACCACCAGCGGCGGGGGGTCGAGCAGCACCGGTACGAGCATCAACGGGGCGATCACCGCGAGCGGCCGCATCAGCTTCAGTCGGCGAGCCGGCCCGAACAGGCGACTCACCAGCAACCCACCGAGAATGAAGCCGACCGGGTTTGCCACCATGATCGCTGCTTGTGCGGTGCCCGCGCTCACCGCGCCACGGCTCTCGTCGTTGGCCCAGGCTGCGGCCAGACCCTCGGGAACGATCGAGAAGAGCATCGAACTGAACACCAGCACCGCGATGGCCCGCAGCACCGGTGTGCGGAACACGATGCCGAACCCCTGCCGGGTCTCCTGCAACAGGTGGCTGCGGTGCTCCGGGTTCATCACCGCCGGGCGGTGACGCACACCGAGGCGAACCAGCAGCGCCGAGAGACCGAACGTGACCGCGTTGAACAGCAGCGCCGCCTCCGGGTCGACCGCGGCGACAGCGGCGCCGAAGACGTACCCCACGACCTGGGCGGCCTGCCCGACGCTGCTGTTCAGCGACAGCCCCAGCACCAGTCGGTCCCCGGTGAGCAACTGCGGGATCAGCGCGGACTTCGCCGCCTGGCTCGGTGGGTTGGCCAGCGTGGCGGCGAAAATGAGCACCAGCACCGCCTGGTACGGCAGGCCCGGAATGGCGATGAGCAGCATCAGCGCCATGCGGATGATGTCGCATGCCACCATCACCCGTCGGAACGGGTATCGCTCCGCGAGTGCGGCGAGCACGGGACCGCCGAGCAGCCAGGGCAGGAAGCTGACCGCGAAGGCAGCCGCGGAGAGCGCGACGGACCGGGTCTGCTGATAGACGAGCAGAGTTACGGCGGCCTTCGCGACATAGTCGCCGACCCAGGAGAGAGCGCCAGCCACGAACACAGCCCGGAACTCGCGCTGGGCGAAGACTTCGCGAAATGTGGCGGGGCCTTCCGCGGAAGGTCGCTCGTCAGGCACCGTCGCCTCCATCGGCCCCGGCTCGGCCGCTCGTGGCAGCCCGGCCGGAAGCGCTCGTCAGATCTACGGATCAGCGAGGATGTGATCACGCTTTGGTGGGAACGCGTGCTCCGGATTCTGCCCGATCGTCTGACAACTAGCTAGGTCGAACGGGTCGTTCGTCGCCTCCCCGACTGAACGAACGGACGATACCCGAGGGGCCGGCCGGCTCGCGACCCCTGAATTGCCGGACAGTGTCGGCGGTGTCAGGTGGCGCCGCCCTGACCGGTCTCACCCTCGGGCAACGGACGGGTCGACAGACCGGGATAGATGCGGGCCGCAGCGATCTGCGCGGTGATCCCCGAATTTTCCAGCGCCTCGGCGAGACGCCGACGCAGTTCCCGGCCCACCGCGAACTGCCCGTCCGCTGTGGTTTTCACCACGGTGCGGATGACCGCGCCGTCCACCGTCACCTGCTCGACACCCAGCACCTCGGGCGCCTCCACGATTTCCGGTGACAGCTCCGGGTCCATGGCGATCGAGGCGGCAGCGGTCCGGAGCACCGCCGTGGCCTCCTCGGTGCTGTTGAAACCGATGGGCAGGTCCACCACCACGAGTGCCCAACCCTGGCTCTTGTTGCCCACCCGGATGATCTCGCCGTTGCGGATGTACCAGAGCACACCGCGGCCGTCGCGCACCGTGGTGACCCGCAGGCCGACCGACTCGACCACGCCCATCGCCTCGCCCAGGTCGACGTTGTCACCCACGCCGTACTGGTCCTCGATCAGCATGAAGAGGCCGGCGATCAGGTCCTTCACCAGGCTCTGCGCGCCGAAGCCCAGCGCGACGCCGGCGATCCCCGCGCTGGCCAGCAACGGAGCCAGGTCGAAGCTGAACTCGCGCAGGATCATCAGCAGCGCGATGCCGAAGACGAACGCGGTGGTCAGGCTGCGCAGGACCGACCCGATCGCCTCGGCCCGCTGCCTCCGTCGCTCGGGCACGAACTCGGCCGGGTCGACCGCGGCGGTGGGTACCCGCTCGCGCAGCGGCCGCAGCATCGTCGGCACCGCACCGTCGGTGGTCGTCCGGACCAACCGGTTGATCGTCCGGTGCAGCGCCCAGCGGGCCACCATCGCCAGTGCCAGGATCAGCAGCACGCGAAGCGGTTTGAGCAGGATCCAGTAGCTTCCCTCGGCGAACCAGGCCGACCCGGTGATCCGGTAGATCCACTCGCAGGAGGTGCTGCCCTGGCAGCTCACCGAGACGGCGTCGGGCAGGGCTAGGGGCGTCACACTGGCGGCACTCACTCTGTCTTCGTACCGCAAGGGGCCCGAGCGCCCGCCGCCGACCCACCGGCCGGACGCCACAGCTCGCGCTCGCGGCCGCCGATTCGATCAGGCGGCCGGCGCAGGTCCGGTACCGGTGAGACCGGCGGCGGGGGTGTCACACGTCAGCGTCCGCCCAGGCTGGAGCAGTTGCCCGTCCCGGCGTGGGTGATCCGCTTACCAGAAGAGAGATTAGTACGTGCAATCCGGGGTCCGATCAGGGACTATTGGCGCAACGGACGTCGGTGATCGGCCCGGCGTCGACCGTGTGGGCCCCTGTGCCCGGCCCCGGTCGGCGGCGGTCCCCAGCAGCCGCTGAACCGGGAGGGTGAGCGCGATGCCTGACATACGACCCACGGTGGGCTCCGGCGCGCTGGTCCTCAACGCCACCTACGAGCCGCTGTGTGTCGTGTCGGTGCGTCGCGCCGCGATCCTCGTCCTCTCCGCCAAGGCGGTCTGCGTCGCCGACGGTGACGGCATCCTGCACAGCGCCCGGGACGCGCTGCCGGTGCCATCAGTGGTCCGGCTGACGCGCTTCGTCCGGGTGCCGTACCGAACGCATGTCGGGCTGTCCCGCCGGGCGATCTTCGCCCGGGACGGGTGGCGGTGCGCCTACTGCCGGGGCCCGGCCGAGACCATCGATCACGTTTTTCCGCGCAGCCGCGGTGGCCGGCACGCCTGGGAGAACGTGGTCGCCGCGTGTGCCAGGTGCAATCACACCAAGGGCGACAAGACCCCGGCCGAGATGGGTTGGCGGTTGCACGCGTTGCCGGCGCCGCCGAAGGGCACCGCCTGGCGGGTGCTGGGCCACCGCGCCCCGGACCCCCGCTGGGCCGACTGGCTGGACCTGCGGGAGCCCGAGGCAGCCGCCTGACCACGGGCGTGGTCAGGCTCCGGGTTGCGGGCGGACTGCCCGGCGCGCTGCGCGTTCGTGGCGGTCGACCGCTCGGCTGTACGCGATCGCGAGTAGCCGGTCGATCTCGGGCAGCAGTTGCGGACCGGGCATGACGATGCTGGCGAAGCCGTACTGTGCGTAGCCCGGGTGCGGCACGAGGGTGTCCAGTCGGGCGAAGTCGAACTCGTGCCGGTGCTCCTCGAACGCCTTGGGCGGGAAGCCGAACAGCCGCTCGAACTCGGCCCGGCCCAGGTCCAGGTTGAGGCGGAAGACGCCGGGGCGGTCAAGCTGTGCGGCCTCGTCGAAGCCGGGCACGTCGTGCTCGACGATGGTGGCGAACGGCTGGCGGCGGTCCGGGCCGACGAAGAAGAACCGGTCGCCCCAGGCCGCCTCGGGTGATCCGTTCTCCTCGGTCGCCACGACCTGCTCGACGCCGGGCAGTGCGGCGATCCGATCGGCGAGCACGGCCGTGTCGACACCGGTCGGGACGTGCAGGACCGCGTCGGCGTGTTCGATGGTGGCCTGGTCCAGCGGAAAGTAGCGGTAGTCGTGCGTTCGCTTCTCGGCCGCCGCGATGTCGGACGTCGGCAGGTACCGGGGAAGGCCGGTCTCCTGCTGAAGTCGCCCCTCGTAGGTCGAGGCGGCGGGCGGCCCGATGCCGAGTGCCGGGCTCGCGCCGAGGCTGCCGGCGATCACCGCGTACCGGTCACCCAGCAGCGACGCGATGATGGCGCCGGCGCCGGCCCATGTCACCTTCGTGTCGGCCAGCGTCATCGTGCTCAGGTGACGCTGGAGGTGCGTGTTGTGCGCGAAGACCAGTGTGGGCCCGCGGTGTGCCTCGGCCGATCGGATCGCGAGCAGGTTCTCGGCCATCAGCGCGTCCCGGACCGCGGCCAGGCGGGCGAACCGTTCCTCCTGGGCCAGTGGTGCGGCGGCTGCGGCGTGGTAACGCAGCAACGCGACAGCGGCCGTGGCGTGCACGAACGCGGCCCGCCAGCCCGCTGACTTCCACGGTGCCCGCAGGTACAGCTCGGTCAGCAGGTCGTCGGCGAGCACCCGCAGTCGCTGGGCGTTGATCGAGCGCCCGACCGATCTGCCGGGTTCCCAGATCGCGGCCGTGTCACTCCACAGCACCTCGTCCCCGATCAGGTCGTCGATCTCGGCAGCCCGGTCCAGGTCGAGGAACTGGCAGACGTGGGTGAGGTGGCGGCGCGGGCTCGGGGCGCTCTCCAGCTCCACCGGGGCGTCGAAGCCGTGCAACGTCAGGCGCTCGGCGACCGGCCGTCCGGCGTTCCACTCCCGCATCCGCAGCAGGAGGTCGCGGTTGGCCGGGGCCGCTCCGAATCCGTGGCTGAACCCTTCGGCGAGGGCCCGGTCGAGCGTCACAGCGGCGACGCCCTGCACGAAGTCGTCGGCGATCAGCCCGGCCGTCCGGTCGCTCTCGAGGGCGATCGAGCGGTAGCCGTGCTCCGCCAGCGACAGAAGGGCCTCGTTGCGGAGCTGGAGGAAGGCGGACTCACCGTGCGTCGGCTCGCCGAGCGCGAGCAGGTCCGGGGATACCGCCAGCAGGTCGAGAAAAGGTGGCATTCCATGAACCGTATCGTTGAACCAGCGGTTGAGACTTACGAGCGGTGGAGTGCGGTGACAGGCATAAAAGCTTCAAACCCGGGGGTACGCCGACCAGTCGACCTCGCGCGCGCCCACGGTCTCTCCGCGCAGGCCGTGCGCAACTACGAACGAGACGGCTTCCTGCCTCCGGCCCAGCGGACGCCGAACGGCTACCGTCGCTTCACCGAGCTGCACGTCAAGGCGCTGCGTGCCTACCTCGCGTTGATCCCGGGCCACGGCTATGCGGCCAGTGGCGAGATCATGCGGGCCGTCAACCGGGGTGAGATCGACACGGCGTTGCGCACCATCGACCAGGGCCATGCCCTGCTCCAGCGCGATCGGGAAACTCTGGACGCTGTCGAGGCGGCGGTGGCGACGCTCACCGGAACGAGACCGCAACCGCAGAGCCAGAAAGCCGTGCCGATCAGCGTGCTGGCTCACCGGCTCGGTCTACAGCCGGCCACGCTACGCAAATGGGAGCGGGCCGGCGTGCTGCGACCGGTACGTGATCCGGTGACCCACTACCGGCTCTATTTGCCCGACGACGTCCGTGACGCCGAGCTGGCCCACCTGTTGCGCCGTGGCGGGTACCGGCTCGACCACATCGCCGGCGTGCTGCGTCGCGTGCGTGACGCTGGCGGTGCCGAACCGCTCGCCGCCTCGCTGCGCCAGTGGCGGCAACGGCTCACCGAGCGAGGCCGGGCCATGCTCACCGGGGCCGCCGGGCTCGCCGAGTACGTCGACGCTTGTCAACCACCGGCACGCGCCTTGACCAGCGAGGCGAAGACCACCACGTTGTCCGCGTAGCCGGTCTCGCCACCGACCCACTGGCCGCCGCAGGTGATCAGTCGGAGGCTCGGGCGACTGAAGTCGCCGTACACCTCGTCCACCGGCAGTCGGCCCTTGTCGAACTTCTCCACCGAGTTGACCTCGAAGACGGCCACGCGCTGGTCGGTGCGGGTGACCTCGATCTCGTCACCGGAGCGCAGTTCGCGGAGTTTGTGGAAGACCGCCGGCCCGCTGGTGGTGTCGACGTGCCCGACGATCACGGCTGGGCCGTACTGGCCGGGGGTGGGCCCCTGGTCGTACCAGCCGGCCTCCTGGGCGCGGCCCGCGTCCGGCACGGCGATCGTGCCGTCCGGGGCGATGCCGACGTCGTGTACGGGCGCCCGCACGTCGATTTTGTCGATGGCGAGGCTGGTCGGCTGGCTGGCCGGCAGCACCGGGAACTTCTTCGGCGGCGGTCGCAGTCCGGCGCTGAGCCGGTCCGGCAACAGGCTCATTCCGGTCACCTGCTCGACGCCGAGCATCGCCACGATCAGCACCATCAGCGCGGCGATGGCCAGCACCGGCAACCCGGGACCCGTACCGAACCGGTGCCGAGTCGACCCCGGCCCGGCCGGACGCCGCGGCGGCAGCGGACGGGCGGCCGGGTCGGTGGTGGTGACGCTGGCCGACACGGCCTGCCCGGCGACCCGACGTAGCCGTCCGGAGACGCGGGCCACCAGCCGGCCGGACGCGCGCAGCGCCGGCCCGGCCCGGAGGCGGGCGCGGCGATCCGGCCGCGCACGCGCGGATCTGCGGGTCATGGGTGATCCGGCTCAGGAGCCGGCTCCCGGCCGACGTCGGCCGCCGGCCATCCCGAGCACGATCGCGGTGGCCACCAACGCCACGCCACCGAGCACCAGCAGCGAGCCGGTGCCGCGCCCGCCGGCCATCCCACCGCCACCGGTCGCCGGGCCCTTGCTGGGTGAGGCCATGTTCAGCACGGTCAGCGTGGTCGACGATGTCTGGCCGTTCTCGCAGCGCAGGTCGACCGGGTAGTCACCGGCCGGCTTGTCCCTCGCGATGGTGGCCTGCGCGGTCAGGAAGCCCTTGTCCGGTTTGAGCTGCACGTGCCCGAACGCGTCGGAGTGCACGCTGGACTGCCGGTTGTTGTTGTCGTTGTCGCAGCTCGCCTTGATGTTGACCCGGCTGCCGGCCTGGGCGCTGTTCGGTGTCACCTCGACGAAGACGTTCTCGCCGGCTCGCGCCGGCGCGACCGACAACAGGACGAACGCCCCGACCAGCCCCACCAGTGTCAGTACGGACGAGAGCGCGCGGTTGATCGTGCGGATTGCCTGCATGATTTCCCCCCAACCGGCGACGACCGCCGGAACCCTCCCCTGGGCACGCGGGCTGCTTTCCCGCTGGCGCGGGGGCAAACCCGCACTGTGGGCGGGGTCAGCGTGGGCGGGGGATGGGCCCGGTGGCGGGGAGGGGGGTGACGGGGTGCCAGTTCAGCGGGGAGGACAGGACCATCGTGCTCGATGGTTGGCCGTACGGGGCGAGACGGTCGATGACCCCCTCGAACGCGCCGATCGAGCCGGCCGCCACCTTCAGCACGCTGCACGCGTCCCCGGTGATCCGGTGGATCTCCAGGATCTCCGGCCAGTCGGCCACCGCCGGGTCGTGCAGGATGCACCGCGCGCCGTAGCAGGACATCCGGATCAGCGCGACCACGGTGCGGCCGGCGCGGCTCAGGTCGACGTGGGCGTGGTAGCCGGTGATGATCCCGGCCTCCTCCAGCCGGCGCACCCGCTCCGCGACCGACGGTGGGGACAGGTGCACCCGCCGGGACAACTCGCTGAAGGAGAGCCGCGCGTCGGCCTGCAACTCGCGCAGCAGCGCCCAGTCCATGTCGTCCACGCTCCGACCTTACTTTCGTGAACCGACTTCGCCTAGTTGCCTTTGGTTTGCCAGGTGAAGGGACCGAGAGCCGTTGATTCGGCATTCCGCAGGCCGATCCGACCGCGAGATCATGACGTCGGCAAGTCCGGGGGAGGGAGACGAGATGGTGGATCAGACGGAGCGGCGGGCGCCGAACCGCCGTGCCACGGTGCAACCGGTGACCCCCGGGCAGCGCGCCGCGCAGGCGGAACGCACCGGTGGTGTGCCGACCCTGGAGTTCGCCGACATGGTGCCGTACGACGCGTACGTGCAGGCCAGCGCCCTGCACAAGATGCAGCACCCGCTCAGCAGCGACCCGGGCGAGATGTCCTTCCTGATGGTCAGCCAGATCATGGAGCTGTACTTCGGGCTGACCTGCCACGAGCTGCGGGAGACCCAGCGGCTGATCCGCGCCGACCAGATCTGGGAGGCGTTGGCACCGCTGGGCCGAGCCAAGCTGCACCTGGAGGGGCTTAACGCCGCCTGGCAGGGCCTGCGCTGGATGAGCCCTGCCGACTTCAACCGGTTCCGCAATCTGCTCGGTGAGGCCTCCGGCTTCCAGTCGGCGATGTACCGGCAGTTGGAGTTCCTGCTCGGGCTGCGCGACCCGACGCTGATCCGCCCGTTCCGCCGGCAGGCCGAGGTGCACGCCGAGCTGAGCGCAGCACTGGCCACCCCGAGCCTCTGGGACGATGTGCTCGCGCTGCTCGCCCGGCGCGGCTTCGACCTTCCCGCCGACCTGCTCGACCGCGACGTGGCCGTCGAACACGACCCGCACCCGTTGGTCGAGGCGGCCTGGGTACGGATCTACGACGACGCCAGCCCGGACAATCACCTGCGGCTGCTCGGCGAGGTGCTGAGCGCTGTCGCCGAGGAGTTCGGCGACTGGCGCTGGAACCACGTCAAGGCGGTGCAGCGGACGATGGGTGCCAAGGTCGGCAGCGGAGGCTCCGCCGGCCTGGCGTGGTTGCAGCGCAGCATGGCCCGGGTGGTCTTCCCGGAGCTGTGGTCGGCCCGCACCGCGATGTGACCGGAGAGCGAGAAAAGCAATGATGACCCCTCAAGCCGAGCCGTTGGGCCTCGCCGCTGGCGAAGCGGAAGCGCATCGCCGTGACGAGGCCGACCCCGGCCACCGGCACCTGTTCCACGTGCCGCCGGCCGACGGTGGCGACCACCCCGAGTCGGCGTACCTGGCCGGCAACTCGCTCGGCCTGCAACCTCGGGCCACCCGCGACGAACTCCTGGCCGATCTGGACGCGTGGGGGCGGCTCGGTGTGGAGGGGCACCTGGAGGCGGAGCGCCCCTGGCTGCCGTACCACGAGTTGTTGACCGGGCCGGCCGCGCGACTGGTCGGCGCCCGGCCCACGGAGGCCGTGGTGATGAACTCGCTCACTGTCAACCTGCACCTGCTGATGGTGAGTTTCTACCGACCGGCTGGCGCGCGCACCCGCATCGTCATCGAGGACGCCGCGTTCCCCTCGGACAGCTACGCCGTGCGTAGCCAGGCCCGGTTCCACGGCCTGGACCCGGACGACACAGTGGTCCGGCTGCGTCCGCGCGCGGGTGAGGACGCCCTGCGCACCGAGGACGTGACCGACTACCTCGCCACCGAGGGCGACCGGGTGGCGCTGCTGCTGCTCGGCGGGGTCAACTACCTCACCGGTGAGCTGCTGGACATCCCGGCGATCACGGCTGCCGGCCGGGCCGCCGGAGCGGTGGTCGGGTGGGACCTGGCCCACGCGGTCGGCAACGTGCCGCTGGCCCTGCACGACTGGGACGTCGACTTCGCCGCGTGGTGCTCCTACAAGTACCTGAACTCCGGCCCGGGTGCCCTGGCGGGTGTCTTCGTGCACGAGCGGCACCTCGGCGACGAGAACCTGCCCCGGTTCGAGGGGTGGTGGAGCACCGCGGCGGCCACCCGGTTCGAGATGACGCCGGTGTCCCGGCCACCGGCCACAGTGGAGGCCTGGCAGATCTCCAACCCGCCGATCTTCGCGATGGGTCCGGTGCGTACCTCGCTGGAGCTGTTCGACGCGGTGGGGATGACCGCGCTGCGCGCGCGCAGCCAGCGCCTCACCGGCTGGCTGGAGTCACTGCTCGACGAGGTGACCGTCGGCCGGCCGCTGCGGGTGGTCACCCCGCGCGACCCAGCCCGCCGGGGCTGCCAGCTCTCCGTGCGCATCGGTTCCGGCAGCGCCAACGAGCTGACCAAACGCCTACGGTACGAGCACGGGGTCATCGCCGACGCCCGCGAACCCGACGTCGTGCGGTTCGCCCCGGTGCCGCTGTACTCCACGTACCTCGACTGCTGGCGTGCCGCCGTGGCGCTCGCCTCGACGGTGGGGGCGACCTCATGACCGCGCGGCGCGACGAGATCGCGATCGTCGGTGCCGGGCTGGCCGGCTGTCTGGCGGCCTGCTTCCTGGCCCGGCGTGGCTACCCGGTGGCCCTCTACGAGCGCCGCTCCGACCCGCGCGCCGGCACCGCCGAACGCGGTCGTTCGATCAACCTGGCGCTCTCCGAGCGCGGCCTGGACGCGTTGCGCCGCATCGGGCTGGCCGAGCAGGTGATGGCCGACGCGCTGCCGATGCGCGGCCGGATGATCCACCCGGTCGAGGGCGAGCAGCAGTTCCAGTCGTACAGCGCGGCCGGCGACCGGGCGATCAACTCGATCAGCCGGGGTGCGCTGAACAACGCCCTGCTGGACGAGGCCGCCGCACTGCCGGGCGTGCGGGTCGTCTTCGACCACCGGCTGGTCGGGCTCGACCCGACCGACGGCGCCCTGAGCTTCGAGACCCCGCAGGGCCCGGTCGCGGCGAAGGCGTCGGTCGTGCTGGGTGCCGACGGCGCCGGCTCCGCGGTGCGCGGGCAACTGCTGACGTACGGGCTGCTGGACGAGAGCGTGGACTTCCTCGACTACGGCTACAAGGAGCTGACGATTCCGCCGCTGGGCGGGGACTTCGCCCTGGACCCGGACGCGCTGCACATCTGGCCGCGCGGCACCTCGATGATGATCGCGCTGCCGAACCCGGACCGCTCCTTCACCTGCACGCTGTTCTGGCCCAACAACGGTGCCGGCAGCTTCGCCTCGCTGACCAGCCCGGCGGAGATCGAACGGCACTTCACCGAGCACTACCCGGACGTGGTCCCGCTGGCCCCGAACCTGGTCGACGACTACCAGCACAACCCGGTGGGCGTGCTCGGCACTGTGCGCTGCACCCCGTGGCAGGTCAACGGGAAGGTCGGCCTGCTCGGCGACGCGGCGCACGCCATCGTGCCGTTCTACGGCCAGGGCGCCAACTGCGCCTTCGAGGACGTGGTGGAGCTGGACCGCTGCCTGGACGAGTGCGCCGACGACTGGTTGGCGGCGCTGCCGCTGTTCCAGCGGCGCCGACAGGAGAACGCCGAGGCAATCGCGACGATGGCGCTGACCAACTTCGTGGAGATGCGGGACAAGGTTGCCTCCCCGGTCTTCCAGACCCGGCGGCGGGTGGAGCACGCACTGGAACGGGCACTGCCCGGCCGGTACGTTTCCCAGTACGAGCTGGTGTCGTTCTCCACCACCCCGTACGCGGAGGTTCGCCGCCGGGTGCGCCGACAGCACCGGGTGCTCGGGGCGGTCGTCGGCGGGGCCGCGCTGCTGCTGGTCGGCGCGATCGGTGCGGCACTGGGCCGAGGGAGGCAGGCATGACCGGCAACTGGGATCCGCGGCTGATGGCCGGCCACGCGCCGAGTGGCCCGCAGCGGTTGCGAAACTTCGTCGCCGGCGAGTTCGTCGACGGCGGATCTACGTTCGCCAAGGCCAGCCCGGTCACCGGGAAGCAGGTCTTCGAGGTGGACGAGGCGTCGCAGTCCACCGTGGACGACGCGGTGGCCGCCGCCCGGGCGGCACTGCGGGGGCCGTGGGGCCGGATGGGGGAGCGCGAGCGGGCCGAGGTGCTGCGCCGCGTCGCCGACGAGCTGGAGCGCCGCTTCGACGACCTGGTCACCGCCGAGGTCGCCGACACCGGCAAGTCCATCGCCCAGGCCCGCACCCTGGACATTCCGCGCGGCGCGGCGAACTTCCGGGCGTTCGCGGAGATCGTGGCGACCGCACCCACCGAGTCGTTCACGACGGTCACCCCGACCGGCGGCCGGGCACTCAACTACGCGCTGCGCAAGCCGGTCGGCGTGGTCGCGGTCATCGTGCCGTGGAACCTGCCGCTGCTGCTGCTCACCTGGAAGGTGGCTCCGGCGCTGGCCTGCGGCAATGCCGTGGTGGTCAAGCCCAGCGAGGAGACTCCCGCCTCGGCGACGGTGCTCGCCGAGGTGATGGCCGCCGCTGGCGTACCGGCCGGGGTGTTCAACCTGGTGCACGGTTTCGGGCCGGACTCGGCGGGCGAGTTCCTGACCCGTCACCCGGGCGTCGACGCGATCACCTTCACCGGCGAGTCGGCCACCGGCGGCGCGATCATGCGGGCCGCCGCCGACGGGGTGAAGGCGGTGAGCTTCGAACTCGGCGGCAAGAACGCCGGCCTGGTCTTCGCCGACGCCGACCTGGACGCCGCGGTGGCCGGCTCGGTGCGGTCCAGCTTCACCAACGGCGGGCAGGTGTGCCTCTGCACCGAGCGCATCTACGTGCAGCGCCCGGTCTTCGAGGAGTTCACCGCCCGGCTGGCGAAGCGGGCCGGCGAGCTGGCGTACGGCTGGCCGACCGACGAGGCCACCGCCACCATGCCGCTGATCTCCCACCAGCACCGGGCGAAGGTGCTCGGCGCGTACGAGCTGGCCCGCTCCGAGGGCGCCGAGGTGCTCACCGGTGGCGGCACGCCCACCTTCGGCGACACCCGCGACGGCGGGTCGTACGTGCAGCCGACGGTGCTCACCGGGCTCGGCCCGGACGCCCGCACGAACCGGGAGGAGATCTTCGGCCCGGTGGTGCACGTCGCGCCGTTCGACACCGAGGACGAGGCGTACGCCCTCGCCAACGGCACCGAGTACGGCCTGGCGGCGACCGTGTGGACCCGGGACGTGGGCGTAGCGCACCGGGCCGGCGCCCGGCTCGACGCCGGCATCGTCTGGGTCAACACGTGGTTCCTGCGTGACCTGCGCACCCCGTTCGGCGGGGTGAAGGCGTCCGGGATCGGTCGCGAGGGCGGCGTGCACTCGCTGAACTTCTACTCCGAACTCACGAACGTCTGTGTGGACCTGTCGTGAGCCGTAGCGAGGGAGCGGGCATGGAAGCTGACATCGAGGCCGCCAACCGGGAGTTGGCCGACGCTCGCAGCACGGGCAAGCCGTGCGCGCCGCTCCGGGGCCGGCTGCTGCCGGAGGGCGACGTCGAGGCCGCGTACCGGGTGCAGCAACTCCAGGCGCGGGCCTGGCAGGGCCGCGGCGAACGCCGGGTCGGCGCGAAGATCGGGTTGACCTCCCGGGCCGTGCAGGAGACCTTCGGGGTGTTCCAGCCGGACTTCGGCATGCTGACCGACGCCATGGCGGTCGGTGACGGGGTCGAGGTGCCCATCGACCGGTTGCTCCAGCCCCGCGTGGAGGCGGAGATCGCCTTCGTGCTCGACAAGGATCTCCCGAACCCGCAGCTCACCACTGTCGACCTGATCCGCGCGGTCGACAGCGTGCTGCCGGCGATCGAGATCGTCGACTCCCGGATCGCCGCCTGGGACATCTCGATCGTGGACACCGTCGCCGACAACGCCTCCAGCGGGCTCTTCGTGCTCGGCACCACGCCGCGCCGGCTCGCCGACGTGGACCTGCGACTGTGCGGAATGGTGCTGGAGCACGCCGGCGAGCCGGTCTCGGTGGGCGCGGGCGCCGCCTGCCTGGGCAACCCGCTGCACGCCCTGCAGTGGTTGGCCGGCACCCTGGCCCGCGCCGGCGACCCGCTGCGCGCCGGGGACGTGGTGCTCTCCGGGGCGCTCGGTCCGATGGTGCCGGTCACCCCGGGTGCCGCGTACGAGGCCCGGATCTCCGGGCTCGGCTCGGTGCGCACATCCTTCAGCGACAGGGGCGGCCAGTGACCACCAAGGTGGCGGTGCTCGGTTCCGGCAACATCGGCACCGACCTGATGATCAAGGTGTTGCGGCTGAGCGACAGCCTGCGCATGGTGGCGATGGCCGGCATCGACCCGGCCTCCGACGGGCTGGCGCGTGCTCGCCGGCTCGGCGTCGCCACCACCGCCGACGGCGTGGACGGGCTCGTGGCGATGCCCGAGTTCGCCGACGTCGAGCTGGTGTTCGACGCCACCTCGGCCGGCGCGCACCGACACCACGACGAGGTGTTGCGCGCCCACGGCCGCACTGTGGTCGACCTGACCCCGGCCGCGCTCGGCCCGTACGTGGTGCCGCCGGTCAACCTCGACGAGCACCTGCACCAGCCCAACGTCAACATG
The DNA here is from genome assembly GCF_007827755.1 of Micromonospora sp. CNZ322. Taxonomy (NCBI): domain Bacteria; kingdom Bacillati; phylum Actinomycetota; class Actinomycetes; order Micromonosporales; family Micromonosporaceae; genus Micromonospora; species Micromonospora sp. CNZ322. The sequence goes on from NZ_VITD01000003.1 coordinate 545,746, forward strand.
GTGACCTGCGGCGGGCAGGCGACAGTGCCGATCGTCGCCGCGGTACGCCGCGTCACCCCGGTGGCGTACGGGGAGATCGTCGCGTCGATCGCGTCGAAGTCCGCCGGGCCGGGCACCCGGGCCAACATCGACGAGTTCACCGAGACCACGGCCCGGGCCATCGAGGTGGTGGGCGGTGCGGAGCGGGGCAAGGCGATCATCGTGCTGAACCCGGCGGACCCGCCGCTGCTGATGCGCGACACCGTCTACTGCCTCTGCCCGGACGCCGACGCTGACACCGACGCCATCGCCGCCTCGGTCGCCGAGATGGTGGCGGCCGTGCAGGAGTACGTCCCTGGCTACCGGCTCAAGCAGGACGTGCAGTTCGACCGGGTCGAGGCGTACCTGCCGACGCTCGGGCGGCGGCTCACCGCTCTTCAGGTGTCGGTCTTTCTGGAGGTCTCCGGTGCCGGGCACTACCTGCCCGCGTACGCGGGGAACCTGGACATCATGACCTCCGCCGCGCTGCGCACCGCGGAGCGGCTGGTCGCCCTGCGTTCTTCGGAGGTGGCCGCGCCATGACCGACCTGTACATCCAGGACGTGACGCTGCGCGACGGCATGCACGCCATCGCCCACCAGTACACAGTCGACCACGTACGCACCATCGCCGCCGCGTTGGACGCCGCCGGGGTGGCCGCCATCGAGGTGGCGCACGGTGACGGTCTCGCCGGCTCCAGCGTCAACTACGGCCACGGCGCCGCCAGCGACGCGGAGTGGATCTCGGCGGCGGCCGAGGTGCTGACCACTGCGAAACTGACCACCCTGCTGCTGCCGGGCATCGGCACGATCGCCGACCTGAAGGCCGCGAAGGCGCTCGGGGTGACCAGCGTCCGGATCGCCACCCACTGCACGGAGGCGGACATCTCCGCCCAGCACATCTCCTGGGCCCGGGAGAACGGCATGGACGTGGCCGGGTTCCTGATGATGTCGCACATGTTCGATCCGGCCGGGCTCGCCGGGCAGGCCAAGCTCATGGAGTCGTACGGGGCCCACTGCGTCTACGTCACCGACTCCGGCGGCCGGCTGCTGATGTCCGACGTGGCGCAGCGGGTCGACGCGTACCGGCAGGTCCTCGCCCCGGAGACGCAGATCGGCATCCACGCCCACCACAACCTGTCGCTCGGGGTCGCCAACAGCGTGCTCGCCGTCGAGCACGGCCGGGTCACCGGGCCCGCGCCGGTCGGCCCCGACGCGGTGCACGGCCGGACCGTCCGCGTCGACGCCTCCCTCGCGGGCATGGGCGCGGGTGCCGGCAACGCCCCGCTGGAGGTCTTCGTCGCGGTCGCCGAGCTGCACGGCTGGAAGCACGGCTGCGACGTGTTCGCGTTGATGGACGCCGCCGACGACATCGTCCGCCCGCTCCAGGACCGGCCGGTCCAGGTGGACCGGGAGACGCTCTCCCTGGGGTATGCCGGGGTCTACTCCAGCTTCCTGCGGCACGCCGAGCGGGCCTCCACGAAGTACGGCGTGGACGTCCGGTCGATCCTGGTCGAGCTGGGCCGCCGCCGGATGGTGGGCGGCCAGGAGGACATGATCGTGGACGTGGCACTCGACCTGGCCGACAAGGAGCAGCATTCATGATCGGCGTAGACATCGTCGGGATCGCCGAGAAGCTGGGTGCGGCGGCCGACACGGCCACCGCGATCCCGCAGCTCGCCGCCGAGACCGGCCTCGACGTGGACACCGCGTACGCCGTGCAGGCCGCGCTGCTGCAACGCCGGCTGAACGCCGGTGAGCGGCTCGTCGGGTTGAAGATGGGGCTGACCAGCAGGGCGAAGATGGCCCAGGTCGGCGTGGACGAGGTGATCTGGGGGCGGCTCACCAACGCGATGCGGGTGCCCGACGGCGGCGCCGTGGACCCGGCCGCGTACATCCACCCCCGGGTCGAGCCGGAGGTGGCGTTCCTGCTGGACCGGCTGCCCGAGCCGGGCGAGCCGATCGGCGACTTTGCCACGGCGGTCTGCGCGGTCGCCCCGGCCATCGAGTTGATCGACTCCCGGTACGCGGACTTCCGTTTCTCGCTGCCGGACGTGGTAGCGGACAACACCTCGGCCGCCGCCTTCGTGATCGGGCCGTGGTCGCCGGTGCCGGCGGGGCTGGACAACCTGGGCGTGCTGCTGGAGGTAGACGGGCGGGTGGCGCAGGTCGGCTCGACGGCGGCGATCCTCGGTGATCCGCGCCGGGCGCTCGACGAGGGCATCCGGCTGGCGGGCCGGCACGGGGTGCGGCTGGAGTCCGGGTGGGTCTTCCTGGCCGGTGCGGCCACGGCGGCGGTGCCGCTGCGTCCCGGCGCCCACGTTCGTGCCGTCGTCGAGAAGCTCGGCACGGCCTCGCTGCGGGCGTCGTCGTGACCGCCCGGGTGGTGGCCGGGAAGGCCGTCCCGCGGGGAGCCTTTCCGCACGTCAAGGTCGCCGGCGGGTTCGTCTTCGTCTCCGGTACGTCGTCGCGGCGCCCGGACAACACCTTCGCCGGTGTCGAGGTGGACGGGTTCGGCACCACCAACCTCGACATCCGTGTGCAGACACGGGCCGTCATCGAGAACGTGCGGGATCTGCTGCGTTCGGTCGGCGCGGACCTCACCGACCTGGTCCAGGTGACGACGTACCTGGTCAACATGAACGACTTCGGCGGTTACAACGAGGCGTGGGCCGAGTTCTTCGACGCCTCCGGCCCGACCCGTACGACGGTGGCGGTGCACCAGCTGCCGCACCCGCACCTGCTGATCGAAATCCAGGCCGTGGCCCTTCTTCCCTCGGGAGGTCAGTCGTGAGTGAGATCGCCGAGCCGTTCAGCTTTCCGGGCTGGATCGCCGACAACCAGCACCTGTTGAAGCCCCCGGTGGGCAACAAGGAGATGTTCCCCGGCGGGGACGACTTCATCGTGATGGTGGTGGGCGGGCCCAACCAGCGCACCGACTTCCACGTGGACCCGTACGAGGAGTTCTTCTACCAGGTCAAGGGCAACATGCACATCAACCTGGTCACCCCGGAGGGGCCGCGTACGGTGCACGTGCGCGAGGGTCAGATGTGGATGCTGCCGCGCAACACCCCGCACTCGCCGCAGCGGCCGGAGGCCGGGTCGATCGGCGTGGTCGTCGAGCGGGTCCGCGAGGAGGGCACGCTGGAGACGTTCCAGTGGTACTGCCCGCAGTGCGGCAGCAAGGTGCACGAGGTCGAGTTGCAGGTCCGCGACATCGCCGCCGATCTGCCCCCGGTGTTCCAGGCGTTCTACGCCGACGAGCAGGCGCGCACCTGCGCCAACTGCGGCACCCTGCACCCGGGCAAGGGCTGATGCCCGCAGGCGTGGTCGACGTGCACACGCACGTCGTACCGAAGGGTTGGCCGGACCTCGGCGCGGCGTGCGGCGGGTCCGGCTGGCCGTGGTTGCGGGTCGACTCCGAGCGCGCCGCCATGATCATGGTGGGGGAGACGGAGTTCCGCCCGGTCGGCGCCGAGTGCTGGGACGCGTCGCGCCGACTGGCCGACATGGACGCCGACGGCGTGGCCGTGCAGGTGGTCTCGCCCACCCCGGTCTTCTTCAGCTACGACCGGCCGGCCGACCAGGCGGTGAAGGTCGCCCGGATCTTCAACGACCTGACCCTGGAGGTCACCGCGGCCGGAGGTGACCGACTAGTGCCGTTCTGCCAGGTGCCGCTCCAGGACCCGGACGCCGCCTGTGCCGAGCTGGACCGCAGCCTCGCCGCCGGGCACGTGGGCGTGGAGATCGGCAACCACGTCGGCGACCGGGACCTGGACGATGCCGGCGTGGTCACCTTCCTCCAGCACTGTGCCGAGGTGGGCGCACCCGTCTTCGTCCACCCGTGGGACATGCCCGGCGGGCCGCGACTGGACCGCTGGATGGCCCGTTGGCTCACCGGGATGCCCGCCGAGACGCACCTGTCGGTGCTGGCGATGATCCTCGGCGGTGTCTTCGACCGGGTGCCCGAGACGCTGCGGATCTGCTTCGCGCACGGCGGCGGCAGTTTCCCGTTCTGGCTCGGCCGCGCCGACAACGCCTGGCGCCGCCGTGGCGACCTGGTCCGGGGGGCGTCCGCGGGCCCGCCCAGCAGCTACGTCGACCGGTTCAGCGTCGACTCGGTGGTCTTCGCGCCGCCCGCCCTGCGACTGTTGGTCGACACGCTGGGGGAGGACCGGGTGCTGGTCGGCAGCGACTACCCGTACCCGCTCGGCGAACGACCGGCCGGCGCGGTGGTTCACGCGGCCGACTTCCTCAGTGACGACCAACGCGACAAGCTCCTGTCCACCAACGCCCTCCGTTTCCTGCACGGCTGAGCACAGCGCCTCGCCCTCGGCGTGAGGAGATCTTGGACAGTTTCCGTCCGGCGCTGACGGAAACTGTCCAAGATCTGCGGCCGGGCAGGCCGCGCGGACGAACGGGCGTCCGGTTGGTCCGTTTCCCGGTCGCCAGCGCGTGTCGGCTGCGCGAACCACCGACTGCCGGCAGGATGACGGCATGGCCGAGCCGCACGACCTGACCGCGTTGGAGCAGGCCGCCGCGATGACCCGCGGCGAGCTGTCCAGCGTCGAGCTGGTCGAGCATTCCCTGCGCCGGGTGGCGGCGCTCGGCGACACAGTGGGCGCGTTCGTCACCGTCACACCGGACCTCGCCCGGCAGGCCGCGCGCGCCGCCGACGCGGTGCCGACCGAGGAGCGCGGCCCGCTGCACGGCGTGCCAACCGCGATCAAGGACCTGACGCTCACCGCCGGGGTCCGCACCACCTTCGGTTCGGCCGCCTTTTTCGACTTCGTCCCGCCGGTCGACGCCGACGTGGTCCGCTTCATCAAGGCCGCCGGTCTGGTCAGCCTGGGCAAGACGACCACCTCCGAGCTGGGCTGTTCGCTCTACTCGGAGGGCCGGGTCGCGCCGCCGGCCCGCAACCCGTGGCAGCTGGCGTACACCGCGGGCGGGTCCAGCGGCGGCGCGGCGGCGGCGGTCGCGGCCGGGCTGGTCCCGGTCGCCCAGGGGTCCGACGGCGGTGGATCGCTGCGCATCCCGGCGTCGCTCTGCGGCCTGGTCGGCTACAAGCCCAGTCGGGGCCTCGTCTCCGGCGGGCCGATCGGCTCCGGCGCGTTCGGCCTGCCCACCAGTGGCCCGCTCGGGCGGACGGTCACCGACGTCGCGGCACTGCTCGACGTCATGGCCGTCCCGGTCCCCGGCGAGCCCTACCTGCCGCCGCCCGCGCCGTCCGGCGGCTACCTGGCGGTCGCGCGCCGGGCCGAGCCCGGCCCGCTACGGATCGGCCGGTTCACCACGCCGATGCTCGCCGACGAACCGGTGCATCCCGACTGCGTCGCCGCCGTGGACCGGGCCGCCGCGCTGCTCACGGCGGCCGGTCACGAGGTGGTCGAGGTGCCGCCGCCGCTCGGGCCGGCGGCGTGGCCGCTGTTCGAGATCCTCTGGTACGTCCTGGCGCTCGCCCCGGTGCCACCGCAGCGGGAGGCGGAGCTGCTGCCGTTGACTCGGCTGCTCCGGGCCCGGGGCGCCGAACTCTCCGCCGGCACCCTGTCCGCCACCCTCGGGGAGTTGCAGGCCCAGGTCCGCCTCGGTGCCCGCCGCACCGCCGGCTGCGACCTGCTCCTCTGTCCCACCCTGGCCACACCGCAGGCGCCCGTCGGCTGGTTCACCGCCGACGCGGACCCGGCCGCCGACTTCGACAGGCAACGCCGGTTCTCGCCCTACTGCGCCATCTTCAACGTCACCGGCGATCCCTCCGTCTCCCTGCCACTGGGTACCACGACCGACGGCCTGCCCGTCGGGGTGCTGCTCACCGGTCGGTACGGCGACGACGCGCGGCTTATCGCTACCGCTGCGCAACTGGAGAACTCCAGTGACGGATGGGATCGGCACCCCGCAATCTGGCGGGCCGTCGACTCCGCTAACGTGAATGGCGACGGAGTCGGGCGGTCGGCAGCGTGATCGTCCATCCGACCCGGTTGTTCAAGGTCGTCCTTCTTCCGCCTGGGGGCGTTGGGATTGTCTGTTACCGAGACGTTGCTGGTCTTCGTCGGCATCCCGTTGGCCGCGGTGCTGGTCATCGCCGGCCTGTCGTACGCCGGTAGCCGTGGGGGTGCCACCGGCGGTGGCGGTGGTGCCAAGCGCTACCGCCCGGGCCGGCCCTTCGACTTCACTCCGGTCTGGTTCCTGGGCCGTCCGGAGCAGCTGGCCGACTCGGCCGGCACCGCGCTGACGGCGGGGGCGCAGGCGCCCGCGCTGACCAGCCACAAGCTTGAGCAGGCCAGCGTCGAGGCGCCGGCCGGTGGAACCGGAGGCGCAAGTGACCGTTGGTGAGAAGCAGACCGGGTCGGAAAATCCGCCCGAGGTGCTCGACGGGCCGTTCTCGACCCGCCAGCTGCTGCGCATCGACGAGGCCCTGCGCCTGGCCGACAAGGGCACCGGCCTGGTCTTCTCGGTCTTCGTCGGCGGTCTCGACGAGCCGATCCGCGAGCACGCCCAGCGGCTGCACCGTCAGCTCGCCGAGCCCGACAAGTCGGTGCTGATCGCCGTGTCGCCCAACCAGCGGCAGCTGGAGATCATCACCGGCCGGTACGCCCGCAAGCGCATCCCCGACACGTACGCCAAGCTGGCCGCGCTCTCCATGGTCGGCGCGTTCAGCGGCGGTGACCTGGCCGGCGGCATCATCAACGGCCTCGACCAGCTCGCCAGCCACGCTGGCAAGGGCTGACCCCTCCCACGTACGACGAAGCCCGGCCCGCTCTTCAGTGGGCCGGGCTTTCACGTCTCAGCGAGGCCAGGCGCTCGGGTCCACCCTCATCGTCCACGGCTCGTCCACCGTCACCGCGTCGTCCGGACCAATGGTGCCCAACAGTTCGTAATGGTCGCCCTTGCCGAGCCGATAGCGGTAGATCACCGGGCCGAAGTCGCCCCGCTCCACCCGCCAGTAGTGCGGGATGCCTGCCTCAGCGAAGAGGGCAGGTTTGGTGAAGCGATCGTGGCGACGGCTCCCCGTCGACTCCACCTCCAGGACGAGTGCGATGTCCACCGGTTCGGCCCACATCCGCCCGCGAGGTGCGCTCGGTCGCAACACCGTCAGATCGGGGATCAGCTTGCCGCCGGGCACCCGCACCCCGATCTCCCGGATTACCCGCCAATCCGTGGGAGCCGCCTGGCGCAGCGCCATCCGGATCTCGTCGGCCAGCTCGTGGTGCTCCGGACCGGCTGGAGGGGTCACGTGCAGGCTCCCGTCGATGATCTCGTAGCGATTACCGTCGTCGGGTAGATCGAACAGATCCTGTTCGCTCCAGCCCCGCTCCGGTGGGTGCCACGGATAGGTCGGCTGTGCCATCACGTCCACCTCCTTCCGCCACGATAACGTCCGGGGCCGGCGCGGGCTCACACCCACGCCGGCCCCGGGGCCGGACAAGCTGCTCAGGCGCTCTGGGCGTCCTTCGCGCGGGCCTTCAGCGCCCGCACCACACCGTCGCGGCCCTCGGCCACCAGCCGACGAAGCGGGGCAGGGTGCCCGTCACCGGCCAGCCACGCGTCGGTGGCCGCGACCGTGTCGTCCTCCACCAGGTAGGTCGGGTACGCCAACTGGGCGAACTCCTGCGCCGGCTCGCTGTCCCGGGTGGCCCACACCTGCCCGACCGCCGCGAAGTACCGCTCCCGGTACGGGGCGACCAGCTCCACCTGCGCCGGGTGGGCGAAGCCCTGCAACAGCGCCCGGTGCCGCCAGTTGGGCAGCGAGTCCGGGCCGGTGAGCAGGGCCCACACGGCGGCCTTGTTCTCGGCCGTCGGCATCAACGCGTGCGCGTACGCCGCTTCCCGCTCGCCGCTGGCCGTGCGGTCGCTGCTCAGCTCCGCCTCGATCTCGGCGGTCCCGGCGGCACCGTTGGCCACCAGCGCGGCGAGGACCGACCAGCGCAGCTCGGTGTCGACGGTCAGCCCGGCCGGCATGCCGGTGCCGTCCAGCCAACCGCGCAGCGTGGCCAGGTCTTCCTCGGAGCGGACCGCCGAGGTGAACGCGCGGGCCCAGGCCAACTGGAACCCGCTGCCGGGCTCGGCGGCGGCGAGCGCGTCGCGGGCGGTACGGGCCAGGTCGGCCCAGCCGGTCGGCGCCCAGGCGGGGTCGGCGTACAGGGTGAGCGCGGTGGTCGCCTGCCGCAGGGTGGCGGTGACCAGGTTGATGTCGGTCTCCGCGGGCAGCCCGCTCAGCGTCAGCGCCACGTAGTCGCGGGCGGACAGCTCGGCGTCGCGGATCATGTCCCATGCGGCGGTCCAGCAGAGAGCGCGGGCCAGCGACGAGTCGAAGCCACCGATGTGCTGCACCACTGTCGCCATCGAGCGCTCGTCGAGGCGCAGCTTGGTGTAGCTGAGGTCGTCGTCGTTGAGCAGCAACACGTCGGCCGCCCGGACGCCACGCAGCGGGGCGAGATCCGTGTGCTCGCCGGTCACGTCCACCTCGTACCGCTCCCGACGGACCAGCCGCCCGTCGGTCAGGTCGTACAGGCCCACGCCGATCCGGTGGGTCCGCAGCGTCGGGTACGCCGCCGGGGCCTCCTGCCGCACCAGCACCTGCTCGTACGTGCCGTCGGCGCCGATGGTCACCTCCGGCCGCAGCGTGTTGACCTGCGCGGTCTCCAACCACTGCGCGGCGAACTTGCGCAGCTCCCGCCCGGATGCGGCCTCCAGCTCGGTGAGCAGGTCGTCGAAGGTGGCGTTGCCCCAGGCGTGCTTGCCGAAGTAGGCCCGCAGCCCGGCCACGAACGGCTCCTCACCCACGTAGGCGACGAGCTGCTTGAGCACGCTCGCGCCCTTGGCGTAGGTGATGCCGTCGAAGTTGACCTCCACGGCCTCCATGTCCGGCATCTCGGTGTAGACCGGGTGGGTGGAGGAGAGCTGGTCCTGCCGGTAGCCCCAGTTCTTCCGGATGGACAGGAAGGTCGTCCACGCCTGGGTGAACCGGGTCGCGTTGGTGTTGCACCAGTGGCTGGCCCACTCGGCGAACGACTCGTTCAGCCACAGGTCGTTCCACCAGCGCATGGTGACCAGGTCACCGAACCACATGTGGGCCAGTTCGTGCAGGATCGTGTTGGCCCGCTGCTCGTACTCGAAGTCGGTGACCTGCGAGCGGAACAGGTAGTGCGACTCGGCGTGCGTCACGCAGCCGAAGTTCTCCATCGCACCGGCGTTGAAGTCGGGCACCCAGAGCTGGTCGTACTTCGGCAGCGGGTAGCGCACGTCGAACTTCTCGTGGAAGAAGTCGAAGCCCTGCTTGGTGATCAGGAACAGGTCGTCGGAGTCCAGGTACTGTGCCATCGACGCCCGGCAGAACACCCCCAGGTCGATGCCGTCGTGCGTGTCGCGCACCTCGTGGTACGGCCCGGCGCACATCGCCGTGATGTAGGTGCTCATCCGGGGCGACTCGGTGAAGTGCAGCGTCTTGAGCGCCTCACCCGCCGACTCCTCCCGCTGCACCGGCATGTTGGAGACCGCCCGCCAGTGCGCCGGCACTGTGACGTGCCAGGTGTAGACGCTCTTCAGGTCGGGCTGGTCGAAGCAGGCGTACACCCGCTGCGCGTCGGCCGTCTCGAACTGGCTGTAGAGGTACGTCTCGCCGTCCACCGGGTCGACCGTCCGGTGCAGACCCTGACCGCTGTTGGAGTAATTGAAGTCGGCGTCGACCACCAGGACGTTGTCGCTGTCCAACCCGGACAGGGTCAGGCCCTTCTCGGCGGACCAGTCGGAGAGGTCGACGGGCGTGCCGTTCAGCGTCGCGGACCGCACCGAATCGGCGGCCAGCTCGATGAAGGTGCTCGCGCCCGGTTCGGAGCAGCGGAACCGGACCTCGGTCGTCGACCTGAACGTGCGGCCGTCGGCCGCCAGCACGGCGCTGGACAGGTCCAGACTGATGTCATACCCCGTCACGTTGAGCAGGCGTGCCCGCTCGGTCGCCTCGACCTGCGTCAGGTTGCGCACTCCCGGCACTGTTCGTCTCCATCCCACATGTCGCCGTACGCCCGGCGGCGCCCGTTCGCCTACCGCTCGTGACGGCTGGCCCGATTCGAGTCTTCCATGTACGGGCAGCCTGCGGTGGCCGAGGTCACGCTCTCATTCGGGTGCCGGTCGATGCGCTGCGGGGTGAAGATTCTCCTGAGACGCCGACCGCTGCCGGCGCCACCCGTCGCGAAAGGATCTCACCGTGACCGAGCGTGTCACCGCCGACATGTGGTTCGACCCGGCCTGCCCGTGGGCCTGGATCACCTCCCGTTGGCTGCTCGAGGTCGAGCAGATCCGGGACGTGGACATCCGCTTCCACGTGATGAGCCTGGCCGTGCTCAACGACGGCCGGGACGAGCTGCCCGAGGAGTACAAGGAGTTTCTGAAGACCGCCTGGGGCCCGGTGCGCATCTGCATCGCCGCCGAGCAACTGCACGGCAATGACGTGCTGCGCCCGCTCTACACCGCGCTCGGCACCCGGATCCACCTGCAGAAGCAGGAGCGGGGTCCGGAGCTGTACGTGGCCGCGCTCACCGAGGCCGGCCTCGACCCGGCACTGGCGGCGGCCGCCGACAGCACCGACTACGACGAGGCGCTGCGGGCCAGCCACGAGGCGGGCATGCGCCCGGTCGGGCAGGACGTGGGCACGCCGGTCGTGCACGCGCCCGGCCCGGACGGCACCCCTGTCGCGTTCTTCGGCCCGGTGATCACCCCGGCTCCGAAGGGGGAGGCCGCCGGCCGGCTCTGGGACGGCGTGCTGCTGGTCGCCGGCACCCCGGGCTTCTACGAGCTCAAGCGCACCCGGGAGCAGAGCCCGATCTTCGACTGAGCGACGACCACCGCGCCCCCGTCCGTGCTTCGTCAGTAGCGCGGACGGGGGCGTTTCTCGTCGGGTGCCGAGGTCGGCGGAGGGTCGTGGCGTCACCGGGAGGCGGGCGGCGTCGTTTCCCTCGGTGTCCGCCGCAGCGACCCGCAGGGCCGCGCGCCGCAGTTCGTGGAGGCAAATCCCGATGGCCAAGCACCGTGCGTCCGGTGACGATCAGTTGACCCGGCAGGGGGTGATCGAGAATCCCGGCGCGGACTACTGGTCCGTTGACGACTCCCGTTGGCCGACTGTCCGCCCGGACCTGCCCGCCCACCTGGTGGATCTACTCGCGCCGCCCATCGTGGTGGGCGTGGCCCGGGTCCCGGTGACCTCCCGGCTCACCCCGCCCAGGGCGGCCGACTCACTGCCGTCGTCCGTCGACGCGGTGCCGACCGACACGCCGGTGCTGGTGCCGTCGGGGGCGGCACCGGCCGAACCGGCGCCTCCGCCGCCGGCGCCGGCTCCTCCGCGCCCGGTGCCGACGCCGCCGCTGAGCCCGCGGCCCGTTCCCACGCCTCCGCCCGACCGTCCGGTGCCGGGGCCGCCCGCGTCGCCCCGCCGCGCGCCGAACACCGGGCCGCTCGGGACCGGTCGGCGTGGCAACGGTGGGCCGGTGAGCGCGGGTAAGCACCGCCGGGGCACCTCCGACCGCGCGGGCTGACCAGCCGGGCCCCACCGGGCGCTTTCATCTGGTGGACGCCCCGCGGGTCCCCGTCGGCGGCGACACCGTCGCCGGTAGCGTCAGTGGGCATGACGGTCGTGCATCCGATCACCCGGGCCTGGGTCACCACTGGCGGCACCGGCGCGCAAAACTACGACGAGTTCGCCGACGACGCGGAAATCACCGCGATCATCGAGTCGAACCCGCACAGCGCTCTCGGCATCGAGATGCCGCACCGCGCCCCGCAGAGCCTGGGCAGGTCGTTCCTCGACGCGCTGCCGGACGCGGTGGCCCGCCTCGCCGAGGCCAAGGCCGACGGCAGCTACACCCCCGCCGAGCAGGTGGTGGTGCTCTACCGGATCAGCGCGCCCGGTGAGGAGCCGGCGTACGGGCTGTTCGCAATGGTGGACACCGACCAGATCTCCACCCGGGCAGACGAGCCGGGCCTGGTCATCCGCAACGAGGACGTCTTCATCGCCAAGGTGCGCGAGCGGGTGGCGTTGGCCGACGCGCTGGGTCACCTGCTCTCACCCGTACTCCTGCTCCAGACCGGGCGTGGCGACGAGCTGCACGCCGCGCTCGCGGCGGCGACCGACACGGCCGGCGCGCCCGCCGCGACGGACACCGACCAGGCGGGGCGCACGCACGCCATCTGGCTGCTCGGCCCCGGCCCGGAGCAGGCAACGCTGACCGCTCTCGCCGGTGGCGGGGACCTGGTCGTCGCGGACGGCAACCACCGCAGCCTGGCCGCCCAGACCGGCGGGCTGCCGCGCTTCCTGGCCGTGGTCACCACCCCCGCGTCAGTGGCCATCCAGCCGTACAACCGGCTGGTCAGCGAGCTGACCACCACCCCGGCCGAGCTGCTCGACCGGCTGCGCGCCGCGGGCGCCGAGGTCGAGCCGATCGACGGCCCGGTCGAGGTCCCAGCGGCCGGCGGCACCGTGCACCTCCGCCTCGACGGCCAGGGGTACGCGGTGCGCCTGCCCGCCACCGCCTCCGCCCGCCTGGAAAACCTGGACCACGCCCTGGTCGAGCGGCTGGTGCTGCGCGACGCGCTCGGTCTGGACCCGGGTGACAAGCGGATCACCTACGTCGGCGGTGACTACCCGGCGAGCTGGCTCACCGGTGAGGTCGACGCCGGCCGGGCCGAGTTGGCCATCCTGATCGCGCCGGTGACCGTGGCGGATTTCGTCGCGGTCAACCTGGCCAGGGAGAAGATGCCCCGCAAGAGCACCTGGTTCACCCCGAAGGCGCGCGGTGGTCTGGTCGTCGCCGAGCTGCCGCGTTGAGTGCCATCCCCACGACCGTGTGACGAACCCGGCTCGGGGACGCCGCCCCTGTGACGTCCCCGAGCGCGGCCTGACAGACTGCCCGGTATGCGCGTCTACCTGGGATCCGATCACGCCGGTTTCGAGTTGAAGGTGCACCTGGCCAACCACCTGGCCATGCAGGGCTACGACGTGGTCGACGTCGGCCCGCACAGCTACGACCCGGACGACGACTACCCCACGTTCTGCCTGCACACAGGCGACCAGGTGGTGGCCGACGAGACGGGCCTCGGAGTGGTCATCGGTGGCTCCGGCAACGGTGAGCAGATCGCCGCGAACAAGGTTGCCGGCGTCCGCGCCGCGCTGGCCTGGAGCGTCGAGACCGCTCAACTGGCCCGCCAGCACAACGACGCGAACGTCGTCGCCATCGGTGCCCGCCAGCACACGCTGGACGAGGCGACCGGCATCGTCGAGGCGTTCCTGAACACGCCGTTCTCCGGCAACGAGCGGCACGCTCGCCGGATCGCCCAGGTGGCCGAGTACGAGCGGACCCGGAAGCTGCCCGACCTGCCCTGACCGTGCGGCGCTCAGCGCGGCGAGCGGGGCAACTCCTCGCGGGGCACCCAGTTTCGCCGGACGACCACCACCCGGGCTTCCGCCTCGGCCAGGTCGTCGTCGGTGGGGCGGGCCGCATCCCGGGCCCGTAGCGCCGCGCTCAGCCCCACCTGGGACGAGCCGGAACCGACCAACCCGCGCAGCCCTCGCTCGCCGTCGCGCTCGTCGCCGCCCGTGCTTCTGCGTCTCGGCGGCGGCTCGTCACCGTCGTGCACGCCCGGCGTGCTGACCGTCGGGCCGTCCGCACCCGGTCTGGCCGTCTCGGTGTCGGCGTGGTGGCGCAGCCGTCGCCGTCGTCGGTCGGGGTCACCCATCAGCCGACCGTACCCTGGCCGGGTTCGATCCGGCACCGTCGCGGGGCCGCGCGTCCCGGCCGGGGTCGGCGACCGATTTGCCGGCTGGCTACCCTCGAATCAGGCGGTGCTGTTGCCGTCGGTCAGGGGGAGGACGAGATGGCAGACCAGACGCAGCCGTGGGCGGAGCGGACCGTGGAGGTGCCACCGCAGGCCGGCGTCGGGGTGCCGCCGCAGCGTGACGGGTTCCGCCGGGGGGTCGCTCCGGTGGGTGAACCGCGCACCCCGCGGACGGAGCCGTTCCCGGTGGTAGAGCAGGAGCCGACCGGCACCGGTTGGCCCGGCGAGCCGGTGCCCCGCCGCTCACTGAGCTCCCGGGTGGCGCAGCTGCGGCGTGGCGGTGAGTGGAGCGCGGCGGCAGGCCTTTTCGCGTTCGTGTGTTGGGGGATCTGGGCGCTGTCCGGTCAGGGTGACCTGAGCGGCCCCCTGCTGGTGCTGGTGCTCAGCCTGCTGGTGGCGGTCGGCCTGTTCGCCCTGTTCCGGCTGGTCGGCCGGGTGGTGTTGGAGCGGCAGCTGGGCCGGGTCCGGCGCAGCGCCCGAGGTGCCCACCTGGCGACGGCGGTGTTCCTGGTCGGCCTCGGCGTGGCGTGGCTCCAGCAGACCGACTGGGTCGTCTCGGCCTGGAACTGGATCTCCTCGAACTGACCGGGTGTGCACGGGCGGGCCGGTCCGCGACCGCCCACCCGTGCACCCGGTCGTCTCCCCACCAGGCAAGGTCGCCGCTTACCCGGCCGGCCGCGGTTCATCCGTGGCCGGCCGCTCCGACCGGTATCTCCTTCGTGGGCTTGCGTGATCCCGATGGTGCGGCGGTCAGTGGGTGCCGCCGTGCCCCTCGGCGTCGGCTCGGGGCGATGCGACCCGGGCGGCTGGATCCTCGACGCCGGGCTCGCCGCCGTCCGGGGCGACCGCCCCGTCGTAGTTGTAGAGCGGTCGACCATCGTCGTGCTGCTTGGTGGTCTTGATGTAGCGGTGCATCAGGCCGTCGATCTCCACCTCGACGAGTGCCTCGTTGCCGGTCTCGTGGGTGCTGCCGTCTCGGGGGCCGCCCACCAGGTGGGCCGTGGTGTTCGTGTCCATGAACGGGCCCTACCCACCAGAGACCCGACGGAAACGGGTGAAACCCGGCCAGCAGCGCAGGAGCTGTCGCGTCAGTGCTCGGGCTTGTGCGCCCGGACCAAAATGCGCTGGGCGTGGGCCACGAACGGACCGTGGCGACGGATGTGGTCGTGCAGATCGGCGAGGCGGGCCCGGTAGCGGTCGACGCTGAAGTCCGGCACCGTCCAGATGACTTTGCGGAGGAAGTGCACCACCGCTGCCACGTCGTTGAAGGTGGTCGGCAGCGCCTCGTGCCGCAGCTCGTCGATGACCAGGCCGGCGGCTCGCGCGTCGGCGGCGGCGCGGGCCGGGCTGCGTTCGTCGCTGATCTCGCGGGGACCGGTGAGGAACTGGGCCAGCTCCCGGTTCGATCCGGGGCCGATCTGCTGGGCGAGGTACCGCCCGCCGGGAGTGAGCACCCGTGCGATCTCATCCCAGAGCACGACGTTGGGATGCCGGCTCACCACCAGGTCGAACGTCTCGTCGGGAAACGGGAACGGAGCGTCCTCGGCAACGTCGACCACCCGCACGCCGCGCGGTTCGAGCGCGCGTCGGGCCAGCTGGAGGTTGGGCGGCCAGTGTTCGGTGGCCACGGTCACCGGTGGGAATGCCGGCACCTCGGAGAGCACCTCGCCGCCCCCGGTCTGGATGTCCAGTGCGGCGCGGGCCACCCTCATCTGGGCTGCCATGAGTTTCAGATATCCCCAGGACGGCCGCTGTTCTGTCGCGCGGCCCTCGAACCAGGAGAAGTCCCAACCGTCCACTGATGCGTCGGCGCCTTCGCGGAGCAGATCCTGGAAGGTCGCCGTGTCCTGCATTGCGTCAGGCTGACAGGCCGCAGTGGTGATGGCAAGCAGATGTGTCCCGTGTCGGCGCACTGTGCATGCAATGACTCCTGTCAGTGATCTGACACCTATTCCGAACGATCTTTCGGCGAGAATTTGTCACGTGGCGGATCTCCTTCGTTTCGAGACTGATCAGGGCGTCCTCCTCGTCGAGGAACACGCGGGCACCGATCTGGAACGGGTCGGTCTGCTCGACCGGATCCGCCCCGCCCGGCAGACGCTGGAAATGGCACTGGCCCACATCAAACCCGCGCTCGACGCGGCGCTGGGCGTGGTCCGGGGGGTGGCGGTGCGCCCCGATCAGGTGGAGGTCGAGATCGGCGTCACCCTCACCGCGGAGGCTGGCGCCGTCGTCGCCCGCACCAGCGCTCAGGGCCACCTCAAGGTCAAGTTGATCTGGACTTCGCCCGTCCCCGCACTGCCGTCGCCAGCTGAGGACGGGGCCGGTGCGCAGGAGAACGCCGCACATGACTGACCGCAGTGCCGGCTGCCGGCCGCCGGCCGTCCTGGTCGAGTGGTTGGCGGAGAACGGATGACCGGCACCCGGTCGCTCGCCGGCCGGGTGCGGATACTCGGTGGCCACTCCTCGTCGGTCGTCGGCGCGGGCATCCAGTTGACCAGTGACCTCGTGCTGACCTGCTGGCATGTCGTCGATGACGGCACCGGAGCGGACCAGCCCCGGGTGCTCGTCGACACACCGAGCCACCCCGGCACCCGGGTCGCCGCCGAGGTGACCTGGTCCCGGGCTGTCGGCCCGGCGGGCGACGGCGACCTGGCGGTCCTGCGCTGCGCCACACCGCTGCCGTCCGCCCCCGCCACCCTGGCCGATCGTGGCGACGACGAGTTCGACGTGCGGATCGTGGGTTCTCCGGCCAACACTCCCGCGTCCGTCATGGTGCTGGCACGGGCCGTCGGTCCGGTCGACGCGGGCACGGGATGGCGTCAACTCGACCGGATCTCCCCTGCCACGGCCGGAATCGACAGGGGGTTCAGTGGTTCCGGGGTGTACGCGCCGGATGGCGCCGTGGTGGGCATGGTGCTGGCCCGAACGAGCGTCGGCCAGCAGTTGGTCGGCTGGATGTTGCCCGTCGGGCAGTGGCGTGCCCTGCTGCCGCCCGGCCTGTTGCCGCCTGCCCTGCTGCCGTCCGGCCCGCTGGCGGCTGTCGCCCGGGCGACGCACCGGCCGGCACCCGCGCCGCTCTCATTCGCGCAAAAGATGGCGCTGGCCCGACTGCTGGAGGAAATCCCGGTACTCCGGCACCCCGACAGCCGTCAATTGGTCATTCAGTCGCTGCCATCGCACATCAGTCGGATGGTGAACCCATTCGGGCCATTGGGTCTCGACATGTTCGGCCTGATTCGAACGGGCTTAGAATACGAGGATGGGATCGCGGCTCTCTATCGCGTCCTGCTGTTGACGGAAGGGCCGGCGAGCAGGCCACTGCGGGCCTTCCGTGACCTTGCCGAGAGCCTCGGTCTGCTGACGGGTACGGAGGACAATCGGTGACGACGCCCCGGATGCCGAGCGCCCAGGTGCAAGCCATCTGTGACGCGCTGCTGTCGATGAGCTCGATCAACGACGGAAACACCCGAGCCCTCTACCTCGACGAGGTCGAGGGGGAGCTGCGCAAGCCACTGTCGGTGCCCCGGCACTCCGAGGTCCGGTACGACGTCTACCGCATCGTGCGCGCCTGCGCGCAGGAGCCCCGGGGCATGTCGACGCTGTTGCAGGTGATCGGCAACTTTCACCCCGGTGCCAGCGCGGTCACGTCCGCCCAGCAGATCTACCTCTCCTGGCTTCTCGCGCAGTTGCTCACGGACGTCCCGCCCGAGGTGGTGACCGGAGCCGTCGCGGCGGTCGCGGATCATCCGCTGTCACCGGAGGACCTGCCCGGCCTGGTGGAGGCCGTCGGCTGGCAACCGGTGGGTGACTGGCAGGTCCCGGCGGCCGTGGCGCTGGCGGGCCTGGTCCACGCCGGCCTCGAGTCGGACGGCAAGCCGCTTGAGCAGTGGTTGCGGGATGCGGCGGCGGCCCTGCGGCTCACCACCGCCGACCTCGACGATGTGCGCGTGGCTGCGAAGGCGCACTGGACGTCGCTACGATCCCCGCACCAGGCGGCACCGGCCGAGGCCGGTGGAGAGGAACCTGAATCCGACATGCGCAGGACGATCATCATCGAGGAGACGACGCCCCAGCGGTCCCGAACTCTCATCCGGGGCGGCGTCCCACCGCGCAACCTGTACTTCACCGGCCGGGAGAAACAGCTCGTCGCCCTCGACGAGCTTCTGTCGTCACAGCACCGGGCCTCGGTGCTGCCGGAAGCGGCGCTGCGCGGTGTCGGTGGGGTCGGCAAGACCCAGCTCGCGGTCGAGTTCGCCTACCGGTACGCGGACCGTTACCAGCTGATCTGGTGGATGGCCGCCGAGGATCTCACTGCGCTGCGTACCTCGATCGCCGCTCTCGGTGAGCGGCTCGGCCTGGCCGCCAGCGCCAGCCTGGAGCAGACCGTGCGGACGGTCCTCGACTCGCTGTCGACGAGTTCGCTCAGTTGGCTGCTGGTCTACGACAACGCCGACGACCCGCACGAGCTGGCTCCGCTCATGCCTTCCTCGAACCTCGTCGGCGAACGCGGCCACGTCCTCGTCACGTCGCGGAACATGGCCTGGTCGGCGAGCGCCCTGACCCTGGACGTCGACGTTTTCACCCGAGCCGAGAGCGTGGAACTGCTGCTCAAGCGGCGTCCCGCCACCAGCCCTGACGACGCCCGCCGGCTCGCCGCCGAGCTTGGCGACCTGCCACTCGCCCTGGAACAAGCCGTCAGTTGGCTGCTCACCATGCTGTCGTCGGTCGACGAGTACCTCGTCGACCTCAAGGAACACGCCCGGGAGCTGCTGGGTGAGGGGCAGCCCAGGCAGTACCGGGGCACCGTGTTGACTGTGGTGTCGATGGCCCTCGCCGCGGTACGCGAGCAGAATCCCGCCGCCGCGCAGCTGATCCAGCTACTCGCCTTCCTCAGCCCCGACCCGGTCCCGATGCGCCTGCTCTGGGAGGGGCGCCGCGCCGGGTTGGACGAACCGCTGCGCACCAGCCTCCAGGAGCGCAACGACATAGCCCGGGCCATCCGGCAACTGGCGTCGCTCGGGCTCGCGAAGGCGGACAACGCCAGCCGGCACGTACAGGTGCACCGACTGGTGCAGGCGGTCATCCGGGAGGGGCTCGCCGAGCAGGGCGACGACAGTCCGCTGACGAACGCCCGCCGGCTGCTGGCCGCCGCCAACCCGGGCTTTCCGGACGACCGGAGCACCTGGCCCCGCCATGCCGACATCGCGCCACACGTCCGCGTCGCCGGTCTGATCCACGGTGACCTCGACGCCCGCCGGACGGCGATGGACCAACTGCGCTACATCTACAACCTGGGTGACTTCGAAGGCTGTCGGGACTTCGCGGAGGAGATCCTGGCCGCCTGGGACCAGCCCGGTCCAGACGGCGGGCGCAGCGGCGATCCGCTGACCCTGCTGGCGATGCGACGGTACGCGGACGCCCTGCGGCTGCTCGCCGACCCGCGCGCGGCCGCGTTCGGCCTCGAAGCGCTGGAGCGGATGCGGACGAGCCTCGGTGAGGAGCACGAGTACACCCTGGGTGCGGCGAACAGCGTCGGCGCGGACCTGCGGCGGATCGGCGACTTCGCGGCCGCGGCCGACCTGGACCGGCGCAACCTCGACGTGCACCGCAGGGTGCTCGGCGACGGGCATCCGAGCACGCTGCGGGTGATGAACTCGATGGCGATCAACCTTCGCCTGACCGGTGACTTCGAAGGGGCGTACGAGCTCAACCTCGAAGTGGCGCGGCACGCCGGTGCCGCTGCGGAGGACGGCACCTATGCACTCGTGCTGGCCCAGGAGGCCCAGGCGCGCGACCTCTACCTCCTGGGGCGGTACGCCGACGCGCTGGAACTGCTGGACAGCTCCCTGCCGGTGCAGCGGTCGCTGCTGGGAGCGGAGCACCTCACCGTGCTGCGCGCCACCTGCATCCACATCGCCTGCCTACGCAAGACGGGGCGGCTCGACGCCGCCGTGAGCGAGGGCGCGGCCAATTACCGGATGGTGACCCGCCGCTTCGGGACCGATCATGTGCTGGCCGCGGAGGCGGGCATGACCTGCGCGAACGCCATGCGCGCGGCGGGCGACGCGACCCAGGCGTACGCCCTGGCCGCCCAGGGGCACACCACCTTCCGAGCCGTCTTCGGAGATCGGCATCCGGTCACGCTCTGCGCTGCGGTCAACCTCGGGGTGATCCTGCGGGCTCGCAACTTCGACCGTGAGGCGCGGGAGTTGGGTGCGGCCACCCTGCAGGCGATGGGCGAGGCGTTGCCGCCCACCCATCCGTACCTGCTGAGCGCGCGCACCGCGCAGGCGATCAACCTGGTCCGGTCGCACCGGCTGGAGCAGGCGCAGGTGCTCTCCGAGGCGATCCTTGAGGACTCGCGTCGCCTGCGTGGGCCGGGGCACCCGTACACGCTCTACTGTGCGGTCAACGCGTCGGTCGATCTGATCGAGGTCGGCGAGGAGGCTCGGGGCCGCGAGCTGCTCGACGAGGCTGCCGCGGCGCTGGAGGCGTTGTTCGGGCCGGACCACCCGGAGGTGGACGCCGCGCGGGGTCAGCGGCGCATCGAGTGCGACATCGAAACCGTCGGGCTGACCTGACGCCTCGCCCACCGGCGGCGGTCGTACCGAGCCGTGGGTTCATCCGGTGGTGATCGCCGGTCGGCGCGCGCGCTCGGCCTCCGCCACCTCCCGCCGCCCGGCGGCGTCGGCGGACGCCGGGACCGGCACGGCGGCCAACTGGCCGATCCGTTCGGCCAGGCGATCTGCCCAGAGCCGCCCGGCCGAGGTGAGACTTCCGGCCCGGGCGAGCTCGACCAGGGCGCGCTCCAACTGCGCCCGTACCACAGCGAACCGCGCGGTGGCCTGGGCCGCCAGTTTCGGATGGGCGCGCAGCGCGGCCCACACCTCGGCGACGGCCGTGAACGCGTAGGTGCCGTGCAGCAGCCCGCCGATCGGACGCGGGTCAGGACGCCAGGGCGCGAAGTACCGCGCCGGGTCGGCGGGCTCGTGCAGCTGGACCAGGCCGAGGACAGCGTTGAGTTTGCTGTGTTGCAGCTCGTGCACCATCGTCACGGCGAGATCCACCGGGTCGAGGTTGGCGTCGGCGGCCAACGCCCCGAAGGCGTCGGCGTGCGTGACGCTGTGCCCGCGCTCGGTGCCGTCGGCCAACGGCACGAAGGTGCTGATCCCGGCGGCCACCTCGGCGGCGTGCGTCGGGGCGTGCCCGACGAGCAGGTGCCAGGCGTGCCCGACGGACCGTTCCAGCTCCGCGGCCTGCGGTGCGGAGAGCCGGGCGGCGACCGGTAGCCCGAAGCAGTCGCGGTAGGGGTCCAGGTCGTCGACGCGGAGGTCGAGGGTGACCGACTGGTCGGTGAAGCGCCACCAGCGGGTGGGCGTCCACTGGCGCCCGGTCAGGTCGGCCGGCGTGACAGTTGTGCTGCGGCCGTGTCGGCGCAGCACCCCGAGGCCCGGCACGGGCACCAGGCCCGCGCGCGGCGTGACGGGCACCGCCGCGTCCGACCGACCGCTGAGGGCGGCCGCCGCGAGCGCCGCGAACGGAAGGTAGTCGGGTCGGCGGGTGGCACCGTGCCGGACCCGATCGATCGCCCAGACCGCCAGCCACGGGTGATCGAGCAGCACGTCCGCGGCGGCCGGGTCGAGGCGGTGGGCCTGGCCGAGCAGGTGCGCCGACGCCGCCAGGGCGTCGTCGGTGTCGGCGAGGCTCTTGAGGACGAGCATCGTGCGGTTGCGTTGCGCGCGCCGCAGAGCGCGGATGGCAGCCGGGCCAGCCCGGCCGTCGGCCAGGCGGGTGAACTCCGAGCGGGTCAGCTGGAGTCGGCGCCGGGGTCGAGGAAGCTGTTCCAGCCGGCCAGCGTCGTCTGCCGGGGACTCTTCAGTGTCGCGACCAGTTCCTCGATCCATCGGGCCAGTTCCGGATCCTCGTCGCGTAGCAGGTGGCTCAGACCCTGCGTCAACACGTCGACCACAACGAGGTGATCAGGTGCGGGTTGCTCAGTCATCGATGTCCCGGGTTGGCGCAGGCGTGCTGACATGAAAACACGTCAACGTCTGTGATCACCATCGGCTTACCGTCCGTCACCGGGGGTCGCGCGTCCTGGGCCGTACCGCCGCCGGCAGCAGCCGGCGGCGGTACGGGACCCGCGGGTCAGTCGGCGGCCGCCTCGGCGGCGGCGTAGTCGCGGGCGACCCGGACCATTTCCACCAGCCCGCCGGCGTACTCCTGGGATTCGCCGTGCGCCTCGTCGAACGGCGGCTGGAAGCCGACGCCCTCCCACTGGTTGGTCGCCGGGTTCCACCGGTCGTTGCCGACCTCGAAGTCCCAGGCGAAGATGCCCAGCTCGTAGTAGAGCTGGTCGGCCGAGTTGCCGGCGGCGGAGTAGAGCACGTCGGCGACCGGTCCGGTCTGCGACGGCCAGGTGACGGTGCCGCGCTCCTGGGCGATGGCGCCGACGATCCGCCGGGCGCTGTTGAGGAACAGCGTCGACTCGTCGATCGACGGTCGCGGCAGGGTGACCCTGCCGTCGGCCCGGTACGCCCCCGGCGGCCACATGAAGTACCCGCCGTAGGAGTGCACGTTCATCGCGAACTTGATGTTGGGGTGGTCCTGAGCGAGCGCGATCACGTTGCCGCTCTCCGCCTCGGACAGCTCGGCGGTGCCCGCGTAGTTACCGGACAGGCAGTTGGCGCTGGCGCCCACGTAGCCGTCGAAGTACGACCCGACTGTGTAGTTGCGGTTGATGTCGACGCCCCACGAGGTGCGGTTCTTCGGGTCGCGGGCCGCGCCGGTGCAGTGGTTGACGAGGTTCTTGCGCTGGAAGTTGAAGTCGTTGAACGAGTAGTTCGCGCCGTCCGGGTTGACCGTCGGGATGACGAAGATGTCGACCTGCTCCAGCAGCTCACGGGTGGCCGGGTCGGTCCGGGCGTTGGCCAGCATCCGCTCGGCGAACTCCAGCGTCACCAGCGGGGTGGCCCACTCCCGGGCGTGTTCCTGGGAGTACGCGAGCACCCCGACCCGGGAACCGTCCCGGTGTACGCCGAGGCGCAGCGCCTGCACCGTCCACGGCCGTGCCGGCACCTCGGTGCCCTGGAGGCCGTCGTCGAGTCGGGTGGGGCCGGCGACGGGCATCGGCAGCCCGGCCGAGCCGTCCTCGACGATGGCCCGGAACCGGTCCGGCTGACGTGCGTTGATCGCCGCTGCGACCTCGTCGGTGGTGCTCACCGTCTTGCCCGCGGTGTCGGTGGCTAGTGACACGGTGAGGACGCGGTCGCGGTAGCCGATGGTCAGTGGCCGGTTCGCCCGGCCCGGGTCGACAGTCCGCACCTGTACGCCGTTCATGTTCTGGTCGCCGAAGCGGACCGACTCGACCACCAGGGCGGCCACCGCCGGGTCGCCCAGGTAGCCGACGGCGTTTCGTCGGTATCCCTGGGTCTTGTTCGGCAGGTCGATCACGTCCACCAGGCCCCGGTACTGCCGGGCCAGCCGCTTGATCCGCGCCTGGATGTCCACCGGCGTCAGGTACGCGTCGATGAAGTCCTTCTGGTAGCCGGCCGGCAGCGGCGGCGGGGTGGCGTTCGGCCAGAGCGTCGGGGTGACCGCCCGGCTGACCCCGCCGAGGCTGGAGGTGGCGCTCAGCTGAACCGGTCGGCTCGGCACCGGCTGGGGGAGCGTGTAGTGGTACTGGTACTCGCCGGAGTCCTCGAACCGGTACAGCGGGAACGAGCCGGTGGCGCCGTCCGCCGTCCGCCAACTGACGGTGATCTCCACGTCCGGGTCGTCGGTGGCGGTGGTCGCCACCTGGGCCTGCAGGAAGGTCTGTCCGGTCGTGGTCCACCAGTACGCCTGCTGCACCTGGAGGGTGTCCACGGCAGTGGCGGCGGCGGTGGACCGTTGGCCTGCGGCCGGCGCGCGCAGCCCGGCGGCGGTGCGGGCCTGAGCCGCGCGGACGCTGTCGGCGTAGTGCCGGTTGCCGTCTCCGGCGCGCTGCACGATCTGCACGGCCGTCGCGCCCTGCGCGGTCAGTTCGCCGAGCTGCGTGCCGCTGAGCACCAGGTCGGCGAGGATCCGGCCGTCCCGTGCCCGGGGTCGGTTGGCCAGGTCCGCGCCGGTGGCGACGAGCCGGTCCAGTTGGGCCTGATCGCGGAGTTGGACTCGCACCAGTGCGGTTTCGGTGGCGCTCAGAGAGATCGGGGCGGCCGGGTCGGCAGGTGCGGCCGCTCCGGAAGCCGGATGGGACAACACTGCGCTGAACAGGATCACTGTGGTGGCGGCAGCTGTCCACCGTCGTCGGACGATCATGTGCCCTCCTGTGACGGATGTCGATGTGCTTGGTCCTTACACCAGTGCACAGATCGACACCTGTCAAGGCGTCCTTCGCGCCTTCCCGGCGTTGATCCCGTGACATGTCCGCGAGATTCGGAGCAACCCCCTGGGCCAGACCCCGCGTGACTAACTCGAAACAGGGATCGGAGGCCTGAATGAGCGATCGCGACGAGGCGTTCGCCGAGTACTTCGCGGCACGGTCCGGTGCCATGCGCGGCACCGCGTACCTGCTGTGCGGCGACTGGCACCGTGCCGAAGACCTGGTCCAGACCACGTTCGTCAAGCTCTACCGGGTCTGGAACCGGATCTCCCGGCACGAGGTGCTCGACAGCTACGTGCGCCAGATCCTGATCCGGACCTTCCTCGACGAGCGCCGCCGCGGCTGGTGGCGGCGTGAACGGGTGGGTGGCGAGGACGCCGAGCAGGTGGCCCCGCCCGACTCACCGGAGAGCCGACTGGTGCTGCTGCAGGCGCTGGCCCGGGTGGCACCGCGTCAGCGGGCCGTGCTGGTTCTGCGGTACTGGGAGGACCTGTCGATCGAGGACGTCGCGGCGCTGCTGGAGTGTTCTCCAGGGACGGTGAAGAGCCAGGCGGCACGCGGGCTCGACACCTTGCGTGGCCTCCTGACACCCACCAACAGCGGGATCGGGATGGGGGAGCGATGAACGAACAGGAGTTGCGCGAGGGGCTGCGCAGCGAGATGGCGGAAACAACCCCGCCACCACCATTGAGTACGACAGCCGCGCTCGACGCGGCACGGCGGAGGCACTTCCGTCGACGCGCGCTGTGGGTGTCCCTCGGATCGGCGGCTGTCGTGCTGGCGGTCACCGGCTTCGCGGCCGTCGCCACCCCGGACGGCCACGTCTACCAACCGGCGGGCCAGGGGCCACTGGGTTCTCCGGACACCAAGGAGCCTTGGCCGACCGGGCCGGACGGGCAACCTCAGGAGGACCGGACCGCGCGGGCCGGGTCCAGGTACGAGCAGGGGGCTCACCTGCTCACCGAGGCCGTCTCGGTCATACCTTCCGGCTACACCACGCCCGAGGACCCGTCGAGCCGGTCCGCCGAGGAGCGGACGCTGCGGACCCACCAGGCGCAGTTCGAGGCCAAGGTGGACGGCGTCGACGTGTGGAGCTACTCGTCCTCGGTGGCCGTGGTGCAGGGCAAGGGCACCGGACGCGTGATCGTCGAGGTGCACGACGCCGGCAACCAACTGCCGACCGAGCCGTGCGACCTGGCCCAGAAATTCTGGGGCATGCGGGGCGAGTGTCAGGTCGAGACCGTCGGAGCCGTGCGGGTCGGCGTGGTGGTCCGACCGAGCGGCGACGATCGGCTCGACCAGTGGTCGGCGTACCGGCACCCGGACGGCGTGGTGGTCTTCGTGGCGCAGGGCGTGCGACTGGACGAGAGTCGGCCGGCGTTGACGAAGCTGCCGTTCTCCGTGCCGCAGTTGGCGGCTCTCGCTGTCGACGAACGGTTCCACCTGAAGTGACACCGCGACTCGGCCTCGCCGAGTGGGTCCAGGTGCCGCCACCGGCGGTTCACCTGGGCCTTGCCGTGTGTCGAAACCGCAGTGACCCGTACGAGCTCCGGCGCGTCTCTCTCAGCGGCGCGCCGTGAGGGGCACGAGGACGAGGACGGCAAGTCCGAGCGTGGTGGCGCCGACCGCCCACCACCAGAAGAACCCGGCGAACACCGAGGCGACCAGGAGCCCCACGCCGAGGCCAGCCAGCAGGCCGAGTGCGAACAGGGCCCGTGGCGGCAGGGCGAGGTACGGCAGGCGTCGTATCACCAGCACCTCCAGCCAGGTGCCGCCCGCCGTCAGCAGCGCTGCGCCGACCCCGTCCACCGCGGACAGCCCGTGACCGTCGCTGATGGGCACGAGAACCCTGCCCTCGTCACCGGCCGGGACGAAGAGGACCAGCACGCCGACGACGATGAGCAGAGCGGCAGCGACGACCTGCCTGCGAGGGGCGCCCGCCCCAACGGATGACATCGCTACAGTCTCGGCCGTCCGCCATCGCCTGCACAGGAGCCGTATCGGCGAACATCGAACGTCGGAACGCGCCGGATCTGCGGGCCATGCAGCTCGCCGGCGCCTGGGGTGTGCGCGATCAGGACCCGGCCGCTCATCTGCTCGTTGCCGTCCCGGCCAGTTGGAAGGACCATGTCAATGTCCCTGCAAACGTTGTTCAACGACTTCGTCAAGGGCCTTGCGGAGCATCTGGCCGGGTACGGCTTCGAGCAGGGGAAGGGTCGCGTCTTCCGTCGGTATTCGGCGGCGGGCGACGCGCTCGTCGTCGAGCTTCAGATGTCGGACCACTCGAGCGCGACCGAGAAGATCTTCTACATCAACGTGGGCCTGGTGTTGGCGCCGGCGTGGGAGTCTGCCCGGCGTCGCTACCGCCTTCCCGAGTCCGAGCAACCTCGGCCGCTGTACGCGATCTGGAAGCATCGCGTCGGATTCACCACCTTGTCCGGTGGGGACCAGTGGCGGATCGCCGACGAGGTCACCGCCGCCGAGGTGTCGGAGCAGGTGCGCCGGCGGCTGGACGAGACACTGAGGGACCTGCTGCCGCTGCTGGACCGTGAGGCGTTCCTCGCGGTCGCCGACCGCCGGGAGTTCCTCGGGGCCGGCGGCTGGCGGGTCCGGGCCTGGCTGCTGGCGGAGCAGGGGCCGTCGCCGGAGCTCGAATACCTGCTGTTCACCGAGCGGCCGGCCCACACGCACAAGTCGGCGATGATCCAGAACATCTGGACCTACGCGAACAGTAAATCCAGGGCCGAAGGCTCGCGGTGAGGACCGGTAGGCACACCCGCGCCGACGATGTCACGGCGTCGATCACCAGTGCGACTCGGAGCTACGCCGAAACGTCCTAGAAGGTAGTTGGTCCCTCCGCTTGGCGGGGGAGATGCGAAAGGCCCAGGTGCCGCGATCGTGCGGTCAACCTGGGCCTTCGTGCGTGGAGCGGGCGACGAGAATCGAACTCGCGTAGTCAGTTTGGAAGACTGAAGCTCTACCATTGAGCTACGCCCGCGTGCATCCCGCCGAAACAGGACGCGCCTACAGCGTACCCAATGTCGACGCCCGACGCGTAACCGCGTCGCCGCCCCTGCGGTGCCGCGTCCTCCGCGACCGGCGGCACGGCGACCCAAGATCCGCACAACCTCCGGGATGTAGTGGCCTCGCCGTGCGCGGAGCCCACTACATCCGCGAAGTTGTGCGGATCTTGGAGCCGCCCGGCGGATCTTGGCGGGACGGGCGCGGAGCGAAATGGTAATTTTCGGGTGATGTGTCCGGGTGGGGGATGCCCCGGCACCGACTGAGGCGTGGCGACGGCATAGACTGCACGTCGCCACGGGGTGTGGCGCAGCTTGGTAGCGCACTCGCTTTGGGAGCGAGGGGCCGTGGGTTCAAATCCCGCCACCCCGACTGTCGTCCGCGGCCGGGCCGCCCCGGGTGCCGCCCAGTGCGGTCCCCGGGCGATGCCGGAGCGTCAGGCCGGCTCGCCTACACTCGATGGGCTGAATCACGCCCAGACTCAACTGAGATCC
The DNA here is from genome assembly GCF_007827755.1 of Micromonospora sp. CNZ322. Lineage (NCBI taxonomy): Bacteria > Bacillati > Actinomycetota > Actinomycetes > Micromonosporales > Micromonosporaceae > Micromonospora > Micromonospora sp. CNZ322. The sequence goes on from NZ_VITD01000003.1 coordinate 573,468, forward strand.
GTCAAGGAGTACGCCTGTGAAGAGCACCGTCGAGACTCTGAGCCCGACGCGCGTGCGGCTCGCCATCGAGGTGCCGTTCGTCGAGCTCGAGCCGAGCCTCAAGAAGGCGTACCGGGAGATCGGTTCGCAGGTCCAGGTTCCGGGCTTCCGCCGGGGCAAGGTGCCGACCGCGGTGATCGACCAGCGGGTGGGCCGGGGCACCGTTCTCAACGAGGCGGTCCAGGAGGCCATCCCGGAGAACATCCTCGCCGCGGTGCGCGAGCACGACCTGAAGACGCTGGGGCGCCCGGAGGTCGAGATCACCGAGTTCAACGACGGTGACTCGCTGAACTTCACGGCCGAGGTCGACGTCCGTCCGGAGATCACCATCCCGGACGCGAGCACCATCGAGGTGACCGTCGACGAGCTGCAGATCGACGAGAGCGAGATCGACGAGCAGGTGAAGAACCTGCGGGAGCGTTTCGCGACCCTCAAGACCGTCGAGCGGGCCGCCGCCGAGGGCGACTACGTCCAGATCGACCTGAACGCCACCGTCGACGGCGAGGACGTGCCGGGCGGCCAGGCGAGCAACATCTCCCACGAGGTGGGCAGCAAGCAGCTCCTGCCGGGCCTGGACGAGGCAGTGGTCGGCCTCGCCGCCGGTGACGACACCACCTTCACCACCCAGCTGGTCGGCGGCGACTTCGCCGGTCGGGACGCCGACGTGGCGGTGACCGTGCGCACGGTCAAGGAGAAGGAGCTGCCGGAGCTGAACGACGAGTTCGCCCAGATGGCGAGCGAGTTCGACACGATCGAGGAGCTGCGCGGCGACCTGCGGTCCCGGGTCACCCAGGGCAAGCAGGTCGAGCAGATCTACGCCGCTCGGGACAAGGCCCTGGCCCAGCTCGTCGAGGCCGCCGACATCCCGGCGCCGGAGGGTGTCGTTCGCGAGGAGGTCGAGAGCCGCAAGCAGGCCATGGTCGACCAGCTGGAGCGGATCGGCGCCTCGATGGAGGAGTACCTCGCGGCCGAGGACAAGACCGAGGAGCAGATCGACGCCGAGCTGACCGAGGCGGCGACCGAGGGCGTCAAGGTCCAGCTCCTGCTGGACACGCTCGCCGACGCGGAGGACGTGCAGGTCTCCGACGACGAGTTCGGGCACGAGATCGTGCACCGGGCGCAGCGCGCCGGGATGGCCCCGCAGCAGTACTACGACCAGCTGGTGCGCTCCGGCGCGGCCGCCGCGGTCTTCGGCGACGTGCGGCGGGGCAAGGCGCTCGCGGCCGTCATGGAGAAGATCACGATCAAGGACTCGGCCGGCAACGGGATCACCCTCGACGCCCTGCGCGCCGCCAACGAGGCGGAGCACAACCACGACCACTGATCGTCGGGTGCGGCCGCCGTCCGCCGCTGAGCGGCGGACGGCGGCCGTTTCCCTTTCCGGGTAATGCCCGGGCAGCAAGCTTTGCCGGGTAATGCCCGGGCAGCAAGCACTGCCGGGTACGCCCGGAAGCCCGCGCCGCGGGTACGCCCGACACAGCTGCGCTGAGAGCGAACAGTGCCCCGACCGGGACTCTGCCGCCCCGCACAGCGGTTAGTGTCGGGAAAGACGGTACGGAGAGCGAAGGGCTGCCATGACCGACATGCACATCCCCAAGAAGTCGCTCCGGGCGATTGACGCGCGCGGTGGCGACTCCATTGGCAACCTCGACGACTCGGTCTACAACCGGTTGCTCAAGGAACGCATCATCTTCCTGGGCAGTGAGGTGACCGACCAGGTCGCCAACCGCATCTGCGCGCAGCTGCTGCTGCTCGCCGCGGAGGACCCGGACCGCGACATCAACCTGTGGATCAACTCGCCGGGTGGCTCGGTCTACTCCGGCATGGCGATCTACGACACCATGCAGTTCATCGACAACGACGTGTCGACCGTGGCGATGGGCATGGCTGCCTCGATGGGTCAGCTGCTGCTCTGCGCGGGCACCAAGGGCAAGCGGTACGCCCTGCCCCACGCACGGATCATGATGCACCAGCCGTCCGGTGGTCTGGGCGGCACGGCGTCCGACATCGCCATCCAGGCGGAGCAGATGCTCTACACGAAGCGGATGTTCCAGGAGCGGGTCGCGCACCACACCGGCCAGAGCCAGTCGCAGATCGAGGCCGACTCGGACCGGGACCGTTGGTTCACCGCCCAGGAGGCCATGGACTACGGCTTCATCGACAAGGTGATCATCGGAGCCGCACAGGTTCCGGATGGCGCCGGGACCCTGAGCTGAGGAGCTGACGATGACCGATCTGAGCCTGCCGCCCCAGTTCGCGGCCGTGCACAACCGCTACGTGCTGCCGTCGTTCGTCGAGCGCACGTCGTACGGGGTCAAGGAGTCGAACCCGTACAACAAGCTCTTCGAGGACCGGATCATCTTCCTCGGCGTCCAGGTGGACGACGCGTCGGCCAACGACGTGATGGCCCAGCTGCTGACGCTCGAGGGCACCGACCCGGACCGCGACATCATCATGTACATCAACTCGCCGGGTGGTTCGTTCACCGCCATGACGGCGATCTACGACACCATGCAGTACGTCCGCCCGGACATCTCGACGGTCTGCCTCGGGCAGGCGGCGAGCGCGGCGGCCGTGCTGCTCTCGGCGGGCACGCCGGGTAAGCGGATGGCCCTGCCGAACTCGCGGATCATCATTCACCAGCCGGCCACCGAGGGCGGCTACGGGCAGGGCTCGGACATCGAGATCCAGGCCCGGGAGATCCTGCGGATGCGTACGCAGCTGGAGGACATGCTGTCCCGCCACTGCAACCGCCCGATCGAGCAGGTTCGCAAGGACATCGACCGTGACAAGATCATGACGGCCGAGGAGTCCAAGGAGTACGGGCTGGTCGACACGATCCTGACCAGTCGCAAGAAGGGTCTGCTGGCGGCCAACGCCGCCCGCTGAGCTGTACCGGGTCAGAGGTTGGCCGGGGCTCCGTTCCCGGCCGACCTCTGACACACCCGTTTTGGGGGTCGGAGAATGCCCCGCCAGCGGGTAACGTCGGGTCCGTACCGCTTCGCCGGTTGGGCCGGCGGCGCGAACTAAGCCGGGCGGCGCGCAACGTCCGCAGGTCAGGGCCGGGTCTCCGGCCGATGAGTGCAGGGAGAACGTAGGTGGCACGGATCGGTGACGGCGGCGACCTACTGAAATGCTCCTTCTGCGGCAAGTCGCAGAAGCAGGTCAAGAAGCTCATCGCGGGCCCTGGGGTCTACATCTGCGACGAGTGCATCGATCTCTGCAACGAGATCATCGAAGAGGAGCTGGCCGAGTCCGGCGAGGTGAAGTGGGAAGAGCTTCCCAAGCCGATGGAGATCTGCCAGTTCCTCGACACCTACGTCGTGGGTCAGGATCAGGCCAAGAAGGCGCTCGCCGTAGCGGTCTACAACCACTACAAGCGGATCCAGGCCGAGGCGGCCGGCGCGCCGGGCTCCGGCAGTGACGCCGTCGAGCTGGCGAAGTCCAACATCCTGCTGCTCGGCCCGACGGGGTGCGGCAAGACCCACCTGGCGCAGACCCTCGCCCGGATGTTGAACGTCCCGTTCGCCATCGCCGACGCCACCGCGCTGACCGAGGCGGGCTACGTCGGCGAGGACGTCGAGAACATCCTCCTCAAGCTGATCCAGGCCGCCGACTACGACATCAAGCGCGCCGAGACCGGCATCATCTACATCGACGAGGTCGACAAGATCGCCCGCAAGTCGGAGAATCCGTCGATCACCCGGGACGTCTCCGGTGAGGGCGTGCAGCAGGCCCTGCTCAAGATGCTCGAGGGCACGGTGGCCAACGTGCCGCCGCAGGGTGGCCGTAAGCACCCACACCAGGAGTTCATCCAGATCGACACCACGAACGTGCTGTTCATCTGTGGCGGAGCGTTCGCCGGCCTCGACCAGATCATCGAGTCCCGCACCGGGCAGGGCGGCACCGGCTTCGGCGCCCGACTCCGGTCGGTCTCGGAGCGGTCGACCGACGACATCTTCAGCCAGGTCATGCCGGAAGACATGCTCAAGTTCGGGCTGATCCCCGAGTTCGTCGGCCGGCTGCCGGTGATCACCAACGTTCGCAGCCTGGACCGCAGCGCCCTCGTTCGGATCCTCACCGAGCCGCGCAACGCCCTGGTCCGGCAGTACCAGCGCCTGTTCGAGCTGGACGGTGTCGAGCTCGAGTTCGACGAGCCGGCGCTGGAAGCCATCGCCGATCAGGCGATGCTGCGGGGCACCGGCGCCCGTGGTCTGCGGGCCATCATCGAGGAGGTTCTGCTCTCCGCGATGTACGAGGTGCCGAGCAACCCCGACGCCGCCCGCGTGCTGATCACCCGCGAGGTTGTCCTGGAGAACGTCAACCCGACGATCGTGCCGCGTGAGTTCACCGGGCGCCGGGCTCGGCGCGACCGCGAAGAAAAGTCCGCCTGATCCTTCCCGCATCACGCCGGCCGTTCGATCCTGAGCGGCCGGCGTGATCGTGTTCGGTTGCCGTTCGCCCCTGACGGCTCGTGCCGGCCAGATCGTGACGCTGTCCGTCAGAGCCCTCCAGCCGTACGCTTTGCTCATGCGTGTCGCCGTCTGCCAGCTGAACGCCCGGGACGACCGTAAGGCCAATCTGGCGGCCGCAGAGGCCCTACTGGAGCGCGCCGCCGCCGGCGGCGCGGATCTCGCCGTCCTCCCGGAGTACGTGGACTACCTGGGCCCTGCCGCTGGGCTGCCCGAACCGGAGCCGGTCGACGGCGAGGTGGGCACCTTCTTCGCCGGCGTCGCCCGGCGGCTCGGGATCTGGTTGGTGGCCGGCTCGTTCCACGAGGCCGGCCCGGACCCGGACCACACCTGGAACACCTCGCTGGTCTTCGACCGTTCCGGCAGTCTGGCCGCGAGCTATCGCAAGATTCACCTGTACGACGTGGAGATTCCCGGTCGGGTCTCCTACCGGGAGTCGGCGAGTGTCGCGCCCGGAGCCCAACCGGTGGTGGTCGACGTCGAGGGGCTGCGGGTCGGCCTGTCGATCTGCTACGACCTGCGCTTCCCGGAGCTGTACCGGCTGCTCGCGTCCGATGGAGGCGCGCAGCTGCTTGTGGTTCCGGCCGCGTTCATGATGCACACCGGCCGGGACCACTGGGAGGTCCTGTTGCGGGCCAGGGCTATCGAGAACCAGTGTTTCGTGGCGGCGGCCGGTCAGACCGGCGACCACGAGCCAGGTCGCACCTGCTTCGGGCGCAGCATGGTGGTCGACCCGTGGGGGACGGTCATCGGCCAGGTGCCGGACGGTCCGGGGGTCTCTGTCGTCGACCTGGACCTGGACCGGCTCGACACGATCCGCGCCGAGCTGCCCAGCCTGGCCAACCGCCGGCTCTGAACCTCAGCCCTCCAGCAGGACGCCGATCACCGCGAACCCGGCGATGGCCGCCGCGGTGACCAGCAGCGCAGTGGTCATCCGGGACCTGCCCCGCCGGGCCAGTCGTCCCACCGAGAGCACAAGTACGACCAGCACGACAGCGCCGATCACCACCTGCCAGAACGGCCCGATGAGGCCGAGCAGCGCCTCCTCGGCGAACACCCTGGCGCCGTGCCCGGACTCATCCATGACTGACACTCTGGCACGTCCAGGTGGCCCGCGTCCTCGGGCTGTGGCGGGGAGTCGAGGTGCTCGGTCCTCGGCCGCGTCGGGGGCGGTGCGACGCTCCTCGTTCGAACCAGTGATGAACCCTGATTTGCCTTCTCCGGGCCGTCCGCGTAACTTTCTCTCTGCACGGGGGAGGCCGGACAAACCGGCCGAGAACGGGCGCCAGGCTCGTGGCGGGAACGCCGAGCGAGACTGAGGATCGGGCGGTGCGGAACACTCCGGAAACGGGGTTGCGAACGCGGAGCCGACCGGGTAGAGTTTCGAAGCCGGCAGGAGCCGGGCGGAGAGCCGCGAAGCGGTGATCGGCCGGTCTGCGGCTTCCCACGACAGAAACGAACGTCGGCAACGACGTGCGTCATCGTGGACTCGAGCAAGCAACACTATCCGCATGTCGGGTGAAGCACGACGAACCGCGAAATATCGGTTTGACACGGCGGAAACGAGCGGGTAACGTGGTAAAAGTGCCTGGCGCTGAAAGCGCTGGTCGCGGAGCGGTGAATAGCCCCGGTTGGGGTTCCACTGAGGTGGGGCTTCTGGTCGGTGTGTGGTTGTTCTTTGAGAACTCAACAGGGTGCTTGTAAAGCCAGTGCCAATT